>NZ_FNOL01000001.1:0-901262 GCF_900106655.1 Variovorax sp. YR634
TGCCAAGCTTGATGTAGAGCTGAACGGCTCGAATCCGATCTTCGTAGGAATACACGAACTACCTCCTGGTAGTCCAAGTTTTCGTCCGCACCCCCCTAGGGTCAGAGATCGGCGGAATCAAACAGGCAGACATTTTCTGGATCGGTGGGACCAAGGTCGGTGCGCTGCTGGGAGAGGCCATCGTGGTCTGCAACCCTGCACTGAAGGAAGACTTCGCAATTCATCTGAAGCAGCGCGGCGGCATGCTGGCGAAGGGGCGGTTGCTGGGCATCCAGTTCCAGGAGCTGTTCGGCGCCGCCAGTCTGTTCACGTCGATGGCGCAGCACGCCAATGCCATGGCGGCAAAGCTCGCATCCGGCATCACCTCGGCGGGCCATGCACTGGCTGCGGATACCGAGACCAACCAGGTGTTCCCCATCCTGCCGGACCCGGTGATCGCTGCGTTGCAGAAAGACTTCGCGTTCTATGTGTGGGGAAGGGCGGGCGACGGCCACTCCGTGATCCGCCTGGTCACCTCATGGGCAACGGACGAAAGCCAGGTCGACTTGTTCTTGTCTCGCCTCGCCATTGCCGGTAGCGGCGCGTGAGCCGCTGCGTTCTTGCAAGCATCAAGACTGTGCTGACCAGCGGCGAATAGGCCCGCCGATTCGATCGCCCTTCACCAAGCGCCCAGAGCCGGCGCTTGACCATTGCCATCGATGCGAGTGCGGCCATGGTCTTGTCCTTCCAGCGCACAGGGGTGGTGTCGCCCGTCGGGTGCTTGCCTGCCAGCCACTGCGCGGGCAGATCGGGCACGAGTGCGAGCGCGGTGGCCATGCCGGCAATGGCCACGCCGCCTGCGATGACCTTCTCTGCCACCGCCATGCTCCGGATGCCACCCGTCGTCATCAGCGGCATCTTCGCCACGGCCGCGAGCTTCGATGCGAACTCGAGAAAGTACGCCTCGCGGGCCAGCGTGCGGCCGTCGGCGGTGGCGCCTTGCATTGCAGGGCTTTCGTAGCTGCCGCCGGACAACTCGACCAGATCGACTGGCAACTCGTTCAGCCAGAGAATGACTTGCCGCGCATCGTCTTCCGAGAACCCGCCCCGCTGGAAGTCGGCCGAATTGAGCTTCACCGCGACGCAGAACCCCGGCGAGACACGTGTCCGAACCGCTTTCACGACCTCGAGCAGCAATCGCACACGGTTGGCGAGGCTTCCGCCCCAACGGTCGTCGCGCCGGTTGGTCAATGGCGACAGGAACTGCGAGATCAGGTAGCCGTGCGCCGCGTGGATTTCAACGCCGGTGAAGCCTGCGCGTTCTGCCGCCGTCGCGGTGTTGGCAAAGCGGGTGATGATCTCGGCGATCTCGGCCTCGCTCATTGCCCTCGGCATGGCGAACAGCTTGCTGTGCTTGCCAAGATCGAGCGCAACCGCAGACGGCGCCCACGCCTCTTCGCCCATGTTGGCGCGCACCTGCCGGCCTGGATGGTTGATCTGCATCCACGCTTGCGCACCGCGGCTGCGCGCGACCCTCGACCACTCGATGAACGGCTCGATGGCCGTTCCGGCGTCGAGCACGATGCCGCCAGGCCCCGTCAACGCCCGCCCGTCGATCATCACGTTGCCGGTGATGATCAGGCCGGTGCCGCCACTTGCCCACGCCCTGTAAAGCTCGAAGATCGCGGGCCCGGGCAACTGCCCGACGGCCGCCATGTTCTCTTCCATGGCCGCCTTGGCGATGCGGTTGGGAACGACGCTGCCGTTGGGCAGGGTCAAGCTGGAGAAGAGGGGACTGTTCACGTTGCGCTGGCCTTCCGTACTCACGAAGAGAAGAATGCGGGTGATGCTAAGTTTGAAGTCAACTTGAAGGTCAAGCGCCATGAAGATCGGTGAACTTGCCGCGGCAACGGGCGTGGCCCCGTCCGCCATCCGGTTCTATGAAAAGAGTGGCCTGCTGCCGGCGGCACAGCGTGGCAGCAACGGCTACCGGAGCTACTCGAACGATGCGATCGAACGGCTCAGGCTGATCCAGGTCGCGCAATCGCTCGGCTTCTCGCTCGACACGCTTGGGGGCGTCTTCGCAAGCGCCGAAGGATTCAGGAAGGACGAGTTGATGCGCAACCTCGACGTTCGGCTCGCCGAGATCGACGGGCTCATGTCGACGCTGAGGTCGCAGCGCCGCGAGCTTCGTGATCTTCGGGAAACGCTGCGCAGCAGCTGGGCTGCGGGTGATTGTGTCGATGCGGCGGCGCTGGCAAAGGAGATGTCGGCGAAACCGGCGCCGATGTCGCGGCGCCTGACTATCCGGTCTTCAGAGGCCCGTTGAACCTGTAAGCACTGAGGATGATTCCGGACGGCATTGCTTTCGTGCTGACGAGCTCGAAGGAGCGTGGTGGCGTTCCCTCCGCAAAGAGGCGCTTTCCAGTGCCCAGCAGGACCGGATAGACGATCAGCATGGCTTCATCTGCAAGCCCATGTTCGAGCAGCGTCGATGTCAGCGTGGAGCTGCCCCAGAGGACAAGGTCAGGGCCAGCTTGCGACTTGATGCGTTGAATGCCCTCGACGATGTCCGGTCCAAGGCTCTCGAACGGGCCCCACTCAAGACTTTCCGGACGGTGGGTAACGACATATTTGGTTGCCGCATTCAAGCCGTCTGCCATCGGACTGCTCGGTGCCTTTGGCCAGAAGCCCGACCACATGTCGTAGGTGCGACGGCCGAGCAGCAGATCGAAGCGCCCGCCGTGCGCGGCGAAGACTTCATCCCGGCCCTCGGGCGTCCGATAGGGCGCGGTCCAGTCAGCGTAGGGAAAGTCGTCTTCGCCGGAGGACTGGATCACGCCGTCCAGCGACACGTGCTCCATGATCTTGAGCTTTCTCATTCGAGTCTCCTTGCTTGGGGCCGATAGTACCCATCCGCACGTATGGGTGGAAGGTCGGCATCAAGCCTTCTCGGGAGCCAACGCGCCGGCCTTGGCTCTGGACTGCCGAAACAGGATGACAAGTCCGGAAATCAGAAAGTACACAGCCCCGACCGCCGCATAACCGCCAAAGGTCTGCACAACGGGCGCTGCACTGCCTTGCTGCGCCACAAAAAATCCCCCGGCCAGCGCAGACTGAGCCCCGCTCAGCATCATCACCCACTGCCCTCGATCGCTCTTGCGACGACGGATGGCCGTCGCCAGCTGAAGCAGCCCCGCAACGATGGCCCACACCCCGAAGATCACCAAGATGATCTGCAGCTTGAGCACGAGCGAAACCACCACGGCAACCGTGACCAGCCCGCTCATCCAGGCATTCAGAACCTGCGTGGGGTTGGCCTTTGCGCCCCCCGTCATCCTGGCGTCCAGCAGGTTTGCCAGCGCATCCCATGCGGGATAGACGATCAGCAGGCCGATTGCGAGTGCGGGCGACCCCTTGGCTGCGGTGAACGCCAGCGCGACCCACGCGAAGGAAAAAGCGGCGCGAATGAAGTAGAGCTTGCGCAGCCACGCGGCTCGCTGAAGAGGGGACTGGTTGGTGTTGGACATGGCATTGGCGGTGAAGACCGCGAGATCGGGTAGGAAGGAAGGTCGCAGCCCCTTGAGCGGGGCAGGTGCAGGAGATTCTGTTTTGGCGGCACCAGGCGCGGTATCGGTCGAATGACCGACAGGCCCCGAAAAAGAGCGACTGTGCGATGCTGGGCTTTTGCCCCAGCCATTTCATGCCCGACGACACGACCATTGCCGTTTTCGACGCAGTCCGCGCGCTTGCTTTCATCGGCGACCTGAGCATGGGCCAGCCGACCGACCATTCGCTGCGCACCGCGTGGCTCGCCGGCATGATCGCGACGCAGGCCCGCTGCGACCCATCGCAGGTCGAGGCCGCCCGGCACGTCGCGCTGCTGCGCTGGTCGGGTTGCACTGCCAATGCCCAGGAGTTCGCAGACTTTCTGGAAGACGACGTGCAAGGGCGAAGCGCCCTTCTTGCATCGCAGAAGCCGCGAACGGCGCAGCAGCCGTCCCGCAGCGTGCCCATTCCCAACGCCATGCTCGCCATGGCCAACATCCATTGCGAAATCGCCGGCGACATCGCGAACACGCTGGGCCTGGGTTCCGATACCGAAGCTGCGCTGCGCGCCATCTTCGAGACCTACGACGGTGGCGGCGTGCCCGGCCTTCTGCAAGGCAACGACGTGCCGCTTGCGACGTACGTCGTGGCCCTGGCGAGCGACCTCGAGATTTTCAGCCGCCTGTACGGGCTCGACGAAGCGCTCGCGTTGGCCCGCGGACGCGCGAACAGCGTCTACCCCGGCGCTCTTGTCGACGCCAGCGCACCGTGGGTCTCGACGTGGATGAATGCGCTGGATTCCGCCGCCCCGCCGTGGACCGACGCTGCCGACCAGCCCGCTTCGATGCTTCGACGGGTCGGGCTGGAGCTCGTGGGCGACGTGATCGATCTCAAGCTTCCCTGGATGACGGGTTACTCGCGTCGCGTGGCCCAACTGGCGCGCGATTGCAGCGCGCGTGCCGGCCTGGACGAGGCCTTGTGCCACCGCACGTACAAGGCTGGACTGATCCACGGCATTGGGCGGGCGTCGGTGCCCAACGCCATCTGGAACGCGCCCGAACCGCTGCCGGCCTCGTCACTGGAACGCCTGCGGCTCGTGCCCTACTGGACCTCCCGCGCCGCCGGGCAAATCGACGGACTCGCGCTCGAAGCAGAAATCGCATCCTTCGCCTTCGAGCGGCGCGATGGCTCCGGCTATTTCCGCGGCCGATCGGGTGCGGCGATGCTGCAGGAGGGGCAGATTGTTGCCGCAGCCGAGCAGTGGGTTTCTCTTCGAACCCGCCGTCCGTGGCGAGCGGAGTTCACCGAAGCAGAGGCGATCGATCGCATGAAGGAAGAGGCCGAGGCGGGCCGCTTCGACCAGGAAGTCGTCGCTGCTTTGCTTGCCAGTGTTCTGTCGCATACGTATACGCATACGCCCGCGAAACCTGTGGTGCCGGCGCGCGGCGAGCAGTCTCTGTCAGAGCGCGAACTGGAGGTTTTGCGCTGCATCAGCCGGGGCGAAAACACCAAGCAGGTTGCTCGTGCGTTGGGCATCAGTCCGCGCACGGTGCGAACGCATGTCGAACGTCTGTTCCTCAAGCTCGAATGTTCGACGCGAGCGGCCGCGACGTTGAAGGCGGCGACCAGAGGGCTTATCTGACGAGGCCTCGGGCATGGGTGACCCCAGCCCTTGCGGGACTCCTGAGCAAGCTCGCCACGCTCCCGGCCAATGCAGCCAGGGCCGCCACCGCCAGACCCCAGTGCACTGCGCTGTGGGACGGCAGCAGCCCGAACATCAAACTCATCAACAGGCTGCCGAGCGTCAACCCCGTGAGTCGGGCGGTGCCCTGCGCGCCACCGGCCGCGCCACTGCGCTCCTTGGGTGCCGAAAGCAGCATGTTCTGGTTGTTGGGCGTCTGGAAGAACCCGAAGCCCAGGCCTGCGAGGCTCGTGAACACGGCGATCGGCAAGGCCGGGTTGCCGTGCAGCGGCCACAAGGCACACAGCGCCAGGCCGCTTGCGAAACACGCGCTTCCAGCCGCGCACAGCCATGCACTCGGCACGCGCTGGGCCAGGCGTGCCGACAGCGGCGCGGCCAGCATCACCGCCAGAGGCCAGGGGGTCATCAAGAGGCCGGCGGTCACGGCGCTCTGGCCCAGCTCGTGCTGGATGTAGAACGGCAGCGCGACAAGGCTGGCCATCTGGCCGGTGAAGCAGCACACGGAGGCAATGACCGAGACCCGAAAGGAATGCACGCGCAGCAGGTCGAGCGGGATCAACGGCGCCGCCTTCGGCATCTCGCGCCGTACCAGCAGGATCATGCAAACGGCCGACAACACGAGCAACGCGCCGCCGTGCAACGGATGCACCACGAGCCGGTCGCTTCCGAGCACGAAGGCGGCGAACATGACCGCGTTGAGCGCGATGCTCCGCACGTCGATGCGGCGCACCGAGCGCGGCGGGCTTGGCAACCCCGCACAGGCGGCGAGCACGACGAGACCGATCGGCAGATTCACCGCAAAGAGCCACGGCCAGCTCGCCGCGGAGAGTATGAAAGCGCCAAGGGTGGGCCCCGACGCGGAAGCGGCCGCGACGGCGAGCGCATTCCAGGCGATCGAGCGCGCCAGCAATCGACGCGGATAGGTAAAACGCAACAACGCCAGCCCAAGAGGCATCACGGCCGCACTGCCCAGGCCCTGGAGGCACCTCGCGGCCACGAGCCATGGCAGCGACGGAGCCAACGCGCACAACACCGACGCCGCGGTGAACAGCGCGACGCCGCCAGCGAACACGCGCCGATACCCGAACCGCTCCCCGACAGCGGAAGCCGGCAACAGGAACATGACCACGGCCAGCTGGTAGGCCGTGATGATCCAGACGGCATCGGCGGGCGTCGCCTGCAGTTGCTGGGCGATGCCAGGCAGCGCGATGTTGGCGATGGCGCCGTCGAGCACCACCAGCACGCCCGCACCCAGGATCGCGGCGACGGCTGCGAAGCGCCGCGGCAGAGGCAGGCCATCGGCGTCATGCACCGCGTTCACGTCGTTCACCTCTTGGGTTTCGACGGTGCGGGCCATGGTGGAAGAAGAGTTCGGTCGAAGCGTGGAGGACAACATGATTGGGCAACTGGAAGAGGCACGCTCTATTGCGCCAAGCCAGCTTAGAACCGCACACACGGCTTGCCCAGCGCGTGGCGCGCAGCTTGTTCCTGCATGCGGCGCCTGTCGAAACCATCGCAGCCGTGCTAGGTTTCGGGCATGCCAACAGATGCCGACCTGAACCTGCTGTTTGCGTTGAACGCACTTCTTTCCGAGGGCAGCGTCGCGAAAGCCGCCGAGCGCCTGGGTCTGAGCGAATCGGCCATGAGCCGGGCGCTCGCGCGATTGCGGGAATCGACCGGGGACGAGTTGCTCGTACGCGCGGGTCGCGCGATGGTGCTCACGCCGCATGCGCTGGCACTGCGCGACCGCGTCAGGGAGTTGGTGCAGGAGTCGCGCGCGGCGCTTCAGCCCGCCGGCGCGAGCATGGACCCTCGCACGCTCCAGCAACTGTTCACCATACGGGCCAACGACGGCTTCATCGAGGGCTTCGCGCATCGGCTCGTGGCTCGCACAGCGCACGAAGCGCCTGGCGTTCGCCTGCGCTTCGCGCCCAAGCCCGACAAGGACGTTCGTCCCCTGCGCGAGGGATTGATCGATCTGGATGTCGGCGTTCTCGGCGAGGCGGGCCCGGAGGTGCGCGTTCAGGCGCTCTACCGCGACCGCTTTGTCGCTGCGGTGCGCGAGGGCCATCCCCTGCTCGCCGAACCCGGGATCACTGCCGAGCGCTACGCCGCTTGCGACCACGTGGTCACTTCACGCCACGGCCGGACTGTAGGGCCGGTGG
This sequence comes from Variovorax sp. YR634, assembly GCF_900106655.1. NCBI lineage: Bacteria > Pseudomonadati > Pseudomonadota > Betaproteobacteria > Burkholderiales > Comamonadaceae > Variovorax > Variovorax sp. YR634. The sequence continues at coordinate 7,396 of NZ_FNOL01000001.1, forward strand.
ACGACGCTCTCGCAGCGATGGGCCTGGTGCGCAATACCGCAGTCGTCGTGCCCAGCTTCAGCACCGCCTTGTCGATAGCGGCCGCGACTGACCTGGTGGCGCTGATACCGTCTTCGTACTTCGAACACCTGAGGGCGCGGGGCACGCTGCGCTCGTTCCCGCTGCCGATGCCCACGGAGCAGATCACCGTGTCGCAGATGTGGCATCCGCGTCTTGACCGGGACCCCGCGCATCGGTGGCTGCGCGCAGTGGTGCTGGAGGTTTGCCGGCCGCTGAATGAGCAAACAGGAGCTGCGTGAGTTCGTGCTCCCGGCCAGAACCGGACACTCCATGAACGGTGGGTCAGGGCGTGGTGGAAGTCGCAGTGGTGGCTTGAGTCATCACGGTGGCCCATGCACCGTCGATGCGCTTCCAGACTTCCACTACCCATAGCCCGCCGCTGAAAAAGCGAGTGACTACAAGGTCGCCCTGCTGTTCGTGTTGCTCGCGTTCGCGTGGGACATAGGGCCGCTGTTTCTGCGTTTGAAGGTTGCCGATCCGTTCGGTCCGAGACATGAACTGGCCGTTCTGCTGGACAGTCGTGAAGTCGCTTGCGGTGTACTTGCCCCACTGCGCCGCATCGACGGTATAGAAGGCTTCGTCTCGTGCACGCATGGCGGCTTGCAGGTCAGGAGGGAGCATGCTTGTGTCGGTCATGAGAGCACTGTAGCTTCCACAGTCGCCGCCGAGAATACCGCGACGGGCAGGAGGCCGAGCTTTTCCACTTGTGCCAACTATGGAGTCCAGTGCGACCTGCCACGCATAAGATGCGAGGGTCGGGAGCGATTTCTCTTTGAGACGCTGGAGTCTTCCAATGACTACGATTGCCGAGAACACAGGTTTCGTCACGCTCATCAACGTATGCGTTCAAACCCTGTCACGTCTTCATCCCTTCCGGCGAGGGAGACGTGCAGCATCTGGCTTCGCCCGCCGTCGCCCGCCCCTCATGTCATCCGTTAGGCCTAGGAGCGCCATTCATGCCAAGCGAACTCACGCTAGTAAAGCCGGTTGCTCTCCCCACGCAGTCTGCCGTCGCTACTATTTATGAATCAACGAATCTCGCGGACGCATTTGCGGTTCAACTTCCCTTTGGCACCTCCAGCGATCCAGAGGTCCTGTGGCGATTCCTTATTTCGCAGCAGCCATCCTGGATCGGATGGCTCACCAATGCCCGGGATGCAATCGTTGCGTGCTTTGGTCTGAAGACCGCCAAGCACCTCGCGACTCTCTCCAGCGAAGCCAACGCCGACCGCATTGGCATCTTCAAGGTCTACGCCAAAAGCGAAACCGAGATCGTCTTGGGCGAGGACGACAAGCACCTCGATTTCAGACTGTCGGTACTCCACACCCCCGACTTGTCTCCAACGCTCGGTGGCCAACTGACTGTCTCAACCGTCGTCCACTGCCACAACCTCCTGGGCCGAGCCTACATATTGGTTATCGCTCCTTTTCATCGCCAGGTTGTGAAAGCCAGTCTTCGTCGCGCCGCACATATCGGTTGGCCCAAGGCAGCCGCAAGATAGAGGCGTGCCAGCCGCAACGACAATGCAGGGCATCACGCGCCGCCACCCGCCATGATCTCGCCCGACCTTCTGAAACGAATGTGCGATGCCCGCCATCGCCTCCAGTTCGAACTGGAGCCGCCGGCAAGCGTGGCGCATCTGGCGCAAGAGGCTGGCTTGTCGACTTCGCATTTCATCACCCAGTTCAGCGCGCTCTTCGGCGAGACGCCCTTGCAATGCCGGACGCGCGCACGCCTGGACCGCGCGCGCGAAATGCTCCTTGCCACTGACGAGCCCGCCACGCAGATCGGCCTGGCGCTGGGCTTCGACAACCCGGGGAGCTTTTCGCGCCTGTTCAGCAGGCGCTTCGGTGTGCCTCCACGGGCATACCGTCGGACGGCCAAGCTCATCGTTGCGCCTGCAGGGTGCATCGCGCTGATGAACCAGGCCCATGCGGGTGACCTCAATTTCGGCGAAGTCGAATCCGGCCATGTCGGGCAGGATAGTGGCCCTGTACCTCACTGAGCCCACCAATCATGCGCATCAACCTCACGAGCATCTTCGTCGACGACCAGGACAAGGCCCTGGCCTTCTACACGCAGGTCCTCGGCTTCGTGAAGAGCCAGGAGATCCCGCTCGGGGCATACAAGTGGCTCTCGGTACGGTCTCCTGAGGGCGGCGACACGGAGCTTTCTCTGGAACCCAATGCCAACCCCGCGGCCCTCGCGTACCAGCAGGCGTTGATGAGCCAGGGGATCCCATCGACGGCCTTCGAGAGCGACAACCTCGAGGCAGACGTGAAGCGCCTGAAGGAGCACGGCGTGCGCTTCACCATGGACCCGATGGACAGCGGGGCGGTCAGGCTTGCGATCTTCGCGGATACGTGCGGCAACCTGATCCAGATCTACCAGCATCGCAAGAAATGAAGCTGGCTTGAAGCCGGGCGCGGTAGCGCCGATTGTCCGTTCCGGCTTGTCAATCCAACAAGCGTTTGCCGTCTATTCGGGTGTGGGTGCAGCTCCTAGACTGCGTGGATATTGCGTCCGCGCAGCCAACCTGGGAGAACCCGATGAAGCATTTCGCCGCAGCCGCGCTGGCCCTTTCGATGTTGCCGCCCGTGGCAGCCGCCGAGCCCGAGTTGCAGATTTCCTGGGCCGGCACACGCACGGCGAACAGTGCACCTGCACAGAATTTCACAGGCAGCGTGCGCGTCGAGATGCTCTACACGCCGGCCGGGCCTGAGCGCACGTCCGCCGGCTCGGTGAGCTTCGCCGCCGGTGCGCGCACTGCATGGCACACACATCCGCTGGGGCAGACCTTGATCGTCACCGCCGGCGTTGGCCGCGTGCAGCGCCTCGGCGGCCCGATCGAAGAGATCAAGGCCGGCGACGTCGTGCACATTCCGCCGGGCATGAAGCATTGGCATGGGGCCGCTCCCACCAGCGCGATGACGCACATCGCCATCACGGAAGCTCTCGATGGCAAGGCGGTGGATTGGCTGGAGCAGGTCAGCGATGCGCAGTACGGCGCGTCGCAGGCTGCCGCGGCCGCCGGGCCGTCGCAGGCCCAGCGCCTGCTTGGCGACGTCGCTCCGAAGCTGGCACAGCTCACCGACGACGTGCTGTTCGGCGACGTGTGGGCGCGGCCGGGTCTTTCGCCGCGCGACCGGAGCCTGATTACCGTGAGCGCGCTCATCGCAATGAATCGGCCCGACCAGTTGCGCTCGCACATGTCCCGCGCGCTCGACAACGGTTTGTCCAAAGACGAGCTGGCCGAGGCACTGACGCACCTCGCCTTCTATGCCGGTTGGCCCAACGCGGTGACGGCAACCGGCGTTGCCCGCGAAGTGTTCGCGACGCGGCCTTGATGAAAGAACTCGATATGCAATACGTGACTTTGAACAATGGCGTGCGGATGCCGACCCTCGGCTTCGGCGTCTTCCAGATTGCCGACCCGGCGCAGTGCGAGCAAAGCGTGGTCGATGCCATCGAGGCCGGCTATCGCCTGATCGACACGGCAGCTTCGTACATGAACGAAGAGGCTGTCGGCAAGGGGCTGCGCCGCAGCGGCGTGGCGCGAGACCAGCTGTTCGTTACGACGAAGCTCTGGGTCGAGGACAACGGCTACGAGCGCACCCTGCTGGCCATCGACAAGTCGCTGCGCCGCCTCCAGCTCGACTACCTCGATCTGTACCTGATCCATCAGCCCTTCGGCGACGTTCACGGATCGTGGAGGGCGATGGAAGCAGCCCACAAGGCCGGCAAGCTCCGCGCTATCGGCCTGAGCAACTTCCATCCCGACCGGCTGATGGACATCAAGGTTTTCAACGAAGTGGCGCCCGCGGTGAACCAGGTGGAAGTGAACCCCTTCCATCAGCAGACCGACAGCGCGACGTTCATGCACGACAACGGAGTGCAAGCCGAGGCGTGGGCACCGTTCGCCGAAGGCCGCAACAACCTGTTCGGCAACGAGGCCTTGCTGGACATCGGTGGAAAGTACGGCAAGTCGGTCGGGCAGGTCGTGCTGCGCTGGCTTGTTCAGCGCGGCATCGTGGTGCTCGCCAAGTCGGTGCGCAAGGAGCGGATGGCGGAGAACCTGAACATCTTTGACTTCCAGCTGGACGACTCGGACATGCTCCGCATCGCAGAGCTCGAAACCGGCACGAGCAGCTTCTTCTCGCATCGCGATCCGGCAATCGTCAAGTGGATGAGCGAACGGCGGCTCGGCGTCTGAGATGCATTCCAGGCAGAACAATTCGCCAGTGACTGGCGTACTCATTGCCGCTGCACTGGCGCTCGCGACCTGCGTGGTGCCCGCCGTGCCCGCCCATGCGGCCGATGACAGAAACGCGCAGCCGGCTGCGCTGATGATCAAGGAACAGGGCAGCTTCGCCGTCGGCGGCACGGTGATCCGCAGCCCCGGCGCAGAGGGCCAGACTTTGCACGGCGACCATGCGCGTGTCTTCTATCAGGTGCCGCTCGACGCCCGCAAGCTTCCCCTCGTGATGTGGCACGGCTTCGGGCAGTTCGGCAAGACATGGGAGACCACCGCCGATGGCCGGGAGGGCTCTTCCTGCGACGCCGCTTCCCGGTCTACCTGGTCGACCAGCCTCGGCGCGGCGGTGCGGCGCGAAGCACGGTAGGCACGACCATCAGCGCGGCACCGGACGACCAGCGCTGGTTCAACATGTTCCGCCTGGGCCGCTGGCCCGATTTCTTCGCGGGCGCGCAGTTCTCGCGAGACCCTGAGGCGTTGAACCAGTACTTCAGGCAGATGGTTCCGGACACCGGGCCGTTCGACGCGAAGGTCACGACCGATGCCGTTTCGGCGCTCTTCAACCGCGTGAGGGGCGGGTCCGCGACGAATATGACTTCCAAAGGTGCTGTATGAGCATTTCAGACAGCAAACCCGCGATCAGGGTGATCGGGGTGCAGACGTTGTTGAGGGTCCTTCCTGTCTTGTCTGGCGGGTTGTATGTCGTCGGTGTCCTGCTTCATCGAGTTCGCCGACGACGCGGCCGAGTTTTGCGGCCAATGTCGGTGCGCGCTCGGGGCCATGGGGGCGTGGCTTGCCGATATGGAGGCAGCTACGCAGAGTCGGTACATCGAGGCCGTCGTCCGACGGCGTGCTGATCGGCTGCCTCCACAGCACGACGCCTCCAATCGATGCGAAGACGCGGCAGCGCACCGCTGACGCGCGACAACGATCTTGCATGACAAGCAAGTGCGACAAGCCGTGGCTTCGCCCCGCTCGTGGGCAAGGCGAGTCTTCGCAGCCTTGATGCCCCGCGGAGCTTTTTGCGCACCAGTCAGGAGTTGATTCGGCGCGTTGTGGACGCAAGACTTGGCTTTCAATTCTCGAATCAGGTCTTGCCATGTCACTCTTGGTTTTTCGAACGCATGCCGCTCGTCTGCTCTGTCTTTTCGGGGCGCTCGCCTATATTGGTATTGCCTGCGCGCAGTCGTCAGGCGCGAATCGCCCCGGTCCCGGCCTGGCGGGTGCCCCGAGCGCCCATCCTGCCGGCCTGAACTGGCCGACGCGACCGCTGCGGCTGGTCGTCGGCTTCGGCGGCGGCTCGTCGCCGGACTTCGTGGCGCGCATCCTGGCCGCTCCCATGGCGAGGGCGCTGGGCCAGCCTGTGATCGTCGAGAACCATCCAGGCGCCAGCGGCAACATCGCGGCGGACATCGTCGCGAAGTCCACCGACAGACACACGATCGGCATCCTGATCAACGGCAATATGACGATCGCCAAGATCCTCAATCCGGCGACCTCCTACGACCCGCAGAAGGACCTGGTGCCGCTGAGCATCATCTGCACGGCGCCACTGGTGCTCGCCACAACGTCGGAGGTCTCGAAGGCCGATCCCCGCAGCTTCCTCGAGGCGGCGCGGGTCGCAGGAAGCAAGTGGAGCTATGGCACGCCTGGCATCGGCACGATCGGCCACCTCGGCATGGAGCTTTTCAAGGCCCGCACAGGCATCGGCGCCGTGCATGTGCCCTACCAGGGAAATCCGCAGGTCATCACGGGTCTGGTCGGAGGGCAGCTGCAACTGGCGCTCCTTCCGCCGGGCCTCGCCCAGGAGCAAGTCAAGGCCGGAAAGCTGCGCGCAATCGGCGTGACCTCGGCGCGCCGCTCCGAACTCGTGCCGGACTACCCGACCCTGCAGGAAGCGGGCCTCAAGGATTTCGAACTCGAGATCTGGACTGCCGCAGCGGCGCCCGCCAGCCTGTCTGCTCCCATCGTGCAGCGCCTGTCCCAGGTTCTCTCGGAAGTCATTCGCCTGCCAGAGGTGCGGCAGAAACTCTTCCAACACGGCTACGAGGCCGCTGGCATCTCGGGCGAGGCGCTGGTGCGCCGGGTGAAGGCCGACACGGCCACGCTCACGGAGATCATCGCGAGCCAGGGCATCAAGCTCGAATAAGGAGATACCCATGAATTCAGAACAAGGGCGTCCGAGCGGGCGCCGGGAAACCGCGGTCGCGGTCCATGACACAACCCCAGCTGATGCCGGCAGCCACGAGGACGCCCAACGGATCCTGCAGTCGCTGCGCGACGAACTCGACGGCTTGGACAGAACGCTGCTCGAGACCGTGAGGCGCAGGCTCGATTGCTGTTGCCGGATCGGACTGCATAAGCGCGACCATGCGATTCCGATGATGCAGCCCCATCGCATCGGCGTGGTACAGGAGCGTGCGGCCGACTTTGCCGCCAAGCACGGGGTGAGCCCCGCGTTCCTGAGTGCCCTCTACGGACTGATCATCGCGGAGACATGCCGGCTTGAGGATGAGATCATCGGTGCGCCCTCGACGTCTGCATGAGTCGCTCGTTTTGCGCTCGAGCAAGCGCGGGTTCCGGCTTTGCCGACGCTCGCGCATGCCGCGAACCCCATCAGATGGCCGTCGAGGCCGACCCACTGTCACCGTCATGCGGCACCGCCAAGGCGAACACATGCTGATCTTTTCAACGCTGGGCCACGAGGGCAGCAACCATCACTTCGTTCTCCAGCAGTACCTTGCTGCGCATGGCATTGCGCAAGCCTGCCGCATCGTGTTGTTCGACGACTTCCACAGCGGCGCGCGCGCGCTGATCGCCGGGGAGGCGGATTACCTGCTTCAGTGCGCCGTGCATCCGACCGCGGCCGAGATCACGGGCACCTATCGCACGGCCATGGTGGTGGTCGACGCCTTCATTTCTCCCAGCCAGCCCATGGCGCTGGTGCGGTCCATGGGAAGCGGGCAGGGCGTTGGCAAGGTGGGCGTGCAGACTGCAACGCAGAGCTATGCCGACCTTTCCGCCTGGCCGATCATCGTCCACGAGCCGACGGTGCTTGCGGTCCAGTCCGGTCTGGCAGAAGGACGCTACAGCGCGGGTATCGTCTTCACTTCCTTCGCGATGGCGCATGCAGAGCGCTTCGAGGTGGTCCAGTCCATCGGCATCGTCTGCGATGCATGGATCGTCTACGGACGCCAGGCCGTCGACGATGGCAGGGCCGTCGTCTGGGACGACAGTCCAGTCGCACGGCAGTTCCGGACGCGGATCAAGCGATCGTCGGAGCCAGGCGGCAGTTGAAGCCGTGGTCCACTGTCGTGCCGCGGCGTAGCTCCGATGCACGGTTGGGTCGGAAACGTGGACGCCAGGATCATCGCGGTGTCCAGTTCGACCAAGAACGAGAGCGGCGAACGAGACCCTGAGATGCCCCAGGCGAAGAGGGGTAACCAGCGGCGCTTCGGGGTGAAGGCGCACATCGGTGCGGGCGCGGATGCGGGGCTGGTGCACACGGTGACGACCACTGCGGCCAACGAGGTGGGCGTGGAGCAGGTGAGCGATCTGCTGCACGGCAAAGAAAACGCGGTGTTGGCAGACTGGGGCTATCGCGGCGCGCAGCATGTCGATAGCTGAATCATGGGCTTCCAGCAGATGACGAAACTGCAGGATGCGACGCGCGGTCACATCCACTCTACGGATCGAGACCCCCGTCAGAGTTGGCGGAGCCCTGTTAGCCGGCAGGCTTGCTGCGCTTGAGAAGTGACCACATGGGCCAAGTCTCTTTTACCGCGCCCTGAGCAACTTCAGTTGCGGAAGACGTTCCCTCGCGGGATCGTTATGAGCGTGGCAAGGAGACTGGAGCTCGTTGCCAATGCCGGGAAATGTGGCGCCTGGATGATCGAGGACGACTACGACAGCGAGTTCCGTTATACCGGCGAGCCGATTGCCGCCATGGTCGGGCTCGTGCCGCAGGCGCCGGTCATCTATGTTGGAAGCTTCTCCAAAACCATGTCTCCGTCGCTCCGCCTTGGCTTCATCGTTCTGCCCCGAAACCTCCTCGCTGCGACCGCAGGCACTTTGCGCGAAATGCTAAGGGGAGGAAATCGCCATGTGCAGTTGGCCATGGCCGACTTCATGGACAGCGGTCAGTTTGCGCGTCATCTTGGGCGCGTGCGGCGGCTCTCCGGGCGCGGCAGCGCGAGTTGCGTGCGGCGTTGACACGGCACCTGTGCGTGCCGAACTCGGTCGAGGGCGGCGATTGCGGATTGCATCTGACGGTGCGCTTTGACGCTCGCCATCCAGATCGGAAGATTGCAGCGCTTGCCGCCGAGCATCGGCAACAGCGATTCGCACGGCAAGAACATCTCTTTCGCTCCGGCCAAACATTGTCCGAATCGATGGGCAACTTCCACGTGACGGGGTGATCGCCAGAGCGCAAGACGCTCCAGGCCGCCTTCACGGTAAGACGCGAGTATTGCCATACGAACCCAAGGCGGATTTATCACCGCCTGGCTCGATGCCGCCATGGCCCATGCCGTGATGCACGACTCAGAGCACCTGCTGACTGTCTTCAGCCTCGAAATCAAGGTGAGCTTCTATGAAAAGGTCGGCCCGGGTGAGGGGCGGGTCGAAGGGCGGGTGATCAAACGTGGCAAGCGCAATGCGTTTCTCGAAGCTGCGCTCTACAACCCGGAGGGCAAGTTGGCGGCCGCAGCATCCTCAACCGGAATACTGGCAAGCCTCTAGTGCGTTGACGCCGACAGCGAGTTGCGTGGGAAGGATCGGGCCTGCATGGGCGTCGCTCGCTCAGGTTGCACAGTTCGATCGTGGAGGCGGAAGCGCGCTTGACTTGCCGGGCTGACATGCAACATCGCTCGAAAGCTCGGCAGTCACTTGCGAAGGCTTGCCACAGGCTCTTTCCAGTCATGCGGGTCTCAGCACCACAGCAATCAGTGACAGATGCGCAGGGTAGTAGGCGTAGAAGACCCATCGACAGCGGCGCAACGGAATGTCGACATGCCGGACGCCCAAGATCAAGGGCAGGGCGGCCAGCGCGGAAAAGTTGCCGTTGACGATTGCGAGCGAGGCTGTCGCCAGGACCCACAAGAGCAACGTGACCCCATCGGGACGGCGTGCGAACCCCAGGCACCGAGACAGCAGAGCAGTGCGGGCCACCAGAACTCCACCAGCGCACCTCCTATGAGGAAGGCGATCAATGCCGCGACGCGCGCCACCGCGCCGCCGCGTTCGAGGAGCCACACGATCAAGGTCGCCAACCCAAGGGTCACAAGTATGTTCAACGGCCACCAGCCGACAAGGCGAACGAAAGCGGGTGTCGCCAGCAGCACGAAGACCGCCAGCCGCCTCATGACGCGCAGATGCATGCCGGCTTGAAACGCGCCGCGCCGCGCCAGGTTGGCCATGAGGACGAAGCCAAAGAGCGGCATCACCATGCGCCCCAGTGCGTAGAGCGTGGGGCTCGCGTCCAGCAGCAGGTACTTGTTGACGTGATCGCCGGTCATGAGCGCCAGGCCGACCCATTTGAGCGCCTCGAGGGAGCCGTCCGAGATCGACCACGCCGTCGCGGGCGCTGCGGGCTTCGCCAGGAAGGGCATCGACACGCCCTCGCACACCTGGGTGGTTTTTTCGGAATTTCTTCGTGCCTTCACTTGCCGGCCGTCCTTCGATGGTGTGGTCCCGCGCCGCCTAGACGCGCTCATGGTTGGGCGCTCCTCGGTCTCTGGCCATGCGCTGGCGCACATGCACCGGTGCGGGATGCGGGCGGCGATCCGGGAGATGGAGCGAATCGCCTTGCGCCAGCGCGTCGGCGATGCGTTCGCGGATCAGTTGGATCAGGCGCTGCTGGGAGTCCTGGTCGCTGGTCGCGCGCGTCGCGTACTGCTCGGCCAACGCCAGGCCGGCAGCCGCGGCGGCCAGTTGTGGATGCTGACGACGAATCTCGGGGGGTACCGTTTCGCCGCTTCGTATGCGCATCGCGCGCTCCTCCACGGCGCGAAGGTAGTCCGGTGTCTCGATGCTCCATACGGCACGCTGCGTGACGATTCTTTTCTCTCCAGTTAGCTCGCCCTGCGCATTGCGCTGCGCCACCAGGACTTTCACCGGACGTGCGCCGTGCCTCGTGAGGACCACCTGGTCGCCGATGCGCGGTCGTGATGCGGATTCCGCGAGCGCGCGTTCGAGGTCCGAACCCCAAACCGTGCGCTTGCCAGTCTCGGTGCGAACCGTCACGTAGAAGGACACGTGCTGCGCCGGATCGAATTGGTAGGGTGCGGCGGCCGCTGCAACCAGCAGCCCTTGAACGGTCGACCCGGGGGCCGCGCGCGGCGATCGATGGTCTTGCGGCAGCTCCGCCGGATCTGGCGCGGCATCGTGAGCCGCGCCGTGGCCGCGTGAACCATCGCGCGCCATCGCTGCCCCGCGTTTCTCCGGTGCGGTTCGGGGTGCCGGCGCCGAAGCGGCGCCCTTTTCATGGGATGGCTGAGATGGCTTCGAGGCGCGCTTCATCTGAAGGATTTCCACCTCCGTAGGTTCGTAGCCTTGGACCTCGATGCCGCGCAACGCGGCTTCGCGCCACATGCCCTGCCGGAAGCTCTTGGTGCCCTTGACGGTGAGAGCCCGCCAGCCGCGCGCTTCGGTGATCGCCACCACGCCGTGCAGCACCTCGCGGTTCTCGGTCTGCACGCGGATGCGGGCGCCGTCGTCGATGAAGGCGAGGGTGCGGTCCGGAAAGAAGTACCGGTTGTCGACGCGCAGGTAACGGCGTTCGATGGCATCGGGGACGCGGGGATGGCCGCGTCCCGCAGGAGGCGCGCTGCCCTGGACGGAGCCGGCCTCGTCGTGCGAAGTGGAACCCGAGGCGCCGGAAGGCGGCGGGCTTTCGGGGGAACGGTCGGTGGACATCGCGGCTCCTTTTGCGCTGTGTGTGTTGTCGTGCGGGGCGACTCGGACTTTCCGAACGGACGGCGGGCGTCAGTCCAGGATGCGCGCCATGAACTCGTCGGCATGGCGCTTCAGGTCTTCCTCGCTGAGCTTCTCGGTGGGAATCTCCACGTCATCGAAATCGAACGAGAAATCGTCCAGCTTCAGGTCGGCGGCGAGCGCGTCGCCGCCCCTGGTCGCGGCGGCCGTGTTCACTGGTGCTGGGCCATCGTCTTTCGGCGTGACGCCGGTGACGGCTCCCGAACCCGTGCCAGCCGCAGCGTTCCGTTCATCGAACACGGCCCGCTGAACGGGAGCCAGCGCACCGCCGGGCCTGCTCATGTCGAGCCTCGGCACCGGCGGCGGCGGTCGCTCGCGGGGGGCGAAGAACCGGTCGCGAAAGTAGAGGACGCGATGCGCCAGCACGGGCCGCAGGCCTTCGTAGAACAGGAGCATCCGGTCGGAACCGAGCTCCTTGACCTCTTGGGGCAGCAGCAGGCGGCGCGGTTGCTCGCTGATGCTCACCGTCGGTGCCTTGCCCGCCCCGCCCCACATCGGGCGGCTGACGTTCTTCTGCCGGACGGTGTAGGTCCCGAGCTCGCGGGAGATGGCCTCGGCGTCCTCGTACTCCTTGGGCGGGAACACGATGCGTGCGGCCAGCATCTTGCGGATCGACTTTGCGCCCTCGATGCCGTATTTCTCGATCAGCTGCGAGTGGGATTGCAAGATGACGACGGTGCGCACGTTGTAGCCCGGCAGGAAGGCCGTGGAGTCGGCGATGACCGGGATGCGTCCGAGCGCCGCGAATTCGTCAAGCATCAGGAGCAGTTGGTGGTGAAGCTGCGGGTCGCTTTCGGGGAGCACGCGCGTCTGAAGCCCGATCGCCTGCTGGAAGAACAGGTTCAGCAGCGGCTGCAGCCGGGCGATGTTGTCGGGGTTGATCTGCACGTAGATCGAGATCGGACGCTTGCGCAGATCCCGCAGGTCGAAATCGTTGGCCGAGGTGGCCGCATCGATCATCGGGTTGAGCCACAGGTCCAGGCGGCTGGTGAAGGTTTTGCGGATGCTCGAGGCCGTGGTGGGCGCCAGGTCGATCACGTCGTAAAGGCTCCGCACCGCCTCCTGCGACAAGGGATAGCCGGCGCGCTCGCAGGCGTCGATCACGCGTTTCCAGTGCTTCTGGAAGCCCTCCGCATCGCTGGCCATGCCCTGGCGCAGGACCTCGCCGAGGGTGCGCGTGGCGCCTTCGGTCTCGAAGAGGTAAAGGGCGATGCCCAGGAACAGCGACCGGGCCGACGAGCTCCAGAAGGGGTCCCCGGCCTGCGGATCGGGAAAGAGCATCGTGCCGATGCGCTGCAGGTCGTCGATGCAGCGGTAGGGCGCCTCGGACACGTAGCCCAGCGGATTCCAGCGTGCCGAGCACTCGCGTTCGGACAACGGATCGAACAGGTGCACCTCCTGCCCATGGGCCGCGCGAAAGCCCGCCGTGCGCGTGAAGTTCTCGCCCTTGATGTCACTGACGATGGTCGAACCGGGCCAGTTCAGCAGATTGGGAATGACCACGCCGACGCCTTTGCCGCTGCGCGGCGGGGCTTCAAGCTCCACACCTTGCTGGCCGGGCAACACCAGGTAGCGGTTGCCCAGGCGCCCGAGGATGATGCCGTGCTCCTGAAGCAGCCCGGCGCGTGAAATCTCGCGCCGGCTCGCGAACCGGGCCTCGCCGTGCAGCGGCCGGCGACGCGGCAGCATGGCGACGCCCACCAGGCCCAACGCCAAGCCCTGGGAACCCGCCAGTGATGCCAGGAGGGCGCGGCGCACCTCCGGCCGATCGCCGTAGGCCTGCCAGTATGCGTGCAGGGTCAGCAGCGTGACTTGCTGCGGGGGCAGCTTCATCGCCATCAGGAACGCGTGGCCCGCGACGTAGACGCCGACGGTCGCGGCCACCAGCAATGCGACCGCAATCCTGAAGGGGCTAGGCAAGCCTTCGGTTCTTGGTGCCAGGGTCATACCAGATCTCCCGCACGATGCGCCGTGGCCGGTCGTCCCGGCGTTCGCGCGCGCACTGCACGACGATGTCCACACTCATCTGCGCTAATTCCACGCCGTCGCGCGTGCTCATGCCCTGGCCCGCCTGGCTGCGCTTCATCAACTGCGCCAGTGCCACGAAGGCCATCTGCGCGCTGTCCGCATGCACGCTTGTGATCGAGCCGGGGTGGCCGGTGTTCACAGACAGCAGGTAGTCATAGACCTCTTCGCCGGTCCGCAACTCGGACACGAACACGCGGTCGGGGCGCTGCCGCTTGGCACCGGCGAGCAGCTGGCCGGGCGTGACCTCGGCTTGCCCCTGGGCGCCTTGCGAGTAGAAAAGCCTCACATGGTTGGGCTGATTGCGCAGCGACAGTTCCTTCACGTCCTCGATCGTGATCAGACGGTCCTCGGGTGGCACTTCGAGGATCAGCGCCTTGCCGACCGTGGTCTTGCCGGAGCCGGTGGCACCGGACAACAGGATGTTCTTGCGCCACTGCACCGCTCGGCGCAGGAAAGGCACGAACTCGCGACATGCGAGAAGTCCCGCCAGTTCCCGGTCCTCCGGTGCCAGGTTGTCCAGATCGGTTGGCCGCAGCGGGCAGGCGGGTACGCTGCATGTCGGCTCGAAGACGCGCAGATCCGCCAGCTCTTCGAGGCTCCAGAGCGTCTGGGATGGACGCCGGATCGTGATCGAGACGGTCCGCTCCAGCGTCGCCGGCGGCAGCACGATCTGGATTCGTTCGCCGCCCGGGAGGGTGGCGGACAGGAGCGGCTCGTTGGCCGAGATGCGCTGGTGCGTGAAGTTGGCCACGAGCTTGGCGATGGCCATGCACCAGTCGAAGCTCGCGAACGGCAACTCCTCGCGCAGCCAGCCCGAATGCCGTTCCACGAAAGCCACGCCGGGCTCGTTGATGCAGATCTCGGTGACCTCGGGATCGTCCAAAAGACGACTGAGCGGACCGAGGAAAAGGACAAGGGACGAGGGCGGCTTCGCGGGTGCCGCGACGGTCACGGAGCTGGTCGCCAATGGCAGGTCGCCGGTGGCGGCGCAGGGCTCGCGTTCAGGGATTAGCTGGGTCGCTTCGAAGCGCATAGACGCTCCTGAAATCCACATCGCGTGCGACCAGGATCTGGATTCGCTCGCCCTGGTTCTTGATGACGGTCGGCGGAATCGACACGGTGCTGCGCAGCACCTCTGTCATGACGTCGCGGCTGCCCTGCGGACCGAGCACCAGGCCGCCGCCGTTGCCGACCCTGGTGCCGCTTTGCTGCTGGGCGGCGATCGCCTGCATCGTGCCGTCGATCACCGAGATCAGGACCGCGGCACCGAAGCGATCCCAGAAGTGGGTGTCGACGAAACCGGGCAACCCGCTGCGTCCCAGTTCGTCGGTTCCGGGGGAGGCAAGCTGGACCACGACGCCGGTCGGGGTGCGCGCTTCGTTCCACACGATGAAGACGCGGCCCTGTCCCTGCCGCGGCGTTCCGCGCTGCTCGCCCACGTACTTGGTGCCGCGCTCCAGCAGCACGATCTTGCCGTCAGCCCCGTAGATGTCGCTGGCGCCGATGCAGGTGGTCATGCCCTCGTAGGTGGAGTCGATGGCGGTCTCCAGCGTGCAGTCGATGAATGCGCCCTTGGGCAGAAGCATGCGCCGTGTGGGCAGGGTCTGGGCGAGAACCGCCGGGGTCGGTGTCGGCCGGAGGCTCGCGGCAAGCTGACCGCCGCCGGATGCGGCCGAGCCGGCGCCAGGCGGCTGCAGCGCGCCGAACAGCTGGAACATGCCTGGCACGCCGCCGGCGGGCAGTACTGTCGGATCTGCGAACGTGCGCGGTACCGAAATGCCCGAGGGCTGGGTGGACTGCGCGCGCCGAAGCACCGGGGTGCCCAACCGCCGTTCCAGCGCGATCTGCTCGGGCGTCTTTTGCGGCGTGCCTGCGCTGACGGCCGTGGCCGACGGGGCAGGTGGAGTGCTGGCGATCGGCGGTGCTTCCAACGGTGCTCTCGGGGGATCGATGCGACCGAGTGGTGGCACCCTCATCTCGCCGCCGGCACGTGCCGAGACCGCTTTCCTCGCGGCCTCTTCGGCCTCGCGGGTCTTGGCGTACTGCGTGTTGTAGTACCAGAATAGGAAGCCGCCGCCGAGGAGACTGATCACAGTCAGCGCCAGGAACCCGCTGATGCGCGACTGGACAGAGCGCTCGCGATTGACCGACGGCATGGCGCGTTCGCCTCGGACCGTGGCGCGCTCGTCGGCGACCCGGGATGCGGCGCTTCCGGTGGCCGCCGCTGGTTGCCCAGAGAGGATCTCCCCGGTGCCGGGGTCGATCTCGGACGCATCGGAATGCGTCGGCGGATCCATTCGGGCGCCGCGGCGAGGCCGGTCGATCCAGGTCACGGCCGCTCTCCCGTCGCGGTGTGGCGCACATCTTCTGCGCTCGTGTGGGTCGGGGTGCGCGCGCCGCCGCCGACGAACGATCGGTTGACCACGCAGCCGACCAAGCCACCACGCCGCAGCACGAAGCGACGCGCCACGCGGTGGATCACGACCTCATCCGCTTCGACGTTGAAGTTCAACAGCGACTCGGATCCGTCGTCGTTGCGCACGAACATGGCGGGAAAGTCTGATTGCGCCTGGAAGCGCAGTCGCGTTTGCACGCCGTCGTCGTGGGCACTCTCGGGCCGGAGCGATTCGCTGCCGCAGAACCAGTAGTCGGCATTGCGTGGGCGCTTAGAAGCCTCTTCGTTCATGCGCGCTTCGGTCCTGCGTCGTTCCTGATCCGCTGCCGCGGCGCGGGCATCGTCCTCCGGGTAGGTGAAACGAATCGAATACACCATGCGCTTGGTCGCAGCGCCCGCGGGCGCGACGGGAGACACGATGAAGTCGAAGTGGTAGGCCCGCCGGTTCGTGAGGAGGGTGAAGTTGGTTGAGGCGCGCGCTTCGTTGGGCTTGATGAAGAAGTGGTTGCGCTCGGCGCCGACATCGAAGGCACCGTTGTCGCCAGCGCCGAGGTTCACGAACTCCTCGCCCTCGGCAAACTGCAGATGGATCTGGTAGCCCACATAGCCTTGCAGCGTGACGACGTCCTCGGCGTCGTAGGCAACCACACGCACCCGGGTATCGACTTTGCCGGTGGGCGGCACGGTCGCAGTTCGGCCGTGCGGCGCGGCAAATGCAAGACTTGCCGCCAATCCGATCACGAAGGCAAACCTGCGGTGCAGGCGCCGGGGCGTCATCGCGCCTCCTGCCTGCTCGGTGCAGCGCTGGCTGGGACGACCTCGGGCTCGCGGCGATATTCGACGACGCGAAAGCCCAGTGGATTGAGCGATCGCATCTTGTTGTCCGTCGATGGCGGGACATAGGCGAACTCGATCGTGGCGACCCAGTGGCTGGTCTGCTCCTCGCCGGTGCCGCCTGCGCGCGTCGAGCGGGCGAAGCGGACCTGTGCCAGCTTGTCCTTCCCGCTCTCCAGCTTGAGGAAGGCGACCGATCGCACCTGCGCGCGGATGGACGTGCCATCCTTGTAGGCGTTCAGAGGTGAGGCCGGGTTGTCGGCGGCCCAGGAAGCGGTCCACTCCTGGTTCAACCGAGGCGAGTTCTGCGAGGCGACCAGTTCGTAGTCCGCCTCCGCGGTGCCGTAGAAGTAACGCTCGCGCGCGATCACGTAGTTTTGCAGTAGGTTGCGGGTCACCACCTGCTCGATGTCGGTCGTGCCCTCGTAGGTGGGAACGATGTCGACGATCCCGCTGCTGCTGTCGACGCGGATGAGAACGGGAACGGGCTGCTTCAGCGGCGTGAGCCCGCTGACGGCCGAGACCGAGAGCACCGCGACCAGTGTCGCCGCTGCGGCCACGGTCCAGGCGATCTTGTTTGATCGCTCCGCCCGGCGCGCGCGGTCGAGTTCCCAGCTCTGGGCCTCGCTCAGGTAGTTTTCAAGGGCGGCGGTCCGGCGCATGGATCGCTCCTGATTCGGGAACACCATTCGGGATGTTGATCGGTGTGAGCGGACCTTCGCAATCCGGCGGCGTAGGCGGGCGAGTGCCGCATGCAGCCAGCAGAAGGGCAAACAAAGAAAGGATCGTCGAAGGCTTCATCTGCCCGCCCTCCGCTAGCGATTGCGCGACAGGCTTGGCATGACCTGTTCTCTTGGAAGCACGGTGCCGCCGTGACGCGCAGCGCCGACACTAGCCGTAGAAGCCACGCCGGCACCAATACGATTGCCGGCCGAGCGGCGGAACGAATCCCAGCGACTGCGGGGCTCCCGCCGCAAGCCGTCCAGCACGCCGCGACCGAACTCGTAACTCGTACGCTTGGCCCCGCCCATTGCCCACCGCGCCAGTCCGCTGGCGACGCCGAATGAACTGAGTGCGATGCCGCTCGCAAGCCCAGCCGCGATAGACATGATCTGACGCATGACCAGCAGCACCAGCGAAGCACACAGCACCATATTCAGTGCATCCACGGTCACGATGGCTGCGCCGCGTGCGGCCGTTTGTGCGGCGTAGGAAGAAACGATCTGGAGCATGAGGCTCGCCACCAGTGAGGTTAGGACGGCGACCAGTGCATAGTTGGCCAACTGGGCAATCCACGCCTCAAAGAATCGGCGTGTGGCCTTGAAGAAAAGCAGACAAATGAAAACGGGTCCCAAGGCGAGGATCAATGCCAACGCGAGCCTGGACAAAACAAGCAGGAAGAGCGCGTAGACGGCCACGCCTCCGATGACGAAGTAGACGATGGCTCCAGCCAAATAGAAGCCAAAGTCACCGTTCAATACACCGCCTTTGTTCCAAAGATTTGAAGCCACTGTCCCGCCTTTGTCCCATATCGTGTCAATCACTGACACAGGGTTCGATGCACCTGTGATCTTGGCCGCAAGTTGGACCGGTGCATTGAAGAAGGTGTCCACGATGACTCCGTTGTAAAGCCAAAGTCTCAGACCGACGCCCAGTACGATCGCGATGAAGATGACGCGCTTGACCCCCTCCCATATCGGTTCTTGAACTCTTCCGGTCAGGCTGAGGAATCCCCAAAGCATTACGTAGATCGTCGCGAGTGTTACCACTGCAGGCTCAATGGCACCGGCCACAGTCGCGGTTTTGGCCGCAAGGTATTCGGTCAATTGGTCGTTGAGCCACGTCCAGAATTGCTGAAAGAACATTGCTCGCCTCGTCGAACTTCATTTTCCGGAGCCGCTAGCAGGCGGCATCGTCGGCTGAAATCGATTCTGGAAGTCCCCATGCTCGGCCCTTGATGCTGCCGGCTTGGTCGTTTCGGACGGTACGCTCCCGGGGGACGCGGTTGGAGTCGAGTCCTGTCTTAGGAAGCGATAAATGCCTCCCACGGCAAGTACTGCAATCACAACGATGACGATCGTTGATTTGGACATCTCGATTCAGGGGGTGGGAACGAACCGTGTGTTGAACCCGCCATGGCCTGAGATGACTTGCTCCCGAGTGCGCTGCTGCTGGGCCGCTTCCTCGGCTCTTGCAATCTGATAGAGACTCTGCAGCTTCGTCTGCTCGTTGGTGAGCATGTTCTGCTCGGCCTGAATCCTTGCTTGCAGATCCTGGATCGCCTTGGGGTCCTGTGCGGAAGCGATGCGACTGATCAGCAGTTGCAGCGCCGAGAAGCGCTGACTGGTGTTCTGGTATGCGCTCTGGGTCATGCCGTTGAGCAGCGCCGCCGATTGCCGCCCTTGCTCGACGATCTGCCGCAACTCGGGACTGAGCGCCTCCATCTGTGTTCCGGAGAGGATGCTGTTGGCCTTCATGATCGACTGCACCTGGCCGGCCAGCCCCGCATAGCCGCCCGAAGTGCCGTTGAGCGTGTTCATCAGTTCGCCATAGCTGGGCGGCAGGTAGTTGCGCGCGAGCTCCGAGGTGGGTAGTAACTGCTCCATGCCGCGACTTCCCGTCATCGCGTTGTGGGTCTGGGTCAGCTGGTCCTTCGATTCCTTCAGTTGATCGTATTGCTTCTGCATCCCGGAGATCTGCTGCTGCCAGTACATGACCTGCTGAATCAGGTTGGCGACGGCCGTGACGTCGATCACCGGGATGCCGGCTTTGGCGTGCAGCGGTGCCAGCGAAGCCGCCGCAAGGAGGAAGGCAAGAAGGAACCTATGCATGGGAGTTCTCCTGGTGTGAGAGCGAACGGGGAGGGCGGTCAGCCAGCGCCTTGCGGAAGGGCGCGAGCCATTGGTCGGGATCCGGTCCGAAGGTCGCGATGCACTCGCGCATGAGGCGGACATTGCTCGTGCGCCCGGAAATGACGTGCAGCGCGTCATCGAAGCCGTGGAGATCGAGCTGCGCGACCACGCTGACATGGTGCTGCTTGATGAGGAACTGCCGGGAGCCAGGCTCGAGTTCCTGCTTGATGAGCGCGAACTCCCTGTCCGTCAGGTTGAAGCCCTGGGTGTACTCGTCGTAGTCCGCCTCCGGATTGGGGAACAGGATCTTCGTCGGCGTCTGCTCGACGATCGCGCGCGCGATGCCGGAATCGAGCACATGGCTGGTGCTCTGGGTGAACGTCGCGATGTTCGCGTTCTTCTTGCGCCAGGTCTCCAGGCCGTTCTTGGCGAACCTTGCGAAGGCCGGGTCGCTCAGGAGCTTGGCGAATTCGTCCATCCAGCACACCAGCGGGCGCCCATCCACCATCCGGTTGACCAGATGAAAGAGGTACATGGTCAGCGGCGCGCGCACGACCTCGTTGTCGAGGAAGTCGGTCACGTCGAAGCCGACCAAGGCGTGCCGGGCCAGCAACGGAGCCACGTCGTCGCGATCGTTGTCGAAGACCCAGGCATAGTCGCCGCGCTCCGAGGCGCACCATCTGCGAAGGCGCGCGTGCATCCCCTCGGGGTCCGTGATGTCGAGGAAGGCGACCAGACGGGACAGGCGCCTGAACGAGCGTTCGAGCTTCAGGGTGCCATGCAACGCTTGGTCGAGGTCGTCCTCCTGACGGACGCTCAAGCTATCGGTCGGCGTGCGCATGACCAGGCGCCTGAGCCAGTGCCGCATGAACTCGACGTTGTCGGTGACCGCATCGTCGAGCTGCAGCGGATTGCAGCTGGTTGGCACGCCGTTCTTCAGCGGGAGGTACCGGCCGCCCAGTGCCCGCACCAGGATGTGTAGCCCTTCGTCCTTATCGAAGATGACCTGCGTGGCATCTAGGCGATTGCAGATCGCCACCATGCAGAATCCCAGCAGCGTGGTCTTGCCGGTGCCGACCGGACCCACGCCCGTGATGTGTCCGACGTCACGGCGGCTGCCGCCGTCCGGGCTGCGCGGGTCGCTCGCATGCAGCGAGAAGTAGTAGGGCGAGCCGGCACGCGTCATGAACATGGCCAGCGCGTCGCCCCAGTAGTTGCCCGTGGCGCGGCCGGTCGGGAAGTTGTGAAAGGGCGACATCGCGGCGAAGTTGCGGCTGGTCACGGGCGCCTTGCGGCTGCGGTAGCCGAAGTTTCCCGGCAACTGAGCCCAGAACGCCGCCTCCAGCGCGAGGTCCTCGCGCGCCACCACCATTCCCGTGTCGCCCAGCAGGTAGCGGGCGCGGGCCACGTTGTCGTTGAGCTGCTTCAGGCGGGGCCGGCCTTCGGCCTCGCCGACGCCGTCGTAGGTGTCGGCCAGCACGTGCAGGCTGAAGTGGTGGTCGCCCATCACGAAGCGGTTGCTCATCAGGTCGTCCAGCGCGTCCTTGAGTTCCTCGGCCTGTGAGACCGCCAAGTCTCCGGCGGCCGCCATCCGGTGATGCTGGCGGCTCATCATGTCGGTCGCCGTGCCCTTGGCCAGGAAGGTGAAGCTTTGCGTGAGCACGAAGGGGAAGGGTGCGGTCAGCAGCGCGCTGAACATGCCCGGCGCCGTGGGCGTGGGGTACTCCTTGATGCCGAGGAAGGCGCCGATCCGCGTCTGGGTGCCCGTGCGGTATTCCATGGCTTCGTTGCCGAAGAAGGGCCGGGTGGTGGCCAGAACCTCGTTGAGGGGTGAGCGCGGCAGCGGCATGCGCTGCCATTCCCCGTTGACCAGCAGGCCGTGGAATTCCATCAGGGAGGAGAACAGCACATCCTCTTCGTGCAGGCGATAGATGCCCAGGGCTTCGGGGTCGTAGCGCTCCAGCGCCGCGAGCAGTTCCTGGCGCAGCTTGCCGCAGGCATCGAGGGCGTCGCGCAGTTCCGCCTGTGCACCCTCTGGGTCCGTGCGCCTGAACAGCCGCAATGCGGCGTTGCCTATGCGGGTCGGCTGCGGCCGGAAGACGACCGACAGGTACAGCTCGTTGACCATCAGGCGCTCGCCGGCCATCTTGCGGCGGTATCGCTGCTCGATTTCATCGGCGAACCCGGGAACCGTCCGCCCGGCCGGATAGCCTGTCTCGCGACGCCGGATCACGTGGGTCCACAGGGCCAGGTTGGGCGAGGCGATGTTGCGCAGCAGGACATTGAGGCGCTCGTGCCAGCTGTTGATGTCATCGTCGTCCGCGCTTTCGAAGCTCGTGCCGGCCAGGCGCAGCGTCTGCACATAGTCGCCCGCGCGCGTGCGGGCCACATGCTCGTCCACATGCGACGACAGTGGAATCATGGTTGCGGCGCCGGCTTCGCGGCGCAGCGTGTGCTCGGAACGTGACAGCAGCTTCATGGCGATGCCGTGTCAGACCACCGCCGCGGGCCAAGTCCGCATGCGGCGGCGCCCCCGCCAATCAGGCATGTCCAGCGCCAGGGGGCTGTACGAATTCGCACGCCAGAACCGCAGGTTGCCGCCGAGCATGGCGGGCAGTCGGGTGCGGCCCCACAGCTGCAGCAGGTCGAAGAAGCGCGGCTCGTACAAGCAGACCAGGTAGAGCACCCCGTGGATCGGCACGAAGGCCAGCAGCCACACGAGGCTCTTGGTCACGATGAACGACTCGGTCGTGACCACGATGTTGAACATCATGGCCGAGTAGGTGACGCCCCAGACCATCGACGGGCGTGTCATGCCGACGAACAGAGGATCCGCGGCGATGCCCTGGTTGCGACTCACGGTTCGCTCTCCCTCACACCCCGAACAGGCCCCGGATCCAGGAGACGATCTGGGGGCCGCCGAAGACCAGCACGGTGCCGATCACGACGGCGACCATCCACCACCAGCTCAGGCGGCCGAACCAGGCCATGGCGCCGGAGACCATCACGGCGACTGCCGCCAGTGGCGTCAGGATGGCAACGAGTTGCTGCTGGGTCGCGTTGGCGCCCGTCGCGAACGGGCTTCCGGCCCAGACGATGTCGGCCGGTGCGGCCGCGAGCACGGCGACCAGCAGGCATCCGATCCATCGGGTTCGGACGCCGAATCGCGCTGCGGGCCGGATGTGGTGGATCGAGCATGCGGTCATGGCGAGACTCCAGTGGCCGAGGAAGATCCCGCGGGCACTTGCCCAGACGGGGGCGCGAGAGAAACTGAAGCCGATGGGTCAATACGCCGGCTGCCGCCGTAGACGTCCCACCAGGGCGTTGGCGCCGCGCGCTTGCCGGCGGGGGCAGGGCCCTTGGTGGCCTGAGCGGCCATGGGCTTGGCCGCCGCGGTCTGGGCGGAGGTACGCGAGGTGGACGCGATCTCTCGCTGGATGGCCGCGATATCGCCGAGCGTGCGAACGCGCTGCGCCTCGGCTTCGGTCGCTGCCTGCATATCGGACGCGGCGAGCCGCTCAGCCTTACGGCGCGCGAGATCCTCCAATTGCGCTTGCGACTTCCCGAGCTCTTCGCGAAGGATCGCGATGCGGTCGTGGTCGCGCGCCGCCTGCTGCTGTGGACCGATGACTTGGGATGTGCCGGGCTCGGCCTGTGCCCACAGGGCGCAGGCGTGCGTCATCAAGCCAGCGACAACAAGCACGGGAGGCCAGGCCGCGTATCGGCCTTTGTCGGTCGCATGCCTGTGTTGAACATCGAGTGCTTGCATGGGCGCAATGTCCGCCTCCGCGCATGCGTGTGTCGACTATTGTTTGTGACAGTGGCATCGCAAAGCGAGGGGCGGCGATATTCGTGAGCGACGCGGCATAGCGATCCATCACGGACCAACGAGGCAGGGCCGCCTGCGCCAGGATGGCCCTGTCGCAGGTTTCGGCGGCAGCCGCGCAGCGTGCCATGGGGTGTAGGGGAACCGCATGGTTCGCGTCGAAGCCTGAGGAGCAAGTCATGGGCAACGTGGTCATCTTCGGCAACCAGAAAGGTGGCGTCGGCAAGTCGACCCTGGCGGTGCTGTACGCATGCTGGCTGGCCGAGATGCGACGCCAATCGGTGTGTCTGATCGATCTCGAC
Organism: Variovorax sp. YR634; assembly: GCF_900106655.1. NCBI lineage: Bacteria > Pseudomonadati > Pseudomonadota > Betaproteobacteria > Burkholderiales > Comamonadaceae > Variovorax > Variovorax sp. YR634. The sequence goes on from NZ_FNOL01000001.1 coordinate 30,942, forward strand.
GCGCAGGCGAACAGCTCGAAATCGCTGCGCAGTTCCTCGGCGATCGACGAGGCGGTGAAACTTTTCGGAGGGGACATCGGCGCGATCGTCCCGGCCCGCGCGCAGACCATTGCCCTGGTACCGCGCAGCAAGAAGCTGGCCGACGTCGAACTCGCGAGGGCGGAAGTCGTGATTCCCCCATTTCGCAGGAACGTGATTCGCCTGGCGCAGGAATTCGACGCAGTCGTGATCGACACGCCGCCAGCACTGGGCTTGCGCATGAGCGCGGCGCTGATCGCTGGCCATGCTGTGGCCTGCCCGATCGAGCTCGAGGAGTACAGCATCGATGGCGTCGCCGACATGCTCAAAACCATCTTTGGCGTCAGACAGCGCTACAACCCGCAACTGCGGCTGGCGGCCATCGTTTTGAACCGGTTCAATCCGCATTCGTCGCGGCAGAAGGCCGCCATGCAGGATCTGGCCTTGAACTTCCGGGAGTTCGTGATACCGGCACGGATCTCGACCCGCTCGGCCATTCCCGAGGCGCTGGCCGCGGGCGTGCCGGTATGGCGATTGCCCAAGAGCGCGGCCCGGGAGGCGAGCCTCGAGGTGATGCGGGTGTTCGAGTTGCTGCAGCAACGCATCGACGCCTCGAGCATGCCGGTGCCTGCGGACGAGCAGCCATGAATGCGCCCGACGGGCTGGACCTGAGTGTGCTGTCGCAGTTCAGGGCGGCTGATCTGCTCGCGGGCGAAGCGACCCCTGCGGGCGTGGGCACGCCGATGCAGGTGGCGCTCGATCGAATCGACCTCGACCCTCGCCAGCCACGCCGTCGCGTCCGGAGCGAACGCATCGAGGAACTTGCCGCATCGATCCGAGAGCATGGCGTGCTGGAGCCGGTATCGTTGCGATGCCATCCCGAACATGCGGACCGGTACATCGTCAACCGCGGCGAACGCAGGGTGCGCGCCGCGCGCCGGGCAGGGCTCGCCACAGTTCCGGCATTCGTGGACGAGCGGGTCGACCCGTTCGCCCAGGCCGCGGAGAACCTGCACCGCGAGGACATGTCGCCATTCGATCTGGCTTCCTTCATCGCCGACCGGGAACAGGAAGGCCATTCGCGCGCCGAGATCGCGCGACGCTTGGGCAAACCGCGTTCCTTCATCACCGAGGCCGCGCGGCTCAGCGACGCACCGCCGCAATTGCGGCAGGCGGTGGAGGACGGGCGGGTCGGAGGGGACGTGCGATTGCTCTACAAGTTGGTGGCCATCGCCAGCGATTGCCCGCACGAACTTGAGGAACTGCTGGCGCGGGGCGAGCCGATCGGACGTGCGCAGGCAAGACATCGCCCGCCGTCGTCCCAGTCCCTCCGCAGCTCGACGCCAGCGGCGCCCGGGAGCGGGCTTGCCAAGGTCATCAGCGCCGGCCGCACGGTGCTTGTGGTCGAGCATGGCGGACGGCGCGGATCGCTGCGCATCAAGGCGAAGGACGGCGACGTCGGGGAGGTCCGCTTCGGCGACGACACGCGTGCCTTGCTGCCGCTGGCGGACTTGCGGCTGGTGTGCTGGGCCACAGAAGATTAGGGATGCGGCCGTCGGTTGACGAGTTCTTGCGCCTGACGTGCGCGCGTCGCGGCGGGCGGTCTGGCGACGGGCAGTCGCTGTTGCGCCGGGTAAGACATGGGCCTGCTAGGCCACGACCGCACCTTTCATCGTGGCGAGCCGCCGCCGGTATTCGCGCGGCGTCATCTGCAGGTCGCGAACGAAGGCTCTGCGCATCACCTCCTGGGACCCGTAGCCGCATTGCCCGGCGATGGTCTTGAGGGGAAGTGGGCTCGTCTCGAGCAAACGGCAGGCGGCGTCGAGGCGGAACTGCTGTACGCTCCGTCCGGGCGGCAGACCCGTCGCGCGTTCGTAGAAGCGTGCGAAGGAGCGCGTGGACATGTGGACCTTCTGCGCCAATCGGGCGACGCTGAGGTTCTCTTGCAGATGCGCCGCGATCCACAGATGCAGCGTGCCGATCCGCGCATCGCTCGTGGGTGGCTCGATCGGCACCCGGCGACGGCGTGGCACGCCGTAGCGACGGCTGCGTGATCCGGCAAGGCGCGCGGCGAGCATGTCCGCGAACGCGGCACCTCGATCCTCCGCGATCCACGACAGCGCCAGGTCTTCGCCCTGGTCCGGTTCGATGACGCGCCAGCCATGCGCTTTGGTGCAGGCCGCGGGCAGGTCTGCGCGCTGCCCACGGCGCGGTGCCGGCGGCGCAGCGCGGCGTTGTCGCCGCACGGCGTGGACGTCTGGCGCACGCGGCAGCAAAGCTCGGGCGCCCAGGACGGCGCAGCGGCTCAATCGCCTCCGGTTCCGGGAGAGCCATTCGCGCAAATGCCGCACACCCGCCGGTCCAGCCGGGTCCGGATCGGGCTCGCCACTGATGAAGAGCGTGCTCGCCCGACCGACGAGCCTGTGCGGCAATGCACGCGTCGAGAGTGCCACGCCACTTGAACTCAGGGCTTGGCCGCCCGTTGCCGAGGCCAAGCGAACGTCGTAGCCGACGAGCTTGCCGCGCGTCCTGCGCAAGGCGGCATTGGCGGCCTTGAAGACCGCGAGCACGCGGATGATGTCGAGAAGAAGGAATCCGGGAAGCAGCAGGAGCCAGACCTTGTGCATCGTGAGGAGCCACCGTAGGGAGGATCAATCAGGAATCTCACGACGCTGCGCCGCACCGCGCCAGTGCGCGAAGCGGGGGGCTCGCGAGATTGGCAGAAATGGTGGTGAATTTTGCCTCCGGGCTCGGCCGGGCGCTTCTAGACTGTCGCATCCTTTGCCTCCATCACATGCTGAGTGGCCGCCGGGTGCAAACAGCAGGTCGGTCCAGTGCGGGTCGGTTCAAGGACTGGAGCCGCTGGCCTTCTCGATTGGCGGACTCCACACCGGGATCCTCGATGGTGCCCGCGAAAAAGGTGGGGGTGCCGACGACGCAGGAAGCGCACCTATGAACGAGTGGACCCAGGATGTTCTCGGTCGGTTGAGCCAGGCAAACGAGCCTTCTGAGGTGCTCGCGCAGATCAGCGTGGCAACCAGGCACCTTGGCTTCGAGCACTGCGCCTACGGGCTGCGCACGCTCGTGCCCTTCACCCGGCAGAAGACCTTGATGTTCAGCACATACGACGAGCGGTGGAACCACCGTTACATCAACGCCGGATACCTCCAGGTCGATCCCACGGTCGCACACGGCGTGCACAGCGGGACGCCCATGATCTGGAGCAACGAAGTCTTTCGGGAGGCACCGCAGATGTGGGATGAGGCGCGCTCGTTCGGCCTGCGCGTCGGCTGGGCGCAATCGGTCTTCGAGCCCGATGCGCGGATCGGCATGCTGACGCTTGCGAGGTCGAGCGAACCGCTGACGGCCGCGGAGATGCTCGCCAAGGACCCGTGGCTGCAGTGGCTGGTGCATACCGCCCACCGCGCGTTCTGCGGCCTCCTGGGAGGCAGCCCGCTGGAGCGGCTCGAATCGCTCACGAGACGGCAGGTGGAGGTGCTGTGCTGGACGGGCGATGGCAAGACAAGCGACGAGATCGCATCCATCCTTTGCATCTCGAAACCCACGGTTGAATTTCATTTGCAAAACGCAATGGCCAGATTGGGCGCGCCCACCAAGAGCTCGGCCGCAGCATTCGCTTCACGGCTGGGGCTCCTGAACTGAGTGGAGGGCCGCACAGGGCGCGCCAGCCCGGCTGCAGGGGACTCAACCGGCCGCGTCGGCGTGCCGGTCTTGGCGCGGACACCAGCTCGTGTCCACGTCGATGAAACAGGCAAAGAGATGCTGGCCCTCGATCAGCACCGGCGGCGCCGCGCGGTGCACGGACAGGCCCGTGCGACGCAGGATGCGCTCGATGCCCATTGGCGAGGCGCTGATGAGCCGCCGTCCTCCCTGCTTGGCAACGGTCCGCATTGCGACGCTCAGCATGTCCAGCGCGAGCGACCAGCCATGTGGACTCTCGCCCGCGTCGAGCCGCATCCAGTCGTCAGCGGCAAATCGCGACAGTTCCCAGACGTCAGGCGAGCACGGCGCGGGCGTGTCGCCGAGCAGTTGAGGAAAAACACTGGCGAGCAGATAGGGCCGGTGCGTGGGCAAGAGGCGGCTCGTGCCGACAATCTCCCCTTCCGTGTTGCGCGCGATCAGATAGATGGTGTCCTTCCGGTCAAATTCGTCCAGCTCCAGCCGACCGCGCGTATCGAGCTTCCAGCCCAGCTTCTCGACGAAAACCTCGTGCCGGTAGCGCGCCATGTCGAACAGAACGTCCGCCGAGAAAGAGTCGATGGTTCCCGCAATGATCTTCATGAGGTCACCTCGTTGAATGAGGTCCGCATTACAGCGTGATGACAGGAGCGGGGACACTGTCAAAGTTGATAGGGCGGCGAACGTCGCGACGAGCGCTCCATCGAGCGCCTGCGAACCATGGCGGATGGAAAGTTCGGTCTTTTTACCTATGGCCGCCGCGCGGTCCAGACGGTGAAGGCACCGGCCGCGACGATCAGCAGCACGCCGACGGCGGCCTGGGGCCGAGGCACGTCGGCCCAGACGAAAAACCCCAGCAGCAGGGCCCAGACGATCAGGCTGTAGCGAAAAGGTGTGACGACCGAGAGATCGACGCCGCGGCAGGCGACGATGAGCGCGAAGTTGCCCAGCGCCGCGCAACCCGCCGCCGCCGCGAGCATGCCGAGCTCATACCGCGTGAGCGTCGTCCAGCGTTCCACGAGACCCAGCAGCAGGCCCGCAAGGCACACAGCGAGCGTGGTCGCGATCGCAATGGTCGACGAGGGGATCGTGGCGGGGATGCGCCGTGTCACCAGGTCGCGCGCAGCCAACGAGGCGGCGCACAACAGCGCACAGGCAAGACCGACTGCGGGGACATCCGGCCGGGCGGCCGGCTGGATGACCAGCAGGACACCACCAAATCCCGCGGCAGCAGCCAACAGACGCCCACCACGCCAGGGCTCCCACCGCAGCGCCATCGCCGTGGCGGCGATCATCAGTGGCGCGGTCATCATGAGCGTGCTTACAGTCGCAAGCGGCGCCAGCGACAGGGCGACCACGGAGGCGAGGGCCGTCGTGACCTCGAGTCCGCAGCGCACCCCCACGAGCGGGCGCAGTGCCATTCGCCAGCTACCGCGCGTGCCTCGCGCGATGGCCAGGACGAAGATGGTCGCGAACGCACCGCGCACGGCAAGAACCTGCCCGGGCGGCAAGCTCTGCGCGGCCAGCTTCACGAAGACATCGTTGAAGACGTAGCAGCCCATGGCCACCAGCATGAGCAGGATCCCCCGGCGATTGGCCTGTGCGCTAGCCATTGGCGGACGATGGCGGCGTCGGGGTGGTGTGCGGAGCCATAGGGTCGGATGGCGGCTCCGGGAGCACCGAAGCGCCAGCGACACTTGCATCCACGCCCGTGCCTGGCCGCGTGCCGAGCGGCGCACCGCAGCGCCTGAGAACATCCCACAGCGCCTGTGCCTTCAGCACGATCTCCTCGACTTCGGCATCGGGATCGGACATGGCGACGATGGCACCGCCAGCACCGATGGAGATCCGGCCGTTGGCCGATACCAGCGTGCGGATCACGATGTTGAGCTGGGCCGCGCCGTTGAGCGACAGATAGCCGATGCTGCCCGAATAGATGCCGCGGGCGGCCCCCTCGAATTCGTCCAGGATCTTCATCGTGCGCACCTTGGGGGCGCCGGTCATGGAGCCGCCGGGGAACGCAGCGCGCACACAGTCGATAGTCCCCAGGTCCGCTCGCAGCCTCCCGCGGATGGTGCTGACCAATTGGTGCACGGTGGCATAGGTCTCGACCGCGAACAGGCTCGGCACGTGAACGCTGTCGATCTCGCACACGCGGTTAAGGTCGTTGCGCAGCAGGTCGACAATCATCAGGTTCTCCGCGCGGGTCTTCTCGTCGGCGACCATGGCGTCTGCGATCGCGTCGTCTTCGGCCGGTGTCGCGCCGCGTGCGGCGGTCCCCTTGATGGGCTTCGATTCCACCTCCCGGTCGCCGGAGATGCGCAGGAAGAGTTCAGGCGAGGCGCACAGCACGGCATAGCCGCCGATGCGCAGGTAGGCCGCATAAGGTGCCGGGTTGTGCTTGCGCAGGACCCGATAGACCTCCAGCGGTCGGATGCGTCCTTCACCGATCAACTGGTTCGTGAGGCAGACCTCGTAGGTCTCGCCCTGCAGGAGCTCGTACTGGCAGCGCAGGATGAGCTCCCGGTAGGTCGCCAAGTCCACCTGCCAGGCCAATGAATGCAGCTCGCGGGCTGCGTTTGCGCCGTCCTCCGGCCTCGCCACCTGTGCTTCTTCCAGTCGCTCGCGCATGGCCTGCATCCAGCGGCGATTCTCATTGCATGGTGCATCCTCATCGAGGCAGACGATCCAGACCTGCTGCTCGAGATGGTCGAAGGCAAGAAAGCGATCGGCGAGGATCCACATCGCGTCCGGGGTGTCCGCGTCGTGGGCGCGTGCACCGTCGAGCTCGCGCTTGAGCTCGTAGCCGAAGTAGCCTACGAAGCCACAGGCGAAGTCAAAGGGAAGTTTCGGGCCCGCTGGCGACTGGCCAGGGAGGTGGTCGCGCAGGTAGTCGAAGATGCTCTCATCTCGCACCTGGACGACGTTGCCCCGGCGCACCATCAGTTCGCGCGGTGCGGTACGGTAGTTCAGTACTTGGGTGCGCGGACCGCTCGCATCGCCCATGAAGGAGAAGCGCGCCCGCCCGGCTTCGGCGAGACTGCTGTCTAGCCAGAAAGCGCAATCGCTGTGCGCAAACGAGCTCATGAACACGGCCTCGGCATCGGCCACGGTGTCGATGCACTCGGCATGCAGCGACAACGCCTGCGGGCCTTCAAGGTGCAATGCGGGTCCGAAGCGATCCCGTGCCTCGCGTCGCGGCGCCTGCGCGAGCCATTCCAGCGTCAAGTCCCTGAAGTTGCGCAGTAGCCGCGCGCCGAATTCGGTGCAGATCGACTCCGGATGGAACTGCACCCCCCACCAGGGTAGCGAGACGTGGCGCAAGCCCATCAATGTGCCGTCGGACGTCCAGGCGAGCGGCTCCAGGGATGAGGGAAGCTGCGTGACCGCGAGGGAGTGGTAGCGGACCGCCTCGAAGCGGTCTGGAATGCCGGCGAAGAGATCGCGCTGCGCGTGCGACACACGATCGAGACGCCCGTGCATCGGCCGCACCGCCAGATCGACCCGGGCGCCGCAGTGGTGGGCGATGGCCTGGTGGCCGAGGCAGACGCCGAGCACGGGTTTGCGGGAACGCTGCAGCGCATCGGCCGAGATGCCGAGGTCGGCGCGTCGCTGCGGACGCCCGGGCCCCGGCGAGATCACGATGTTGTCGAAGTGCATGCGCTCAACCTCGTCCCAGTGCATCTCGTTGTTGCGCAGCACGATCGGTGGTTCGCCGTTGCAGGCCGCCAGGTACTGGTAGAGGTTGTAAGTGAACGAGTCGTAGTTGTCGATCAGCAGCGTGCGCATGGGATGCTCCTTGGCGGTTGGCGGTTGGCGGTTGGCGGTTGGCGGTTGGCGGTTGGCGGTTGGCGGAGCTGTGCATCGTTGAAGATCCCTGCCGACGTCGCAACTGCGCAATGTGCTAGTTGCTCGGCGTGGGCTGCTTGCCGAAGGGGCGCTGCAGGTCCCTGGTTGATCAGGGGCCACTCATCCTCTGCCCTGAACCCCGATCGCGGTGGGCAGGAACGTCTCCCATGCGGTCTCGCTGCCCGACGCTTCTCGTCTCATGGCCGGTGCGCGAACCCGATACTGCCGTCTGCGCCGACGCTCGCCGTCAGCCTGCGGCCAAGACGGGTTCGATCGACAAGGCCGCAGCCGATACGCGGGCGCTTCGACAATGCGCGGGTGATGACTGCGGCCGTCGTGAGCAGAAAAGTTGCGGATCGATCTGCGTACCGCACGGCGGTGTCAATCGAGGTCATGCCGAGCGATGCCTGCTCGAACGAGATGAAACACGCCGGCGCAGGGCGCGCTCTTCCCGCGACCTCGAGCCACTGCGCCGATGATGTTCCATGGGCCGTTGCCTGAGTGAGAAGGTGCGTCGCAGGCGGAACGAGCCGCCTTCGCGCGAGTCCACTCCGGCTCCTCGAACACACGTCCCATGGACTTGTGCTGGGATTGCTTCTGTCACTGCTTGCCGGCGCGTGTGGAGGGGGAGCAGAGACGGTCCTTCCATGACCGCTTCGGGACGCGCAGCCAAGCTGGGTTCCGGGCCAGCACAGGTCTGATGCAGCGATGAGGAGTTTTTGGAAGCGAGACGCCGCGCGCCATCAGGCCGGCCATCCGATTCGGGAGCGCCTGAACGGCGACGAAGAGCTGCAGCTTCTTCACATGCATCCGGACCACACCCACATTCAGGTCTGGCTGCCTGGCGTGAAGCTGTCCGCCATGGCGCACTGGAAAGATGGAGGCACTGCCCCTCAGGAAATGATGCTCGACGGCGTCCATGTGGATCTGAACTCCGATCTGGCGACGGTCTATCTGACGTGGCGATGCTGGGTGCCCAAGCGGTCAGGCATTCATCTGATGGAACTGCAGGTCGAGAACCCTTCGAGACTCCTGGAAGCAGGGCGCCAGCACGTCAACCATGACCGGTTGCCGGGTGCGCCGGCCAAGGGTTGAGTGAAGCAGAAACCATAGTTCGCCGCTATGAATTCAATTCACTCAATTGGGTTGATTGACGGAAGATCCAAACCTAGACTGGTCTCGGACCCCACGTGCGATCACCAACCAAACCAACCAAAGGAGAACCCCTTGTCCGATGAAACAAAGTGCCCCTTCCCGGGCCACCAGCGTACACACAGCTTTGCCGGCGCTCCTGCGAATACAGACTGGTGGCCCAGCCAGCTGAACCTGAAGCTCCTGCACCAGCATTCCGCCGAGTCCGATCCCATGGGCGAAGCGTTCGACTACACCGAGGAATTCAAGACCCTCGACCTTGATGCCGTGATCAAGGACCTCCATGCCCTGATGACCGATTCGCAGGACTGGTGGCCCGCCGACTACGGCCACTACGGGCCTCTCTTCATCCGCATGGCCTGGCACTCCGCCGGCACGTACCGCATTGCGGACGGCCGCGGCGGCGGTGGCCACGGCGCTCAGCGCTTCGCGCCCCTGAACAGCTGGCCGGACAACGGCAACCTCGACAAGGCGCGCCGGCTGCTGTGGCCGATCAAGCAGAAATACGGCCGCAAGCTTTCGTGGGCCGACCTGATGATCCTGACCGGCAACGTCGCGCTGGAGTCCATGGGCTTCAAGACATTCGGCTTCGCCGGCGGCCGCCCCGACATCTGGGAGCCGGAAGACGACATCTTCTGGGGCCCCGAAGGCAAGTGGCTGGCCGATGAGCGCTACAGCGGAGACCGCGTGCTGGCCGGTCCGCTGGCCGCCGTGCAGATGGGCCTGATCTACGTGAACCCCGAAGGACCGAACGGCAACCCCGATCCGCTCGGCTCGGCCCGCGACATCCGCGAGACCTTCGCCCGCATGGCCATGAACGACGAGGAAACCGTGGCGCTCACCGCCGGCGGCCACACCTTCGGCAAGGCCCACGGCGCGGGCGACCCGGGCCTGGTCGGCGCCGAACCCGAGGGAGCCGACATCGAGGAACTGGGCCTGGGATGGAAGAACAGCTTCGAAAGCGGCCTGGGTGTGCATGCCACCACCAGCGGCATCGAAGGCGCCTGGACCCCCACGCCCACGAAATGGGACAACAGCTACTTCGAGACGCTGTTCGGCTACGAATGGGAACTCACCAAGAGCCCGGCGGGCGCCAACCAGTGGAAGCCCAAGGGCAGCACGGGTGCGGGCACCGTGCCAGACGCGCACGATTCGGGCAAACGCCATGCCCCGATGATGACCACGGCCGACATGGCCATGCGCATGGACCCGGCCTACGAAAAAATCTCGCGCCGCTACATGGCGAATCCGGCGGAGTTTGCGGATGCGTTCGCCCGCGCCTGGTTCAAGCTGACGCACCGCGACATGGGGCCGCGCGCACGCTACCTCGGCGCGCTGGTGCCGAAGGAAGAGCTGATCTGGCAGGACCCGATTCCCGCCGTGAACCACCCGCTGGTCGATGACAAGGACGTCGCGGCGCTGAAGGCCAAGGTGCTCGCCTCCGGCCTGGGCATTGCGCAGCTCGTGGGCGCCGCCTGGGCTTCGGCCTCGACCTTCCGCGGCAGCGACAAGCGCGGCGGTGCCAACGGTGCGCGCATCCGCCTCGCCCCGCAGAAAGACTGGGAAGTCAACCAGCCGGCCCAGCTGTCGAAGGTGCTTTCGACGCTCGAAGGCATCCAGAAGGAATTCAACGGCGCGCAGTCCGGCGGCAAGAAGATCTCGCTCGCCGACCTGATCGTGCTGGCCGGCAACGCAGCGGTCGAGGCCGCGGCGAAGAAGGCCGGACAGGACGTGACGGTGCCTTTCTCGCCGGGGCGCGGGGACGCTTCGCAGGAGCAGACCGACGTCGAATCCTTCGCACCCCTGGAGCCGCAGGCCGACGGGTTCCGCAACTATCTGAAGAAGGGTATCGACTCGGCCACCGCTGCCGGCCTGCTGCTCGACAAGGCGCAGCTGCTGACCCTGAGCGCGCCCGAGCTGACGGTCCTGGTCGGTGGCCTGCGCGCCCTGAACGCGAACGTCGGGCAGTCGCAGAACGGTGTGTTCACCAAGCGTCCGGAGACTCTCAGCAATGATTTCTTCGTGAACCTGCTCGACATGAACACCGGGTGGAAGAAGTCAACGACGGCTGAAGGCGTGCTGGAAGGCCGCGACCGGAAGACGGGCGAACTCAAGTGGACGGGCACCGTCGTCGACCTCGTGTTCGGCTCCAACTCGCAGTTGCGCGCGCTCGCGGAAGTCTATGGGGCCAGCGACTCGCAGAAGGCCTTCGTACGGGACTTCGTGGCCGCCTGGACCAAGGTGATGAACCTCGATCGCTTCGACCTCAAGAAGTGATCGGGCGGTGATTGAAGGCGACCGGTTCCGGTCGCCGCCGAGTGAGTGACAGCAGTGCAGCCCCGGCCTGGTTTCGGATGATCCCGAACCAGGCCGGGGCGCATCCAAAAAAATGACGGCAGGAGACAACCATGCTAGTCGTGAAGAAGGCGCCTGCGGAGTCGATGGAATTCTTCCAGCCCGAGCAGTGGATGCATCTGCTCGAGCAGCTCGACATCATCCTGGCGACGGTGCAAACCGACGACACCAATCCCATACTTCGCCGTTTTGGCGTGCGCCGGCGCTCTGCCATATTCCGTCGCCTGATGCAGGAGCGATGGCGTCTCGTCAAGGAGATAGAAGCATTCGGCCAGGCCGGACTTCTCGCCTTCGCGAAGAACCAGATGCCGGACGCATCGCCGTCGCGCCGCCATCTCGACGTCGAATTCAAGCTCCTGGGCGAAGCGTTCGATCAGTGCTCCAAAGACCTGTCGCCCGATACGCAGGCCGCGCTGAGAAAGTGGCTGCTCGCGCGCTCGCACATGCATCAGGAGCACGCAAGGTTTCTGGAGACCTACTGACGGGCGCGGTGTGGAGGCTGCTACTGTTGTCGGTAACGGCTATCGGCCTTCAACAACAGGAGCTTCCATGAAACCCCAGCCCATCGAATACGCCAATGCCTCCGTCGAAGTCAAAGCCGTCTTCGACGACATCAAGACCTCGCGCAACGTGCCCGACGTCAACAACTTCTGGAAGTACCTGGCCAACGACCCCGTCGCGCTCAGGCGCACGTGGAGCAGCCTGAAGGAAGTGATGGCACCGGGCGCGCTCGACCCGGTGGTGAAGGAGATGGTCTACCTCGCTGTGAGCGTCACCAACAACTGCGGCTACTGCATTGCGAGCCATCACGCCGGCGCCGAGAAGGCGGGCATGACGCCCGCGATGTTCGCCGAGCTGATGAGCGTGGTCGGCATGGCCAACGAGACCAACCGGCTCGTCAATGGCTACCGCGTGCCGATCGATCCGGCCTTCGACAAGTAAAACCGATCAGCCGATCGTCATCAGGCTCGCATTGCCGCCGGCCGCCGCCGTATTGATGCTGAGCGCACGCTCCACCACCAGGCTTTCGAGCGGAATGTCTGCATCGCCGGGCGCGAAGCCGCGCACGCCGACGATCGGCCCCGGCCGCGCTGCGATGCGCTGCATCACGCCCGACAGGCTCTGCATGCTGCCGTGGTGCAGTGCGGCGTCGAACATCACCGTGTCGGAAGCCCAGTCATTCGCGATGGCCACGCACTGCTGCACCTCGGCCGGCAGCGACGCGCGAAGGCTTTGCGCGGCGGCATCGGCGGGCCAGATCGCGGTGCTGCCCACCGACAACACTGCGGCCAATTGCACCAGCCGGTCCGTCTCCGAGTCGGCCAGGCACAGCACCGCCTCGCGCGGCTCCAGCGTGTAGACGTTGCGCTCGCCGGTCGGGCCGGCCAGCGTACGCGAACTGCCTGAGCGCGACTGTTCGGCGAAGCGCGCGCATTGCGCCATCAGCGCGGGGCGGTCGGTGGCTTCGGCCCAACGTGACAGTGCTGACAGCCCGGCCCGTGAGGCAACAGCTCCACCTGCCACCGCGCGCTCCATCGCATCGTCCGGCCGCGCCGACAGCATGCGCAGCATGTACAGCGGACCACCGGCCTTCGGCCCCGTGCCAGACAGTCCCTCGCCGCCGAACGGCTGCACGCCCACCACCGCGCCGACGATGTTGCGGTTCACATAGACATTGCCCGCCTTGGCGTGCTCCACGATCTGCGCGATGGTTTCGTCGATGCGCGTGTGCACGCCCAGCGTCAGCCCATAGCCCGTGCCGTTGATCTGCCCGATCAGCGCGCCGAGGTCGCGTCTGCGGTAGCGCACGACGTGCAGCACCGGTCCGAACACTTCGCGCTGCAGCTCCGCGATGCTGTCGAGCTCGATCAGCGTCGGCATCACGTAGGTGCCGTTGCGCGTGTCGTGTGCGTACTCGCGGCCCTGGCGATAGACCTTGCGGCCCTTCGAGCGCATGGTCGCGATGTGGCGCTCGATGCCGTCGCGCGCTTCGGCGTCGATCACCGGGCCCACGTCCACGGCCAGCCGCGCGGGGTTGCCGATGCAGGCTTCGGCCATCGCGCCCTTGAGCATCTCCAGCAGCCGGTCGGCGGCTTCTTCCTGCACGCACAGCACGCGCAGCGCCGAGCAGCGCTGGCCCGCGCTGTCGAAGGCCGAGGCCATCACGTCTGTGACGACCTGTTCCACGAGCGCGGACGAGTCGACGATCATCGCGTTCTGTCCGCCGGTTTCCGCGATGAGCGGCACCGGCGCACCATGCGCGCCGAGCCGCTGCGAGAGCGTCTTCTGCAGGATGCGCGCAACCTCGGTCGAGCCGGTGAACATCACGCCCTGCACGCGCGCGTCGGCCACCAGCGCGGCGCCGACGGTTTCACCGCGGCCGGGCAGCAGCTGCACGGCGGCATGCGGCACGCCGGCCTCCCACAGCGCGCGCACAGCTTCGGCCGCCACCAGCGGCGTCTGTTCGGCGGGCTTGGCCAGCACGGGGTTGCCCGCCGCGAGCGCGGCCGCCACCTGGCCGGTGAAGATCGCCAGCGGAAAGTTCCACGGGCTGATGCACACCATCGGGCCGAGTGCGCGGTGCGTGTCGTTCGAGAAATCGCTGCGTGCCTGCGCCGCGTAGTAGCGCAGGAAGTCGACCGCCTCGCGCACTTCGGCGATGGCGTTGGCATAGGTCTTTCCGGCTTCGCGCGTCAGCAGGCCGAGCAGGCGGGGCATGCCTTCTTCGAGCTTGCCGGCGGCGCGGTCGAGCAGGGCGGCGCGCTCGGCAGGCGGCGTGGCGGCCCATGCCGGGGCGATGTCATGGGCATGGGCGATGGCCGATTCGACATCGGCCAGCGTGGCCTCCTGCACCCGTCCGACGATATCGCGGTGGTCGGCGGGGTTCAGCACGCTGACCGCTTCGCCAGCTGGCGCTGCTTCGGCGAGCATCGGCGCTGCATGCCAGATTTCACCGGCGCTGCCGGCGAGCACATGGCCCAGCACGCGCAGGCTGTCGTCGTTCGCCAAGTCGAGCCCCTGCGAGTTGGCACGCTGCGTTCCATACAGCGCCGCGGGCAGCGCAATGGCCGGATGCGGCAGGCCCATCGTGCCTTCCTGCTGCGCCATGCGTTCCACCGTGGCGACCGGGTCTTCCACCAGCGCATCGAGCGAGATCGTCGGGTCCGCGATGCGGTTCACGAACGAAGTGTTCGCGCCGTTCTCCAGCAGGCGGCGCACAAGATAGGCCAGCAGCGTCTCGTGCGTGCCCACTGGCGCGTAGATGCGGCAAGGCCGCCCGAGCGGGCCGACCACTTGCTCGTACAGCGGCTCGCCCATGCCGTGCAGGCACTGGAACTCGTACTGCCCCGGCTTGTAGCGCGACGGGTCCGCCGCCGTGTAGATGGCGGCCAGCGTGTGCGCGTTGTGCGTGGCGAACTGCGGGTACACGGCCTCCGGCGCATCGAGCAGCTTGCGTGCGCAGGCGAGGTACGACACGTCGGTGTAGGCCTTGCGCGTGTAGACGGGGTAGCCGTCGAGCCCGTCGATCTGCGCGCGCTTGATTTCGCTGTCCCAGTACGCGCCTTTCACCAGCCGCACCATCAGCCGGTGCCGGCTGCGGCGGGCGAGATCGATCACGAAGTCGATCACGAACGGGCAGCGCTTTTGATAAGCCTGGATCACGAAGCCGATGCCGTTCCAGCCCGCGAGCGCCGGCTCGAAGCAAAGGCGCTCCAGCAGGTCGAGCGAGAGTTCGAGGCGGTCGGCTTCCTCTGCGTCGATGTTCAGGCCGATGTCGTACTGCTGCGCCAGCAGCGCAAGCTCGCGCAGCACCGGGTACAGCTCGGCCATCACGCGTGAATGCTGCGCGCGGCTGTAGCGCGGATGCAGCGCCGACAGCTTGATCGAGATGCCCGGCCCCTCGTACACGCCGCGATGGTTCGATGCCTTGCCGATCGCGTGGATCGCCTCTTCGTACGCGACGCGGTAGCGCTTGGCGTCTTCCATGGTGAGCGCCGCCTCGCCGAGCATGTCGTACGAATAGCGAAAGCCCCCGGCCTCCAGTTCGCGCGCGTTGCCCAGCGCCTGCGCGATGGTTTCGCCGGTGACGAACTGCTCGCCCATCATCCGCATCGCCATGTCCACGCCCTTGCGGATCAGCGGCTCGCCGCCCTTGCCGATCAGGCGCGTGAGCACGGCCGACAGGCTGGTCTCGCTGTGCGTGGCCACGAGCTTGCCCGTCAGCAGCAGGCCCCAGGTCGCGGCGTTGACGAACACCGACGGGCTGCGGCCCGCATGCGACTGCCATTGGCCGTGCGCGATCTTGTCGCGGATCAGCGCGTTGCGCGTCTCGGCGTCGGGGATGCGCAGCAGCGCCTCGGCCAGGCACATCAGCGCCACGCCTTCCTGCGACGACAGCGCGTATTCCTGCAGCAGGCCCTGCACGAGGCCGGCACGGCCGCCCGCGTTCTTGCGCTCGCGCAACTGCTGGGCGATGCGGTAGGCGAGTTCCTGGGCTTCCTCGGCCTGATTGCCCGGCAGGCGCGCTTGTGCAAGAAGCGGCGGCAGCGCCTGCGGTTCGGCGCGGCGCCAGGCTGCAGTGATCTGCTCGCGCAGCGCCGAAGAGGGCTCGGACAAGCCATCGGCAAACGCCGCGAAGGAAGAGGGCAGGGGGTCGGCGCTGGTGGTGCTCATGAGGGGCTCGTGCTGGTGATATGTTGGATGATCCGCGTCCTTGTGGCGAATTTGTGTTCGAAGAGAGGCGCTTTGGTAGAGCAAATCGCTAGGTCAGTCAGGTTCACAGCTTGTGGCGGGCAGAGAATCCGCGTTCCGTCCCTGGAGTCTCGCGAACATGCACAGCTACAGATGGTCCCTTCCTTTTCTGATGGCCGTATGCCTGCCGGCATCCTGGCCGGCGCACGCGGCGGCAGCCGACCCCTCCGCCTGCACGTCTTCGGCGGCCACGGACTGCTTGCGCAGCTTCACGCCGGCCGGTGCCGGAGGCGCGCTGCACTACTACTCGTCGCTCGCTCCGGATGCTCCGACGGCAACCACCGGGCCGACGAAGGCGCTCATCGCCATGCATGGCCATTCGCGCGACGCCAACAAGACATTCGAGGCAACGCTGCGCACCGTCCGCAACGCCGGTGCGCTGGACGACACGCTGGTGGTCGCGCCGCTCTTCCAGGTGCCTGCCGACAAGGCTGCCAGCCGGTGCAACTCGCCGGGCCTGCCCGCGCCGCAGCCCGGCGACCTGCTGTGGACCTGCGGCTCATGGCTCGAAGGCGGCCGCTCGGCGTCGGGCAGCCGCATCGGCTCGTTCGCGGTCATGGACGCGCTCGTGGCCGAACTGGTGCAGCGCTGGCCGAGCCTGCGCACAGTCACCATCGCCGGCTTCTCGGCCGGCGGGCAGTTCGCGCAGCGCTATGCCGCCTTCGCGCAGAACGGCGGCACGGCGGGCAAGGTGGCCATGCGCTACGTGGTCGCCGATCCGAGCACGTGGCTCTATTTCGATCCGGTGCGCCCGCAGCTGTCGTCCGACGGTGCGTCAGTCTCGGGCTTCGCGGTGCCCGATGCCGCGGCGTGCCCTGAGATGAACCGCTGGAAGTACGGCACCGACGACCTGCCAGCGCACCTCGGGCGCAGTGCCGCGCAGGCGCGCCGGCAGTATGCGGAGGCCGACATCAGCTACCTCGAAGGCGAACTGGACAGCAACGATGCGCGGGGCACGGCCTACCGCGTGCTCGACAAGTCCTGCGCGGCCGCCGCTCAAGGCCCGTTCCGCCTGCAGCGCGGCCTGGCCTACGCGCAGTACGACCGCACGCTGCTCGCGCCGGCCAAGCGCCGCGAGGTCGTGGTGGTGCCGGGCTGCGCGCATGACGTGGCGTGCGTCTTTCCATCGGAAGCCGCGCGCGCCGCATTGATCGGCCCTCCGCGCTGAGGGCGGTTCGCCGGGAGGCTTGACGCAATTTCCTTTATGGTGGATATTTAATCCAATATGAAGGAAATAGAAGAAACACCGTCCGGCCTGAACGACCGCATCGCGCAGCGCGTGCGCGACCTGCGTGCGCAACGCGGCCTCTCGCTTGATGCGCTGGCCACGCACTGCGGCGTCAGCCGTTCCATGATCTCGCTGATCGAGCGAGGCGAAAGCAGCCCCACCGCTGTGCTGCTCGAAAAACTCGCGACCGGCCTTGGCGTATCGCTGGCCTCGCTGTTCGAGGCGCCCGCGCCCGCCGCCGATCCGGTGTCGCGCCTAGCCAGCCAGCTGCAGTGGCGCGACCCGCACTCCGGCTATGTGCGGCGCAACGTGTCGCCGGGAAGCTTTGCATCGCCGATCCAGATCGTCGAGGTGCTGTTTCCGCCCAAGGCCCGCGTGGCTTATGAAACCGCGGCGCGGGAGCCGGTCATCCACCAGCAGGTGTGGGTGCTCGACGGCGTCATCGAACTCACACTGGGCGACGACCAGCATCGGCTCGCCACCGGCGATTGCCTGGCGATGGTGCTCGACCGCCCCATGAGCTACTACAACCCCTCGCGCACTACCACCCGCTACGCCGTGGTGATCGCGACAGTGCCCTCTTCGTGGAGATGAACAACATGACGACTTCCGACACGCCCCGCATCCATGTCCTTTCTACGGTGAGCGATGCTCAGGTCCAGGCGCTGGCCGACCTGTTGATCGATTGCGTCGAGGGCGGCGCGTCTGTCAGCTTCATGCTCCCGCTGGCCCGCGAGCGCGCCCTCGCGTTCTGGCGGAAGGTGGCCGATGGCGTGGCGCGCGGCGAACGTGCATTGCTCGTGGCCGAAGACGCCGAGGGCCTCCTCGGAACAGTGCAACTCGTGCTCGACCAGCCCGAGAACCAGCCTCACCGCGCAGAGGTCTCGAAGATGCTGGTGTACCGCAGGGCGCGGCGCCGGGGCATCGGCGCGCTGCTGATGCAGGCGGCCGAGGACCAGGCGCATGCGCACGGCAAGACCTTGCTGGTGCTCGACACGTCGAGCGCCGAAGCCGAGCGGCTCTATGCCCGCATGGGCTGGCAGCGCGTGGGCGTGATCCCCGGATTCGCATTGCTGCCGGAGGGCGAACCGTGCAGCACCACCTTCTTCTATCGCGCGCTGCAGGCCCGCGCACAGGCACCGGCGGCAGGCTGAGCCGAACAGATTTGTATCGCACCTTGTCTGGCGCGCGGCCAGATACGGAGCGCGACCATTCAGTGCCTGCCCCGACACACTGCGAAGGCAGGTGCTGCGATGCAATGGGTGCTTCATCCACTCGACACGAAGCCCGCCATGACCATGCACTCGTTCCATCGTCCATCAGGCCGCGCGCTGGCAGCCTTCCTGATGCTGACCGCAGCCTTCGCCGCGCAGGCACAGTCGTCTTCCGCGACAACCGATCCACGCGGCCGCTGGATCACCGCGAACGGCAACCTCGAAGTGGAGCTCGCACCGTGCGGCACCGCGCTGTGCGGCACCGTCACCAAGGTCCTCGGCAATCGATCGATGGCGCCCGGCGGCGGCGACATGCAACCCGCCGACAGCCGACCGGCCCTCGGCATGACGCTGCTGAAAGACTTCATGCCAGTCGATGCGACCGATCCGTCCCGGCCGCCCACCGAATGGGCCGGGCAGATCTACAACCGCGAGAACGGCAAGACCTACAGCTGCAACATGTCGGTCAGCACCACCGGCAATCCGGCGGGTGAGCTGCTGCTGCGTGCGTACGTCGGGCTGCCGCTGTTCGGCAAGACACAACGCTGGGTGCGCGCCGCGTCGGACAACTGAGTTGCCATGCGCGGCCGGTCGGTCAGTCGGTCAGGCGCACCACGCGCCCGCTGCGCACGCCCAGCGATTTGCCATCGCGCCACGCAGGCCGCCCGTTGACGATGACGGCATCGATGCCCTCCGCGCGCAGCGTAGGGGCCTCCCAGGTTGCGCGGTCGGCAATCATGTCGGCATCGAACACGGTGATGTCGGCAAAGGCGCCTTCGCACAGCACGCCGCGGCCGGGCAGGCGGAAATGCCTGGCCGTCAGCCCTGTCATCTTGTGCACCGCCTGTTCGAGCGAGAACAGACCGACGTCGCGGCAGTAGTGGCCCAGCACGCGCGGAAAAGTGCCCCACAGGCGCGGATGCGGTGACGCGTCGTGCGGCATGCCATCGGAGCCGATCATCGTTTGAGGAAAGGCGAGCACGCGCCGCACGTCGGCCTCGTCCATCAGGAAGTAGATGGCGCCGGCCGGCTGCAGCAGGTCGACCGCATCTTCCATCGACACACCGAGGCGCTGCGCGATCGCGTCGAGGTCCATGCCCGCGAACTCGGGGTGCGGCCGTGACTGGGTGACGATGATTCGGCTCGACACCGCAATGCGGTCCTTGCGCAGGATGGTGGAGCCCGCGCAGTAGGGATAGCAGTCGAGCGCGATCGGCTGCTGCGCCATGGCCTCGCGCACGTGGGCCAGGGTTTGCAGCGAACGGCCGTGGTTGTGCGGGCCGATGAGCTTGTGGTGCGACACCACCACCGGTGCCTGCGCCGCACGGCCGATAGCGAAAGCCTCATCCAGCGCGGCGAAGACATGGTCGCCCTCGTCGCGGATGTGGCTCGCGTACACGCCTCCATAGGGGCCGATCACTTCGGCGACTTGCGCCATCTCTTCGGTCGTGGCTGGCATGGCCGTGGGATAGGCCGCGCCGGTGGACAGCCCGATGGCGCCGCTGGCCATGGCCTCGGCGAGCAGCGCCCGCATGCGCACGATCTCTTCCGGTGTGGCGGCCCGGTCGAGGCGCTCCATCGTCGCCGCGCGCAAGGTGGTGTGGCCCACCAGGCAGGCCGCGTTCACCGCGGCGGGCGCAGCTTCCAGGCGCGCGAGGTAGGCCGCGAAGGTGGCGTCGCCGAACAGGGCGGGGTCGTGGCCCAGCAGGTTCAGCGGTGGCGGCACGGTGGCGCCGGCCGGCGCGCCCCAGGGCGCGAGGCTGATGCCGCAGTTGCCGGTGACGACCGTCGTCACGCCCTGGCTCAGCTTGGCCGGCATGTCCGGCTCGAGCAGGAGGTAGCGGTCGTCGTGCGTGTGCGAGTCGATGAAGCCCGGCGCCACGATGCGACCGGTGGCGTCGATCTCGACCGTGCCACGCAACGCCGACAGGTCGCCGACGGCAGCCACGCGCGCACCGCGGATGCCGACATCAGCCTGGTGCCGTGCGCTGCCGGTGCCGTCGATCAGTGTGCCGTGGCGCACCACGAGGTCGAAGTCGGCCATGTGCGTGCGCGCGCTTCAGTCGAGCTTGGCGCCCGAGTGCTTGACCACGTCGGCCCACATGGGGCGCTCTTTCCTGGCGAGGTCGAACAGGTCCTGGCGCGGACCGGTGTGGACCTCATAGGCCTGGGCGGCCAACTGCTGCTTCACCGCGGGCGAATTCAACGCCTTGTTGAAAGCCGCGTTGAGAGCGTCGAGGATCTTCGGATCGACGCCGGCCGGTGCAACATAGCCGGTCCACGCCACGGCCTGGTATTTCTTCAGGCCGGTCTCGGCGATGGTGGGCAGATCGGGCAGGCGGCTGTCGCGCGCGGCGCCGGTCACGGCCAGCGGCGTGATCTTGCCGCCCTTGAGGTGCGGAGCGATGGAGGTGATGTTCTCGAACACCAGGTCCACCTCGCCGCGCATCAGCGCCATGTCGGCTTCCAGCCCGCCCTTGTACGGGATGTGCACGATGGACACGCCGGCCATCGACTTGAACATCTCGGCACTCAGGTGGCCGGTGGTGCCGTTGCCGCCGGAGGCCACGGTGAGCTTGCCGGGCTGCTTCTTGGCCATGTCGATGAGGCCGGCCACGTCCTTCACGCCGAGGTCGCTGCGCACGGCCAGCACGTTCTGCACGAAGCCGGTCAGTGCCACCGGGGCGAGCTGCGTGTCGGCGTCGTAGGGCAGCTTCTTGTAGAGCGACTGGTTGATCGCCAGCGTCGCCACGTTGGCATAGGCGATGGTGTAGCCGTCCGCGGGGGCGGCGATGGTGGCCTGCGTGCCGATGATGCCGGAGGCGCCGACGCGGTTCATCACCACCACCGACTGGCCGAGGTCGCGGCCCACCGCATCGGCGAGCAGCCGCGAGACGATGTCGGGCGTGGTGCCGGCGTTGAAGGGCACGATCAGGGTGATCGGCTTGTCGGGGTACGCGGCCTGCGCGTAGCCGCACAGGGCCAGCGCGGCCAGCGGCGCAGCCAGCACATTCAAGAGCCAGCGGCGGGAGGCAAAGGAACGGACGTTGAAGAACGACATGGTCAAGGCTTTCTGAAGAGGATCGATGGAGGGGCTTGCGGTCTCCTGGGCGACGCTGCGCCGGGGCATGGCGGCGTCGGCCTCGTTGCTATGGGAATGGATGAGATGGGCGCTACGCCATCACGGACTGCAGGACCGGCAGGTCGACATTGCCGCCCGAGAGAACGAGCACGGCGCTCTGCCCGCGCAGCGAGACATGGCCGGCCAGCATGGCCGCGAGCGCTACGCTGCCGCCGGGCTCGACGACGAGGTGCAGTTCCTCCAGCGCGAATCGCATCGCGCGGGCCACTTCCGCATCCGTCACGGCGACGGCCTCGTGCAGCAGCGGCTGGTTGATGGCGAACGGCAGCTCTGCGGGCGTGACGGCCTGCAAGGCATCGCACAGCGTGCGCGCGCCGGGTGCGTTGGTCTCGCGCCGGCCGCTGCGCAGCGAGCGCACGGTGTCGTCGAAGCCCGCGGGCTCGACGGCCACGCGCCGCGCGCCGGGGCTCAGCGCATCGAGGGCCAGGCAGCAGCCGGCCATGAGGCCGCCGCCGCCGCAGGGCGCTGCGAACAGGCCCAGGGTTTCCCGCGCACCGGCCGGCAGGTCTTGCAGCGCTTCCAGTGCCACGGTGCCCTGCGCGGCCAGCACCTCGGGGTGGTCGCCCGGCGGAACCAGCGTGCCGCCGGTCTCGGCCAGCAGGCGCATGCCGATGTCCTCGCGGCTTTCCCTCTCGCGGTCGTAGTGGACGACCTTCGCGCCCTGCGCGAGCGCGCGCGCCACCTTGGTCTTCGGGGCATCGACCGGCATCACGATGGTGGCCGACACGCCCAGTTGCCGCGCCGCCCAGGCAATCGCCTGGCCGTGGTTGCCCGTCGAGTAAGCCACCACGCCGCGCTCCCGCTGCTGCGGCGTGAGCGCCAGCAGGGCGTTGAAGGCGCCGCGGGCCTTGAAGGAACCGGTGACCTGCAGGCTCTCGGGCTTGATCCAGACGGTGCCGCCCGCCAGCGCGTCCAGCGCGGGCGAGCGCAGCAGCGGCGTGCGCTGCACGTATGGCGCAATGGCTTGTGCGGCGCGCAGCACGTCGTCGAAACGGGGCACGCGCATCGTGCCGAGCATCGCGTGTTCGATGTGGTCCGGCAGCGCCGCGGCAGAAGAAATGAAGGAGGTGCTCGTCATCGCGCGGGCCTCCTTCACGCCGGTTGCCACACCGGGGGCTCGGTGCTGCCGGTCTGGCTGGTGAGCCGGGTGTAGGCCTCCAGGCGGCGGTGCTGGGCGAAGTTGAAGATGGTGTTGCGGCCCAGCTGGCACATGTCCAGGTTGCAGTCGGCCACCACCAGCTCGTCGTCCCAGCTGGTGGCCATGGCCATGATCTCGCCCTGGGGGTTCACGATGATGGAGTGGCCCATCAGCTCGAAGCCGTCCTCGTTGCCGGCCTTGGCCACGCCCACGCCGAAAGTGGCGTTCTGGTAGCACCCGGCCTGGATGGAAAGCTGCGAGTGGAAGTTGCGCAGGTGGTGCGCCTCGAAGCCGCGGTTTTCCTGGTTCACCGCCGGCGTGTTGTAGCCCAGCATGACCAGCTCGACCTGCTGCAGCCCGAGCTCGCGCCACGCTTCGGGCCAGCGGCGGTCGTTGCAGATCAGCATGCCCAGGTTCACGCCGTCCACCTGGCCCACCGGCGCCCGCACGACCGGAAAGCCCAGGTTGCCTACCTCGAAGTAGCGCTTCTCCAGGTGCTGCACCTTGCGGATGGTGGAAAACTCCTTGTGCCCCGGCAGGTGCACCTTGCGGTACTTGAGCACGATCTCGCCCGAAGGCGCGATCACCACCGAGGTGTTGAAGCGCCGCTTGCGCACCACGCCGGTCTCGTCGGCCTCGTGGGCGATCTCGGCGTAGCCCAGGTAGCAGGTCAGCCCATAGCGGCGAATGGCATCGAAGATCGGCTGCGTGGTGGGCGAGGGCAGCGCCTCCTCGTACCACGCGTCGGCCTCGTCGAGGTTCTCGACGTACCAGCGCGGAAAGAAAGTGGTGAGCGCCAGTTCGGGAAACACCACGACATTGGCGCCGCGCTGATGCGCGCGCTCCAGCAGGCGCACCATGCGGGCCACGACGGCATCGCGGCCTTCGGCTTTCTGGATGGGCCCGAGCTGGGCGGCGGCGACGGTGATCAAGCGGTTCATGGCGGCAGAAAAGTTGGTCTGAGCCAAATGATCTGGCCCGCCGCCCCTGCGGCCAACTGCGCCTGAACCGCCCCGGCAGGCCGCGAGGGCATGCTTCGGATCTGCCGCAAGTGATTGATTTCAAACACAAAACTCGTGGCGCCCAAGGCGCCCCGACCCGCTCGTCGATAACCACGCGTTATGCCCTGGGGACAAAAGGTGATGGACGTCCGGCCCGCGCTGTCAATGGCGCGCAACGAATGGCCCGGCTCAGGGGCGAGGCGCACGCACGGGCGCATCCTCGCCCGGGTGCTCGGGCAGCGTGAGGGCGAGCGCACTGTCGCGCCCCTCCTGCTTCAGCAGCCGTTTGAATACGGCCAGGAACTCCTTCGCCATGGCCGACAGCGGGCTGACGTTGGTGTGGATCAGGTAGATGCGGTGCGCAAGCGTGGGCGAGAGCGGCTTGAGCACCACGCCATCCGTCATCACCGAGCGCCGCGCACCGAAGGCCTCGATCAGCGCCACGCCGACGCCCTCACGCACCAGCGCCATCGCCTCGGGCGTGGAGCGGATCTCGACGTCGGCGCGCAAGGGCAGGCCCGACGCGGCGAGGAAGTCGGCCGTGAGCCGGCCGAAGGGCGTGTCGCGCCCGTAGCCGATGAAGGTCTGGCCCACCAGGTCGCTCGCGCTGATTGCCTCGGCCTGCGCCAGTGGATGGCGCTCGGGCACCGCGCATTCGATGAAGCTGTGGCCGATCGCCCGCGATGCCGCATTGGCACTGGCCGGCGGCGGCATCGAGGAGATAGCCAGGTCCGCGTGGCCCAGCAGCACGTGCGGCAGCAACTGGTCGAACGGCAATGGCCTGTACTTGATGCGCACGTCGGGATAGCGGGCCCGGAAACGCTTGATCGCCACCGGTATCAGCCACTCGCTGAAGCTGGGGCTGGAGACCAATGACAGCTCGCCCTGCGAACCGCCGACCAGGTCGGCCGCCAGTGCATTGAAGCGGCGCACGCCCTCCAGGATGCTTTCCACCTCCGAGAACAGGCGGCGCGCCTCGGGCGTTGGCTGCAGGCGCCCGCGCACGCGCTCGAACATCAGCATGCGCAGCCGGCTCTCCGTCGTGGCCAGCACGCGGCTGACGGCCGGCTGGGAAACGCACAGCATGCGCGCCGCCCCGCTGAGGGTGCCGGCAATCATGATGGCGTGGAAGACTTCGATCTGCCGCAGATTCAGCGGCACCGGCGGGGTCAGGAGCGTGGCGGGCATGGCGCGGGACACCATGCAAGTAGCACGCCACCGCGCGGAGGCTGCGCGGCCTGCAGCCTGCTAGCGCGCCCCGAACGCCGCGTTCTCGAACAGATCCTTGAACTCACGCGGTTGCGAGCGCCAGTACTGGTGCGGCGCTTTTACCTGCGCGCCCAGTTCGGCGGCGGCATGCCACGGCCAGCGCGGGTCGTACAGGATCGCGCGTGCGAGCGACACCGCATCGGCCTGCCCCTTGGCAATGATTTCCTCCGCCTGCCGCGGCTCGGTGATGAGGCCCACGGCAATGACCGGCATGTCGACCTCCGACTTCACGCGCTCGGCAAACGGCACCTGGTAGCCCGCGCCGAGCGCGATGGCCTGCTTCGGCGACACGCCGCCGCTCGATACGTGGATGGCCGCGCAGCCGCGCGCTTCGAGCGCCTTTGCAAAGGCGACGGTGCCGTCGAGGTCCCAGCCGCCCGGCACCCAGTCGATGGCCGAGACGCGCACCCACACGGGCTTGTCAGTGGGGAAGACTTCGCGCACCGCATCGAACACCTCGAGCGGAAAGCGCATGCGGTTCTCGAGGCTGCCGCCGTATTCGTCGTCCCGGTGATTGGCCAGCGGCGAGAGGAACTGGTGCAGCAGGTAACCATGCGCCGCGTGGATCTCCAGGCCATCGAGACCCAGCCGCGCCGCGCGCCGTGCGGCTTCGACGAAGGCGTTGCGGATGCGGGCGAGCCCTGCGGCATCGAGCGCGATGGGCGGGTCTTCGGTGGGCGCATGGGGTACGGCCGAGGGCGCATACGCCTTCCAGCCGCCGGGCTCGTCCGGCCGGATCTGCTTGCCGCCTTCCCACGGTGCACGGCTCGATGCCTTGCGCCCCGCGTGGCCCAGTTGCATCGCGACCTTGATGGGCGAGTGCGCACGCATCGCATGCAGCACGCGCGCCAGGCCTTCTTCATTGGCATCGGAATACAGCCCGAGATCGCCGGGCGAGATGCGCCCCTCGGCTTCCACCGCCGTCGCTTCAAGGATCAGCAGCCCCGCACCGGATAGCGCGAGATGGCCCAGGTGGATCAGGTGCCAGTCGCCCGGCGTGCCATCGACGGCGGAGTACTGGCACATCGGCGCGATGACGATGCGGTTGTCGATTTGAAGGGGGCCGAGCCGCAGGGGCTCGAAGAGACGGGGCTTGCTGATGCTGTCGTTGCTCATGACGATGCGGCTCCACAGGTGCTGTAGTTGCGCGAATTCTGCGGGGTCTTCGCGATCGGTGCCGGGGCCGGCGCGGAAGCCTTGCGGCTCAGGGCGGTATGGATCAGCAGCGCGCCGACCACCATCGCCATGCCCACCGCCTCGTTCACCGTGGGCAGCCTGCCCAGCGCCGCGCTCATCAGCAGCGCCGACACCGGCACGAAGTTGATGAAGGCCGTGCCCGTCACTGCGCCCAGCGTGCGCACGCCGTAGTTGAAAGCCAGCACCGCGATGGCCGAAGACACCAGGCCGACGTACAGCAATGCCTGCCACGACAGCCGCAGGCCTTCCATGCTGGGCGCATGCGTCCAGCCCAGCAGCGTGCCGACCAGAGCCGTGGCCAGCAGCAGCGGCCACGAGGCCAGCACTGTGAGCGCCGTGTACTCGATCACGTCGAGTTCCGGAAAGCGCGCGGCGCCGCGCGTGTACCAGACCCAGCCCAGCGTTCCGACGAAGGCCACCGCGTCGCCGAAGAGCGTCGATTCGCCCGAAGCCCCGGCGCCGAACAGCAGCCCCGACACGATGGCCACGCCCAGCAGCGACAGCGCCGTGGTCAGCAGCGTGGAGCGGCTCGGCCGCACGCCGTCGAGCGCCCAGCGCAGCAGCTGCGTGGTCATGGGCGTGGTCGCCATGATCACCGCGCCGTGCGAGGGCACCGAGTGCGCCAGGCCCGCCAGCAGCATCACGCTGAAGATGCCGAAGCCCGCGAACCCGCGCACCGCCAGCGGCCCGGCATGCTGGCGCAGCTTGCGCCACGGCGCCGCCCCGCGCGGAACGATCAGCAGCACGAACAGCAGCGCGGACATGCTGTAGCGGATGAGCGTGAACCACGCCGGCTCGACGTGGTGCAGCACGCCCTTGCTGACCAGGAACATGCCGCCCCACCCGGAGGTGGCGAGCAGCAGCGCGGCGATGCCGAGCAGGCGTTGGCGATGGGACATGGGGAAGCCTTTTCTTGCAATGAATCGATGCCCCAAGAATCGGTGCTGGGGCCCGCAAATGCCATTCGCTTCTTTGGACAGGGGTCTCCAAAAAAGCGAACAGACTGAAGCGGCCGCCAAGCTCACAATCCGCTCCCATGGAGCTCTACCAACTCAAGACCTTCGTCGCCATCGCCAAGGAAGGCAGCCTGACCCGCGCCGCCGAGCGCGTGTTCACCAGCGCACCGGCGGTGAGCGCACAGCTCAAGGCGCTGGAAGACGAGCTCGGCGTGAAGCTGTTCGAACGCACGCCGAAGGGCATGTCGCCTACCGAGGCCGGCCTCAGCCTGCTGGAAGAGGCCGAGCGCACGCTGGCTTCCGCATCGCGCATGCGCTCGGCGGCCGACCAGCTGCGCGGTGCGGCGCAGGGCGTGGTGCGCTTCGGCACCGTGGTCGATCCGGTGGCGCTGCGGCTCGGCGAGGTGCTGGTGAAGCTGGCGGAGCGCCATCCGCAGGTCGCGCTGCAGCTGAAGCAGGGCCTGTCGTACGAAACGCTGTCGGCAGTGCAACGCGGCGATCTCGACTGCGCTTACGTTCTCAGCGACGGCGAGCAGATCGATGGGCTGGAGCTGCACCGCCTCGGCGTGATCGACCTCGTCGTGACCCTGCCGCTGCCGGTGGCTGAAGCGCATCCCGACCTCTCGCTGGACCAGCTTACGAACCTGCCATGGGTGGGCACGCCGCCTTCGTGCATCCTGCGCGTGCATCTCGAAAAGCTGTTCGCCGGCGCAGGCCGTGAATACCGCCAGGGCCGCACGGCCGATGGCGAGAGCGCCATCCGCAGCATGGTCGCAAGCGGCATGGGCGCGGGCCTGATGCGGCTCGACCAGGCAGAGCAGGGCGAGCGCAATGGCGAACTCGCGATCTGGAACGGATGGCGTTCGCACACTTGGCTGTGTTGGGTTGCGCCGGCTGAGGGCAGGCGGCCTGTGGCGGTTGATGCCGTGCGCAGTGCTGTGATGGAGGCGTGGGCTTGAAGTGTTGGCGTGGCTCGTTCGGGGCGCGATCACGCCGACGGGGTACCTTGCTCCGCGAATGTCCCCCGGCCTTCGGCCTCCTCCTTTATTTCGCTGCGCAAGGCACCCCATCGGCGTGATCGTTCAGCGAGCAGGGACAAATTTTCACCACCCAGTGCTCATTCTTAAAGGCTTCTTCTTAACAGGCATGCCAAACGGCTTATTGCCCGCACAACGAGCCGCCGATACCTTCGAATCGCGCCTCATCCGAGGCGCGATTCGCATGGAAAACGGACAACCACAATGGCTCATTCACTCCCCGCGTTCCGGCCCAACTTCGGCCGGCGCCTGCAACAACTACTGGCGTGTGCCGCGCTGCTCGCGGCCGCCACCGTCACATCGGCCGCCGAGCCCGCCAAAGATCATCCGCTGGTCGGGCGCTACGAAGGCTCGGTGATGGATGCCTTCCAGAGCAAGGACTACGACGAAGTCGGCCTGCTGCGCGAACCGATCCAGAACTGGGGCGACCCCGTGCCCAAGCCGCGCCTGCTGCAAGTCGCGGGTAAGGTCTCGCTCTACTACTACCGCCTGCCCGATGGTCGCTCGCTGCTCGAAGTGCAACGCAACTACGAGGCTGGCCTGAAGGCCAAGGGCTTCCAGACACTGTTCGCGTGCGCCACCACCGACAGCAGCTGCTACAAGAAAGACCTCGACCGCGAAACGCCGTTCACCGACGTCTCGGTGCTGGCCAACACCATCGACACGCCCGAGTGGCCGATGATCGGCCGCGGGCGCCAGTTCGTGAGCAACTATTTCGACAACAGCGGCCGCTACCTGCTCGCGCAATACGACGGCCCCAACGGCAAGGTCTACGCCAGCATCGCGCTCGCCGAAGGCAACAGCCGCGGCAACTTCGCCTTCGTGCGCGTGGTCGAGAGCAAGGCGATGGAGAGCGACAAGATCGTCTTCGTCGATGCCACGGCCATGCAGAAGGGGCTGGCGGAGAACGGCCGCATCAGCCTCTACGGCATTCACTTCGACCTCGATAAGGACAGCATCAAGCCCGACTCGCAGCCCACGCTCGACGAGATCGCCAAGCTGATGCGCAGCAACCCGCAACTGCGCGTGCAGGTGGTGGGCCACACCGACGCGCAGGGCGAAGAGCCGCACAACGCCGACCTCTCGCGCCGGCGCAGCGTGTCGGTCATTGCGGCGCTTGCGAAGACGGGGCTCGATGCGCGGCGATTCACTTCGCGCGGCGCCGGTTCCAAGGAGCCGGTGGCGCCGAACACCAACGAAGAAGGCCGCGCGAAGAACCGTCGCGTCGAGCTGCTGCGGCTGTAGCCGCGCGGTCAGTCGGCGGTCAGCTGACGGTCGTCAGATCGGGGCCGGCTTGCAGTCGGTTTCCATGGATTGCCGGGATGGCAGGCCACGCTTGGGCCTGTCATCATTCGCGGCTGCATGAATAACGACTCGAAGAATTTTCTTGCCGATCTGTTGAATCGCGCCAGACAAGCCCTGGCGGACCCGGCGGGTGTGCTGCCCGCGGCAACGCCCGCCACCGGCGAAGCAGGGTGCGTGGTGTTCCTTGCTACTGGTGAAGACGACACCCGGGCTCGCGTGGTTTCTGGGCGTGGCGCCGACATCGACGCCGCATGGCGCGCCGCCGCCGAGAAAGCCAGGCGCACCGGCCAGACACCACAGCGCTTGCGCGCCGAGGTGGTCGACAAGGTCACGCCCATGAGCTGGGCCGCGCTGAAGGCGAAGCTGGCCAAAACCAAGCGCAACTACTTCAACGAGGGCATCGCCTTCGATGCGCGCTTCGAGTTCGCGCTGCTCGCGCAGGAAATGCACGGCAGCGCGATCCTCTACAACGGCGACGTGGAGCATGCCGAGCCCAACACCGGCAACCTGCGCCTGCACTGCAAGCGGCGCTTTGGCCGCGAGATCGACTTTCCTGCGGATGACGCGACGCCCGTCTGGTGCTTCACCACGCGGGCCGTGTACGTGGATGCAAAGGGCGCATGGCCCATCACCGCCGAAGGCCAGGCGGCCGGATTTCGCGAGCTGCGCGAATGGAATGCGCGGCAAGTCCATGCGCTGGTAGACAACGCCGGCAACTACCTCGCCGAGCAGGTCAAGCCCACGGGCGAGTTCCACTACGGCTGGTTTCCCTGCTTCGACCGCGCCATCCCCACCTACAACACGCTGCGCCACGCCAGCTCCACCTACGCGATGCTGGAAGCCTGGGAGCTCACGCGCAGCGACACGCTCAAGGCCGCCATCGACCGCTCGCTGGCCTTCCTCACCGGCACGCTGATCCGCCCGGCCCACCTGCCGGACGGCACGCGCGCCGCCTACCTGCTGGACATCGGCAGCGAGATCAAGCTCGGCGGCAACGCCGTGTGCCTGCTCGCGCTGGTCAAGTACACCGAGCTCACGGGCGACAGGAAATACCTGCCGCTGCTGGAGCAGCTCGCGCTCGGCATCCGCCACATGCAGGATGCGGAGACGGGCAGCTTCGTGCACGTGCTGAATGCGCCCGCGCTCGACGTGAAGGACAGGTTCCGCGTCATCTACTACGACGGCGAGGCCGCTTTCGGCCTGATGCGGCTGTACGGCCTCACGCGCGACGAGCGCTGGCTCGCGGTCGTCGAGAAGGCCTTCGATCATTTCATTGCCGCTGAGCACTGGCGCGCGCACGACCACTGGCTGAGCTACTGCGTCAACGAACTCACGCGCTACCGGCCCGAGACGCGCTACTACCAGTTCGGCCTGCAGAACGTGGCGGGCTATCTCGACTTCGTGCTGGAGCGCATCACCACCTTTCCCACGCTGCTCGAACTGATGATGGCCGCGCGCGACATGGTGCTGCGGCTCGAAGCCGATCCCGCATTGCGCCCATTGCTGGCCGGTCTCGACCGCGACAAGTTCGACCGTGCGCTGGCATACCGCGCGCGCTACCTCGCCAACGGCCACTTCTGGCCCGAGCTGGCGATGTTCTTCCGCAATCCGGCGCGCATCGCCGGCTCGTTCTTCATCAAGCACCACAGCTTTCGCGTGCGCATCGACGACGTGGAGCACTACCTCTCGGGGTACGTGGCGTATCACCGGATGCTGAAGGAGCGCGAGGCACAGCAAGACGCGCAGGCAACAACAGCTACCGGCATCATTGCCTGGGGAGGTGACGTGAATCTCGCGCGCCGCCAGCACTACCGGCTGCACGAACTCGGCGGCGCGAAAAAGATGCTCGGCGACATCGCCGCGCTGCGCGAGGCCGACCTGCGCATCGCGAACCTCGAATGCGTGGTTGCCACCATCGGCGAGCAGGGCGTCGACAAGGACGAGACGGCTCCCTACTACTACCGCGCCCGCCCCGAAATGCTCGCGGTGCTGACCGAGGCCGGCATCGGCATGGTCACCACCGCCAACAACCACAGCGGCGACTACGGCCCCGATGCGCTCATGGAACAGCAGGGCCTGCTGGACGCGGCGGGCATCGCCCACGCCGGCACAGGCCGTACGCCAGAGGCGGCGTTGCGCCCGGCGTTCCGGCGCGCGGGCGGCGTGCGCGTGGCGCTGTTCTCGCTCGACGCCACGCAGCCCGAATTTGCCGCCACGGCCGAGCGTGCGGGCGCCGCCTGGCTGTCGCTGGACGACCCTGCTGCGTGGACCGCCACGCTCGCGCCGCGCATCGAGGCCGCGCGCCGCGAGGCCGATGTAGTGCTGGTGGCTGTGCACTGGGGTGCCAACCTCGAGACCGAACCCACGCAGGCCGAGATCGCCGTCGGCCATGCCATCGTCGATGCCGGCGCGGACGCGATCCTCGGTACTTCGGCGCATGTGCTGCAGGGCATCGAGATCTATCGCGGCCGGCCGATCCTGCACGACGCCGGCGACCTGCTGTTCGACTCGGTGCGCAACGACTTCGCAGACTCGGGCGTGTTCTCGCTGACGCTGGGGCCGCGCGGTGTCGAGGAGGTGATGTTCACACCCATTGGCGTCGGCTTCGGTTTCTCGCGGCAGCTCGAAGGCGACAAGGCGCAGGCCTTGAGCGAGCGCTTTGCAGCGCAATGCCGCGCGCTCGGGACGGAGATGGTTCTGGTGTCTGGCGGCCGTTGCGCGGTGCGACTGTCGCCGCCCGAGCGGCCTGCCTTTCGGCCCGACTCGGCCTCCGCAGCCGCACCAGTCTTCAGCCCGGCGCCTGTCGTGGAGTCGGTACAGACACCACGGCCCGAATGGCTGGTCGACGCCGTGCCCGAAGACGCGCGCATCACGCCGCTGCAGATCGGCCCGCTGCGCCTCGTGGGCCTGCGCTGCACGCCGTGGCAGATCGTCGGGCGCCGCATGCTGTGGGTCGAATCTTTCTGGATCGCTGACGAGCCCGTCGCGGTCGACCTGCGCTTGTACTTCCGCGCGATGCCGATGCGCAGCACCCGCATGCCGCCCTGGGGCGAGAGCATGGACCACGACCCCTGCGACTGGATGTGGCCCACCAGCCGCTGGGAGCCCGGCCGCATCTACCGCGACCGCTACGGCCTGCGCCCGCCGCGCGGCGGCCTGCTGGAAAGCGACGTGCTGCAGCTCGAAGTGAGCGTGCGCGGCGCACTGCCTGACCTGCCAGCCGCGCGCCGTCTCGCGCTGTGGTGCGGCCTGCGCGTGCCGGACGCTCCTACGCCCTTGCCGGAACGCACAGCGCCAGTGCTCATGGCCGACCGCCCCGGCGCGGGCCCCGACCCCGCGCCCGTGTGGACCGCCGAGCAACTGCAAAAGGCCACGCGCGGCCGATGGCTCGTCGAGCCGCCGCCGGGCTGGTTCGCCAACTCGGTGGTGCGCGGCCCGGTCCACATGGAGCTGCTGCCGAAGCCCTCGCTCTTCGTCGCCTCCGACTACCGCACACTGGCCGCGCACGAGAACTACAGCAAGCCGCGCACCGACAACTGGGATCGCCACCTCGAACTGCCCCGCCTGCACTCCGAGCTGGCCGGCGCAGTGGTCGCGCACGCGGTGGACGGGCTCGATCCGGCCTTCCCGCTGCTGCAAGTGGACGATCCCATTGCGGCAATGCTCGCCATGGGCGCCGCCGCGCGGGCGCGCTACAAGGGCTTCGTGGTGGGCGTGACCGGCACGGTCGGCAAGTCGTCCACCATCGCGATGCTGCGTGACCTGCTGCCCGAGCGCGCGCGCGTGCACACCACCATCGACAACTACAACTCGCGCGTCGGCGTGCCTGCCATGCTGGCCAACCTCGGGCCCGACGTGGACGTGTGCATCCTCGAGATGGCGCAGAGCGGGCTATGGATGGACCGCGGCCCGATCTCGCTGGTGGCGCGGCCGCACGTGGCACTCATCACCGAGATCGGCCTGTCGCAGACGCGCCAGGCCTCGACGCTGGAACTCACGGCCGAATACAAGTCGCGCATCTTCCTGGGGCTGGAGCCCGGCGGCGTGGCGATCGTGCCCGATCACATTCCCTGCCTGCAGCAGGTGGTGGCAGCGGCCGCACGCACGGCGGGCGCCCTCTGGGTGGTCGGCACCGGGCCCGAGGCCAACGTGCGCATTGTCGACACCCGGCCCGAGCCCTGTGGCGGCTGCCGCGTGCGTATTGCCGTGCCAGGGCGCACGCTGGAGTACCTGTTTCCGGTCGAGAGCGCGGGGCTGGTGCGCAACTCGGCGCTCGCATTCGCGGCCCTGCTGGCCATGGGCTTCGATGGCGAGGCCGCCTGCGCGCGCATGCCGCACGTGCGCCTGCCGGCCTCGGTGATGCAGGTGCGCGCGCTGCGCACGCAGGCCGGCGTGCAGGCCACGCTGATCGACGACAGCTGGAACGCCGAAGTCATGTCAATGCATAACGCGATGGAGTTCGTGCGCACCTGGCAGCGCGCGGAGAGCAGCGGCCCTGTGATGCGCAAGATCGGCGTGCTGGGGCGCATCGTGAATCTCGACAACGACACCGAGGCCATGCACCGCAGCCTGGCCGGGCCGCTGCTGGCCTCGGGCATCCAGCACCTCGTGACGCATGGCGAAGAAATGCGCTGGCTGCGCGAGGAAGTGCCCGCCGATCTGCTCGGCCCGCACTTCGACAACGCCGTGCAGCTCGCGAACTACCTCGAAGGCTTTTTGCGCGACGGTGACCTGGTTCTGGTGAAGGGCGACCGCGACCGATCCGACTTCGGTAGCATCCCCGCACTGCTGCAACGGCTATGACTGCATCGAGCCTCTTCCGTCGATATGCGCGCTGCGCCCTCGTTCTGCTCGCGCTGGCGCAGGCGGCCTGCGCGCAGCGTACCGGCCCCGACGTGCCCCGGCCCTTCGCTGCGGCCAACGACGAAGTGCTGCACTGGAACCAGCCCGCCGACCGCGCCAGTTGCCCCGACCGCAACAGCTACCTGTGGGTGCAGACCGCAGAGGGCCCCGCCTGCATCCGCTACTTCGCGAGCGACGACATCGAGGGCGCGCGCATCGCCATCGTGCAGTTCTCGGGCGACCGCGACAGCGTGATGGACCAGGCGCCCACGCGCATTCCCGACAACACCGAAGACCTGCGCATGCTCGATGCGCAGCGCAGCCGCGACCGCGCGGGCGTGCCGTGGATCTTCGTGGCGCGGCCCGGCACGTACGGCTCTTCGGGCGACCACCGCAAGCGCCGCCAGCTGGTGGAGTTCCACGCGCTCGATGCCGCGCTCGACGCGCTCATGCAGCGCCACAGGCTGCAGCGCATCGTCATCGTCGGCCACAGCGGCGGTGCCACCGCGGGCGCCGCGCTGCTCACGCTGGGCCGCACGCGCGTGGCCTGCGCGGTGCTGACTTCGGGTGCCTACGGATTGCTGGAGCGCGCGCGCCTGCTGGGCCGCTCGAGAGACGGCCGCACCGACACCACCGGCAGCGCGCAGTTCTATGACCCGCTGGACCACGTGGGCGGCATCGTGCGCGACCCGGCACGGCGTATCGTGCTGATCGGCAACCGCGACGACAGGAACACGCCCTTCGCGCTGCAGGAGCGCTTTGCCGACGCTGTGTCCAAGGCCGGTCATCGCATCGAACTGCGCACGCACGCCGCCGAGCCGCCCGACTACCATGACCTCAAGGACCGCATCGCGCTGCGCACCGCTTCGCAGTGCGCGCGCGAGGCGTTGTTCCCCTAAACAATTCCGGCAGGCAGGAGACACATGAGCAGCAGCATCACATCGCGCGAGTTCGGCCGCATGCCCGACGGCCGCATCGTCACCGAATACACCCTCAGCAACGGCCGCGGCCTGAGCCTGAGCGCCATCAACCACGGAGGCATCGTCACCGCGCTGCGCGTGCCCGACCGCGATGGGCGCAGCGCGAATATCGTGCTGGGCTTGCCGACGCTTGCCGACTACCTCAAGCCGCATCCGCATTTCGGCACCATCGTCGGACGCTTTGCGAACCGGATTGCGGCGGGGCGCTTCACGCTCGACGGCACGGTGCATCAGCTGGGGCTGAACGATGGCGTCAACTCGCTGCACGGCGGTGCGAAGGGATTCGGCACGCGCTTCTGGGACATCGTGCCGCTGTCGGCGCAAGAGGCCGGCGACGACATCGCCATCGAGCTGCGCTACACCAGCGCCGACGGCGAAGAAGGCTACCCCGGCGAGGTACAGCTGACAGTGCGCTACACGCTGAGCGCGAGCGCAAACACATGGCGCATCGACTACAGCGCCCTGACCGACAAGCCCACGGTGCTGAACCTGAGCCACCACGACTACTTCAACCTCGCAGGCAGCGGCTCGGTGATGGACCACCGGCTGATGATCGCCGCGAGCCGCTACTGCCCGGTGGATGTGACGCTGATTCCGACTGGCTTGGCCGATGTGGCTTCGACGCCGTTCGACTTTCGCAGCGCGACTCGCATCGGCGAGCGCATCCGCGAAGGCCACGAACAGTTGCTGCTTGCACATGGTTATGACCACAACTGGGTGCTGGACTGCGCTCAACTCGATCGCGGCCTCGCGCTTGCGGCGCGGCTGGAGCACGAGGCCACGGGCCGCGTCATGGAGGTGCACACCAGCGAGCCCGGCGTGCAGTTCTATTCAGGCAATTTTCTCGACGGCAGCCTGATGGGCAGCGCGGGTACCAGCCTGCGGCAGGGCGATGGGCTGTGCCTGGAGACGCAGCACTATCCCGACTCACCGAACCAGCCGGGGTTTCCGTCTACGGTGCTGCGGCCGGGGGAGGTGTTCCGCAGCTCGACGGAACATCGTTTCGGCGTTATCGGCTGAACTAGCCAGCGAACAGTGCCGCCGGCACGCCAGGGCTGTCGATGCGCACCTTGAACAACCCACCCGCCAGCGGCTCGGCCGCCTGCTGTTCTGCAGTAAGCCCGTTGCGCGCGGTCGTGATGTAGAGCGTGCGCAGGTCGGCATCGCCGAAGGCGCAGTCGGTGACGTGGCTCGCGGGCAGCACGATGCGGCACAGCTCGGCTGCGCTCACCGGGTCATGGCAGGTCACGCAGGAGCCGCCCCAGTGCGCGATCCACAACCGGCCGGCCGCGTCGGTGGTCATGCCGTCGGGCAGACCATCGGGCTTCGGAAAGCGGTGCCACACGCGCCGGTTCGACACGGTGCCCGCTTCCATGTCGAAGTCGTAGGCGTAGAGATTGTTCAGCACCGTGTTGTTGAAATACATGGTGCGGCCGTCGGCCGACCACGTCGGGCCGTTGGTCACTTCGAAGCCGTCGTCGTGCTTCGTGCAGCGGCCGTCGGCGTCGTAGCGGTAGAGCGCGCCGGTGGGAGCCTTGCAGTCGAAGTCCATGCTGCCGCCCCAGAAGCGGCCGCGGCTGTCGCACTTGCCGTCGTTGAAGCGGTTGCCGGTGCGCTCGGGTTCGGGCTGGTGCAGGTAGTGCGGCTTCGCGCCGGCACCCGGCAGCTGTGTAGTGTCGAAGAGCGCGAAGCCGCGGCGCAGCGTGAGGATCAGGCCCGGTGCCGTCGCGCGCTCGGAGATCGCGGTGATCTCTTCGTCGAACTGCCAGGCCCGTCGCGCACCGTCGGCGGGGCGAAACCAGAACAGGCGCGGCGTGAGGATGTCGATCCAGTAGAGCGCCTGTTCGCGCTGCGACCAGAGCGTGCCCTCGCCGAGCTCGGCGCCGGCGGGCCAGATGCATTCGGGCTCGCCTGCGACCGAAGGCGCGGGCAATGAGGGAAGGGGGCTTGTCTCTTTCATTTGTTCTTTCCTTGTGATGTCTTCTTGACGCGGCGGATCGTATCAAGGCATATTGATAACGGAAATTGAAAATACTGGCATCAACTGATATTCATATTGCAATGTCGTGTGATGCGTACCTCGGAGACTTTTCTTGAATTCCCCCCAGCTTTCCATTCATCCCAGCTTGAAGGACCGCACTGTGTTCGTCACCGGTGGCGGCAGCGGCATTGGTGCGGCCATCGTCGCTGCTTTCGCTGCGCAGGGCGCGCGCGTAGCCTTCGTCGATATTGCCGAGGGCGCCAGCGCGGCGCTCGCGCAGCAAATCAAAGAGGCCGGCCACGCGGCGCCATGGTGGCGCGCCTGCGACGTGCGCGACATCGCCGCGCTGCAGAAGGCCATTGCCGACGCGGCCGCCGAACTCGGCGACTTCGCTGTGCTGGTCAACAACGTGGCGAGCGACGACCGCCACACACTCGAATCGGTCACGCCCGACTACTACGACAACCGCATGGCCATCAACGAGCGGCCCGCGCTGTTCGCGATCCAGTCGGTGGTGCCGGGTATGAAGCGGCTGGGCTTCGGGTCGGTGGTCAACCTGGGCTCGACGGGCTGGCAGACCAAGGGATCGGGCTACCCCTGCTACGCAATTGCCAAGTCGTCGGTGAACGGGCTCACGCGCGGGCTCGCGGTGGACCTGGGCCGCGACCGCATCCGCATCAACACCGTGTCGCCCGGCTGGGTGATGACCGAGCGGCAGGTGAAGCTGTGGCTCGATGAAGAGGGCGAGAAGGCCTTGCAGCGCAACCAGTGCCTGCCCGACAAGCTGATGCCGGAAGACATCGCGCGCATGGTGCTGTTCCTCGCGTCTGACGACGCGAAGATGTGCACGGCGCAAGAGTTCACCGTCGACGCCGGCTGGACGTAATCAGGCACTCCCCCAGGCTTCGCGCACTTCGTGTCGCTTCGCCAACCCCCTCGCCGGGGGCAATGCCAGCGGCCCGGCAAAGCCGGTTCCGCGGCATTCCGCGAATGAATCCGGTCAATCGATTTCGAGTTTGCGTCCGTAGACGCTCATGCTGGCCGTCTTCAGCGCCTTCATCATCACCTTCGCCGCCGGCGACAGCAGCCGGTCGGTGCGCGTGATGATGCCGAAGGCGTCCATGTGGCAGGGCATGTCCAGCGGCAGCAGCGACACGATGCCGTGCGCTGCGTAGTAGCGCGCCACGTCGGTCGCCAGCACGGCCACCATGTCGCTCTGCTGCAGCATGCGCGTGATGAAGAGCAGGGCCGAGCTCTCGATGGTGTTGGTCGGTGGGGCGAGGCCTTCTTCCTGGAACATCAGCTCGAAGCGGTGCCGCAGCACGCTGCCTGCGGGCGGCACGATCCAGCCGGCGCTCACCACGTCGCGCAGCGTGAGCCCGCTCACGCCCAGCAGCGGATGGCCGGGGCGCACCAGCGCGCACACGGGCTCTTCGGTCAGCGCCTCATAGCGCAGCTGCGATTTGTCGTGCTCGGCGAACAGGCGCGCCACCAGGATGTCGAGCTTGCCCTGCTCCAGCCGCTCGATCAGCACCGGGCTGGTCTCGATTTCCAGCGACACGCGCAGGTCGGGCTGCTCGCGCTTCACCATGGCCACGGCGGGCGGCATCAGCGTGAGGCCCGGCGCGGTGATGGCGCCCACGCTCACCTGGCCGAAGCGGCCGGCCTTGAGCGCGGTGAGTTCGTCGTGCGCCTGGTTCAGGCTCGCTAGCGCGACGCGGGCGTGGCGGATCATGGTCTCGCCGTACCAGGTCGGGCGCATGCCGCGCGGCAGGCGGTCGAACAGCGGCACCTCCAGCACGTCTTCCAGGTCTTTCAGCAGCTTGGAGGCGGCGGGCTGCGTCATGTTGAGCACCTGCGCCGCGCGGTGGATGTTGCCTTCCTCGGCCAGGGCCACGAGCAGCAGCAGTTGCCGGGTCTTGAGCCGGGCGCGGATGAACCAGTGGTTGTAGTTGGTCATGTCGTCTCTTGAAACGAAGGACTGATCGGGTTTTCCAGAATCCGATGATCGATATCCATTTTGCTTAAAAAACGATTGGATTGATATCAAATCTATTCATAGACTCGCGGCACTCCAATAACAACAGAGACAAGGTCCGCGCCCCGGTGATTCACGGCGAGATCCATCAGAACGTGCGGCAGTACATCAATGGCCGCTGGGAAACCAGCGCGACCACGGGTGTGAGCGCCAATCCCTCGGACACCAGCGAAGTGGTGGCCGAGTACGCACGTGCCGATCGCCGCCAGGCCGAGGCCGCCATCCGCGCGGCCACCGAGGCCTTTCCCCACTGGAGCCACAGCACGCCGCAGCGGCGCGCCGACGTGCTCGACCGCATCGGCGCCGAGCTGCTCGCACGCAAGGACGACCTGGGCCTGCTGCTGGCGCGCGAAGAGGGCAAGACTCTGCCCGAGGCCGTTGCGGAAGTGGCGCGCGCGGGCCAGATCTTCAAGTTCTTCGCGGGTGAAGCCCTGCGCGGCGGCGGAGGCGAGAACGTGGCCTCGGTGCGCGCGGGCGTGCAGGTCGACGTCACGCGCGAGCCGGTCGGCGTGGTGGGGCTCATCACGCCGTGGAACTCGCCCTTCGTCATTCCCGCCTGGAAGATCGCGCCCGCGCTGGCCCATGGCAACAGCGTGGTGTTCAAGCCGGCCGAACTGGTGCCGGCCTGCGGCTGGGCGCTGACCGAGATCATCAGCCGCGCGGCCCTGCCGGCCGGTGCCTTCAACCTCGTGATGGGCAGCGGCCGCGAAGTGGGGCAGGCGCTGGTCGACAGCGCGCTGGTCGATGCGCTGAGCTTCACGGGCTCCATGGCCAACGGCGAGCGCATCCTGCAGGCCGCTGCCGCGAGGCGCGCCAAGGTGCAGCTGGAGACGGGCGGCAAGAACGCGCTGGTGGTGCTGGCCGACGCCGACCTCGACCGCGCCGTCGATTGCGCGGTGCAGGGCGCGTACTTCTCGGCAGGCCAGCGCTGCACCGCGTCGAGCCGGCTCATCGTCGAAGCGGCGGTGCACGACGCCTTCGTCGCAAAGCTGCGCCAGCGGCTCAAGACACTGAAGATCGGCCACGCGCTGGAGCGCGGCGTCGACATCGGCCCGGTGGCCGACGAAGAACGCCTGGCGCAGAACCTCGCCTGGGTCGACGTGGCGCGCGAAGAAGGCGCCGAGCACGTGTGGGGCGGCGAGGCGCTGGAGCGCGCCACCGTCGGCCACTACATGAGCCCCGCGCTGTTCCTGGCCAAGCCCTCGCACCGCATCGCACGCGAGGAAATCTTCGGCCCGCTGGCCTGCGTGCTGCGCGCCGACGACTACGACGAAGCGCTCGCGCTGTGCAACGACACACCCTTTGGCCTGTGCGCGGGCATCTGCACCAATTCGCTGAAGCACGCGATGCATTTCAGGCGCCATGCCGTGGTCGGCATGACGATGGTCAATCTGCCGACCGCGGGGGTGGACTTCCACGTGCCCTTCGGCGGCCGCAAGGGGTCGGGCTACGGGCCGCGCGAACAAGGGCGCCACGCCGCGGAGTTCTACACGACGGTGAAGACCGGCTACATGCTGGCCTGAGCCGCGACGAAAAACGGTTCTCAACAAGCAAGTCAACAGAAGGAGACATTCCATGACCATGAATCGCCGCACCCTCAACACCGCGCTCGCCGCCGCTGCCCTCAGTGGCATGCTGCCCATCTCTGCGCTCGCGCAGAAAAAACTGGTGCTCGGCTTTGCGCAGGTGGGGGCCGAGAGCGAATGGCGCACTGCCAACACCGAGTCGATCAAGTCGTCGGCCAAGGAGGCGGGCATCGATCTCAAGTTCTCCGATGCGCAGCAGAAGCAGGAAAACCAGATCAAGGCCATCCGCTCGTACATCGCGCAGAAGGTGGACGTCATCGCGTTCTCGCCGGTGGTCGAGTCGGGCTGGGAAACGGTGCTGCGCGAGGCCAAGGCCGCCAAGATCCCGGTGGTGCTGACCGACCGCTCCGTCAACACCAAGGACGACTCGCTCTACGTGACCTTCATGGGCTCCGACTTCACCGAGGAAGGCCGCAAGGCAGGCCGCTGGCTGGTCGAGAAGATGAAGGACCAGAAGGGCGAAGTGAACATCGTCGAGCTGCAGGGCACCGTGGGCTCTGCGCCGGCCATCGACCGCAAGAAGGGCTTCGAGGAAATCATCAAGGCCGACCCGAAGTTCAAGATCATCCGCTCGCAGACAGGCGACTTCACGCGCGCCAAGGGCAAGGAAGTGATGGAAGCCTTCCTGAAGGCCGAGGGCAAGAAGATCAATGTGCTGTTCGCGCACAACGACGACATGGCCATCGGCGCGATCCAGGCCATCGAGGAAGCCGGCCTGAAGCCGGCGAAGGACATCACCATCATCTCCATCGACGGGGTGAAGGGCGCCTTCGAAGCCATGATCGCCGGCAAGCTCAACGTGTCGGTCGAATGCAGCCCGCTGCTCGGGCCGCAGCTGATGCAGGCCGTGAAGGACATCAAGGACGGCAAGACGCTGCCCAAGCGCATCGTGACGGTCGAGGGCATCTTCCCGATGGAAGTTGCCGCGAAAGAGTTTCCCAATCGCAAGTACTGAGAGCCCACACCCATGAAACGCAAATTCCTCAAAGCCTCTCTCGCGGGCATCGCGTTCGCCATCGTCGGCTTCACGCCGCTGGCCAACGCGCAGGACAAGGGCCTGATCGCCATCTCGATGCCCACCAAGTCGTCGGCCCGCTGGATTGCCGACGGCGCCAACATGGTCAAGTACTTCAAGGACAAGGGCTACAAGACCGACCTGCAGTACGCCGACGACGACATCCCGAACCAGCTCGCGCAGATCGAGAACATGGTGACCAAGGGCTCGAAGGTGCTGGTCATTGCGGCCATCGACGGCACCACGCTGTCCGACGTGCTGCAGAAGGCGGCCGACAAGGGCGTGAAGGTCATCGCGTACGACCGGCTCATCAAGGGTTCGAAGAACGTCGACTACTACGCGACCTTCGACAACTTCCAGGTCGGCGTTCTGCAGGCGCAGTCGATCGAGGCGGCGCTAGGCCTGAAGAGCGGCAAGGGCCCGTTCAACATCGAACTGTTCGGTGGCTCGCCCGACGACAACAACGCCTTCTTCTTCTACAACGGCGCGCTCTCGGTGCTCAAGCCCTACATCGACAGCGGCAAGCTGGTGGTGCGCAGCAAGCAGATGGGCATGGACAAGGTCGGCACGCTGCGCTGGGACGGTGCGGTGGCGCAGGCGCGCATGGACAACCTGCTGTCGGCCTACTACACCAAGGACCGTGTCGACGCGGTGCTGTCGCCGTACGACGGCCTGTCCATCGGCATCCTGTCGTCGCTCAAGGGCGTGGGCTACGGCTCGGGCTCGCAGCCGATGCCCATCGTGTCGGGTCAGGACGCCGAGGTGCCCTCGGTCAAGTCGATCCTGCGCAAGGAGCAGACCTCCACCGTGTTCAAGGACACACGCGAGCTGGCCAAGGTCACGGTGGCCATGGTCGACGCCATGCTCTCGGGCAAGACGCCCGAGGTGAACGACACCAAGACCTACAACAACGGCATCAAGGTCGTGCCCTCGTACCTGCTCAAGCCGGTGAGCGTGGATGCATCGAACTGGAAGACCGTGCTGGTCGACAGCGGCTACTACAAGGAAAGCCAGATCAAGTGAGCATCGAAAGCAGCATCGCCGATGCTGGTGCAATCCTCGAGATGCGTGGCATCACCAAGACGTTTCCCGGCGTGAAGGCGCTGAGCAACGTCAACCTCAGCGTGCGCGCCGGGGAGATCCACGCAGTGGTCGGCGAGAACGGCGCGGGCAAGTCGACGCTCATGAAGGTGCTCAGCGGCGTCTACCCGTGCGACTCTTACACCGGCGAGATCCATTTCGAGGGCGAGCTGCGCCGCTTCCGGGGCATTGCCGACAGCGAGAAGCTGGGCATCATCATCATCCACCAGGAACTGGCGCTGGTGCCGCTGCTGTCCATTGCCGAGAACATCTTCCTGGGCAACGAGATTGCCAGCGGCGGCGTGATCGACTGGTTTGCGGCCTATGCGAAGACGCGCGAGCTGCTCGCCAAGGTGGGCCTGAAGGAGCCGCCGACCACGCTGGTG
Organism: Variovorax sp. YR634; assembly: GCF_900106655.1. Lineage (NCBI taxonomy): Bacteria > Pseudomonadati > Pseudomonadota > Betaproteobacteria > Burkholderiales > Comamonadaceae > Variovorax > Variovorax sp. YR634. Next base: position 74,162 of record NZ_FNOL01000001.1, read on the forward strand.
ACCGACCTGGGCGTGGGCAAGCAGCAGCTGGTGGAAATCGCCAAGGCGCTGGCCAAGGAGGTGAAGCTGCTGATACTCGACGAGCCCACCGCCAGCCTGAACGAGAACGACAGCGATGCGCTGCTGATGCTGCTGCTGGAGCTCAAGCGCCAGGGCATCGCGTCGATCCTCATCTCGCACAAGCTCAACGAGATCGCCAAGGTGGCCGATTCGATCACCGTGCTGCGTGACGGCGCCACGGTCGAGACGATGGACTGCGCGCGGCAGGCGATCAGCGAAGACCGCATCATCCGCGGCATGGTCGGGCGCGACATGGCGCACCGCTATCCGCAGCGCGACCCGAAGATCGGCGAGACCGTGTTCGAGGTGCGCGACTGGCGCGTGCACCATGCGCTGCATGCCGACCGCGAGCAGATCAAGGGCGTGAGCCTGAACGTGCGCAAGGGCGAGATCGTCGGCATTGCGGGCCTCATGGGCGCGGGACGCACCGAGCTGGCCATGAGCGTGTTCGGCAAGTCCTACGGGCAGCGCATCAGCGGCTCGGTGTTCATGCATGGCAAGCAGGTGGACGTGAGCACGGTGCGCAAGGCCATCGACCACGGCATCGCCTACGTCACCGAAGACCGCAAGGGCCTGGGGCTGGTGCTGGAGGAAGACATCCGCAAGAACATCAGCCTGGCGAATCTCGATGCGATTTCCGAGTCTTCGGTGATCGACAACGGGCGCGAATTCAAGGTGGCCAACGAGTACCGCAAGGCGCTCAACATCCGCTGCTCGGGCGTCGAGCAGCTGGTGGTCAATTTGTCGGGAGGCAACCAGCAGAAGGTGGTGTTGAGCAAGTGGCTCTTCACCAAGCCCGAGCTGCTGATTCTCGACGAGCCCACGCGCGGCATCGACGTGGGCGCCAAGTACGAGATCTACACCATCATCGACCAACTCGCGAGCGAGGGCAAAGGCATTCTCATGATTTCTTCGGAACTGCCGGAGCTGCTCGGCATGTGCGACCGCATCTACGTGATGAACGAGGGGCGCTTCGTCGCCGAGTTTCCGGCCGCCGAGGCCTCGCAGGAACGCATCATGCATGCCATCGTGAGTGCGGGGAGTTCGGTTCATGTCGCAGCCTGAAGTCAACGCGGTGAAGGCCGCCGTTCCCGCTTCCGAAGCGCCGAAGCTGCATGTCGGCTTCCTGAAGAACAACCTGCGCGAATACGGCATGCTGATCTCGCTGGTCGCGATCATGGTGCTGTTCCAGGTGCTGACCGACGGTACGCTGCTGCGGCCACTGAACCTCACCAACCTGCTGCTGCAGAACAGCTACGTGGTCATCATGGCGCTGGGCATGCTGCTGGTGATCGTGGCGGGGCACATCGACCTGTCGGTGGGCTCGGTGTGCGGCTTCATCGGCGCGCTGGCTGCGGTGCTGATGGTGGAGTACGAGTGGCACTTCGTGCCCACGGCCATCGTGAGCATTCTTGCGGGCGCAGTCATCGGCGCGGCGCAGGGCTGGTTCGTGGCGTTCCGCAAGATCCCTTCGTTCATCGTCACGCTCGCGGGCATGCTGGTGTTCAAGGGGCTCACGCTGGCGCTGCTGGCGGGGCAGTCGGTGGGGCCGTTCCCGGTGGAGTTCCAGCGGCTCAGCTCGGGCTTCATTCCCGATCCGCTGGGGGGCGATGCATTGCGCACCACCTCGCTGGTGGTGGGCGCGCTGGCCGCCGCGGCGCTGGTGTTCTTCAAGCTGCGCGGGCGCGCCAAGCTGGCGGCGCACGGCATGGAGCAGGAGCCGTATGCCTTCTTCCTGGTGAAGAACCTGTTCTTCGCCGCCATCATCCTGTTCTTCAGCTACCTGCTCTCGACATACAAGGGCCTGCCCAATGTGCTGATCGTGATGGCGGTGCTGATCGTGGTGTACGACTTCGTCACCAACCGCACGACCGTCGGCCGGCGCATCTATGCGTTGGGCGGCAATGAGAAGGCGGCGCGGCTGTCGGGCGTGAAGACGCAGCGGCTCGCGTTTCTCACTTTCGTGAACATGGGTGCGCTGGCGGCGCTGGCGGGCCTGGTGTTCGCGGCGCGGCTCAACACGGCCACGCCCAAGGCGGGCCTGGGCTTCGAGCTCGACGTGATTGCGGCCTGCTTCATCGGCGGTGCATCGGCCTCGGGTGGCGTGGGCCGTGTGATGGGCGCGGTGATCGGCGCCTTCATCATGGGCGTGATGAACAACGGCATGTCGATCCTGGGTATCGGCATCGACTACCAGCAGGTCATCAAGGGGCTGGTGCTGCTGGCGGCGGTGTTCATCGACGTCTACAACAAGAACAAGTGACGGCTGTACATGGCTGACGACGACACTCCCTCGCCCGTGCTGGAGCTCAAGGGCATCCACAAGCAGTTCGGCGGCATTCCGGTGCTGCGCGACGTGCAGTTGCGGTTGTACCCGGGCGAGATCCACGCACTGATGGGGCAGAACGGCGCGGGCAAATCGACGCTGATCAAGGTGCTGACGGGCGTGCTGCCGTCGAGCGGTGGCGAGATATTCCTCGACGGCCAGCCGATTCACCCGCATTCGCCGCTGGAGGCCCAGAAGCTGGGCATCAGCACGGTCTACCAGGAGGTGAACCTGTGCCCGAACCTGTCGGTGGCGGAGAACGTGTTCGCGGGGCGCTATCCGCGCTGCGGCGTGGCGCAGGGCTTTCGCATCGACTGGGCTTGCGTGAACCGGCGCGCCGAAGAACTGCTGGCGCGCATCGGGCTCGACATCGACGTGACGCGGCTGCTGTCGAGCTACTCGGTGGCAGTGCAGCAGATGGTGGCGATTGCGCGAGCGCTGGGCGTGTCGTCGAAAGTGCTGATCCTCGACGAGCCGACGTCGAGCCTTGACGACGACGAAGTGGAGAAGCTGTTCGAAGTGCTGCGGAGGCTGCGCGGCGAGGGACTGGCCATCGTCTTCGTGACGCACTTCCTCAACCAGATGTACGCGGTGTCGGACCGCATCACGGTGCTGCGTAACGGCAGCTGGATCGGGGAGTGGCGCGTGGCCGATCTCGGGCCGCAGGCGCTGATTGCCGCGATGCTCGGGCGTGAGCTGGCGGCGCAATCAGCACGGCCTGCTGCGTTGCCTGCGTTCGATGAAGCGGCACCGGCGTTATTGCAGGCCGAGGGGCTGGGCCAAGCCGGGCAACTGCAGGCGACGGACTTGCGCGTGCGTGCAGGCGAGGTCGTCGGCATTGCGGGCCTGCTGGGCGCGGGCCGCACGGAGCTTGCGCGGCTGCTGTTCGGGCTGGAGTCGCCGGACCGCGGCGTGCTAAAGGTCGATGGCCGTTCCGTCAGTTTCTCGAATCCGGCCGATGCGATCCGCGAAGGCCTAGCGCTGTGCCCCGAGGAGCGCAAGACCGACGGCATCGTTGCAGAACTGTCGGTGCGCGAGAACATTGCACTTGCCTTGCAGGCGCGGCTGGGCACGCGGCGCTTCCTGTCGCACGCCGAGCAGACCGAGATGGCCGAGCGTTTCGTCAAGTCGCTCGGCATCAAGACCGCGAGTGTCGAGACCCCCATCGGCCTGCTCTCCGGCGGCAACCAGCAGAAGGCGATGATCGCGCGCTGGCTCGCGACCGAGCCGCGCCTGCTGATTCTCGACGAGCCCACGCGCGGCATCGACGTGGCGGCCAAGCAGGAAATCATGGAAGAAATTCTGAGGCTCGCGAAGGCGGGCATGGCGGTGATCTTCATCTCGTCGGAGATGAGCGAGGTGGTGCGAGTGGCGCATCGCATCGTGGTGTTGCGGGACCGGAAGAAGGTAGGAGAGCTGCCGGGCGGCTCTTCCGAGGACGAGGTCTACGAAATGATTGCTGCGGCATGAACAACCTCCTGTCCTTGGGGCGCGATCACGTCGACGGGAGACATTCGCGGAGGGGAGCACCCGGTGTCATTCACACACGCCCCGAATACAACGCGTGCCGGAGCAACTGACCATGGCCGAAAAAAACCACAACCGCCTGGCGAACGCAATGCGCCACAGACTTGCGTGGCCACTGATCACGCTGTTGCTCCTGCTCGCAGTCAACACAGCCTTCAACTCCAGCTTCCTGCATCTCGAATGGCGAGAAGGCCATCTCTACGGCAGCCTGATCGATATCCTCAACCGCGCCGCGCCACTCGTGCTGGTGTCGCTGGGCATGACGCTGGTGATCGCCACGCGCGGCATCGACATCTCGGTGGGTGCGGTGGTCGCCATCGCGGCGGCGCTCGCGGCCTGGATGATCGGCGGCTCGGTGGCCAATGACGTGAGCCGGTTCCCGATGTCGCTCGCGATCGTCGCGGCCATCGGCATTGCGCTGCTGTGCGGGCTGTGGAACGGTCTGCTGGTGGCCAAGGTCGGCATGCAGCCGATCATCGCGACGCTGATCCTCATGGTGGCCGGGCGCGGCATTGCGCAGCTGATTGCCGATGGGCAGATCATCACGATCTACTACAAGCCCTTCTTCTTCCTCGGCAGTGGTTATCTGCTGGGGCTGCCGTTCTCGCTGTTCATCGTGGCGGCGGTGTTCGTGTTGCTCTATCTGGCGATCACGCGCACGGCGCTGGGGTTGTTCATCCAGGCGGTGGGCATCAACCCGACGGCGGCGCGTGTGGCGGGTGTGCAGGCGCGGCGGCTGATTGTTGGTGCCTATGCGTTCTGCGGTGCTTGCGCGGGCGTGGCGGGGCTGTTGATCAGCTCCAACGTGAAGAGCGCGGACGGCAACAACGCAGGTCAGCTGATCGAACTCGATGCGATCCTGGCGGTGACGCTGGGCGGCACTGCGCTGACCGGTGGGCGCTTCAGCCTGGTGGGTAGCGTGATCGGCGCGCTCATCATCCAGACGCTGACCTATGCGATCTATTCGCTGGGGGTGCCGCCGGAGATCAATCTCGTGGTGAAGGCCGGCGTGGTGTTCGCGGTGATGCTGTTGCAGTCGCCCGAGTTCAGGGCGGAAGTGCGGTCGCTGGTGCAGCGGCCGGCGCATGAAGGGGCGAAGGTATGAGCGCGGTGATTGATGCGACACCCTCGCCCCAGCCCTCTCCCGCGCGCGGGACACAGGGGAAAGGGGGCAAGAGGCTCAACCCGAAGTACCTGCCGCTGGCGGCGACCATCTCGCTGTTCGTGCTGGTGGCGACGCTGGGGTCTGTTTTCTACGACGGTTTCTTCTCTGCGCAGGTGTTCCTCAACCTGCTGATCGACAACGCCTTCCTGATCGTCGTTGCCGTGGGCATGACCTTCGTGATCCTCTCGGGCGGCATCGACCTGTCGGTGGGCTCGGTGATCGCGCTCACCACCATGGTGTCGGCCTCGTTGGTCGAGAAGCACGGCTGGAGCCCGGGCATCGTGATTCCGCTGGTGCTGGTGATGGGCACGGCCTTCGGCGCGTTCATGGGGCTGCTCATCGAACGCTTCCGGCTGCAGCCTTTCATCGTCACGCTGGCAGGCATGTTCCTGGCGCGCGGGCTGTGCTACCTCATCAGCATCGACTCGATCAGCATCACCAACGAGTTCTACTCGGAGGTCTCGCAGATCCGCATTCCCATCTGGGGCGAGGCCTCGGTGTCGATCAGCGCGGTGATCGCCATCGTGGTGCTGCTGGCGGCGATTTTCATTGCGCACTGCACGCCTTTCGGCCGCGCGGTGTACGCCATTGGCGGCAGCGAGCATTCGGCAATGTTGATGGGCCTGCCGGTGCGCCGCACGCTCATTGGCGTGTACACGCTCTCTGGCTTCTGCTCGGCGCTGGCGGGGGTGATCTTCACTTTCTACATGCTCTCGGGCTACGGCCTGCACGCGATAGGGCTGGAGCTCGACGCCATCGCAGCGGTGGTGATCGGCGGCACGCTGCTCACGGGCGGTGTGGGCTATGTGGCGGGCACGCTGTTCGGCGTGCTGATGCTCGGGATCATCCAGACGCTCATTTCATTCGACGGCACGCTGAGCTCGTGGTGGACGCGCATCGTCGTCGGTGCGCTGCTGTTCGTGTTCTGCCTGCTGCAACGCTTCTTTACCTCGCGCGCACCCCGGCGCTGACTTTCAATTTTTCCCAGGACACCTCGCATGCCGGACACCCCTCCGAAGAAACTGCGCTCGACCGAATGGTTCGGGTCGGCCGACAAGAACGGCTTCATGTACCGAAGCTGGATGAAGAACCAGGGCATTCCGGACCACGAGTTCGATGGCCGGCCGATCATCGGCATCTGCAACACCTGGTCGGAGCTCACGCCGTGCAACGCACACTTCCGCAAGATCGCCGAGCACGTGAAGCGCGGCATCTCGGAGGCGGGCGGCTTTCCAGTCGAATTTCCGGTGTTCTCCAACGGCGAGTCGAACCTGCGGCCCACCGCGATGCTCACGCGCAACCTCGCGAGCATGGACGTGGAAGAAGCCATCCGCGGCAACCCGGTCGATGCGGTGGTGCTGCTCACGGGCTGCGACAAGACCACGCCCGCGCTGCTGATGGGCGCGGCGAGCTGCGACATCCCGGCCATCGTGGTCACGGGCGGACCGATGCTCAACGGCAAGCTCGAAGGCAAGAACATCGGCTCGGGCACGGCCGTGTGGCAGCTGCATGAATCGCTGAAGGCGGGCGAGATCAACCTGCACCAGTTTCTCTCGGCCGAAGGCGGCATGTCGCGCTCGGCGGGCACCTGCAACACCATGGGCACGGCCTCGACCATGGCCTGCATGGCCGAGGCGCTGGGCACTTCGCTGCCGCACAACGCTGCCATTCCGGCCGTCGATGCGCGGCGCTATGTGCTCGCGCAGATGTCGGGCATGCGCGCGGTGCAGATGGCGAAGGAGGGGCTCACGCTGTCGAAGATCCTCACCCGCGAGGCTTTCGAGAATGCGATCCGCGTGAATGCGGCCATCGGCGGATCGACCAATGCGGTGATTCACCTGAAGGCGATCGCAGGGCGCATCGGCGTCGATCTGGAGCTGGAAGACTGGACGCGCATCGGCAGCAACACGCCGACCATCGTCGACCTGATGCCTTCGGGGCGCTTCCTGATGGAAGAGTTCTATTACGCCGGCGGTTTGCCTGCGGTGCTGCGCCGGCTCGGCGAGAACGGTTTGCTGCCGCACCCCGATGCGCTCACCGTCAATGGCCACTCGATCTGGGACAACGTGCGCGAGGCGCCCTGTCTCGACGACGAAGTGATCCGCCCACTGAGCAATCCGCTGATTGCCGATGGCGGCATCCGCATCCTGCGCGGCAACCTGTCGCCGCGCGGCGCGGTGCTCAAGCCCTCGGCCGCGACGCCGGAGCTGCTGAAGCACCGCGGCAAGGCGGTGGTGTTCGAGAACCTGGAGCACTACAAGGCGCGCATCGTCGATGAAGACCTCGACGTCGATGCCAGCTCGATCCTCGTGATGAAGAACTGCGGTCCCAAGGGCTACCCCGGCATGGCCGAGGTCGGCAACATGGGGTTGCCGCCGAAGCTGCTGCGCCAGGGCATCAAGGACATGGTGCGCATCTCGGACGCGCGCATGAGCGGCACGGCCTATGGCACCGTGGTGTTGCACGTTGCGCCCGAGGCGGCGGACGGCGGGCCGCTCGCGGCGGTGCGCGACGGCGACTGGATCGAGCTCGATTGCGATGCGGGGCGCTTGCATCTCGACATCAGCGACGAAGAGCTGGCGTCGCGCCTGGCTTCGCTGTCTGCTTCCGATGTGCAGCCGATGAGCACGCGCGGCGGCGGCTACCAGAAGCTCTACGTCAACCACGTGCTGCAGGCCGACGAAGGCTGCGACTTCGATTTTCTGGTCGGCTGCAGAGGCTCGGCCGTTCCCCGCCACTCACACTGATTCATCGTCATGACACCCAGATACCGCGGCATTTTCCCGGTGGTGCCCACCACCTTCACCGAACAGGGCGCGCTCGACCTCGAAAGCCAGAAGCGTTGCGTCGATTTCATGATCGACGCGGGCTCGGACGGCCTGTGCATCCTCGCCAATTTCTCGGAGCAGTTCGTGCTGTCCGACGAAGAGCGCGAAGTGCTCACGCGAACCATCCTCGAACACGTGAAAGGCCGCGTGCCGGTGATCGTGACCACCACGCACTACAGCACCAAGGTGTGCGCCGAACGCAGCCGCCGTGCACAGGACATGGGCGCCGCGATGCTGATGGTGATGCCGCCGTACCACGGCGCGACTTTCCGCGTACCGGAGCCGCAGATCTTCGAGTTCTATGCGGGGCTGTCGGACGCGGTGGGCATTCCGATCATGATCCAGGACGCGCCGGCCAGCGGCACGGTGCTGTCGGCGCCGTTCCTCGCGCGCATGGCCAAGGAGATCGAGCACGTCGCGTATTTCAAGATCGAGACCGCCGGCGCGGCCGCGAAGCTGCGCGAACTGATCCGCCTGGGCGGAGACGCCATCGAAGGCCCGTGGGACGGCGAAGAAGCCATCACGCTGATGCCCGACCTCGACGCCGGCGCGACCGGGTCGATGACCGGTGGCGGCTACCCGGACGGCATCCGGCCGATCATCGAGGCGCACCGTTCAGGCGACCGCGACAAGGCCTTCGCGCTGTACCAGCAGTGGCTGCCGCTGATCAACTACGAAAACCGGCAGGCGGGCCTGCTGGCTTGCAAATCGCTGATGAAGGAGGGCGGGGTGATCGCCTGCGAAGCGCCGCGTCACCCGCTGCCGGCGATGCACCCCGACACGCGTGCCGGCCTGATCGAAACCGCGAAGCGGCTCGATCCGATGGTGCTGCGCTGGGGGAAGTAGGGACGGGAAAGAGGCCGCTCAGGCCTCGGGGGTGCTGCTGTTCTTTTCGAGTTCGCTGACCTGCAGCGACAGATCGAACAGCTTGGACTTGCTGGCGTAGTAGCGGTCGAGCCGCCATTCCTTCAGGATGTCCATTGCGAGCTGGAAGCTCTTGTAGTCGAGGTTGTAAAGCGTGACCAGTTCGAAGCTGCGTTCGGACTCTAGAGCCAACACGAGTTGGGCCAGGATCTTGGCCGATTCGTTGGCCGGGTCCGTTTCGATGAATCGGCGAGCGACCTTGATGGCATTCATGGGAAAGGATTCCTCGGTAGGCAGGGACCGAGAACTATAGCTAGCGTGCAACTGCCTTTTGTGACAGTACTGTGACAGTAGGGGCATCGCCAGCCCACCGCGCGGGTTGGCGACGCCTCCGGTGCAAAGCTCACTCAGCGCAGGGGCGCGGGCATCGGTTGGGGCATCGGGCGAGGCATCGGCCGAGGCATGGGCATCGGCTCCGGTGCCATGGCCGGCGCGGGCATCACGATGGTGGTGACCGATTCGCGGATCACGCCACCGCCCATCACGCTGCCGTCGACGTTGGCCTGGGTGTTGCCCATGCTGCCCAGCACGCGGGCCTCGCAGGCGGCGCGGTCATCCGGCTGCTGCTGCAGGCCGCAGCGCGCGAGCGCATTGGCGCGGTAGTCGGGTGCGCTGGTCAGGCCGCCCTGGGCGGCTGCCTGGCGTGCGGCGCCGGCTTCGCGGATGCAGGCAGCGCGGTCTTGCTGGTTGTGGCCGCAGACGGCCAGTTCCTGCTGGTAGATACCGGGCGCTTCACCACGGCGCGGCGACGCGGCCGAGACAGCGGTGGAGGCCGCCAGAGCGCCAACGGCGAGCACGGCGAAGAGCATTGAACGAGTGTTGCGAGTAGTGCTTTTCATGGATGACTCCTTGAAGCGAGCTGAAAAACCAGGGAAATGTTCGACCTCCCGCAGGAGGCCGGGTTCAGTCAACGTGCCGGCAGGGTCTGCGGCGGCAGGGGCGTCACGGTTTCGCGGATCACGCCGCCACCCATCACGCTGCCTTCGGTGGTGGTGCGTGCTCCCCCCTTGATGCGGGCTTCGCAGTCGGGCTGTTCGACGGCGGGTAGTTCGCTGCAGCGGGCGAGGGCGTTGACCTGCTCGCGGGCGGGGCTGGGGCTGGTGAGGCCGCTGCGTCCGGCTTCCTGGCGGGCGGCGCCGGCTTCGCGCAGGCATGCGGCGCGATCCTGCTGCACGCCGTCGCAGGTGGCGCGTTCCTTTTGCATGCGGGCGTCGGAGCCCGGTGCCTGTGCGCTGGCCGTCTGTGCGCCGAAAACGATGAAACCACTGGCGGCGAAAAGGGCCGTGGCAGAGAGGATCGAACGAACTGTTGTTGTCATGCGGGCTCCTGGTGAAGCCACGCCCTCCGGGAGGTGCGTGACCGGAGCCACAGTCTGGTGCCGGTCGGGGCCTGCGGTCTGTGGGACAGCCGCACCCATGGACTGGGCCGGACGCGCCCCTGCATGTGGGACGTGTCCGGCAAGCGGGGCTTCAGCCCGCTGCGATGCGCTGTGCCAGGTGAGCGAGCGCTTCCTCGACCTGGTCGACAAGGATCAAGGACAGGTCGCCGGGCTGTAGCCGCGCCAATGCCGTATCGATTGCCACGAACTCGCCGCGGATCTCGTCGATATAGCGCGTGCGAGCCGCGCCCTGCAGGCCCTGGCGCAGCAGCGCCATGACTTCGCCGTCGGCGCGGCCGCGTTGCGCCGCATCCTGATAAAGGATCACATCGTCGAACGCCTGGCCGAGGATGGCCGTCTGGTCGCGGATGTCCGAATCGCGCCGGTCGCCCGCGCCGCTGATCACCACCGAGCGCTTCTTCGCGGGCATCGTGTCCACGGCAGACACCAGTGCGCGCATGGCGTCGGTGTTGTGGCCGTAGTCGGCGATCACGGTGGCGCCGCGGTAGTCCATGACGTTGAAGCGCCCGGGCACGCCGGCCGCGTCGTTCATGAAGCTCGCAAGGCCGCTGCGGATGGTGTCCCAGTCGAGGCCCACGGCCCAGGCCGCGGCCACGGAGGCCATGACGTTGTCGACCTGGAAGCCGATGGTGCCGCCGCGTGTGATGGGCACGTCGCGCAGAGCGATGCGTTCGCGCCACGAGCCCTCGGCTGCGACCAGCGTGTCCTGGTCGACGTACACGGTGCGCTTGCCTTGCGCGCGGTGCGTGGCCATGACCGGGTGCATGCGGTCGGCGGTGAAGAAGATCACGTGGCCGGGGCAGCCGGCCGCCATGGCAGCGACGTTCGGGTCGGCTGCGTTGAGCACCGCGTAGCCGTCGGCCGCCACGTTGCGCACGATCACGCGCTTGAGCACCGCGAGGTCTTCGACGGTGGTGATGTAGTTCAGGCCCAGGTGGTCGCCGCTGCCGATGTTGGTGACCACGGCCACCTGGCAGCGGTCGAAGCCGAGGCCTTCGCGCAGCACGCCGCCGCGGGCCACTTCGAACACGGCCGCATCCACGTCGGGGTGCATCAGCACGTTGCGCGCGCTCTTGGGGCCGCTGCAGTCGCCGCTGTCGGTCTGGCGGCCGTCGACGTACACGCCGTCGGTGTTGGTCATGCCGGTGCGCAGGCCGCTCGACGCGAGCAGATGGTTGATGAGGCGCGCGGTGGTGGTCTTGCCGTTGGTGCCGGTGACGGCAACCACGGGAATGCGGCCGTCGTCGCCATGGGCGAAGAGGGTGTCCATCACCGCTTCGCCGACCGCGCGGCCGCGGCCGAACGAAGGCGAGATGTGCATGCGAAGGCCGGGCGCGGCATTCACTTCGACCACGCCGCCGTGCTGCTCTTCGAGCGGGCGCAGCACGTTCTCGCACACCATGTCGACGCCGCAGATGTGCAGGCCGACCATCTGTGCCGCATCGACGGCGCGCGCCGCAACTTCAGGGTGCACGGTGTCGGTCACGTCGGTGGCGGTGCCGCCGGTGGAAAGGTTCGCGTTGTTGCGCAGCACCACGCGCTGGCCGCGCGCGGGCACGCTGTCGGGCGCGAGGCCCTGGGCTTCGAGCCGGCCGATGGCGATGTCGTCGAGGCGGATCTTGGTGAGCGAGGTGGCATGGCCCTCGCCGCGGCGCGGGTCGAGGTTCACGGTATCGACCAGCTGGCGCACCGTGGAGCTGCCGTCGCCGATCACCTGCGGCGGGTCGCGCCGCGCGGCGGCCACGAGGCGGTCGCCCACCACCAGCAGGCGGAAGTCGAAACCGGGGAGAAACTTCTCGACCATCACCTCGCCGTAGGCGGCGGCCGAGTCGTAGGCCGCGAACAGTTCTTCGCGCGAGTTGATGTTGACCGTGACGCCCTTGCCCTGGTTGCCGTCCTGCGGCTTCACCACGACCGGCAGGCCGATCTCGTTGGCGGCGGCCCAGCCGTCTTCGGCGCTGCTCACGGGCCGGCCCAGCGGAACGGGCACGCCAGCGGCGTTGAGCAGCTGCTTGGTCAGTTCCTTGTCTTGCGCGATCGATTCGGCCACGCCGCTGGTGCTGTCGACCTCAGCGGCCTGGATGCGGCGCTGTTTCGAACCCCAGCCGAATTGCACGAGGCTGCCGCTGGTGAGCCGGCGGTACGGAATACCGCGTGCCACGGCGGCATCGACGATGGAGCCGGTGCTCGGGCCCAGGCGCTCGGATTCGTCGAGGTCGCGCAACTCGGTGATGGCGGCGTTGGCGTCGAAGGCGGTGTCGGTCAGGGCGGCGGCGATGAGCTGCTCGGCCACTTCGATCGCGCGGCGGCCGACGGCTTCTTCGCTGTACTGGAACACGACCTGGTAGACGCCGTCTTCCACGGTTTGCGAGGTGTGGCCGAAGTTGACTGCGCAGCCGGCCTGGGCCTGCAGCGCCACGGCGGCGTTCTCGAGCACGTGGGCCAGCGCCAGCGGCTGGCCCAGCACCATCGGGTGCAGCTCGCCGATGGTGGGGAAGCGCGCACGCAGGCGCGCCTCGAAACCGGCCAGCTTGCTGATGGCGTTCTCGTCGCCTTCGCAGGCCACGACTGCCTCGATGGCGGTGTGGCGGCTCCAGAGATTGGGCCCGCGAAGGGCTCGGATGCGGGTGACTTTCATGGGGCTGCGAGGGCTACGGTCTTGACGAGGCGGGAGCGAGGCGATGCGGGTGCAACGCTCAGGCGAATTGGGTTTGGAGGGGCTGGGTCTGAGACAGCTGCAGCGAGGCCAGCGCCGCCTGCAGGTCGGCCTCGAAGGCCTCCACGCCGGCGCCGATCAGGTTCAGCGGAATGCCCATGGCCCAGGCCGCGGCCACGGCGGCCAGCAGGCTTTCGAGGCTCACGCCGGCATGGGTGGCGCGCCACACGGTCAGCCGGCCGAGGCCCGGCAGGAACGATTCGCTGCTGCCGTTGGCCAGCACCACGCGGTCTTGCCGCACCAGCACGGCCTTGCCGCCGGCGGTCTGGTGCGCGGTGAGGTCGGCGGCCTGCGAGTCGGCCGAATACAGGATGACGGCGCCATCGCACAGCGGCGCGAGGCCGGCTACGCGCGGGTCGGCCGCGTTCAGCACGGCGGTGCCTTCGGACAGCACCACGTCGACCTGCGTGCGCAGCACCTTGACCATCTGGTCGCTCTCGGTGATGTCGTAGTCGGCCAGCGTTTCAGAGCCTTCGAGGTCGGTGACGATGCCGACTTCGCAGCGGTCATAAGAAAGGCCGTCGCGCAGGATGGTTTCGGCGCCGTTCTCGATCACCACGGCCTGCACGGCGCGGTTCACGAGCAGGCGGTGGCCGGCGTCCCAGTTGGCGCTGTCGCGTGCATCGACGCGGCGGCGTTCGAGGAACAGGCCGTCGCGGCAGGCGAGGCCGGTGTGGCGTCCGCCCAGGCCGATCAGCCAGGCCACGAGGCGCGCCAGCACGGCGGTGTCGCGCGAGCCGGCCACGCCGACCACGGGAATGCGCCCGGGTGCGTCGTTGGGGAACAGGTGGTCGCAGATGGCGCGGCCCACCGGGCGCGGCGAACCGACGGCCGGCTTCAGGTGCATCAGCAGGCCGGGGCCGGCGTTGACTTCGACGATCGCGCCGCGCTGCGGGCCCAGCGGCTTGGAAATGTCTTGCGCCACGAGGTCGATGCCGGCGATGTCGAGGCCCACCACGCGCGCGGCCAGCACGGCGGCGTGCGCGACTTCGGGGTGGACCTGGTCGGTGCAGTCGTTGGCCATGTTGCCGTTGCGCTGGATCGTGACCACGCGGCCGGCTGCGGGCACGGCGTTGGCGTCCAGTTCCTGGCGCTTGAGTTCGAGCTGCAGCTTGGCGTCGGTGTCGATCACGATCACGTCGAGCGGAAACTCTTCTTCGGCGCCGCGGCGCGGGTCGCTGTTGAGCTGTTTCTCGATCAGTTCGCGCACCGTGGCCTGGCCGTCGCCGGTCACGGTGATGATCTCGCCGCGCGCGGCCGCCACCACCTCGCCGCCCACCACCAGCAGGCGGTGTTCGTGGCCGCGGATGAAGCGCTCGACCATCACGTCGCTGCCCTCGGGCTCGGCGACCGCGAAGGCGGCAAAGACTTCTTCGCGCGTCGTCAGTTCGAGCGACACGCCGCGGCCGTGGTTGGCGTCGGAGGGTTTCACGACCACCGGCAGGCCGATGTCCTCGGCGGCTTCCCAGGCTTCTTCGGCATTGGCGACCACCTGGCCTTCGGGCACGGGCACGCCGCAGCTTGCGAGCAGGGACTTGGTCAGTTCCTTGTCGCTGGCGATCGATTCGCCGATGGCGCTGGTGTAGTCGGTTTCGGCGGTCCAGATGCGCTGCTGGTTGGCGCCGTAGCCCAACTGCACCAGATTGCCGCTGTTCAGGCGCATGTGCGGAATGCCGCGGTCGGTGGCGGCGGCCACGATGGCGGCGGTGCTCGGGCCGAGGTAGCAGTCTTCCACCTTGGCCTTGACCGCGTCGACCGCCTTCTGCACGTCGGCGGCGGTGAACGGGTCGTTGTTGATGGCCGCCATCAGCAGACGGTGGCCCTCGGCCAGCGCCACGCGGGCGACCTGCTCGTCACGCGCGCGGAACACCATGCGGTAGACGCCGTGCTCCGAGGTGCTGCGGGTTTGCCCGAAGCCGGTCGGCATGCCGGCCAGGTTCAGCAGTTCGATGACGACGTGTTCGAGCACGTGGCCCGACCAGGTGCCTTCGGTCAGGCGCTGGATGAAGCCGCCGCGCTCGCCCACGCCGCAATGGTGCTCGATGAGCGCCGGCAGCAGGCCGGTCAGGCGGTCGGTGAAACCGTCGATCTTGTTGGAGGGGTAATCTTCCAGTTGGCCCAGATCGAGCCAGACTTCGAGCACCGGACGGTAGGTCCAGAGGTTGGGGCCGCGCAAATAGTTGATGCGCAGCAGTCGGATGTCGTCGAAACGGGTCATGCAAACGTTCGATGTGCTTTGGCCGAGCACCACGGCGCCTTCAAGCGCGCCCATGGCGATCAGTCAGAATCGGCGCCCGACGAAGGGCGCCATGACGCGGTCCATGCGGCCCGCGACGGGCAAGAGTCAAAGAAACACAATGCAACATCACGATCCAGTCGGCACCCGGGAGGGCGAAACAGAGGCGGCTTCAGACGCGCTGAAAAACCGGCTCGCAGTCGCGGAAAACGTTCTGGTAATACTGTCGGTTGACCTCGACGACCAACTTCGCTTCGCTTCCGCCCTAGTGGCCCTGACTGACCAGAGGCTGATCGCGCTCGAACCGGGCGGCGAATGGCGTGAGTGGCCACTAACAGACGCGGCCCTCGAACTGCGCCTGTCCGACCACTCAGGCGTCGGAACACTAGATCTGACGGGGCCTGCAGGCCGGTTGGGCCGCTGGCGCTACACCCTGGCCGGGCAGGCCGCGGCCCTGCGGCTGCTCAAGCTTTTCGGCCAGCGCATGGCTGGTGTCGCCAAGGAGACACCCAAAGTCATCGAGGTCGCCGATGGCGACGAACCCGCCGACACCGAGCTCCAGACCCCCCCCTCGACCTGGGTACTGCTGCGCCTGGGCCGCTTCGCCAAGCCCTACCGCAAGCAGCTGATTGCAGGGTTTCTGCTGACCCTGATCTCCACCGCCGCCACCCTGGTGCCGCCGTACCTGACCATCCCGCTGATGGACGACATCCTGATTCCGTTCCAGAACGGGCAGAAGATCGACACCATGCGCGTGGGCCTGTACCTGGGCGGCCTGCTGATCGCGGCGCTGGTCGGCTGGGGGCTGGGCTGGGCGCGCACCTACCTGCTGGCGCTGGTGTCCGAGCGCATCGGCGCCGACCTGCGCACCACCACTTACGAACACCTGCTGACCCTGCCGCTGGACTATTTCGGCGGCAAGCGTACCGGCGACCTGATGGCGCGCATCGGCTCGGAAACCGACCGCATCAACGTTTTCCTGTCTTTGCACGCGCTCGATTTCGCCAACGACGTGCTGATGATCGTGATGACCGCGGCCATCCTGTTTTCCATCAACCCGCTGCTGGCCGTGGTCACGCTGGTGCCACTGCCCTTCATCGCCTGGATGATCCACGTCGTGCGCGACCGCCTGCGCACCGGCTTCGAGAAGATCGACCGCGTCTGGTCCGAGGTGACGAACGTGCTGGCCGACACCATTCCCGGCATCCGCGTGGTCAAGGCCTTCGCGCAGGAGCGCCGCGAAGCCGAGCGCTTTCGCATTGCCAACGCCTACAACCTGCAGGTGAACGACAAGCTCAACCGCACCTGGTCGCTGTTCACGCCGACCGTGTCGCTGCTGACCGAAATCGGCCTGCTTGTGGTCTGGGCCTTCGGCATCTGGCAGGTGGCGCGCGGCAGCATCACGGTGGGTGTGCTCACCGCCTTCATCGCCTACATCGGCCGCTTCTACACGCGACTCGACTCGATGAGCCGCATCGTCTCGGTCACGCAGAAGGCCGCGGCCGGCGCCAAGCGCATCTTCGACATCCTCGACCACGTGAGCAACGTGCCCGAGCCGGCCAACCCGGTGAAGGTGGAGCGGGTGCAGGGCCGCATCGAGATGAGCGGGCTGGGCTTTCGCTACGGCTCGCGCGCGGTGATCCACGACCTCGACCTGGTGATCGAGCCCGGCGAGATGATCGGCCTCGTGGGCCACAGCGGCTCGGGCAAGAGCACGCTGGTCAACCTGATCTGCCGCTTCTACGACGTGACTGACGGCGCCATCAAGGTCGATGGCACCGACATCCGCCGCTTCGCCGTGGCCGACTACCGGCGCCACGTGGGGCTGGTGCTGCAGGAGCCTTTCCTGTTCTTCGGCACCATCGCGCAAAACATCGCCTACGGCAAGCCCGACGCCACGCGCGAAGAAGTCGTCGCCGCGGCCCGTGCGGCCCACGCGCACGACTTCATCCTGCGGCTGCAGCACGGCTACGACTCGCTGGTCGGCGAGCGCGGGCAGGGGCTGTCGGGCGGCGAGCGCCAGCGCATCAGCATTGCGCGCGCGCTGCTGATCGACCCGCGCATCCTGATCCTCGACGAGGCGACCTCGGCCGTGGACACCGAAACCGAGAAGGAAATCCAGAAGGCGCTCGACAACCTCGTGCAGGGCCGCACCACCATCGCCATCGCGCACCGCCTGTCGACGCTGCGCAAGGCCGACCGGCTCGTGGTCATGGATCGTGGCGAGGTGGTCGAAGTGGGACCGCACGACGCCTTGATGGCGAAGCAGGGCGCCTACTGGCGGCTCTACCAGGCGCAACTGCGCCAGGGCGACGACGACGCGAGCGAAGGAGCCGCCGACGAGCGCGCCAACGCGCAGGCGCCGCTGGCCATCAGCCACGCAGCCCATCCGGCGGGGGACGCATGACCGAGCACAACACCCCATCTTTCGAACTCGAACGCGATGCCTTCGGCCGCCTGGTACTGACCGACGCGCAGGGCGAGCGCCATGTGGGCGTCGTGCCTGTGCGGGCCTTTCCGCTGAGCGCGCCCGGCCATGGCATTTCGGTGGTCGGCAGCGAAGGGCGCGAACTGGTCTGGATCGACAGCGTCGATCAACTGCCGGCGCAGGCCAGGACGCTGCTTGAAGAAGAGCTCGCAGTGCGCGACTTCGCGCCCACGCTGCTGCGCCTGCACGGCGTGTCGAGCTTCGGCGTGCCCAGCACCTGGACCGTCAGCACCGACCGCGGCGACACCACCTTCGTGCTGAAGGCCGAGGAAGACATCCGCCGGCTCGAAGGCGGTGCGCTGCTCATTGCGAGCGCGCACGGCGTGCAGTTCCGCATTCCCGACGTGAAGACGCTCGACCGGGCCTCGCGCAAGCTGCTCGAGCGCTTCCTCTGAGGCGCCCGGCCCGGTTCGATCAGTCCAGCAGGTCGGAGTACTCGCCGCGCTCATAGGCGTCGGCGATCTGCCATGGCAGCGTCTTCGGCGCCGGGATGGCCGAAGCCGTCATCACGTTGAGCGAGGTGCCGTGCGCATTGCGCTGCTCGATCTTGCGGGCGTAGCGGCCAGCCACGTCCCAGTCGATGCGCAGAGTGCTCTCGCCCTGCTGCACCTCGTAGCGCTGCACGCCCTTGTTGCCGGCCGTGCCCAGCGCCTTCATGTGCGGCAGGCTGGCGGGGTCGACCAGCCAGTAGGCATTTGCCCAAGAGCCGCCGTAGCCCACGTTGCCGTAGTTGGCCTTGTCGACTTCGATCAGCTTGCGCTGCTGGCGCAGCACCATACCCACCTGCACCTTGCCGGCTGCATCGCGGCGCAGCCACAGTGGCGCCGCGGTGTTGTCGGCATGCGAGTGGCCGATGTGCACCTTGCCTTCGCTGGCCTCGTGGTCGTGGTCGGCGCGCAGTGCAGGGGGCAACTCGCGTTCGATCCACACCGTGCCTGCGCGGCGGAACATCAGGTCGGCGTAGCGGCTTTCGCGCTGAACGCCGTCCTTGCCGATCGTCAGCACATGGTGCTGGATGCGCAGGTTCTGGTCGGGTGCAGCGGCGTCACCCGCGGCGCTGGCTGCCAGCGGAATCGCTGCGAGGGCCGCAGCCGCCAGCAGCGTCTTGAGCGTCGAGGGAACGCTCACAGACCTGCCGCCTCTTTGACCTTGTTGAACACCTTGATGTTCTCCACGGTGCCCTTGAAGATCTTCGAGCCCGCGCCGCCGGCGAACAGCATCACGTCGCCGCCGCCATGGGTTTCCGCGCCGGGCGTGCCGAGATTGATGCCGACTTCCTGCAGGAAGTTGTCGTCCTCGGTGTCCATCGCGGTCTGGTCATCGCGCGAAGTCGCACGGGCCGGTGCGATCCACGGCTTGTTGCCGTCTTCCGCGTTGACCTGGCTGGAGCCCGTTGCGTTGGGCCGACCGCCGTTGCCGAACACCAGCGTGGTGTAGGGCTTGCCATCGGTCGCCTTTGCCAGCTTGCCGTCGGAGTAGCTGTTGACCTTGCCGAGAATCGGGTTGCCGATCTTCGGATAGCCGTTGAAGGCAATGGCGTGGTCATGGTCGGCCGTGACCACCACCAGCGTGTTCTTCAGGCCCGGGTCCTTCTTCTCCATGTAGTCGAGCGCGGTCTGGATGGCCGCGTCGAAGGCCAGCGTGTCTTCCAGCGCGCGCTTGGCATTGGTGCCGTGCAGCGCATGGTCGATGCGGCCGCCTTCGACCATCAGGAAGAAGCCCTTGTCGTTCTTGCTGAGCACGCCGAGCGCCTTCTCGGTCATGTCCGACAGGCTGGGCTGGTCAAGGCTCTGCTTCACGCGGTCGAGTTCGTAGGCCATTTCGCTCTGCGAGAACAGGCCCAGCAGCTTGCTGGTGGCCGCCGTATCGACGGTCTTGAGCTTGGTGCCGGTGTCGACGTAGGTGTAGCCCTTGGCCTTCATTGCAGCCACCAGGTCGGCGCCGTCGGTGCGCTTGCTGCTGGGGTTGGTCGCGACCGGCAGGTAGTTGCGCTGGCCGCCGCCCATCAGCACGTCGATGCCGTCGAGCAGCTTGGGGTTGTAGTTGGCATGGCCCGGCACGCTCTGCTCGGCGATGGTGTTGTAGCCGTTGCGATTGCAGATGTGCGAGTAGGTGGTGGCCGGCGTGGCATGGCCGACGCGCGTGGTCGACACCGCACCCACCGCGCGGCCCTTGGCCTTGGCGAGTTCGAGCAGCGTGTCGACGGCCTTGCCGTTGGTCGGCTGGCAGGTCGTGTCCTCGCCGTTGATGTACTGCTTGCCGGTGCTGTCGACGGCGGTGGTGTCGCCCGACATCGAGATCACCTCGTTGCGCATCTTCACGCCGGTCATGTAGGCGGCCATGGAGGGCGCGCTGTCGGTGGTCTGGCCGTCGAGCGAGAAGGTCTTCACGCGCGCCGCGTACGGCAGCGACTGCATGACGAGGTTGGCGCGCTCGGGGCTCACCAGCGAGCCGGGCTTGGCGGCCAGTTGCTTTTCGCCCTTGTAGATGCGCGCGGCGGTCACCGTGACGGGACCCATGCCGTCGCCTAGGAAGAAGATGACGTTCTTGGCTTCGCCGGCGGCGTGCGCGGTGCCGGCCAGGGTGCCGGCGGCGGCGCAGACGAGGGCGGCTGCCAGGCGAGTGTTGCGGGTGATGCGGTTCATGGTCGTGTTCATGGTTGTGTTCGTCGATGAGCGCTCGCTGCCCTTCACAGGCCGACCGCCTTCTTGATGAGGCCGAACACGTCGGTGTTGGTGATCACGCCGGCGAAGTTGTCGGCGCCCAGGCCCTGCGCACCGAGGAACACGTCGGCACCGCCATGGGTTTCGGAATCGCTGGCCGCATCCATCGGCACCACGGCTTCCTGCCGGTAGTCCTTGTTTTCCAGCTCGGCGTCGGAGATCGGGCCGCGCGTGGCGAGGCGGCGCGGGCCGTTGCCGAAACCGATGATGGTGTATGGGTTGCCATCCACGTCCTTGCTGGTCTTGCTGGTGTCGACGTAGTCCTTCACGAGGCCCAGCACGCCGGGCTTGCCCGCTTCGGTCTTGCCGGTGCGCGCGGCATAGCCGTTGAGCTGCAGCGTGTGGTCGTGGTCGGCCGTGACAACCACCAGCGTGTTCTTCAGGCCCGGGTCGATGGCCTGCATCTTGTCGAGCGCGAGCTTGATGGCGTCGTCGAAGGCACCGGTGTCCTGCAGTGCGCGGCGCGCGTTGGTGGCGTGCAGCGCGTGGTCGATGCGCCCGCCTTCCACCATCAGGAAGAAGCCCTTCTTGCGCGCGGCCAGCGCGTCGATGGCCTTGCCGGTCATCTCGGCCAGGCTCGGCTCCTTGGTGGCGTCGCGGTCGAGGTCGTAGGCCATGTGGCTCTTGGTGAAGAGGCCGGCGATCTTGGTGGCGCCGTCGGCCGGCAGCTTGTCGAACTCGGTCTTGTTGGCGGCGAAGCTGTATTTGGCGGTCTTCAGCTCGGCGATCAGGTCGCGCTTGTCGTTGCGCTTGCCGCCGGCTTCCTTGGCGATGAAGTAGTCGGTGCCGCCGCCGAAGAACACGTCGACGCCGTCACCCAGCTTGCCGTTGTAGCCCGCGCCGCCCGGCACGAGCGCGGCGGCGATGGTGTTTTCCGCGTCGCGGTGGCACACGTGCGAGTACGTGGCGGCGGGCGTGGCGTGGGTGATGCGGGTGGTGGTCACCACGCCGGTTGCGTAGCCCTTGGCCTTGCTCTGCTCCAGCAGCGTTTCAACGGCCTGGCCGTTGCCCGAGGGGCAGGTGCTGTCGAAATTGACCTGATAGGCCTTGCCGGAGGCGTCGGCGGCCTTGGTCTCGGGGCTCATCGAGATGACTTCGTTGTTCATCTTCACGCCGGTCATGTAGGCCGACATCGAGGGGGCGCTGTCGGTTACCTGCGCGTCGTTCGAATAGGTGTGGACGAAGGCCGTCTCGGGCAGCGTGTCCATCGTGAGGTCGCCGTCTTCGCCGACCTTGTAGATGCGCGCGGCGGTCATGGTGGTGATGCCCATGCCGTCGCCGAGGAAGAACAGGACGTTCTTGGGTGCCTGCGCGGCCGGCGGCGGGCTGGTCGTCGGCGGAATGAACGGCAACACGACGCCGTTGTTGTTGCTGCCGCCGCAAGCGGACAGCAGTAGTGAGGCGCCCAGCAGCGCCGGGGCAATGAAGCGTTGGGTCATGATTCCCTCGGGTGGTTGTTTGACCGGTGCACCGGGCGTGCACCATTTCTGGAGGTGAAATCTAAAGACGTCAGATGACCCGGCCGTGACGAGTTGAAAGCCGAATGAAAGTTCAGCGCTCTTATCGAAATAAAGGCGCGAACTGTCTTCGGCGCGTCACGCACGCCGGCTAACTGAGGCGACTACTCAGCGCGACGCGAACCAGCGCAGCGCCGCTGCGCCGGCTGCCGCGGCAAGGCCGCTCACAAGCGTGCCCCATGCCATGTCGATGAACGACAGCGCAAGCGGCCAGTCGCGGATCACGGCGAGGTTGGTGAGGTCGTAGGTGCCGTAGCAGAACAGGCCGAACAGCCCGCCCAGCAGCGCCGCCCGCGTCACGCCGCGTGCCCGCAGGCCGGGCACGATCGCGAACACCAGCAGGCCGACGGGGTAGGTGAGGTAGAACAGGGCCGCGAAGCCCAGCCGCGGATTCGGCGACATCAGATCGCCCATGGCCTGCTGGTACATGTTCTTGGCGACGAAGCCGAGCCAGAGCACGTCGAGCGCCAGCAGCACCGCGAAAGTGGCGACCCATGCAAGCAGGTGTTTGGCGTTCATGCGGGAGATCGTATCCACGCCCCCGGGGCAGCCTGCGAAAATCGCGCCTTTGGACTACGGCGGCATGCACCGCCGCCGACGGATATGCCCCTGCACACCACCGCCCTCGTTCTGTTCTCCGGCGGCCAGGACTCGACCACCTGCCTCGCCGATGCGCTCTCGAAGTACCAGCGCGTCGAAACCCTGGGCTTCGACTACGGGCAGCGCCACCGCGTCGAGCTCGACGTGCGCGGCACCATCCTCTCGAAGATGCGCGAGCGCTTTCCCGACTGGGCGCCGCGCCTGGGCGAAGACCATGTGCTCACGCTCGCAGCGCTGGCGCAGCTCGGCGGCTCCTCGCTCACCGAAGAGGTCGCCTTCGCCATGCAGGCCGACGGCCTGCCCAACACCTTCGTGCCCGGGCGCAATCTGTTGTTTCTCACGCTGGCCGGCGCACTGGCCTACCGGCGCGGGCTGCAGGTGATCGTCACCGGTGTCTGCGAGACCGACTTCTCGGGCTACCCCGACTGCCGCGACGACACCATGAAGGCGATGCAGCTTGCGCTGTCGCTCGGGCTGGAGCGCCGCCTCGTCATCGAGACGCCGCTCATGTGGATCGACAAAGCCGAGACCTGGACCATGGCGCACCGTCTGGGTGGCGAGCCGCTGGTCGACCTGATCGTGGAAGAGACCCACACCTGCTACCTCGGCGACCGCGTGCACCGCCAGGCCTGGGGCTACGGTTGCGGCGAGTGTCCTGCCTGCGACCTGCGCAAGAAGGGCTGGGAGCGCTATGCCGCGGCGGGCTGAACCCCCGCTGAGGTGTTCAGCCGGTAGCGTGCGCCGCCGGCGGCGCCGTCTTCCTGCGGCACCAGCGTCCATCGCTGGTTGTGGAAGTCGCCCACGGCCGCGCGGTGCGCGATCGACACCATCGCCCCGCCGGCGGCGTGCACCGTGGCGGCGAGCCGCTTGTAGAGCACGCTCTCGGCCTGCGCATCGAGCGCGCTGGTGATCTCATCGGCGAACAGCCATGCCGGTTTCTTGAGCAATACCCGCGCGATGGCCAGGCGCTGCTGCTCGCCGCCGGAGAGCTTCTGGCTCCAGGCGTCGCTGTCGTCCAGGCGGCTCACGAGGTCGGGCAGCAGCGCGTCGGTCAGGGCCTGGCGCAGCTGGTCGTCGCTGAAGTTCGATGCGGGGTTGGGGTAGGTCAGCGCATCGCGCAGCTTGCCGTCGGGCACGTAGGGCCGCTGGGGCATGAAGGCGACGTTGTCGGGCACCTGCAGCTTGCCCTTCGAGAACGGCCAGATGCCCGCGAACGAGCGGAACAGCGTCGACTTGCCGCTGCCCGAGGGTCCTTGCAGCAGCACGCTGTCACCGGGCTTCACCGCCAGCGCGGCGCCGGCGAGCAGCGGCGTGCCGTTCGGCAGCGCGACTGCGAGGTCGTCGGTTTGCAGCATCTGCGAGGGCGCGCGCTGCAGGGCGTCGTCCCGCGAGGCATGGGCCGTCATGCTGTCGTCGAAGCTGGTGAGACGGTCGGTGGTGGCGCGCCAGACGGCCACGCTGTCGTAGTTGTCGACGAACCAGCTGAGCGACTCCTGCACCTTGCCGAAGGCCGAGCCGATCTGCATCAGGTGGCCGAGCTGGAACGCGCCGCCAAAGTACTGCTGCGCCGCCACGAGAAACGGAAAAATCACCGCCGCCTGCCCGAAGAACGAGGTGAAAGTGACGAGGTTCTTCTGTTGCTTGATCAGCAGCAGGTAGTTGCGCAGCACGTCGCCGAAGCGCAGGTCGAGCTGGCCGCGCTCGACCTTCTCGCCGTGGTCCAGTGCGATGGCTTCGCTGTACTCCCGCACGCGCACGAGGTGATGCCGGAAATCGGCCTCATAGCGCTGCTGCCTGAAGTTCAGCCCGATCAGCGGACGGCCGATGAAATGCGTGACGACGGTGCCGACGATGGAATAACCCAGTGCCAGCCAGACCATCGCGCCGACGATCTGGTAGGTGGTGCCGCTGAAGGTGAACGAGAAATTGCCCGACAGCCCCCAGAGCAGGCCGATGAAGCTCAGGAGCGTGACGACGGCGTTCAACAGGCCCATCGAGAGCGTCATCGTGGAGCTGGTGAAGATCTGCATGTCTTCCTGGAGGCGCTGGTCGGGGTTGTCCGGCGTGTGGCCGTCCTTGTTGGCGTAGCGTGCGAGTTCCAGGTGATAGAAAGTGCGGTCCGCCATCCAGCGCGACAGGTAGCTGCGCGTCATCCAGGTGCGCCAGCGCAGCTGCAGCAGC
Source organism: Variovorax sp. YR634 (assembly GCF_900106655.1). Classification (NCBI taxonomy): domain Bacteria; kingdom Pseudomonadati; phylum Pseudomonadota; class Betaproteobacteria; order Burkholderiales; family Comamonadaceae; genus Variovorax; species Variovorax sp. YR634. Next base: position 98,852 of record NZ_FNOL01000001.1, read on the forward strand.
TGGGTTATGTAGAACTTCAGCACCTGCACCGCGATGTTGAAGAAGGCGATCCAGCCGAACACGCGCACTTCGCGCCAGAAGGTCGTCACGTCCTTGTTCTGTAGCGCGTCGTAGAAGCGCCCGTACCACTGGTTGCCCAGCACCGCCACATATACATAGAAGAGGTTGAGCGCGACGATGGTCAGCAGCATGGCGCGCGCGCGCCATTTCTCCTCGGACCGGAAGTAGGGCGCCGCGAGCGAGAAGACGCGGCGCAGTACCTGGATGAACGTGCTCGCGCGCGCGGTGACGGATGAAGACATGTGGTTTCCTCGCAGGCGCCCGTGCGGCGCCGGTCATCATGAAGAAACCATCGTAGACAAGAGTTTCTTAATCCGGCCTGAAATCGGCCTGAAACCTTGCCCAGCCTCCGAAAAACAGGCCCGTCAGTGCAACATGACCCTGGCCGCCGTCGCCAGGAAGTGCGCCAGCGGCGGCGTTTGCAGCCCTTGCGCCTTCGCCTCTTCGTCCCACAGCCTCAGCCGCACCGCGTCGCCCGACCAGCGGTGCGTGGCAAAGCGCTGCGCCGCTTCCGCGTCCATCACGCCGCCTTGCAGGGCCAGGCTGCGCACCGAATCGGGCGAGAGCTTCGAGAAATAGTCGGGCCGCGTCGCGCACAGGTAGCGCTTGGCGTCCACATGCAGGCGGATCGGCTCGCGCACTTCGATGTCGAAGGCGCCGCGCAGCAAGGGCAGTGCGATGTATTGATGGCGGTCGTCGATGCCCAGTTGGGTAGGAGACTGCGATAGCGTCTGGTGCTCGGCGATCAGCAGGTGGCCCAGGTCATGCAGCAGCGCGGCGGTGACCAGTGAATCGCTCGCGCCGGCCTGTTCCGCGAGCCAGGCGCATTGCAGCGCATGTTCCAGCTGGGACACGGGCTCGCCCGCGTACGCGACTCCACCGCGTTCAGCGAACAGGCGGGCGATCTCGGCAAGGTCGAGTGTCATGAAAGCGAAGCGAAAACACAGGGAATAACTCCGGCAGCTTGACGCGACGCAATGACATGCGGATGACGAAGCCGCCGCGACATCGCCGGCCTCGAGTGTATTTATGGGTATTTGGGTGTTTCTAGGGCATCTGACAAATTCCTGTCACATGCCGGTGCCAGCATCGCCCGCATCGCTGAACGGCACTTGCGTACTTTCGCTTGCCTGCCCGTGTGTCCCGCATCGCGTCCTTTCTACTTTTCCCAAGAGAACCTCCACCATGCTGCACCGTCAACTCCGCTGGGCCTTCGTGCCGGCCGCCCTGTTCTCGCTGGCTTTCGCCGCATCGGCCCAGGGCCGCACCGAGCTGCTGGTCTACACCGCGCTCGAAGCCGACCAGGTGCAGGCCTACAAGGCTGCATTCGAAAAGGAGAACCCGAGCATCGAGCTGAAGTTCGTGCGCGACTCGACCGGTATCGTCACCGCCAAGCTGCTGGCCGAAAAGGCCAACCCGCAGGCCGACGTGGTGTGGGGCCTGGCCGCCACCTCGCTGATGCTGCTCGACAAGGAAGGCATGCTCCAGCCTTACGCGCCCAAGGGCCTGGACGCCATCAAGCCGACCATGCGCGATGCGGCCAACCCGCCCAAGTGGGTCGGCATGGACGTGTGGTCCTCGGCCATCTGCTTCAACACCGCCGAAGCGCAGAAGAAGAACCTGCCCAAGCCCACCAGCTGGGCCGACCTGACCAACCCGGTCTACAAGGGCCAGATCACCATGCCCAACCCGGCCGCCTCGGGCACCGGCTACCTGATGGTGTCGGGCTGGATCCAGATGATGGGTGAAGAAAAGGCGTGGAAGTACATGGACGCGCTGCACCAGAACATCGGCATCTACAGCCAGTCGGGCAGCAAGCCCTGCCGCCAGGCCGGCGCCGGCGAGTTCGCGCTCGGCATGTCCTTCGAATACCGCGCCAACAAGACCAAGCGCGATGGCGCTCCCATCGACATCGTGCTGCCAAAGGAAGGCCTGGGCTGGGACATGGAAGCCACCGGCATCATGAAGACCAGCAAGAAGCAGGACGCAGCCAAGGCGCTCGCCGACTGGGCCGTGACCAAGCAGGCCAACGAGTTGTATGCCAAGAACTTCGCGGTGCTCGCGCTGCCGGGCATCCAGGAAAAGCTTGAATTCGTGCCGGGCGACGTCGAGAAGCTGCTCGCCAAGAACGACTTCAACTGGGCGGCAGCCAACCGCGACCGCATCCTGACGGAATGGTCGAAGCGCTACGAGTCCAAGTCGGAAAAGAAGCCGCTTTGATCCTGTCGTTGAAGCCAAGCGGTACCAGGTCATGACGAGCAGCAGCTTTCTTTCCCTTCGCGGCATCGGCAAGTCCTTTGGCGCCACACGCGTGCTCGACGGCATCGATCTCGACATCGAGCCCGGCGAGTTCGTGTGCCTGCTCGGCCCCTCGGGCTGCGGCAAGACCACGCTGCTGCGCATCGTCTGCGGCATCGAGCGTGCTGACAGCGGCCAGATCCTGCTCGGCGGCCAGGACATCGCGGGCCTGCCGCCCGCGGCGCGCGGATTCGGCGTGGTGTTCCAGTCGTACGCACTGTTCCCCAACCTGACAGCTGCGCAGAACATCGTCTACGGCCTGCACCCCACGGGCGCACTGGCCCGCGAGATGGCCAAGCGCTCGCGCGAGATGCTCGACCTCGTCGGCCTGGCCGCGCATGCCGACAAATACCCCGTCCAGCTCTCGGGCGGACAGCAGCAGCGCATTGCACTGGCGCGTGCGCTTGCGCCCAACCCGCGCCTGCTGCTGCTCGACGAGCCGCTCTCCGCGCTCGACGCGCAGGTGCGCGCCAGCCTGCGCAGCGAAATCCGCGCGCTGCAGAAGCGCCTGGGCATCGTCACCATCATGGTCACGCACGACCAGGAAGAAGCCCTCTCGATGGCCGACCGCGTGGTGCTGATGCACAACGGCCGCATCGAGCAGGCCGGCACGCCCGACGAGTTGTACCGCCAGCCGCGTACCCGCTTCGTGGCGGGCTTCGTGGGCCGCATGAACATGCTGCCGGCCACCGTGCTGCCCGACGGCAAGGTGCGCGTGCGCGACAGCGAGTTGTTCTGCGCACCTGGCAGCCTCAGCGTCGGTTCGCAGGCAACAGTGGGCATCCGCCCCGAGCACGTGGTCGTGAAGCGCTTCGGCACCGAGCTCGGCGCCAACAGCTTTGCGGCACGCCTGCTCGACACCGAGTTCTTCGGCAACCGCACTTCGGCCCGTCTGGCCTGCGAGCCGCTGGGCATCGAGATCGAGGCCGAGTTGCCCGCCGATGCGCGCGGCGGCGGCAGCGATCCGCTGGTGCCTAGCAGCATGGTGCATATCCAGCTGCCCCTGAACGCGCTGTCGGTCCTGGCGAACTGAGCATGAGCAGTTCTCCCGACGCCATCGCCGTTGTGCCGGTGGTGGTGGCGCGTGGCAGCGCATTCGACCGCGAGCGCTGGCTGACGGGCGCGGCCGTGTTGCTGGTCGTGCTGCTGCTGGTGGTGATCGTCGCGTTGCCGGTCGGCGCATTGGTCGGCCAGAGCTTCTTCGACCACGCGGGCGCGTTCGTGGGCCTTGCCAACTTCGCGCGCTACCTCGACAACCCGGCGCTGGTGCAGTCGGCCTTCAACAGCCTGGGGCTCGCAGCCCTCAGCGCCGTGATCTGCACGGGCATCGCCTACGTGTACGCCTACGGGCTCACGCTGTCCTGCATGCCGGCCAAGGGCCTGCTGCGCGCGGTGGCGCTGGTGCCGCTGCTCGCGCCTTCGCTGCTGCCCGCGATCAGCCTCGTCTACCTGTTCGGCAACCAGGGTCTGTTCAAGGGGCTGCTGGGCGGCGCGTCCATTTATGGCCCGCTGGGCATCGTGCTCGGCTCGGTGTTCTGGACGCTGCCGCATGCGCTGCTGATCCTCACCACCGCCATGGCCACCTCCGACGGCCGGCTCTACGAGGCCGCGCAGACGCTGGGCGCCTCGCGCTGGCGCATCTTCCGCACGGTGACGCTGCCGGCCTCGCGCTACGGCCTCATCGTGGCCGCGATGGTCGTGTTCGTGCTGGTCATCACCGACTTCGGCGTGCCGAAGGTGGTGGGCGGGCAGACCGGCGTGCTCGCGACCGACATCTACAAGCAGGTGGTCGGGCAGCAGAACTTCCAGATGGGCGCGGTGGTCGGCCTCGTGCTGCTGATTCCGGCGGTGCTGTCGTTCCTGGTCGAGCGCCACGTGCGCAGCAAGCAGGCGGCGGCGCTGTCGGCGCGCGCCACGCCTTACCAGCCGGAGGCCGTGAAGGTACGCGACCGCGCGCTGCTGGCCTTCTGCGTGCTCACGGCCTGCGGCATCTTCGTGATGATCGGCATGGCGGTGTTCGCCTCGCTGGCCACCTACTGGCCCTACAACCTCGTGCCGTCGTTCAAGAACTACGACTTCAGCAACATGGACGGGGGCGGCTGGGGCAGCTACTTCAACTCGCTGCGGCTGGCCGTGTGCGCGGCAGTGGCGGGTGCATTCATCACCTTCATCTCGGCCTATTTCGTCGAGAAGCCGCGCCACTTCGGCCTGCTGCGCGAACTGCTGAACCTGCTGGCCAACCTGCCGCTCGCGGTGCCAGGGCTGGTGCTTGGTGTGGGCTACATCTTCTTCTTCATCTCGCCTTCGAACCCGCTGCGTGCCATCTACGGCAGCATGACCATCCTCGTGGTGTGCACGGTGGCGCACTTCTTCTCGGTGGCGCACCTGACTTCGCTCACGGCGCTGCGCCAGCTCGACCGCGAATACGAGCTGGTGTCCGAGTCGATGGGCGTGCCGTTCTGGCGCACGCTGTGGCGCGTGCACCTGCCGGTGGCGCTGCCGACCGTGCTGAACGTGGGCGGCTATTTCTTCGTCAACGCGATGACGACAGTGTCGGCCGTCGTGTTCCTCTACTCGCCGCAGACCACGCTCGCAGCCATCGCCGTGCTCAACATGGACGACGCCGGCGACGTCGCGCCCGCCGCCGCCATGGCTTCGCTGATCATGCTCACTGCCGCCATCGGCCGAGGCGTGTTCGCGCTGGCCGGGCAGTGGGCGCTCAAGCGCACCCAGGCCTGGAGACAACGGTGATCGCTGCCCCCGCACACGACCCCGACAGCTTCGATCTCATCGTGGTCGGCGCCGGCATCGTCGGCCTGGCCCACGCCTACAGCGCCGTGCAGCGCGGCCTCAAGGTCTGCGTAGTCGAGCGCGACGCAGCCTGCATCGGCGCCTCGATTCGCAACTTCGGCTTCATCACCATCACCGGCCAGGCGCCGGGCGACATGTGGCGCCGCGCGATGCATTCCCGCGGTGTGTGGAACGAGGTCGCACCGCAGGCCGGCATCGAGGTCGTGCACCGCAACCTCTGGCTCGCGGCCTATCGCCCCGAGGCGCACGACGTGCTCGAAGCCTTCATGCGCACGCCGATGGGCAAGGGCTGCGAACTGCTCGACGCCGCCGATGCGCAGGCCAAGGCGCCGGCGCTGAGCCTGGCGGATGCGCGCTCGGTGCTTTTCAGCCCGCACGAACTGCGCGTCGAATCGCGCACCGCCATCGGCCTGCTGACCAAATGGCTGGCCGAGGCGCACGGCGTGACCTTCCGTTTCAGCGAAGCCGTGCTCGAAGTCGAAACGCCCCGCGTACGTACCTCGCTCGGCACGCTGCATGCCGAGCGCGTGGTGGTCTGCACCAACACCGATCTGCACGGCCTGTTCGCTGGCCGTATTGCCGCGCGCGACCTCACGCTGTGCCGCCTGCAGATGCTGCGTGTGAAGCCCGAAGCGGGCTTTCGTCTGCCGGGCTCCGTGATGATGGACCTGAGCCTCGTGCGCTACGAGGGCTACAGCACGCTGCCCGAAGCCGCCGCGCTGCGCGCACGCCTGCAGCAGGAGGAGGCCGCATCGCTCGCTCACGGCATCCATCTGATCGTGGTGCAGAGCGCCGACGGATCGCTGGTGGTCGGCGATTCGCACCACTACGCCGACGCGCCCGAGCCCTTCGCAATGGAGGAGGTCGACCAGCTCATCCTGCGCCACCTGCGCAGCACGCTGAACCTCGAGGCCGCGCAGGTCACCGAGCGCTGGACCGGCGTGTACCCCTCATCGAAGACCACGCCCTGCGTGATCGACGCGCCCGACGACGCCACGCGCGTGGTGCTGGTCACCAGCGGCAGCGGCGCGAGCACCGGTTTCGGCATCGCGCACGACGTCTTCAACGCCTGGTGACGGCTGCAAGGCCGTTGCCTTCCTTCCGAACCTCTTCATCTCAGCCGCCATGAACGCCCACAACCACTCCCAGCTCCAGGCCGTCGTCTTCGACTGGGCCGGCACCATCCTCGATTTCGGCTCCTGCGCCCCCATGGGTGCCTTCGTGAAGCTGTTCGAGCAGTTCGGCATAGACATCACCATCGCCGAGGCGCGCGGACCGATGGGCGTGGCCAAGTGGGACCACATCAAGGCGCTGGGCACGCTGCCGCGCATCAATGCCCAGTGGGAAGCAAAGCACGGCCATGCGTTCAACGACGCCGATGCCGACAAGCTGTATGAAATCTTCACGCCCATGAACGCAGCCAGCGCGCGCGACCATGCCGACTTCATTCCGGGCGCTCTCGATGCAGTCGGCGTGCTGCGCCAGCGCGGCCTGAAGATCGGCTCCACCACCGGCTACAACCGCCCGATCATGGAAGTGGTCGCGCCCATTGCCGCGGCCGGCGGTTATGCGCCCGACAACCTCGTGTGCGGCGGCGACCTCGCCGAAGGCCGCCCGTCGCCGCTCATGATGTACCGCTGCTTCGCCGACCTCGGTGTGTGGCCGCCGCACACCGTGGTGAAGGTCGACGACACCGGCGTCGGCCTGCAGGAAGGCCTCAACGCGGGCACCTGGGCCGTGGGCGTGGCCGTCAGTGGCAACGTGAACGGTCTCACGCTGGCCGAATGGCAGGCGCTCGATGAAGGCCAGCAGCAAGAGCGCCGCGCACGCGCCACCGCCGAACTCGAAGCGGCCGGCGCGCATTACGTGATCGACAGCGTGGCCGACTTGCCGCAAGTGCTGGAAGACATCGAACGCCGGCTGCAGCGCGGCGAGCGGCCTGTCGTCGCCTGACCTGTAGCCAGAAGCGGCAGCGTCCGACTTGACGCATGCCTTCGCGGGCATAGCATGCCCGCCATGATGAGAAGCACAAGCCTTGTTCTTCTTCTGTTCTGCGTGGGCCTGCTGACGGCCGCGTGCGACGACAGGCCGAAGCCGGGTGGCCCCATGCCGAAGGCTTCGACGAGCTTTGTCGCCACACCCGCGCCATTCGCACACTGAGCCAATGCCGAGACTGAAGGTGGTTTGACACCACCGGGCTCTGCGCGTGCCTCGCGTTTCCGCGTCACGGGGTATCCTCGTCGCGGAGACAAAAATGAAGACAAACGAGACAACCACCCATCAGGCGGATTCACGCTACGCCATGGTGCGCCTGGGCCTCACGCTGCTCGTCATGACGGTCGGCAGCAGCGGCATGTACGTGGTGTCGGTGATGCTGCCCGCGGTGCAGGCCGAGTTCGGCGTCGCGCGTGCCGACGCCTCGCTGCCCTACACGCTGCTGATGCTGGGCTTCGGCTTCGGCGGCGTGCTGATGGGCAAGCTGGCCGACCGCGTCGGCGTGATGCGGCCGCTGCTGATGGGCTCCGTGTTCCTCGGTGCGGGGTACATCGCGACTGGCCTCTCGGGCGGCATCGTGTCCTTCACCATCGCGCAGGCGCTACTGGTCGGCCTGCTCGGCAGCTCGGTGGCTTTTGCGCCGCTGGTGGCCGACACCTCGCTGTGGTTCGTCAAGCGGCGCGGCATCGCGGTGGCGGTGTGCGCGAGCGGCAACTACCTCGCGGGCGCGGTGTGGCCACCGATCGCGCAGCACTTCGTCGAAACGGTGGGCTGGCGCCAGACCTACATCGGCATGGGCATCTTCTGCGGGCTGACGATGGCGCTGCTTGCCCTGTTCTTCCGCGCGCGGCCGCCTGCGCTGGCTGATGCACCGCCCACCAACGCTTCGAACAGGGCCGCGGTGCGCGACATGACGCGGCCTTTCGGCCTGAGCATGGGTGCGGCACAGAGCCTGTTGTGCGTGGCCGGCGTGGCCTGCTGCGTGGCGATGGCGATGCCGCAGGTGCACATCGTGGCCTACTGCGGCGACCTGGGCTACGGGCCGGCGCAAGGCGCGATGATGCTGTCGCTGATGCTGGGCTTCGGCATCGTGAGCCGGCTGGTGTCGGGCGCCATCTGCGACCGCATCGGCGGGCTGCGCACGCTGCTGCTTGGCGGCTTGCTGCAGTGCGTGGCACTGCTGCTGTTTTTGCCTTTCGACGGGCTGGTGCCGCTCTACGTGATCTCGGCGCTGTTCGGGCTGTTCCAGGGCGGCATCGTGCCGTCGTACGCGATCATCGTGCGCGAGCACTTTCCGCCGAAGGAGGCGGGCGCGCGCGTGGGCACGGTGCTGATGTTCACGCTGTTCGGCATGGCGCTGGGCGGGTGGATGTCGGGCAAGGTGTTCGACCTCACGGGCAGTTACCACGCGGCCTTTCTGAACGGCATCGGCTGGAACCTGGTGAACGTGAGCATCGCGGCTTTCCTGCTGTTCAGGACGCTTCGGCAGCCAGCCGGCCGAGTGTCTGCATCGCCTGCTCGCTGAGCGCACTCCACGGGTGGCCGTAGTTCAGCCGCAGGCAGTTGGTGAAGGCGCGCGTGGCCGAGAAGATCGGCCCGGGCGCGACGCTGATGCCGAGCTCCAGCGCCTTGCGGTGAATCTCCAGCGCGTTCGCGCGCGCCGGCAGCTCGACCCACAGGAAGTACCCGCCCAGCGGCCGCGTTGCGCGCGTGCCCGGCGGAAAGTAATGGCCCACGGCCTGCGCGAAGGTGGCCTGCTGCATCGCCAGCGTCTGCCGCAGCTTGCGCAAATGCTTGTCGAGCCCGCCTTTTTCGAGATAGCCAGCTAGCGCCAGCTGCGCGGGCGCCGAGGTGCTGAGCGTGGTCGTGAGCTTCTGCCGCGCGACCTTGCGCGCGAAGCGGCCGGCCGAGGTCCAGCCGATGCGATAGCCGGGTGCCAGGCACTTCGAGAACGACGAGCAGTGCAGCACCAGCCCCTGTGTGTCGAAGGCCTTGGCTGGCGCGGGACGCCGCTCGCCGAAGTAGAGCTCGGCATACACGTCGTCCTCGATCAGCGGCAGCTCGTGCCGCGCGAGCAGCTCCACCAGCGCCTTCTTCTTTGCATCGGGCATCAGGCTGCCCAGCGGGTTCTGGAAGGTGGTCATGAGCCAGCACGCGGTGGGCTTGTGTGCCGCGATGGCCAGTTCCAGCGCTTCGAGGTCGATGCCTTCGCCCGGATGCGTCGGCACCTCGATGGCCCGCAGGCCCATGCGCTCCAGCGCCTGCAGCGCCGCGTAGAAGGTGGGCGACTCGACGATCACCGCGTCGCCCGGCCGCGTGACCGCCGCGAGGCAGAGGTTGAGCGCTTCGAGCGCGCCGTTGGTAATGACGATTTCGTCGGCCGGCAATGGCATGCCGTCGGCCAGGTAGCGCAGCGCGATCTGCCGGCGCAGCGCCGCGCTGCCGGGTGTGAGGTCGTCCACCGTGCTCCACGGGTCGAGCGACTTGGCGCTCGCGGCCATGAACTGTCCGAGCCGCGCCAGCGGAAACAGCAAGGGGCTCGGAAAGGCCGAGCCGAAGGGCACGACCTTGCGCGACATGCTGGCCTCGAGGATGTCGAACACCTTGTCGCTCACGTCGAGCGACAGCGGCCCATCTGCCGGGCGCGAGGTGTGGGTGGATTCGGGCGGCGCATCGCGAAGGCCGCCTCCAGCCACGTAGTAGCCCGAGCGGTCGCGTGCGCGCACGAGGCCGCGCGCCTCCAGCAGGTAGTAGGCCTGGAACACGGTCGATGCGCTGACCCCGCGGCTCTGCCCGGTGTGGCGCACCGAGGGCAGGCGGTCGCCGGTCTTCAGGGTGCCGTTGCGGATCGAGGCCTCGATGTCGGCGGCCAGGGCTTCATATCGCTTCATCGCGGGGTGTTCTTCATTCGGCAGCACTTTATCTGCACCGGTCAATTGGTGCGGATCTGCATCTGTTTTTTCTGGCCCGACTGGGCCACACTCGACCCCATGTCGAATCTCATGCGCGCGGTGCGCGCCGTTCTCTGGAGTTTCATCGGGCTGGGTGGCCGCCGCGCCGACGCCGACAAGCGGACCGCGCAAGTCGGCATCCTGCCGCTGATCGGCGTGGCATTCGTGATGGTGCTGCTGCTGATCGCGGGGCTGCTGGCGCTGGCGCACTACGCTGCCGGTACATGAAGCTGCACATTCGCCTCGTCGTTGCCGGGCTGCTGCTCGCCGTGCAGGGCATGGCGGGCGCCGCGACGCCGGCCACGGTGCCCGACACCATCGAGCAGCGCGTGGCCGCCTGCATCGCCTGCCATGGCCGCGAGGGCGCGACCACCAATGCGGGCTACTTTCCGCGTCTGGCGGGCAAGCCGGCCGGCTACCTGTTCAACCAGCTCGTGAGCTTCAGGGACGGCCGGCGCTTCAACAGCGACATGGCGTACATGGTGCAGCACCTGTCGGATGCGTACCTGCGCGAGATGGCCGAGTACTTTGCCGGGCTGCAGCTGCCTTATCCGCCGATTTCCCCCACCAGCGATGCAACGCCCGAACAGCTTCAGCGCGGCCGCCAGCTCGTGCGCGAAGGCGATGCGGCGCGCGGCATACCCGCCTGCGTGCAATGCCATGGCGCGGCGCTCACGGGCGTGCAGCCGGCCATTCCGGGGCTGCTGGGGCTGCCGCGGCTCTATGTGTCGTCGCAGCTCGGCGCCTGGCTCACGAGCGAGCGGCATGCGCTGCCGCCCGACTGCATGGCCGACATCGGCCGGCGCATGAGCACCGCCGACATCAACGCCGTTGCGAGCTGGCTTGCCGTGCAGCCGATGCCGGCCGACACGAAGCCCGCGGCCTCGCTGCCCGCGCCGCTGCCGGTGACTTGCGGCGGCATGCCGAAGTGACGGAGCAGCGCCCATGAAACTCCGACACCTGGCCTGGACGCTGCTGGCGCTGATCGTGCTCGGCGCAGCCGCCGCCGGCGGCATCGTGGCCATGAACCTGCGCGGCGAAGACCCGCTGCCCGCGCAAGCCGAAGCCTTCGCCGCCACGCCGCAACTGGTCGAGCGCGGACGCTACCTCGCGCTGGCCGGCAACTGCGCGGGCTGCCACACCACGCGCGGCGGCCAGCCCTATGCGGGCGGCCTGCCGATCGAAACGCCCTTCGGCACCATCTATTCGAGCAACCTCACGCCCGACGACAAGGCCGGCATCGGCGGCTGGAGCAGCGCGCACTTCTGGCGCGCGATGCACAACGGCCGCAGCAAGGACGGGCGGCTGCTGTACCCGGCGTTTCCGTACCCCAACTTCACGCAGGTGACGCGCGAGGATTCGGACGCGATCTACGCCTATCTGCGCAGCGTGCCGCCCGCAGCCGAGCCCAACAAGGCGCACCGGCTGCGCTTCCCCTACGACACGCAGGCGGCACTGGCCGTGTGGCGCGTGCTGTCGTTCAAGCCCGAGCCCTTCGTGGCCAATGCCGGCAAGCCGGCCGAATGGAACCGGGGTGCCTACCTGGTCAACGGTTTGGGCCATTGCATCGCCTGCCACGGCAGTCGCAATTCGCTGGGTGCGACCGAAACCAGGCTGGGCCTTTCGGGCGGCCTCATCGCCGTCGAGAACTGGTACGCACCTTCGCTCAACGATCCGCATGAAGCCGGCGTGGCCGACTGGCCCGCGGCCGACGTGGTGGCGCTGCTCAAGAGCGGTGTCGCACCGCGCGGCTCGGTCATGGGCCCGATGGCCGATGTGGTGTTCCGCAGCACGCAGTACCTGAGCGAAGCCGACCTGACGGCCATGGCGAGCTATCTGAAGGACCTGCCCGACGCGCCGAAGCCCGAGGCCGACGCCGTTATCGCGAAGGCCCCCATCCGCCGCGATGCCGGCACCATGACGCGCGGCGCGAAGATCTATGACCAGCGCTGTGCCTACTGCCATGGCGACGAGGGGCAGGGCGCGGCAGGCGCCTACCCCCCGCTCGCGGGCAACCGCGCAGTCAACATGGCGCGGCCCACCAACCTGATCCAGGTGATCGCACATGGCGGCTTCCTGCCCTCGACCCCCGGCAATCCGCGTCCCTACGGCATGCCGCCGTTCGGCCAGACGCTGGATGCGGCCGAGGTCGCGGCCGTGCTCACCTACGTGCGCGGTTCGTGGGGCAACGACAGCGCGCCCGTCACGCAGCTGGACACCATGCGCCGCTGAGCGGCGCCCGCATCCGCTTCAGATGTTCGTGCTCGAAGGAATGCGGCTCGGCAGCAGGTGCTCGTAAGGCCGCGTGCGCGTGGTGTTGCGCTGGCGGATGGTGTTCTCGATGCCGACGAGCGCGTTGCGAAAGCGCTCCAGCGGCCCGCCTTGCCCGACGATGGCCGGGTCCAGCAGCACCGGTAGGTGCGGAAAGACGTTGTCCTTGTACTCGCCCAGCGGCCGGTAGTACACGCCGCCGAGGATGTGGAACAGCAGGATCTGCTCCTGCGCCGCCAGCCGCGAAGGCAGCATCTGCGACCAGCTTGCTTCGTTCTGACCCGCGTTGCTTGTCGGCGCCGGCACACCGCCCGCGCCAGCGCTGAAGGGCGCATAGGTCATCACCGAGTACTGCGGGAAGTTCACCGCCGCATGCTGCGCGCTGGCGTTGAAGATGATCGCGGTCAACACGTCGATGAGCTGCGCGCGCGTGGTGATCGGCCGGAAGCCGTGCACCTTGCCGCTGGTCGCGAGCTCGGTGGCCCAGGCCTTGAGCTCGTAGTCGCCGGTGACATCGGCGTCGCTCAGGTAGTAGGTGGCCACGTAGTCGCCGACCCATTGCGCGATGGCGTTCCACACCAGCAGCGCGTCGTCGCGGTACGGGTAGTCGGGCAGCGCCGCCGTGTCGTCCACGCCGCGCGTGCGCAGGTCGTTGGGCAGCATCATGCAGTCGTAGAAGTCGTAGGCCAGCCGGTCACGGCCGCACTCGCGCTGCAGCGTATCGATGGGCGCGGTGAGGATCACGTCGCCCGTGGTCAGCGGCGCCATGATGATCAGCGTCGCGAACTCGTTGATGAACATCGCGCCCTCCAGGTGCGGCGACAGCAGCCGGCTCAGCGGATGCGCAGTTGCGAACTGGCGCTGCGTGGCCATCGCGAAGGCCTCCGACATCAGGTGCGTGCGGCCCAGGTGCACGAACATCTCGTGGTAGTTGAAGTCCGCCACCTGCACCGCGGTCTTTGCCGATTGCCATGCCCAGTAGGCCTCGGCGTTGGCGGTGTCGTCCACGCGAAGGAAGATCGGGCTCAGCGTCGGGTCTTGTCCGCACTGGATTGCGACCGGCACCAGCGAGCGGCCGGTCTTGGGTCGGGCGAACAGCGCGATGGGCGCATGGATGTAGGCAGTGCCCGTGAGAGGCTTGACCTGCGGGCCCGCCGGCGCCATGTCGCCCAGGCCTTCGTAGTCGAGCAGGTAGAGCCGGCCTGAGGCGGCGGCATCGGCGAGGCTGTCGCCGGCGCCCATCACCTGCCGGTACTGCGCGTCGCTCAGCGGAAACTTCGCCGGCAGCGCCGTCGCTCGCTGGATCAGCATCGGATTGGGCCCGGACACGCGCATGGCCGCGAACAGGTCGTTGTCGTGCAGCAGCTGCGAGATGGCCGGCTTTTCGATGGTGACGAACAGCGCGTCGTACTGCGCTACCGTCTTCGGCCCGTTCAGCGCGCCCAGCGGGCCCTGCGACAGCAGGTCGTGGTGAATCTGCTTGAGCTGCGTGGCGATGTCGCCCGCCGTGCCCGTGAGCGTGTCCAGCAGGTTCAGCACCGTTGCCGGCAGCGTCGCCAGCCCGCCGTTGGCTGCCAGCAACTGGTCGAAGCTGGCCTGCAGGCCAGCCAGGCGCGTGCGCAGGTTGTCGAGCGACTGCAGGCTGCCCGAGGCCAGCGCGCTGGTGGCGAACGAGGCCGCGAAATTGGTAACGGCTTCCAGCGCCTTCGCGATGGTCTTTAGCTGGTGCTCCAGCGCCGGCAGTTCGCCCGGGGGCACCACCGCGCCCATCGGCACGCCGGCCAGGTTGATGTGCGATTCGGTCCAGAGGTAAGTTGTCTGCCGTCCCACCAGTTCGAGCCGCCGCAGCGTGGCGCTGATCGGGTCGATCTTCTGCGGCAGCGTGGGCTTGAGCACCGGCAGGGCCGCCGAGGCGGTGGATGGCTTGCCGGCCAGCAGGCCCAGGCCGCCTGCCGAGGCGGACCATTTGAGGATGTCTCTGCGCTTCATCGAGCAATTCCCTGTTGTTGTGAATCTGGGGAAGGCCGATGGCGTGCTCGGCCACTGAATAGAACGGTCGTTCTATTCAGTGGGCGGATTCTGCGGAGGGGCTCTGGCGTTGGCAATAAGGGTTGGTGCCTAGGGCTCGAAGGCACTCAACCGGCGCTGCCGGGGAGCTCAGGCCGTGTGCGGGTGCCGCGCGCCGTCGTAGAGCGTGCGTGCAAGGTCGCGATGCCTTGCCAGCAGCGGAGCCAGCTCCAGCCCGGTAAAGCCGCCGTCGCGGATGCGGACCGCCCCGTTGATCACGCTCAGCGACACCGTCCCCGGCGTGCAGAACACCAGCGCAGCCACCGGGTCGTGCCCCGCGCCCGCATGCGCCACGCCGCGCATGTCGAAGGCGACGATGTCCGCCGACATGCCGGGCGCGATCGCGCCGATGTCGTCACGCCCCAGCACGCGCGCGCCGCCCAGCGTGGCGATTTCCAGCGCCTCGCGCGCCGTCATCGCCGCCGGGCCGTAGCCCACGCGCTGCAGCAGCATGGCCTGCCGTGCTTCGCCCAGCATGTGCGCGCCGTCGTTCGACGCGCTGCCGTCCACGCCCAGCCCCACGGGCACGCCCGCGCGGCGCATTGCGCCGATGGGCGCGATGCCCGAGGCCAGCCGCATGTTGGAGCAAGGGCAGTGCGCCACGCCGGTGCCGGTGCGGCCGAACAGCGCGATGCCGGCCTCGTCGAGCTTCACGCAGTGCGCGTGCCACACGTCGCGGCCGACCCAGCCGAGGTCTTCGGCGTACTCGGCCGGCGTCATGCCGAACTTCTCGCGCGAATAGGCCACGTCGTTGTCGTTCTCGGCCAGGTGCGTGTGCAGCGACACGCCGCGCTCACGCGCCAGCTCGGCCGAAAGCCGCATCAGGTCGCGCGACACCGAGAACGGAGAACACGGCGCGAGCACGATGCGGCGCATCGAATGGCGCGACGCGTCGTGCCAGCGGCCGATGAGCCGTTCGCTGTCGCGCAGGATGGCTTCTTCGGTCTCTACCACCTCATCGGGCGGCAGGCCGCCTGCGCTGCGGCCCACGCTCATGCTGCCGCGCGCTGCGTGAAAGCGCATGCCCATGGCGTCCGCCGCCTCGATCGAATCGTCGAGCTTCGAGCCGTTGGGAAACAGGTAGAGATGGTCGCTGGTGGTGGTGCAGCCGGAGAGCATCAGCTCGGCCATCGCGGTCTGCGTCGACACGCGGATCATCTCGGGCGTGAGGCGTGCCCACAGCAGGTACAGGTTGGTGAGCCAGCCGAACAGCTCGGCGTCTTGCGCCTCCGGCACGGCGCGGGTGAGGCTCTGGTACATGTGGTGGTGCGTGTTGACCAGGCCCGGCATCACCACATGGCCGTGCATGTCGATGGCCTCGGCCTGGCCGTTGCGCAGGGCGTCGTGATACGCGATGGGAAGGTCGGCCGTGGGGCCTGCCCAGGCCACCGCGGGCCCGTCGCACACCACGGCGCCGTCGGCGATCTCACGCCGGGCGGCGTCCATGGTGAGCAGAACGTCGGCATGTCGAAGAATCATCAGCATGCCGGCATTCTTGCCGGGGCTCAGAGGTCGGGCAAGCCCATGGCCGGATCGCTCACCGTGTGCTTGCCGGTTTCGACGCGGCCGGCGAAGCGGCGGTAGTAGGCTGGATCTGCATCGCAGGTGACGGCGAAGTCGTACCACTGGCCGCTGGCTGCGAGATCCCAGTGCTGGTCGACGCTGGCGCCGCCGTTCACCGTCGCGGTCCACGGCCCGTCTGTACGGTAGGCCTTGGCGACGATGGTGAGCTTGCACGTTGCCTTGCCGTCGTTGCGCATGTTCAGGTAGACATTGCCGTTGGCGATGTCGTAGCACACGCGCACCTCGGGCTGCGCCGCATCGCCCGCGCGCAGCGTGTTGAGGTTGCCCTTGAAGTGACGGTGAAAGCCGTTGGGACCGAGCACCCACAGGTCGTAGAGGCCGGCGTCGTCGGCCATTGCGGCCCAGGTGTCGTCGAGCTTCTTGCCCGCTTCGACCATGTAGCGGCGCGGCAGGCGGTCGAGGTGGCGCTTGTCGTAGACGTGGAACACGGCAGCCGCCTTGCCGGTGTTGAGGAACAGCAACTGCAGCTTGCCGTTGACCACGTCGGCCTTGGCGCTGGTGTGCAGTTCGTACGGCAGGGCGCGCGAGGGGCGCGTGCCGATGGGCTGCTTCGGCAACTGCGGATCGAGCGGCAGCGGCACCTGCGTCAGCGCTTCCTGGTCGAGGCGCAGCTTGTCGGCCTCGGTCCTGTTCTTGCGGCCGGTGAGCGTGGGCAGGGCCTCGCTGTTGGGCGTCGCGAAGTTGAAGGCGCTCGTGAGGTCGCCGCACACGGCGCGGCGGTAGGGCGAGATGTTGGGCTCCTTCACGCCGAAGCGCGCTTCGATGAAGCGCAGCACCGAGGTGTGGTCGAACACCTGTGAGTTGACCCAGCCGCCGCGGCTCCATGGCGAGAGAACGTACAGCGGCACGCGCGGGCCGGGGCCGAACACGCGGCCGTCGGGTGCAGGCTGCGAACTGCTGCCTTCCGGTGGCTGCTGCGTGAAGTACTCGTGTGCCAGGTCGGCATCGGCGAGCGTCGTCTTGCCCGCGGCGGCGCTCCTGGAGTCGATGGGGTTGATCAGCGATGGCGCTGACGGCGACGGCACATGGTCGAAGTAGCCGTCGTTCTCGTCGAAGTTGACCAGCACCACGGTCTTGCTCCAGACCTCCGGCACGGCTGTCAGCGCGTCCAGTATTTCCTGCAGGAACCAGGCGCCTTGCACCGGGCTGGATGGGCCGGGGTGTTCGCAATAGATGGACGGGGCGTTGATCCAGCTCACCTGCGGCAGGCGGCCGGCCTTGATGTCGCTGCGGAACGCATCCAGGTACTCCTCCGGCTTGTTGCCCGGCAAGGTGTTGGCGATGCCCTTGTAGAGCGGGTTGCCCGGGTTGTCGCTGGCGGGGTCGTAGGCGTGATAGGGCGTTGCCTGGCCGCTGTTGGAATAGGGCGCGTTGGGAGCGCCGCCGCTGGAGACCGGGAAAGGGGATGCCCGGTTGGCGCGCCTGAACTGGCGGAAGGCGCCGAGCATGTTGTCGCCCCATTCGTCGGGCATGTTCTGGTAGCAGATCCAGCTCACGCCTGCGTCTTCGAGCCGCTCGGCATAGGTCTTCCACGTGTAGCCGGTGTTCACGGCGGAAGCGCGTCCGTCGAGCCAGTCCCACTCGTTGTTGACGAAGGCAACGTTCTGCGCGGTCGAGCCGTTGGTGCCTGTCAGGTGGAAGGAGCGGTTGGCGTCCGTTCCGGTGTGCATGGCGCAGTGGTAGCTGTCGCAGAGCGTGAAGGCGTTGGCCAGCGAGAACTGGAACGGCACTTCCGCTTCCTTGAAGTAGCCCATGGCTGCGCTGGTCTTGTAGCGCGGCCATTGGGAGAGGCGGCCGCCGTCCCATGCTTCCTGGCTGTCGAGCCACTCGTGCGGCGTGCCGCTCACCCGCTGCGCGTTGCCCTTGGTCTGGTCGAGGTGGTAGGGCAGCACGAGCTTGCCATCGGCATCGCTCTGTTGCCACACGTTGCGCCCGCCCGGCAGCGGAACGGTGAAGCGGTCACCGAAGCCGCGCACGCCCGGCAGCGTGCCGAAGTAGTGGTCGAAGGAGCGGTTTTCCTGCATCAGCACGACGATGTGCTCGACGTCCTGGATGGTGCCGGTCTTGTTGTTGGCCGGAATGGCGAGTGCGCGGCGGATGCTGGGCGGGAAGGCGCTGAGCGAGAGGGCGGCAAGGCCGGTGGTGGCCGTGCCGGTGAGGAATTTGCGGCGTGAATTCATGGGCAGCTTGTTGTGGTTCTTCGGGCGATCAGGGAGCGCAGCGCTTTTCGGGCTTGACGCCCGTATCCGGTGGGGGTGTCGTGGTGTCCGGTGTGGGCAGGCCGGCGAAGCCGCCACCGTCGCTGCCGCCGCATGCGGAGAACGCGCAGGCAATGAAGAGCAGCGCGCACGCGAGATGCGTGCGCGAAGTGATGAATCGCATGGGGAGATCCTCTCGATGTTGTGCGCCGAGGCTAGGAAGCCCGGGTGACATCGAGATGAACCCTTCGATGCCGAGGTGTAAGCGCGCGTTGCGCGCGCTTCACGCCTCGTCATCGATGCATGGCGAGGCTCAGAGGTCGGCCATGCCCATCGCGGGGTCGCTTACCGTGTGCTTGCCGGTTTCCACGCGGCCGGCGAAGCGGCGGTAGTAGGCCGGGTCGGCGTCGCAGGTGACTGCGAAGTCGTACCACTGGCCGCTGTTCGCAAGCTCCCAGTGCTGGTCTACGTTGGCGCCGCCGTTCACGCTCGCAGTCCACGGGCCGTCTGTGCGGTAGGCCTTGGCGGTGATGGTGAACTTGCAAGTCGCCTTGCCGTCGTTGCGCATGTTCAGGTAGACATTGCCGTTGGTGATGTCGTAGCACACGCGTACTTCGGGTGCAGCGTTGCTCGTGCCCAGCGCATTCACATTGCCCTTGAACTGTCGATGGAAGCCGTTGGGACCGAGCACCCACAGGTCATAGAGGCCGTTGTCTCCGGCGGCGGGCGTCCAGGTGTCGTCGAGCGTCTTGCCCGCCTCGACCATGTAGCGGCGCGGCAGGCGATCGAGATGCTTCTTGTCGTACACGTGGAAGACTGCCGCGGCCTTGCCGGTGTTGGCGAACAGCAGCTGCAGCTTGCCGCCGGTCGCGTCGACCTTGGCGCTTGTGTGCAGCTCGTAGGGCAAGGCGCGCGAGGGCCGCGTACCCGTGGCCTGCTGCGGCAATTGCGCGTTGGCCGGCGGCACCACCTGCGGCAGCACGTCCTGGTCGGCGCGGACCTTGTCGGCCTCGGCCTTGGTGCGGCTGCCCGCGAGCACCGGCAGCACCTCGGTGTTGGGCGTCGCGAAGTTGAAGGCGCTCGTGAGATCGCCGCACACCGCGCGGCGGAACGGGCTGATGTTGTCCTCCTTCACGCCGAAGCGCGCCTCGACGAAGCGCAGCACCGAGGTGTGGTCGAACACCTGCGAGTTGACCCAGCCGCCGCGGCTCCACGGCGAGATCACGTACATCGGCACGCGCATGCCGGGGCCGTACACGTTGCCGTCGGGCGTGGGCTGCGCGGTGGGAATGCCGGGCGGCGCGGGGTGCGTGAAGTACTCGTAGCTCATGTCCTGCGCAGGCAGCGTGCTCTTGCCAGCGAGCGTCGATGCATCGGGGTTGGGCGAAGGCGCGGAGGGCGAGGGCACGTGGTCGAAGTAGCCGTCGTTCTCGTCAAAGTTCACGAAGAGCACCGTCTTGCTCCACACCTCGGGCACGGCGGTGAGCGCGTCCAGCACCTGCTGGACGTACCAGGCGCCCTGCACCGGGCTCGACGGGCCGGGGTGCTCGGAGTACACGTCGGGCGGAATCACCCACGACACCTGCGGCAGCCGGCCGTTCTTCACGTCGGCGCGGAACGCATCCATGATCGCACCCGCGTCGAAGGCGGCCTGATCGGCCACCGGCAGCGTGTTGGCCGTGCCCTTGTAGAGCGGGTTGCCCACGTCGTCG
Source organism: Variovorax sp. YR634 (assembly GCF_900106655.1). Classification (NCBI taxonomy): domain Bacteria; kingdom Pseudomonadati; phylum Pseudomonadota; class Betaproteobacteria; order Burkholderiales; family Comamonadaceae; genus Variovorax; species Variovorax sp. YR634. The sequence continues at coordinate 118,799 of NZ_FNOL01000001.1, forward strand.
CCGGGCGCGTAGGCCGGCGACGCGCCTTGCGGCAGCGAGGTGCTCACCGGCTTGCCCGAAGCTTCGTTCGCCTTGCGGTAGGGCTTGAAGCCCAGCAGCGGGTTGCAGCCATAGTTGTTGGGAATGTTCTGGTAGACCATCCAGCTGACGTTGGCCTCCTGCAACCGCTCGGCGTAGGTCTTCCATTCGTAGCCTTCGGTCGACGGGCCGGTCGAGCTCCAGGCATTGACGTTGTTCACGTAGGCCACGTTGGCGCAGGTGGGGCCGTTGGTGCCGGTCCAGTGGAAGGAGCGGTTGGCGTGCGTGCCGGTGTGCATCGCGCAGTGGTAGTCGTCGCAGATCGTGAAGGCATTGGCCAGCGCGAACTGGAACGGCAATTCGGCTTCCTTCAGGTAGCCCATCGACTGCAGGTAGGGCGTCTTGCCGGCCTTCTTGTAGCGCGGCCACTGGTACATGCGCCCGCCGTCCCAGGCGTTGTGCGCATCGACCCAGGTGTGCGGCGTGCTCGACACGCGCTGGGCGCTGCCCTTCGTGCTGTCGAGGTAGTAGGGCAGCACCACGTTGCCGGCGTCGTCGAGCTGCTGCCAGACCTTGCGGTCAGCAGGAAGCGGAATGGTGAAGCGGTCGCCGAAGCCGCGCACGCCCATGAGCGTGCCGAAGTAGTGGTCGAAGGCGCGGTTCTCCTGCATCAGGATGACGATGTGCTCGACGTCCTTGATGGTGCCCGTGGCGTTGTTGGCCGGTATGGCCAGCGCGCGGCGAATGCTGGGTGGGAACGCGCTGAGCGCGAGGGCGGCGGCGCCCGTGGTGGCGGTGCTGGTGAGAAATTTGCGGCGTGATGTCATGGGTGTGTTGTTGTGGTTCTTCATGGACGGGGTCAGGGGCACAGGCCGTGATGATGAGCGCAGGCACGAGGTGCTTGCGCTCATCCTCTCATCGGAATGTATCGGCGCTCAGAGGTCGGCCATGCCCATGGCCGGGTCGCTCACCGTGTGCTTGCCCGTTTCGACACGGCCTGCGAAGCGGCGGTAGTAGGCCGGATCTGCATCGCACGTGACTGCGAAGTCGTACCACTGGCCGCTGCTCGCAAGCTCCCAGTGCTGGTCGACGCTGGCGCCGCCGTTCACCGTCGCGGTCCATGGGCCATCGTTGCGATAGGCCTTGGCGTTGATGGTGAACCGGCACGCCGTCTTGCCGTCGTTGCGCATGCTCAGGTAGACGTTGCCGTTGGCGATGTCGTAGCACACGCGAACCTCGGGCGTTGCATTGCTGGTGCGCAGTGCGTTGAGGTTGCCCTTGAAGTGGCGATGAAAGCCGTTGGGCCCGAGCACCCACAGGTCGTAGGCGCCGCCGTCATCGGTCATCGCGGCCCAGGTGTCGTCGAGCATCTTGCCGGCCTCGACCATGTAGCGGCGCGGCAGGCGATCGAGATGCAGCTTGTCGTACACATGGAACACGGCCGCGGCCTTGCCGGTGTTGGAGAACAGCAGCTGCAGCTTGCCGTTGACCACGTCGGCCTTGGCGCTGGTGTGCAGTTCGTACGGCAGGGCGCGCGAGGGGCGGGTGCCGGTGGGCTGGCGCGGCAGCGCGGGCGTGGAGGGCAGCGGCACCTGCGCCAGTGCTTCCTGGTCGAGGCGCAACTGATCTGCTTCGGCCTGGGTCTTGCGGCCCGCGAGCGTGGGCAGCACTTCGCTGTTGGGCGTTGCGAAGTTGAAGGCGCTGGTCAGGTCGCCGGCAATCGCGCGGCGGAACGGCGAGATGTTCGTTTCCTTCACGCCGAATCGCGCTTCAAGAAAACGCAGCACCGAGGTGTGGTCGAACACCTGCGAGTTGACCCAGCCGCCGCGGCTCCATGGCGAGATGACGTACATCGGCACGCGCGGGCCGGGGCCGTAGACGCGGCCGTCCGGCTGGGGCACGCCGCTGGGTGTGCCGGGCACCAGCGGGTGGTTGTAGCGCTCGAACGCGACATCGGCGTCGCCGAGCGTGGTCTTGCCCGCTGCGCTCTTGTCGGGGTTGATCGACGGCGCGGAAGGCGACGGCACGTGGTCGAAGTAGCCATCGTTCTCGTCGAAGTTGACGATGAACACCGTCTTGCTCCACACGTCGGGCGATGCGGTGAGCGCATCAAGCACCTGCTGGATGTACCAGGCGCCCTGCACGGGGCTCGAAGGTCCGGGGTGCTCGGAGTAATCGGCGGGAGCGACGATCCACGACACCTGCGCGAGCTTGCCGCTGGCCACGTCCTGCTTGAACGCGCCGAGCAGGCCGCCGTCGGGCATGGTGTTGGCGATGCCCTTGTAGAGCGGGTTGCCCGCATCGTCGCTGGCGGGGTCGCAGGCCGGCAGCGTCGTGCCCACGGGCGGGCTGGCGTCGCCGTCGTAGCGCTCGTTGTTCTTGCCTGAAGCCTTGTTGGCCACCCGGTATTGCTGGAAGCCGGCCAGCGGGTTGTCGGTGAAGTTGTCGGGCAGGTTCTGGTAGACGATCCAGCTGACCTTGGCGTCCTGCAGGCGCTCCGGGTAGGTCTTCCAGTTGCAGCCGAAGGTGGTCGAATCGACACCGGGGTTGTCGGTGGGGTCCCATGGAAACCGCAGGTTCTCCCAGGTGTTGTCCACCGAGGCGACGCCCGCCACGCCGGCGCTGGTCTGGCCCGAGGGGCCGTTGGTGCCGCTCCAGTGGAACAGGCGGTTGGAGTTGGTGCCGGTGTGCATGCCGCAGTGGTAGCTGTCGCACACGGTGAAGGCGTTGGCCAGTGCGTACTGGAACTGCAGTTCAGCCTCTTGCAGATAGCCCATCGATTGCGTGAAGGGCGCCGTGCCGGTGGCCTTGTACTTCGGCCATTGGTTGAGGCGCCCGCCGTCCCAGGCGTTCTGCGCGTCGAGCCAGCTGTGCGGCGTGCCGCTGACGCGTTGCGCGTTGCCCAGGGTCTGGTCGAGGTGATACGGCAGCACCACCTTGCCGTCGGCGTCGCTCTGTTCCCACACGCGGCGCCCGCCGATCAGCGGAATGGCGAAGCGGTCGCCGAAGCCGCGCACGCCCATGAGCATGCCGAAGTAGTGGTCGAACGAACGGTTCTCCTGCATCAGGATCACGACGTGCTCGACGTCCTGGATGGTGCCGGTCTTGTTGTTGGCCGGAATGGCGAGCGCGCGGCGGATGCTCGGCGGAAATGCAGAGAGCGCGAGGGCGGCGGCGCCAGTCGTGGCTGTGCCCGTGAGGAATTTGCGGCGGGAGGTCATTGATTAGTTCCTGGCGGCGCTCAGGGCGCGCAGCGCATCTCGGGCTTCGGAGTGTTGTCGGGCGGGGTGGGTGTGGTCGGCGTCGTCGGCGTGCCGCCGAAGAAGCCGCCGCCACCGCTGCCACCACCGCACGCAGAGAGCACGCAGGCCAGGAACAGCACGGGCGCAAGCCGCGTGCTGAGAAAAAGAAGTCGCATGGATCGGTCCTTTGTTATGTGGTTCTGGAAGGCGCGGGGGAGAGGCGCACCTGGGCCACGAGACTAGGGAGAACCCGTTACCGACTGGTTAACTTGGGATGACGCAGAGAAGTCAGGTGCGTGACAACGCACTGCCCAAGGCAGCGTCAGGATCGGCGAAATGACGGCGCGGCGCGGCCTGGCGCCGCGTTCAAGCGCAGCGCTCAGGGCTCGTTGCTGATACCGCTGGATACATGCCCGGCGGGCACATGGCGCGAGGCCGCATCGACGTGACCGGTCTGGTCGTCGAAGAAGAAGTCGGGCTCGAACTCGCGCAGGAACTCGCCCTTGGGCAGGCCGCCGAGGAACATGGCCTCGTCGACGCGGATGTTCCACTTCATGAGCGTGCGGATCGCGCGCTCGTGCGCCGGCGCGCTGCGCGCAGTGACGAGCGCGGTGCGGATGCGCATCTGCGCATTGCCGGCCATCTGCAGCCGATGCAGCGCCATCAGCAGCGGCTTGAACGGCCCTTCGGGCAAGGGCAGGTCGGCCTTGCTGAGCTCGTGGGCCTGGAAGGCGTCGAGCCCTTCGGCCTGGAACACGCGCTCGGCCTCGTCCGAGAACAGCACCGCATCGCCGTCGAAGGCAATGCGCACTTCGTTCGGCCAGGCGTCGCTGGCCTTTACCGATTCGACCAGCACGCGCGCGGCCGGAAAGCCGGCGATGAGCGCCTCGCGCACGTCCTGCGCGTTGACCGACAGGAACAGGTGCGCGCGCAGTGGGCGCAGGTAGCCGAAGGGCGGTCGGCCCTGTGTGAACACGCCGCGCTGCAGCTTGATGTCGGCGGCCGCGCTCGACTTGAAGATGCGCATGCCCGAGACCGGGTCGTTGCGCGAAAGAATCACCACCTCGACGCGCTGCACGCCGTCTTCGTTGAAGCGCAGCAGCTTGCGGATCAGCGAATACGCAATGCCCGGCGCGGCCGGCACGTCGATGCGGTCGAGCTGCAGCTTCATGTAGCCCTCGTTGTCCCCGGCCTCGAAGATCTTGTTTTCTTCTTCGAGGTTGAACAGGGCACGCGAGGAGATCGCGACCACGAGCTTGTCTTCGAGAGTCACAGGCATGGCGTTTCCCCATGGACCTGACTTATTCCAGCAGGTGCGCCGCGCACGGCCGCCCGAAGCGGCCGCACCGCCCCCGGCAAGGGGGTTGGAGGCCACACGAAGTGGGCAAGCCTGGGGGTGTGCTTCATTTCACGAACTGGTTCAACTGGATGATAGGCAGCATCACCGCCAGAACAATCAGCATCACCACCCCGCCCATCGCCACGATGAGCAGCGGCTCCAGGATGGTTGCCAGATGCATCGCGCGGCGCTGCACTTCGGCGCTGAGCTGATTGGCCGCGCGTTGCAGCATCAGCGGCAGGGTGCCGGTCTGCTCGCCGAGGCGCGCGAACATCGACACCAGGCCCGGAAAGCGCTTCTTCTGCGCCAGCGCCGAGGCCAGCGGCGCGCCTTCGCGCACCAGCACCAGCGCGTCGAGCGCGTCGGCGCGCATCGCGCGGTTGCTCAGCGTCTCGGAAGCCGCCTGCAGCGCACGCAGGATCGGCACGCCTGCCGTGGCCAGCATGGCGAGCGTGCTCGCGAAGCGCGCTGCGTTGTAGCCACGCGCGAGCTTTCCGACCAGCGGCAGCTTGAGCCAGACGGCATCGAACTTCAGGCGGAAGGCCTCCTGCGCCAGCGCCAGCCGCGCGCCGATGGCCGCGAGCACGACGGCGCACAGCATCCACCAGCCATAGTTGCGCACGCCCGCGCTCAGCGACAGCATCACGGTGGTGAGAAAGGGCAGCGAGCGCTTGGTGCCCGCAAAAACCTGCGCCACCTGCGGCACCACGTAGCTCACGAGGAAGATCACGATCACGATCGCCACCAGCGTGACGATGGCCGGGTACAGCGCCGCGCCGATCAGCTTCTGCTGCAGCGCCTGGCGTTCTTCGAGGTCGTCGGCAAGGCGGTCGAGCACGAGGCCGAGGTTGCCGCTCTGTTCGCCGGCGCCGATCACGGCCGTGTAGATGGGCGAGAACTCGCGCGGATGCGCCGACAGCGCACGCGCGAACGGCGAGCCCGCGTTGACTTCGGCGCGCAGGGACGCGACCAGATTGCGCTGCTGCTCTGACTCGGCTTCGTCGGTGAGTGCCGTGAGCGCGCGTTCCAGCGGCAGGCCCGACGAGACGAGGCCCGCGAGTTGCCGCGTCCACACCGCGAGGCCGGTGGAATTGAAGACGCGCTTGCCGCCGCCGAGCCAGCGGCTGAGGGTGCTGCGCTGGCCGGTGCCGTTGACGTGGTCGCTGCCGACCGGCTTGACCGACAGCGGAATGAGCGCCTGCGCCCGCAGCAGGCTGCGCGCGCTGCGTGCGGTGTCGGCCTCGAGCACGCCTTCGCGGCTCTGGCCGCTGGCGTCGATGGCTTCGAAGGAATAGGCGGGCATGGGGAGCGCCGGGGCGGCTTAGTCTCGCGTGACGCGCAGCAACTCGGCGCGCGAAGTGACGCCGGCCTGCACCAGCCGTTCGCCGTCTTCGCGCATCAGGCGCAGGCCGCCGCGCGCGCCGGCCTTGAGCAGTTCGCTCTCGGCCGCCTTGCTGTGGATCAGGCCCTGCACGGTTTCGTCCGCCACCAGCAGCTCGAAGATGCCGGTGCGGCCCTGGTAGCCGGTCTGGCCGCACACTTCGCAGCCCGCGCCGGCGCACACCGTGCACACCTTGCGCACGAGGCGCTGCGCGAGCACGCCGAGCAGAGACGAGCTCAGAAGAAAAGGTTCCACGCCCATGTCGGTCAGGCGCGTGACGGCGCTGACGGAATCATTCGTGTGCAGCGTTGCGAGCACAAGGTGACCGGTCAGCGAGGCCTGGATGGCGATCTGCGCGGTCTCGAAGTCGCGGATTTCGCCGATCATGATGACGTCAGGGTCCTGCCGCAGGATCGCGCGCAGGGCCTTGGCGAAGGTGAGTTCGATCTTGGCGTTGATCTGCGTCTGGCCCACGCCCGGCAGCTCGTACTCGATGGGGTCTTCCACCGTCATGATGTTGCTGCGGCTCGCGTCGAGCCGGGCCAGCGCGGCGTACAGCGTGGTGGTCTTGCCCGAGCCCGTGGGGCCGGTCACGAGAATGATGCCGTGCGGCTGCGAGATGAGCTTTTCGAAGCGCTCCAGCGTGTCGCCCTGCATGCCCACCGATTCGAGCGTGAGCTTCGATTCGCTCTTGTCCAGGAGGCGCAGCACCGCGCGTTCGCCGTGCGCGCTCGGCAGCGTCGACACCCGCACGTCGACCGCGCGCGTGCCGATGCGCAAGGAGATGCGCCCGTCCTGCGGCAGCCGCTTTTCGGAGATGTCGAGGTCGGCCATGATCTTCAGGCGCGAGATCAGCGCGGCGTGCAGCGCGCGGTTGGGCTGCACCACCTCGCGCAGCGTGCCGTCGATGCGAAAACGCACGGACGAGGTGCGCTCGTAGGGCTCGATGTGGATGTCGCTCGCACCGTCGCGCGCGGCCTGCGTGAGCAGCGCGTTCAGCATGCGGATGATGGGCGCGTCGCCAGCGCTTGCCAGCAAGTCTTCGACCGCGGGCAGCTCCTGCATCATGCGCGAGAGGTCGGCGTCGTTCTGCACCTCGCTCACCACCGCGGCGGCGCTCGACTCGCCCTGCGCGTACGCCGCGCTGATGCGCTGCGCCAGCGCGCCGTCGGCCAGCACCTCGAAGGCCTGCACGCCGTACTTGCGCGACACCTCGCCGACCGCGCTGCGCGCCGGGTGGCTCGACATCCACAGCGTGTAGCGGCCGTCGTCGGTCTCCTCGAGCAAAAGCTGCTGGCTGCGTGCAAAGGCGTAGGGCAGGGGGTAGCGCATGGACATCAGGACAGTATCAAGGCAGTTCGCGCGTGCTCACGGGGTCGGCGGTCGGCGGCAGGGCGCCGCGCAGGGCGCTTGGCGCCAGCTTGCGGTTGTCGGCGGGCAGCGCGGGCGGCGGGATCAGTTGGGTGCCTTGCTCGCGCAGGCCGCCCCGGCTGTTGCTGCTGGTGCCCAACGGCGGCGACTCCGGCAGCACGGGCGCGGCATTCACGTTGCGCAGCATCACGTTGTCGGTGTTGGGCTGGGTCGCCTGCTGCAGGCCACGGATCTGGTCGTAGCGATCGAATGCGAAGGCTTCGGTCGCCGTGGCGTCGCGCATCACCACCGGGCGCAGGAACATCATCAGGTTGTTCTTGACGCGCGAGCGGTTCTCGCTCTTGAACAGGTTGCCGACCACCGGGATGTCGCCGGCGAACGGCACCTTTTCAGTGTTGGTGCCGTAGGTATCCGACAGCAGGCCGCCGAGCATGACGAGCCCGCCGTCTTCCACCAGCACGCTGGATTCGAGCGAGCGCTTGTTGGTGGTGGGGCCGTTGGGGTCGGTGGTGGTGCCGGGCGCGACGTTCGAGATCTCCTGGAAGATCGTCATCTTCACGGTGCCGTTCTCGTTGATGGTCGGACGCACGCGCAGGGTGAGGCCGACGTCCTTGCGCTCGACGGTGGTGAACGGGTTCACGCCCACCGAGCCCGAGGTGCTGGCGTAGGAGCCGGTCGGGAACGGCACGTTCTGGCCGATGACGATCTTGGCTTCTTCGTTGTCCAGCGTCAGCAGGTTGGGCGTCGAGAGCACGTTGGCGTCGTTGTCGTTGCTGAAGAAATTCGCCACTGCGCCCAGGATGTATTGGCCACCGATCTTGCCGGCAATGCCGAGGTTCAGGCCGGGCTGGATCGACGTTGCAAGGCCGGAGGCATCCTTGGTGGCCAGCGCCTGGGTCAGAGCCAGGATGTTGCCGCCGTTGAGGGTGGAGTTGGTGCCGATGACGGCGTTGTTGCCCAGCGCGCTTTGCCACTGCACGCCGAACTTGGCGGCCTTGGTGGCGTTGACCTCGACGATCAGCGCCTCGATCATGACCTGCGCGCGCCGGCCGTCGAGCTTGTCGATCACGGCGCGCATCTGGCGGTACTGCGGCTCGGGCGCGGTGATGATCAGCGAGTTGGTCGTCGGGTCAGCCTGGATCTGGCCGCCGGTCGAGGGCTGGTTGGCGTTGTTGAGCGGCGCGTTGGCGGCGGCCGAGCCACCGCTCTGGTTGCCGCCGCTGTTCAGGTTCACCTGCATGGCCTGCGGCGCGCTCTGCTGGGGCGCCGCGCCGCCACCCGCGGCACCGGCAGCGCCTGGCGTGGTGTTCTGCTGGTTCGCCGCCATCGCGGCGCGCAGCGTGGCCGCGAGGCGCACCGCGTCTGCGTTCTTCAGGTAGACCACGTAGATGTTGCCGGCCAGGCCGTTGCTGCTTTCCGTCGGCGGGCGGTCGAGCTTCTCGACCAGCGTGCGCACCAGCGCCACGCGTGCCGGGTTGGCCGCGCGCAAGATCAGCGAGTTGCTGCGCGGGTCGGCCATGAGCGTGGTGCGGAACGACGCATCGGTCGCACCGGGTGCGGCGCCGCCCGGGGCGCCGGAGCCGCCGCCGTCGACCAGGCGCTGCACCAGCGGCACCATGTCGGTGGCAACCGAGTGCCTGAGCTGGATGACCTCGATGTCGGACGCATTCGGCACGTCGAGCGACGCGATGATGCGCGCCAGCCGGCGCATGTTGTCGGCGTAGTCGGTGATCACGAGCGAGTTGTTGCCCGGGTTCACGTTGATGGTGTTGTTCGGCGGAATCAGCGGGCGCAGCACCGGCAGCAGGTTGTTCGGCGACTCGTAGTTGAGCCGGAAGATCTGCGTGACGATCTGGTTGCTGCCGCTGGACGCCGTGGCGCTGATGGAGGTGTTGACGGTGCTGCTCTGCAGCTTGGCGTCGGCCTCGGGCACCACCTTGTAGAGGCCGTCGGCTTCCACTACCGCGAAGCCCTGCAGGCGCAGCGCCGAGGCGAACTGGTTGAAGGCGGCGGCTGGCTGGATGGCGCGGTCGGTGACGAGGTTCATCGTGCCCTTGACGCGCGGGTCGACCACCACGTCGCGGCCCGTGACCACCGCCATGGTGCGGGCCACGGCCTCGATGTCGGCGTTGGAGAAGTTCAGCGTGATCGGCTCGCCGCGGCGCGGCGCATCGCCGGTCTGCGCGAACGCGGCGGGGGCACCCTGCAGGAACGTGGCGGCGATCAGCACGCGCACGGCGAGTGCGACGGTGCCGTTCGAAAACAGTGGCTTCATCATGAGGATCAACCCAGGGTGATGATCGAACGCGCGTTCTCGCGCCGTCCGATGATGTTCAACAAATTGGAAAGCGCGTCTTCGCGGCCGGGGGCGGCACTGGCTTCGCCGTTGAAGCGGAAGGAAGTGCCGTTCCAGCTGCCGCTGCCGTTCAGTTCGAGGCTGCCCTCGCGCGTGCTGAGCAGCAGCGTGGGGCGGGTGCCGCCTTCGAGTGAGAGCCGGTAGCTGCCCATCGGCCGCAGGGTCGACAGGCTGGAGGAAACATCGGTGGCGTCGAGCGTGGCCTGGCCTGCAACGCGCAGCGCGGGGCCGTCCCACTGCATAGAGAAGGCCTTGGTGGACAGGTCGAGCGCGCCTTCGAGCTTGAGCGTGTTCCAGGGCGCGCCCAGACCGGTGAGCAGGGTGGCGGGCCAGCGCGAGCGGCTGTCCTGCCATGCGAGCTGCATGCCGCCGGCGCGCGGGCTGGCCTTGAGTTCGAGCGGCTGCGCGGCGCAGCAGGGCAGGTCGAGGCTGGCGGCGATGCCGCTCCAGCCCGGGCGCATGCGCCAGTGCAGCAGGCCGGGCAGCGACACCGCCTGCGCGCCGCCGGCGCCGCTGGCGAAGACCACGGCGGCCGTGCCGTTCCAGACGGTGCCGCGCGGGTTGGCCAGCACGAGGCGGCCATGGCTCCAGTTCGACAGCGCCGCCGCGAGCCAGCGCGCCGGCGCGAACAGCACCACCGCCAGCAGCGCGCCGACCGTGATGCCGAGCAGGGCCCAGCGCCAGCCGCGGTGCGGCCGGGGTTCGGAGATCGGAGGGCGGGTCAGCATGCGGGCCTGTTGCTCATCGCGCTCATCGCGCCGCGGGCAGCGCCATGACGACGGTGCCGTCCCAGCGGACCTGCGGCGTCTTCGGCGCGTCCTTTGCGCCGGGCGGCGGTGTGGCCGGCGCTGCGGTCGGCGCGCGGGTCAGGTGGACTTCGCGCGGCACGGCATGCGCGTTGCCGCGGGCCTGGCCGAGCCATTGGGCGACGGTGGCAGCGGGCGCGGACCGCAGCGAGACGGCGGCAGCGCCGTCGCCGCCGGTCGTCACGAGCTGCGCGTTGCCGGCGCCGAAGCTGTCGCGCACCGAGGTCTCGAGCGCGCGCAGCGCGTCGTCGCGGTTCAGGCGCGGCTGCGATTGCAGTGCCTTCGCGCGGTTCTGCAAGGTGGCCATCTGCTGCAACTGCGCATCGAGTTGCGCATGTTCGGCCGGTGCCGCGGCCAGCGTGCGCAGCGCGGGGGCGAGCGCAATCCACCAAAGCAAGGCCAGTGCCACGAGCGCGGCGGCGGCGTAGACCATGCGGCGCTCGCGCACCTCCAGGGTGGCCCAGTGGGCCTTGAGCTGTTCGCTGAAATTCATCGGTTGGCCTCGGCCTGCACCAGCAGGAGGTCGCCTTCGGTACGCACGTTGTAGCCGCGCGGCGCCAGCGCGCCGGTGATCTGCGAGACCTCCGACGGCTGCAGCCCGAGGCCGCGCAGGCGCAACTGCCCGGCGCCGTAGTCGACCGCGCTCGGCACCTTGCCGGGCGGCAGGTTGGCGGCGAGCGCGCCGACCATGGGTTCGAAGTCGCTGCCCGCCACGTCGCCCACGGCCTGCTGCAGTGCGGCAACTTCGCGCTGCATCTGCACCGGCGCGTCGACCACGATCTTCACCGAGGGGAAGGTTTGGGTCAGCATGGCCTTGGCGGCCTGCCGTTTCGATTCGAGCGCACTGCGCTCCTTCCAGGCCCAGGCGTTGAGTCCGATCAGCTGGGTCAGCAGCAGCACGACCACGCCCCAGCGCGCGGCGCGCCACTCGGGCGCATAGCGCAGCGTTTGCAGGACCGATGCGAATTTCTTGCCGGCGCGTGCGCGGCCGGTTGCGGCGAGGTCGAACTGCGCGAGCTCCCAGGGCGTGCGCGCGGCCTGCAGCCAGCGCTGCGGCGATTGCACGATGGGCACGCGGCGCTCGAGCAACTGCTCGGCCGCTTCGGCCACGGCGGGCTCGGTGGTGATGACGGCGGTGTCCAGCGGCAGGCCGCCCGACAGGGCCAGCCCCGCGCCGGCCAGCGGCAGCGAGACCACGCCGTCGGCGTCGCACACCGTGAGCTGCGGCGCCTCGGGCTCGCCCGTGACCAGCAGCAGCGGCGGGCCGTCGACCGGCTGCGGCGCGAATTCAGGGACGATGCGCACCACGCGACGGCCGGCCGCTTCGAGCCCTTGCACGACGCTGCGCAGCCAGATGCGGTTGCAGGCCGCGACCCACACGGGCGCGCCGGCCTTGGCGTCGGGTTCGAGCGCGAAGTGCAGGGCTTCGGGTTCGTCGAGCAGGTGTTCTTCGAGCAGGCCGTCGAGCACCGCGCGCAGCTTCGACGCGCTGCCCATGCTGCCCTTGGGCAGCGTGACGCGGTGCCACGAGAGCGCGACGGAAGGAATGCCGAGCATGACCTCGGCGCTCGAGGGCAGGAGCGCCAGCAACGCACGGCCCTGGTTGCGCAATGCAATGCCGTCGTCGCCTGCCTGGGCCCAGTCGTACTCGCCCGCGGCATCGGCCGGAGGGAGGGGGGCAATGAGCAGCAGGGGAGTCATGTGGATCTTGGAAAAGCCGGTGATTGTAGGTGCGCGTCTGACAGGCTGACGCTCTTGTTTCGATAGCGTGTTGCGCAGACGCCATGCGCGTTCGAAGGCTTTTTGTCTACAAATAGGGCATCGAAATCAGGGTTTGACCGTAGTGTCCGTTGCGCCGGCGCCGCGGGTGCGCCAGATCGTCGTTACCGTGACACCGTTGCGCTGTAGAAGCGAGCGCTCCTCGACGTAGGTGCGCTCCAGCCGCAGCCTGCCGTAGACCTCGAAGTACTGCGTGCCCACGCCGTGCTGCGCTGCATTGAAGGGCGCGCTGCCGCTGGGCAGCGCGGCGTTGGCGGCGGCAATGTCCTTGAAGAAGGCGCGCGTGCGGCGCTCCACAAGTTGGCGCGCGCTGGCGATATTGAGCGACTCCATGCTGGCGCTGATGGCTTCGGCGCTCGCGGTGTTGAGGTTGAGCGTGGTCTTCACCGGCAGGATCGTCACGTACGGTTCGAGCGCGGCGGCGGTCGAGGGCGACAGGCCCAGCCACACCAGCTGCGAGACCTGCTGCGGCATCAGCGGCGCGGCGCTGGGATCGCCGCCGTCGCTGCCGTCGGTCGCGGTGCCCGTGGCAAGGGCGGCCACCAGGCCCGTGGTCATCCGGCTGAGCTCCGACGCCGGCAGGCCCAGCAGGTTGAACAGCCGGGTGAAGGTGGCGACGCTGGCGGGCACCGGCTTGCCGTTGTCGACCAGCGACAGCACGTTGAGCTTGGACTGCGCATCGACGATGCGGCCCGAGAGGAAGGCATCGGGCAGTCCTTCGAGGCTGTCGCTCGACACGTTCTTGTCGGCGGCCAGGAAGCTCGTGAGCCGCGCTTCCTCGAGCGGCACGGCCCAGGGCTCTGCCAGGTTGTCGGGGCCGCCGGTGCGGCCGTCTTCGCTGAGGATCAGGCGCGACCAGTCGAGCGCGCCGACCAGCACCCAGGCAGCCTGCACGCGCGCTCGCTCGGCGCCTTCGACCTCGGCCGCGCGCCATTGCTGCCACAGCGCCGCGGCGGCGAAGGTGGCCACGAGCATCACGGTCAGCATCGCGGCGAGCAGGGCGGCGCCGGACTGGCGCTTCTTTGTGGCCGTCATGATGATTTCGCCGATCCGACGGTCGGCTTGACCCAGTCGCGCGTGAGCGTGCCCGAGAGGCCGTCTCCGGGCGGCAGCGTGATGACGAGGCGCACGCCGTCGGGCATGGCGACGACGGGGCCCGCGGGGTTGTTGGGGTTGGGCACGACGGTAGGCAGCTGGCTGGCCGGCACCCAGGTGTTGTCGCGGAAGAAATAGAGCTGCCAGTTGCTGGCTGGCACCAGCGGCACGTCGCTGTAGCCGCCTCCGGCCGCGCTCGCGCCGCCGTCCTGTGCCCAGGCGGCGGCGAAGTTCCAGGCCTGCTGCCATTCGCCGCGCGTGGTGAAGGGCTGCGATTGCCAGCGCCGCCAGCGCACGCCGTCGGAGCCGGACTTCAGCATCCAGGCCACAACCTGCACCGAAGGCGCCGCGTCGTCGCTGCCACGGCGCGTGAGCCGCAACACTCGGCCGTCCCAGTCGATCGGGCGGGTCTGCGCGAGCGTGGTCACGGCGTCGAGGTCGGCGCTCCACTGCGCGAGCGTGGCCTGCAGCGTGAGGACGGCGTCGGCGCGCTGCTGGTTCTGCGTGGTGGCGCGGGACATGCTGTCCAGCCCGCGCCAGCTGATGAGCGAGAGCAGGGCCATCACCGCGATGGCGACCAGCAGTTCGATCAGCGTGAAGCCGCGGGACCTGGAGACGAGCATCAGTACCTCCCCACGATGGTGGAGATGCGCAGGATCGGCGCGTCGGCTTCGTCGCGCACCTGCACGTCGACGCGCCGGAAATTCGGGTTCAGCGTGGACGTGGTCGAAGTGGTCACGTTGAACGAGACGCCGGCCTGCAGGCAGATGGAGCCCGAGTCGCCGATTGCCGGCATTTGCCGCGACAGGCGAGCCTTGGCGAGTTCGTTCTCGGCGCACAGGTCGGCCAGCACGAGATCGGACTGGCGCTGTGCATTGCGCGTGAGCGACATCGTGGCCTGCGAACCCGCGGCCAGCGCCAGCGCGACGATGCCGAGCGCGATCAGCACTTCGATCAGCGTGAAGCCGGCGATGCGAGAGGACGGGGCAGGGCGTCGCGCGCTCATTGCACGGCTGATACGGTGAAGGGGCGCACCCCGTCGGTCGCGATGCGCAACGCGCGCGCGGGCGGGCCGGCGGAATAGAGCATGACCTGCTGCGCCGCGATGATCGGATCGGGCCCGAGCTGCAGCGCGGGAACCAGCGTGCCGTTGGCGAGAGAGGCCTGAGCTGTGATGCCCTCGGCGGCCCAGTTGGCGGGCAATGCGCCAGGCGGGAGGCCGTCGAACACGAAGCTGCCTTCGACGGGCCGCCACCGCACCACGATGCCGCTGGCGCGCGACTGGGCACGGGCCGATTCGAGCAGGGCGGCGAGCCGGTCGGCTTCGCGGTCGAGCTTGGCGGCGTTGGTGTCGCGTATCGCGAAGCTGACGGCGGCGGTAGCGATCGCGATGATGGCGATCACCACGATCAGCTCCAGCAGCGTGAAGCCGCGGGCCGGGTGGATGTGGGGGCGTGGATACCGGTTGCGGCGCAGCGCGCCCGAGCCGCTATTGCCAGCTGCCGATGTCGGCATTCTTGCCCTCGCCGCCGCTTTGGCCGTCGGCGCCGAACGAGAGCACGTCGATCTCGCCCTTGATGCCCGGGTTCATGTACTGGTACGGATGGCCCCAAGGGTCGTTAGGCAGCTTCTCGACGTAGGCCTTCCAGTTGGGTGCGGCCGGACCAGTGGTCGGGCGCGTGAGCAGCGCCTGCAGACCCTGCTCGGCGGTGGGGTAGCGCTGGTTGTCCAGGCGGTAGAGCTTGAGCGCCTGCATCAGGTTGTTGATGTCGGTGCGGGCGGCCGTCACGCGGGCGTCGTCGGCGCGCTCGATCACGTTCGGCACGATGAGCGCCGCCAGCACGCCGATGATGACCAGCACGACCATCAGTTCGATCAGCGTGAAGCCGCGTTGGGCGGTGCGGGTGGCGGCACGGAGGAATTTGTTCATAGCTTGGGCGGACATGATTCGGAAAGCGCGCTGCATGATAATCCGCAGCCATGACAAGTCCCTACTCAGCCGCTCGCTGGCATGCCCCACTTGCAACGACGGGGCTTTGGGCGCTGGCGGCCGGTGCCGCGGTGTTCTGGGCGCTGCGCCTGGCTTCGCCGACCGACGCCGTGGCGGCGGCCGCGACGATGCCGCGGCCTTCGGTGACGGCCGATTCGGATGCGGTGGCCCGGCTGCTGGGCGTGCTGCCTGCGTCACGCACGGCCCAGGTGGCGCCCGAGGCGGCCAGCCGCTTTGCGCTGTCGGGTGTGGTGGCCGACCCTTCGAAGCAGGGGGCCGCGTTGATCTCCATCGACGGCAAGCCGCCGCGGCCGTTCCGTGTCGGTTCGTCGGTCGGCGACAACTACGTGCTGCAGTCGGTGGGCCTGCGCTCGGCGACCATCGGCACGCAGGCCGACGGCCCGGCGGCGTTCACGCTGCAATTGCCGGTGCGTGCGCCGATCAGCGTTTCCAGCCCCGGGTTGCCGGCAGTGCCTATGTCTGCGCCGACCGGGCCTCTGCCTGCGACGATGCCAGCCGTGGTGGCTCCGCCGCAGTTGCCGCAGCAACAGCAGCAACCGGGTGGCCCACTGTCGCAACCTGCTGCTATGGCACCGCCGCCGCAACAGGCGCCCGCGCAGTAGCAGCGGACAGTTGAACGATCGAAGCCGGCCTTGAGCCGGCTTCTGCTTTTTCAGGCCTGCAGAAAGAGCCGGTACGCCGGGTTGGCCGTTTCCTCGACGTAGGGATAGCCCAGCGTTTCGAGGAAGGCGTCGAACTCGGCGCCTTCGCCGGCCGGCACCTGCAGGCCCACGAGGATGCGGCCGTAGTCGGCGCCCTGGTTGCGGTAGTGGAACAGGCTGATGTTCCAGTTCGGCTGCATCAGGCTCAGGAACTTGAGCAGCGCGCCGGGACGCTCGGGAAACACGAAGCGCAGCAGGCGCTCGTCATGCGCGAGGCCAGTGCGTCCGCCCACGAGGTGCCGCAGATGCTCCTTCGCAAGCTCGTCATGGGTGAGGTCGAGCGTGTTGAATCCGTGCTCGTCGAAGGTCCGCGCGATGAAGGCCGACTCGCCGCGCGCCGAGGTTGTGAGACCGACGAACACATGCGCCTTGGCTGCATCGCTTATGCGGTAGTTGAACTCGGTCACGTTGCGAGGTGCGCCGCCGCCCGTGGCTTCGGCGTCGCTCGCGGGCATCTCGCCGATCAGCTCGCAGAAGCGGCGGAAGCTGCCGCGCTCTTCGGGCATGGTGACGGCGAACAACGCCTCGCGCTCTTCACCGACTTCGGCGCGTTCGGCGACGAAACGCAGCCGGTCGAAATTCATGTTGGCGCCGCACAGAATGGCTGCATAGGTCTCGCCGTGGCGACCGTGCTGGGCAACGTATTCCTTGATGGCCGCGACCGCCAGCGCACCGGCCGGCTCGACGATGCTGCGCGTGTCCACGAAGATGTCCTTGATGGCGGCGCACACGGCGTCGGTGTCGACGGCGATGTATTCGTCGACCAGCTCGCTGGCGATGCGGAAGGTTTCCTCGCCGACCAGCTTGACCGCCGTGCCGTCGGAGAACAGGCCGACGTCGGGCAGGTTCACGCGCTGATGAGCCGCGACCGATTGCATCATTGCGTCGGAGTCGTTCATCTGCACGCCGATCACCTTGATCTCGGGTCGCACGGCCTTGATGTAGTTGGCCACGCCGGAGATCAAGCCGCCTCCGCCGATTGCGACGAACACCGCATCGAGCGGGCCCTGGTGCTGTCGCAGGATTTCCATTGCGATGGTGCCCTGGCCTGCGATGACATCGGGGTCGTCGAAGGGATGCACGAAGGTCAGGTTTTGCTGCGCCTGCAATTCGAGCGCGTGCAGATAGGCATCCGAATAGCTGTCGCCATGCAACACGATTTCGCCGCCGAAACCACGCACCGCATCGATTTTCAGTTTGGGTGTGGTCACCGGCATCACGATCACCGCGCGCGTGCCGAGCTTGCGCGCACCCAATGCAACGCCTTGCGCGTGATTTCCAGCTGATGCGCAAATTACGCCGCTTGCCAATTGAGCAGCACTCAGATGCGCCATCTTGTTATAGGCGCCGCGCAGTTTGAAGCTGAAGACCGGTTGCTGGTCTTCGCGCTTGAGCAGCACGGTGTTGCCGAGCCGTTCGCTGAGCGCGCGCGCCTTCTCGAGCGCGGATTCGACGGCAACGTCATAGACCCGGGCGTTAAGTATTTTTCTGAGATAGTCGGCGGGCGTGAGCGCCGGATTAACAGGCGCATTGCGCACGATTTTTTCCATGGGAGTTTTCATTTGCTAACTGTTGATGATAAGAGGCATCGGGATTGCATGCGAGATATGACATGGACACAAATGTCATAAACCTCTTCGGCAAAGCTCCAGCTGCAAATGATTCGGGATTTTTTGGACGTACCTATCCCGCGATTCATCCGACCGCCAATCAATTTACAAATGAGCAGAATCTGTTATCAATTTCTGTCAGTGACCTTTCGAAAGGGCTGATGCAGGCGGAGGCTGCGCGCGTTCAGCGAAAAGAAATTGGGCGTGCCACATGGCAGGTGATGGGCAACAGATTGCGTGCGCACATCGTTCCGTTGCTCGGCGACGTGTCGGCGCAGTCGTTTGCAACCGCCGACGCGCAACGCTTGATCGATCACCTCGGAGAGCAGGGCTTCACCAGCACGACGATTGCCCAGTACCTGGTGCTGTTGCGCAAGGTGGTGATGCACGGCGTGCACATCGGTGTACTTCGCGATGCGCCTCCTTTTCCGAAGGTCAAGGTGCGCAGCCAGCCGCGCGGCAGCTTCAGCGTTGCGGAGTACCGGACGATCATCAAGACCGCGCGCAGCTTGCGCGGGCACTCGCATCCGGTGCTCGATCAACTCGCGGCCGGAGAACGTTTCTGGATTGCGCGCGAGCTGCTCGTCATGCCGGACGAGTTGCCCTGGCTGATCCGCTGGATGGTGAACACCTTCGTGCGTCCGAGCGACATCAAGCTCATGAAGCACAGGCACATCGAGGTCGTGCGCGGCAAGCACGTCTATCTTCGGATGAACCTGCCGGAGACCAAGCGGCACAGTCAGCCCATCGTGAGTCTGTGTCCTGCGGTGCGGGTCTATGAATGCTTGCTCGCTTATCGTGGCGAGCATGGGTATGGCGGAGCGGAGGACTACATCTTCCTGCCGCAGTTGAAGAACCGCGAGCATGCGCTGGCGGTGCTCAACTTCTTCTTTCACTGGGTGCTCGAAAAGGCGGGGCTTGAGAAAGGGCCACTGGGCCAGTCGAGGACGCTCTACTGCCTGCGTCATACCGCGATCACGCTGCGGCTCTTGTACGGGCAAGGGATCGACATGCTGACCTTGGCACGCAATGCGCGCACGAGCGTCAATATGGTCGAGCGTTTCTACGCATCGGTGTTGAGCGGAGAAATGAATGTGGGGCTGCTGCAAAGCCGGCGTAGCCGGGCGAGCTGAGAAAAAGAGAGAGAAAGGACAAAAAGCCGCCCGGCGTGAGCCGGGCGACTTGAGGCTTTGCTGATTCGAACTGGCAAGAGCCAGCATCGGGATCAAACGAGGAAGATCAGAACGCGTGACGGATGCCGAAGTCGTAGCCCGTCGAGGTCTTCGGCGTGAACACGCCGGCAGCCGCGTTGTAGAAAGCCGGGCCACCCACGGTCAATGCCGCACCGTTCTTGTTGCTCACGCGAGCAACCGTGGCGTAAAGGGCCGTGCGCTTCGACAGGTTGTGCACGTAACCAAGTGCCAGCTTGTTGGCCTTCGGGTCGCGTCGGGTGGCCGACAGGTTGTCGTCGTACTTGACAGCCGAGTAGGACGCTCGGATCAGGCCTGCACCAACTGGCACAGTCAGGCCAAGTAGATAGCCGTTCAGATCGACGTCGGGGCGACCGCCGGCGATCGGCCGGTTTTTGTAGTCACGCGAGTTCTCGGCACGCGAAAGTTCGCCGAACAGCTTCACGGGGCCGAAGTCATACGAGGCACCCAGGTTGAAGATGTTTACCGAGTCAGTGGTGCCAGCGTAGTACTGATCGCCAACCGTGCTGTTGCCGTAGGCCACTGCGACGTCCAGAGGACCGTTTGCGTAGCCGAAGCGACCACCGATGTAACGGCCTGCGCGGCTCTTCGAGGTTGAGCTGTCCGCCGGGGTGAAGCCGCCGTTGCTGTACTTGTCGTTCTCGTGGAACGCATACATCACCTGGCCGTAAAAGCCGCCAAGGTTCGGTGGCAGGAAGTAGCCGATCGAATTGCTGGCGCGAGAGTAGTTCTGGTTGCCGCCGAAGCCGCCGGTGTCCTTGGCGCCGTAGGTCACGGCGTTGAAGCCGTTGGCCGTGTTGATCAGGTTGGAGCCAACGCCGTTGGTGCCGAACGGATCGAAGACGGTGTCGTTCCAGAACGTCGGGGTGTAGTCGCGACCCAGGCGGAGTTCGCCGAAACCACCCGACAGACTCACGGTCGAGCGACGAACGAAGGTTGCGAGGCCGGTGGCGCCGTCGTCATTGGTGATGGGGGCTTCGAGCCAGAAGCTGGCTGCCAGGCCGCCCCCCAGGTCTTCCGTACCACGGAAGCCCAGGCGGCTCGAGTTGTAACCCGAGTTGGCCAGCGCCGTGCGGCTGACCTTCACGCTGCCCAGATTCGTGGGCCTCAGGTCGCGCGAACTGGACGAGTAACCGCTGATCGACGCGTCGACCACACCAAACAGAGTGACGGACGACTGAGCCGAGGCAACACCGGCAACAGCCAGGGCAGCCAGAGCAACTGCCCTTTCGGTGCGAAAACTAGAGTGGCGGCAAGGCCGGTGAGGGTGGCCTGGAAAGAAAAAAGCCCCGAGCTTTGCAGCTCGGGGCTAAATCCACCAATTGGAAGGGTGGAGGAGACAACTGGGTGCGCATACGTTTGCGCAATGAAATAAAGTATATCGACTGTTTGTTGCGTTGCAACAAGCGAGTGATGCTTTTCCCACACACAAATGGATGTCGGCGTGCATTTTTGCCCGACATCCCAGACCTGGAACTCCGAAAACCATGGAATGCACAGTAAGTTGGACCGGTGACGCAGGCACGCGATCGGCCATGGGCTTCGTTGCCGAGACGGGCAGCGGCCATGTCCTGATGATGGATGGCGCACCGGATGCCGCAAAGCCCGAGAACGGCGGACAGAACCTCGCGGCGCGGCCGATGGAGACCGTTCTTGCCGGCACCGGGGGATGCACTGCCTACGATGTCGTGCTCATACTGAAGCGCGGACGCCATCGCGTCGAGCGCTGCAGCGTCAAGCTGACCAGCGAGCGCGCCGAAAAGGACCCCAAGGTCTTCACGAAGATCCACATGCACTTCACCGTGGCGGGCAAGGGAATTCCGGCCTCTGCCGTGGAGCGCGCAATCGCACTGAGTCACGAAACGTATTGCTCCGCCAGCATCATGCTGGCGAAGACAGCCGAAATCACCACCAGTTTCGACCTGATCGAAACCTGAGCCAAGTGGCCTAGATGCGGTGCGCCAGCGTGGTCATCACGCGGGAAGCCACGCGCATCAGGGCCTTGGCCGGTGCCGGGAGCTCCGCCGCGCCGGCGTCGACAGCCTGCGACGCATGACGGGCTTCGTCTAGCTTCATCTGCTCGACCACTGCCTTGGATGCGCTGTCTCCGGACGGAAGGCGATCGAGGTGGCTGTCCAGGTGGGCCTCCACCTGACGCTCCGTCTCTGCGACGAATCCCAGACTCAATGGGTCTCCGAGGCGGCCTGCGACGAGGCCGAGGCCGAAAGCGCCTGCGTACCAGAGAGGATTCAGGATCGACGGGCGCGCCCCCAACTCGTCAAGGCGTTGCCGGGTCCAGGCCAGGTGATCGGTTTCCTCGTGCGCCGCTTCGAGGAAATGGGCGCGCAGCGCAGGATCGCGTGTCACCGCTGCCTGGGCTGTGTAAAGCGCCTGTGCGCAGACTTCACCCACATGATTCACCCGCATCAGCGCGCCGGCTTCCCGACGTTCCGCTTCACTCATTTCACCCGGTGCCTGCGAGGGGGCGGGCGTCGCCCGCGTGGCATGGGGGCGGGCAAAAAGCGTGCGCAATGCCGCGTCTGCCGCGGTCAGAACAGGGTCGATCATGAGCGTCATGCGCCTATTTGAACCCACATGCGAAATGCCATGCCGGAGCCTCGTCATATTTCACATAGTGGTGCGCAGAGGGGTCTAAGTCCTTTGTTGCAAGCGTGCAACGAAACGCGCGAGCCATCCAAGATTTCGGGCGAATTGTTTTGCCCTGCCGCAGCGGCTCTGGTGCAATAGCATCAACTTCCCAAAAGGAGGTTGGCCCGGGGTCCGGTGGGAGCACAAAAGTGCCAGTCACGGTGAGCCCTTCGCACCGGAGCCCTATGTTTAACCTTGGAGAAACTTGCAATGAAAAAATCTCTAGTTGCTCTGGCTGCCCTGGCTGTTGCCGGTGTTGCCTCGGCTCAGTCGTCCGTCACGCTGTTTGGTGTGGTCGACGCGTCGATCAGCGGCTATTCGAACACCGCCCGCGACAACCGCGCGACCGTGTTCCCCAACGCTTTCGGTATCCCCACGTACCTGAACCAAGGTTCGGTCAAGACCAGCCGCACGGCTCTGGCTAACTCGGGTTACAACTCGAGCCGCCTGGGCTTCCGTGGTACGGAAGACCTCGGTGGCGGCCTGGCAGCCAGCTTCTGGCTCGAAGCCCCGATCACCAATGACGACGGCCAAGAAGGCGTCGCGACGTTTGCTCGTCGTGCGACCGTGAGCCTGTCGGGTGGTTTCGGTGAAGTTCGCCTGGGTCGTGACTACACCGCCACGTTCTGGAACGACACCGTGTTCGATCCGTTCGGCACCAACGGCGTTGGCACCAACCTGATCTTCTCGTCCAGCGCTCTGCTCGGCGCCTTCGGCACCCCCGCAGCCTCGACCGGCGCCGCCACGAACGTCGGCTCCAGCAACTACGTTCGCGCAAGCAACGTCGTTGGCTACTTCCTGCCGCCGAACCTGGGTGGTTTCTACGGTCAAGTGCAGTACGGCTTTGCTGAAAAGACCAAGTACGACTCGGGCATCTTCACGCCTAACGTGGCCAACAGCCAGCGTCAAGGTCGTTACGTCGGTGGCCGCTTCGGCTACGCCAACGGTCCTCTGGACGTTGCGCTGGCTTATGGCAGCAGCACCGTGGGTGACGACTACTACGCCGGCACGACCACCAAGACCAACACGCTGAACCTGGGCGCTTCGTATGACTTCGGTCCCGTGAAGCTGTTCGGTGAACTGTCGAAGGTCAAGAACAAGGTTGACTACGAAGTGACGCCGCTGGCTGGTGGTCGTCCTGACGTCGACGTGACTGGTTACCTGCTCGGCGCTACCGTGCCGGTCGGTGCTGGCCTGATCCGCGCTTCGTGGTCGCACGTCAAGTACGACAACAACCTGCCGTTCAACCCGTTCGGTGTGAACAACCCCGATCCGAAGGCTAACAAGCTGGCTCTGGGCTACGTGCACAACCTGTCGAAGCGCACGGCTCTGTACGCAACGATCGCTCGCGTCAGCAACAAGAACGGTGCTGGCCTGACGGTTGGCGGCCCGGCCTTCTACAACAACACGGCTGGCGCCTTCACCCCGAAGAGCTCCACCGGCTACGACTTCGGTATCCGTCACGCTTTCTAATTTGACGCTGGCGTAAGCCAGCTTCGAATCAAAAGCTCGAAAGCCACTCGACGAAAGTCGAGTGGCTTTTTTTCGTCTGGACACTCTTGGGGAAACCACGAGGCGCACCCCCGGGGAACCACCGTGCGGGCACGCACCTTGCACTGCTAGCATGCCCCGTTCACTCCGCTCGATGAATGATTGCCTTTGTACTGCGCCGCCTGATCCAGGCCGTGATCGTGATGATCGCGGTCGCGTTCATCGCCTTTCTCCTCTTCCAATACGTCGGCGACCCCGTCGTGTTCCTGCTGGGGCAGGACGCCAAGCCCGAGCAGATCCGCGAACTGCGCGCCGCATTGGGGCTCGACCAGCCCTTCTTCGTGCAGTTCTGGCACTTCCTCGTCAACGCTGCACAAGGTGAGTTCGGCCTGAGCCTGCGCCAGGGCGCGAAGGTGTCGCGACTCATCGGCGAGCGCTTCCCCGCCACGCTTGAACTCGCGCTCGTCGCGGCCGTGCTGGCGCTGTTCATCGGCATTCCGATGGGCGTGTACACCGCATTGCGCCGCGGTACCTTCATGAGCCAGGTGTTCATGACCGTGTCGCTGCTTGGCGTGTCCTTGCCCACCTTCCTGATCGGCATCCTGCTGATCCTCGTCTTCGCCGTGACGCTGGGGTGGTTCCCGAGCTTCGGGCGCGGCGAGACCGTGAAGCTTGGCTGGTGGACCAGCGGCCTCTTCAGTGCCGACGGCTGGCAGCACATCGTGCTGCCAGCGGTGACGCTGGCGATCTTCCAGCTCACGCTGATCATGCGGCTGGTGCGCGCCGAGATGCTCGAGGTGCTGCGCACCGACTACATCAAGTTCGCGCGTGCGCGGGGCCTGACGAACCGCGCCATCCACTTCGGCCATGCGCTCAAGAACACGCTGGTGCCCGTGATGACCATCACCGGCCTGCAGCTCGGCGGCCTGATTGCCTTCGCGATCATCACCGAGTCGGTGTTCCAGTGGCCCGGCATGGGCCTGTTGTTCATCCAGGCCGTGACCTTCGCCGACATTCCGGTGATGGCGGCCTACCTGTGCCTCATCGCCCTGATCTTCGTGGTGATCAACCTCGTGGTCGATCTGCTGTACTTCGTGGTCGATCCGCGATTGCGCGTTGGCAAGGCGGGAGGGCACTGACATGACGACAGCGACAGCAGAGGCCCCGCGCCTCAAGGCCTCCGGCCGCGCGTTCGCGCACATTGCGAACTTCTATCCCGAGATCACGGCCTTCCGCCGCGACCTGCACGCACACCCCGAGCTCGGCTTCGAGGAGGTCTACACCTCCGGCCGCGTGCGCGAGGCCCTGCGCGCCTGCGGTGTCGACGAGATCCACGAGGGCATCGGCAAGACCGGCGTGGTCGGCGTCATCCGCGGGCGTTCGACGGCCAGCGGCCGCATGATCGGCCTGCGCGCCGACATGGACGCGCTGCCCATGCGCGAAGACAACGACTTCGGCTGGCGCTCCGCCAGCGAGGGCCTCATGCACGGCTGCGGCCACGACGGCCACACTGCCATGCTGGTCGGCGCCGCGCGCTACCTGGCCGAGACGCGCGACTTCGACGGCACCGCCGTGCTCATCTTCCAGCCCGGCGAAGAGGGCTGCGCCGGCGCGCGCGTGATGATCGAGGACGGCCTGTTCGACCGCTTCCCGGTCAACGCCGTCTACGCGATGCACAACTGGCCCGCCATGCCGGCCGGCACCGTCGGCATCAACCGCGGCGCGATGATGGCCGCGGCCGACCGCATCACCATCAGCATCAAGGGCAAGGGCGGCCATGGCGCGCACGCCTACCAGACCGTCGACCCCGTGATCGTCGCGGCGCACATCATTACGGCCGCCCAGACCATCGTTTCGCGCAACGTGCGCCCGATCGACGCTGCCGTCATCAGCATCTGCGCGATGCAGGCCGGCGATCTCGGCGCGATGAGCGTGGTGCCGGGCGAGGCCACGCTGGTCGGCACCGTGCGCACCTTCAGCGCGCGCGTGCAGGCGCAGATCGAGCAGCGGCTGAACGAGCTGTGCGCGGCCATTGCCTCGGGCTTCGGCGCCAGCGCCAGCATCAAATATGAGCGCATCTACCCCGCCACCATCAACACCGCGCCCGAGGCCATGTTCGCGGCCGATGTGGCCGAGTCGCTGGTGGGTGCGAAGAATGTCGAGCGCAGCATGGAGCCCAGCATGGGCGCCGAAGACTTCTCTTTCATGCTGCAGAAGAAAGCCGGCGCCTACCTGCGCATCGGCCAGGACGTGCGCGACGGCGCCTACCTGCACAACAGCCGCTACGACTTCAATGACGAGATCCTGCCGCTTGGCGCCGCGCTGCATGCCGGCCTGATCGAGCAGGGCATGCCGCTTGCCGTTACCCGCGGTGCGCAGCCAGGGAGAGCCGCCGCTACCGCGGCGACGTGATGTGTTTGATTCCAACCCGAGGAGTGTTCCCATGAGTTTCAAGAAAAGTGTGGCTGCGGCCGCCGTTTTGTGCGCCCTGAGCGCCGTCAGCATGGTCGCCGGCGCGCAGACCATCCGCATCGCGAACCAGGGGGACGCGCTATCGCTGGACCCGCACTCGCTCAACGAATCGCTACAGCTGAGCGTGACCGCCAACGTCTATGAAACCCTCGTGGGCCGCAACAAGGACCTGAGCCTTGCACCGCTGCTGGCCACCAGCTGGAAGCAGACCTCGCCGAATGTCTGGCGCTTCGAACTGCGCAAGGGCGTGACCTTCCACGACGGCACCCCGTTCTCCGCCGACGACGTGGTGTTCAGCTTTGCGCGCGCCCAGGGCGACGGCTCCGACTTGCGCGCCACGCTGAGCGACATCAAGGCCGTGCGCAAGGTCGGCGACCTCGCCGTCGAGATCGAAACCAACGGCCCCTTCCCCATCCTGCCCGACGTGATCTCGCTCACCATGATCATGAGCAAGAAGTGGTGCGAGGAAAACCAGGCCACCAAGCCGGTGGATCGTCGCAAGGGCATCGAGAACACCGCCTCGTTCAAGGCCAACGGCACCGGCCCGTTCCGTGTGCGCGAACGCCAGCCCAACGTGCGCACCGTGTTCACGCGCAACGGCACCTACTGGGGCAAGATCGACGGCAACGCGCAGGAGATCATCTTCACGCCCATCGCCAACCCGGCTACCCGCGTGGCCGCACTGGTCTCGGGTGAAGTCGACGTGATGGAGCCCGTGCCGGTGCAGGACATCGCCCGCATCAACGCCGCGCCCAACGCCCGCGTCATCACCGGCCCCGAGATGCGCACCATCTTCCTGGGCATGGACCAGAAGCGCGACGAGCTGCAGTACTCGAACATCAAGGGCAAGAACCCGTTCAAGGACAAGCGCGTTCGCCAGGCCTTCTACCAGGCCATCGACATCGTCGGCATCCAGAAGACCGTGATGCGCGGCGCCTCCAAGCCCACCGGCCTTCTGGTCGGCCCCGGCATCAACGGCTGGACCGCCGAGCAGGACAAGCGCTTGCCCTACGACGTCGAGGCCGCCAAGAAGCTGCTGACCGAAGCCGGCTACCCCAACGGCTTCGAAGTGTCGCTGAACTGCCCGAACGACCGCTACGTGAACGACGGCCAGATCTGCCAGAGCGTTGCCTCCAACCTCGCGAAGATCGGCGTCAAGATCAACCTCGTGGCCGAGACCAAGGGCACCTACTTCCCGAAGGTGCTGCGCCGCGACACCAGCTTCTACATGCTGGGCTGGACCCCGACCACCTACGACTCGCACAATGCGCTGAGCTCGCTCACCTCCTGCCCCGATGACAAGGGCACCGGCCAGTTCAACCTGGGTGCGTACTGCAACCCCAAGCTCGACGAGCTGACCAAGAAGATCCAGTCCGAGAGCGACAAGGCCAAGCGCAACGAGCTGATCAAGGAGGCGTTCAAGATGCACGCCGACGACATCGGCCACTTGCCGCTGCATCAGCAGTCGCTGGCCTGGGGCGTGAGCAAGAAGGTCGAGCTGGTGCAGCTGGCCGACAACTTCATGTACTTCAAGTGGATGAGCATCAAGCCGTGATCCCGCTGGCCGCCCGCAAGGCGGCCTGACCATGGGCCCGCTTCTTGCGGGCCCATTCCTTTTGCCTCACGATGAAAAAAACACTCGCCCGTTGGCTCGACAGCGATGTCGGCTACAGCTTTCGCACATCGCCCGTGGCCATTGGCGCGGCGCTGATCGCGCTGGTCTGCGTGGTCTGCGCGGTGTTCGCCGGATGGGTGTCGCCGCACAACCCCTTCGACCTCGCCACCCTCGAGCTCAGCGACGCGCGCCTGCCGCCCGCATGGAGCGCCGAAGGTTCGGCCAAGTACCTGCTGGGCACCGATGACCAGGGCCGCGACATTCTCTCGGCCGTCATCTACGGCGCACGCATCTCGCTGATCGTCGGCCTGGTGTCGGTGGTGCTGTCGGTGGCGGTCGGCGTGGTGCTGGGCCTGCTCGCCGGCTTCTTCGGCGGCTGGCTCGACTCCTTCCTCATGCGCGTGTGCGACGTGATGCTGTCGTTTCCGCCCATCCTGGTGGCACTGCTCATTGCCGGCGTCGGCCGCGCGCTCTTTCCCGGCGCGCACGAGTCGCTGGCCTTCGGCGTGCTGATTATTTCCATCTCGCTGACCGGCTGGGTGCAGTACGCGCGCACGGTGCGCGGCTCCACGCTGGTGGAGCGCAACAAGGAATATGTGCAGGCCGCGCGCGTCACCGGCGTGGCGCCTATGCGCATCATGCTGCGCCACGTGCTGCCCAACGTGATGGGGCCGGTGATGGTGCTGGCCACGATCCAGGTGGCCACGGCCATCATCACCGAGGCCACGCTGTCGTTCCTCGGCGTCGGCGTGCCGCCGACTTCGCCTTCGCTGGGCACGCTCATCAGCATCGGCAACCAGTACCTGTTCTCGGGCGAATGGTGGATCACGGTGTTTCCGGGCCTGATGCTGGTGCTGATCGCACTCAGCGTGAACCTGCTTGGCGACTGGCTGCGCGACGCGCTCAACCCTCGTCTGCGCTGAAGAGAAAGATAAGGAGAACGCCACCATGACGCTGCTCCAGGTCAAAGACCTCGTCGTCGAATTTCCGCACCGCCGCGGCACGCTGCGTGCGCTCGACCGCATTTCATTCGACATCGCGCCCGGCGAAATCCTCGGCGTGGTGGGCGAATCGGGCGCCGGCAAGTCGCTCACCGGCGCGGCCATCATCGGCCTGCTCGAACCGCCGGGCCGTGTGGCCGGTGGCGAGATCCTGCTGGAGGGCCAGCGCATCGACAACCTCGGCTTCGACGCGATGCGGCCCATTCGCGGCCGCAAGATCGGCGCGATCTTCCAGGACCCGCTGACTTCGCTGAACCCGCTCTACACCGTGGGCCGGCAGCTGATAGAAACCATTCGCGCCCACTTGCCCGTGACCGAGAGTGAAGCGCGCAAGCGGGCCATCGGCCTGCTGCAGGACACCGGCATTCCCGCCGCCGAGCAGCGCATCGACCACTTCCCGCACCAGTTCTCGGGTGGCATGCGGCAGCGCGTGGTGATCGCATTGGCGCTTGCAGCTGAGCCGAAGCTCATCGTGGCCGACGAGCCGACCACCGCGCTCGACGTGTCGATCCAGGCGCAGATCATTCAACTGCTCAAGCAGGTCTGCAAGGACCGCGGCGCAGCGGTGATGTTGATTACGCACGACATGGGCGTGATCGCCGAAACCTGCGACCGCGTGGCCGTGATGTATGCGGGCCGCATCGCCGAAATCGGCCCGGTGCACGAAGTGATCCACCAGCCTGCGCACCCCTACACCTCGGGCCTGATGGCATCGATTCCCGACATGACGAGCGACCGCGAGAGGCTCAACCAGATCGACGGTGCAATGCCGCGGCTCAACGCCATCCCCACTGGCTGTGCCTACAACCCGCGTTGCCCGCGCACCTTTGCGCGCTGCCTCACCGAGCGGCCGGAGCTCATGCACGCCGGTGCCACGCGCGCTGCCTGCTGGCTGCACGATGCCGCCGATCCGCATGCCGGCCAGGCCGAGATCGCGGCAAGGCATCACGACGCACTGGCGGCCGGCGAACGCGCCACGCCCGAAGCGGCCGAACCCATCGTGGAGGTGACGCGATGAGCGAACCGCTCGTGGTCGCACACGACCTCGCCCGCACCTTCGACGTCTCGCCGCCCTGGCTCAACCGCGTGCTCGAACGCAAGCCGCGCGTGCTGCTGCATGCGGTCGACGGCGTGAGCTTTTCCATCGAGCGCGGCAAGACGCTGGCGTTGGTAGGCGAATCGGGCTGCGGCAAAAGCACCGTGGCGCGCCTGCTGGTGGGCCTCTACGCGCCCACGCGCGGCGGCCTGCAGTTCGACGGGCAGGACGCGCACGCCGCGTTCAAGACCCCCGAAGGCCGCAAGCTGCGCCGCCGCATTCAGATGATCTTCCAGGACCCCTACGCGAGCCTCAACCCGCGCTGGATCGTCGAGGACATCATCGGCGAGCCGCTGCGCGAGCACGACATCCTGAGCGACAAGGCCGCGCTGCGCGAGCGCGTGGGCGAACTGCTCAAGTCGGTCGGCCTCTCGCCGCTGGACATGAGCAAGTACCCGCACCAGTTCTCGGGCGGCCAGCGCCAGCGCATCTCGATTGCGCGCGCGCTCGCCACGCAGCCCGAGTTCCTGGTGTGCGACGAGCCCACCTCGGCGCTCGACGTGAGCGTGCAGGCGCAGGTGCTCAACATCATGAAGGACCTGCAGCGCGAGCAGGGCCTGACCTATCTCTTCATCTCGCACAACCTCGCCGTGGTGCGCCACGTGGCCGACCAGGTCGGCGTGATGTACCTGGGCCGGCTGGTCGAGGTGGCCGACAAGCAGAAGCTGTTCTCGGCGCCGCAGCATCCATACACCCGCATGCTGCTCGATGCCATTCCGCAGATGAAGCACACGGGGCGCCAGCGCACGCCGGTGCAGGGCGAAGTGCCGAACCCGCTGAACCCGCCCACGGGCTGCGCCTTTCACCCGCGCTGCCCGCATGCGAATGCGCGCTGTTCTTCCGAGCGCCCGAAGCTGCTGAGCATCAAGGGCGTGCAAGTCGCTTGCCATGCGGCCGAGGAGGGCCGTATCTAGCACGGCCGCTTAATCCGGGTCGGCGCCGCGTGTTCGGCTTCAGGTCTATAACTCCTTGGTGCTTTCGTAAAAATCACACCAAGGAGAACAGCACATGTGGGCCTTGCTCTTGTTGCCCTTCATCGGGCTTCTGTGGCTGCCGTTCTACAACAGCCCCTTGCCGGAGCTGTTCGGCTTTCCTTTCTTCTACTGGTACCAGCTGCTGTGGGTGCCGATCACCGCGCTGCTGATCTGGATCGTCTACCGCAACGGGTATGAAGAGGGAGACGAATGATGGGCGGCCAGATCAACTGGACCGCGCTGTCGGTCTTCGTCTTCTTCTTCGTGCTGGTCACCGTGATGGGCTTCTGGGCCTCGCGCTGGCAGAGCGGCGGCGCCAAGGGCAAGGGCGCGCACCTCGACGAGTGGGGCCTGGGCGGGCGCAACTTCGGCACCTGGATCACCTGGTTCCTGGTGGGCGGCGACTTCTACACCGCCTACACCGTGATCGCCGTGCCGGCGCTGGTGTACGCCGTGGGTGCCTACGGCTTCTTCGCGCTGCCGTACACCATCCTCGTGTACCCCATCGTCTTCATCATCATGCCGAAGCTCTGGCATGCCGCGCACAAGGCCGGGCACGTGACTGCCGCCGACGTGGTGTACGGCCGCTACGGCTCGCGCGCGCTGGAGCTGGCCATTGCCGTGACCGGCGTGGTCGCGACCATGCCCTACATCGCGCTGCAACTGGTCGGCATGGAGGTGGTCATCAAGGCGCTGGGGCTCACGGGCGAGCTGCCGCTGGCGGCGGCCTTCGTGATCCTGGCGCTCTACACCTACTCGGCGGGGCTGCGCGCGCCGGCGCTCATCGCGTTCGTGAAGGACCTGATGATCTACATCGTGGTGCTGGTGGCCGTGGTGCTTGTGCCCATGAAGCTCGGCGGCTACGGCAGCGTGTTCCACGCGGCCGGCGATGCCTTCGCGGCCAAGGGCGGCGCGACCGGGCTCACGCTCAAGCCGGCGCAGTACCTGCCGTACGCGAGCCTGGCGCTGGGCTCGGCGCTCGCGGCCTTCATGTACCCGCACACGCTCACCGGCATCTTCGCGGCCAAGAGCGCCAACACCATCCGCAAGAATGCCGTCTTCCTGCCGGCGTACACGGTGCTGCTGGGGCTCATCGCGCTGCTGGGCTACATGGCCTATGCAGCCCATCTCACGGTGAAGAGCAACAACGACGTGGTGCCGGCGCTCTTCAATGCGCTGTTCCCGTCGTGGTTCGCGGGCTTCGCGTTCGCGGCCATCGCCATCGGCGCGCTGGTGCCGGCGGCGGTGATGTCGATCGGCGCGGCCAATCTGTTCACGCGCAACTTCTGGAAAGCCTACGTGCGGCCCGACGTCACGCCGGCGGGCGAGGCCAAGGTCGCGAAGATCGTGTCGCTGGTGGTCAAGCTGGGGGCGCTGGTGTTCATCCTGTTCCTGCCCACGCAGTTCGCGCTCGACCTGCAACTGCTGGGTGGCCTGTGGATCCTGCAGACCTTCCCGGCGGTGGTGTTCGGCCTGTTCTTCGGCTGGTTCCGTGCACCGGCGCTGCTGGCGGGCTGGGCTGTGGGGCTGCTCGGCGGCAGCTGGCTGGCGTTCTCGGACGGCATCAAGCCGGTGCACACCTTCGTGATCGGCGATGGCAGCTACACGCTCTACACCGGGCTGGCGGCGCTGGTGCTCAACATCGTGGTCGCGGTGGTGGTGCAACTCGTGGTCAAGGGAGCGCCGCTGCGCGAGGCACCGGTGCTCGCGAGGAAGTAGGCCAGAACCATCGATCTTCGAAAAAGTGTGCGCAAAGGCACCGCCTTGCGCCGAAAACTGTTGCAGAGTGCCGCCATGCCAATGACGACAACGCTTGCAACCTCCGAACTGGGCCGCCGCGGCTTCCTGATGGGCACTGCCCTTGGCGCGACTGCGGTGCTGGCCTCGCTGGCCTGCAGCGTGCAAGCCGCGGATGCACCTACGCGCCGCATGCCGGTCGTCTTCATTGGCCACGGCTCACCGATGAACGCCATCAGCGACAACGCCTTCACGCGCCGGCTGTCTGCATGGGGCCGCGAGCTGCCCCGGCCGTCGGCCATCCTCAGCGTGTCGGCGCACTGGCTCAGCCGCGGTGCCACCGGTGTCGGCATGCAGACGAGGCCGAAGACGATCCACGATTTCGGCGGCTTCCCGCAGGCGCTGTTCGACATCGAATACCCGGCGCCGGGTCACCCCGCGCTTGCCCAGGAGACCGTCGGCGTGGTGAAGCAGACGCCGGTGATCGCCACCGAGCAATGGGGCCTCGACCACGGCACGTGGTCGGTGCTGAAGCACCTGTACCCCAAGGCCGACATTCCCGTGTTCCAGCTCAGCATCGACTACGACAAGCCGGCCGCCTTCCACTACGCGGTGGGCCGCGACCTCGCCGCGCTGCGCGACAAGGGCGTGCTGGTGATGGGCAGCGGCAACGTGGTGCACAACCTGCGCGCTACCGACCGCGGAACGCCCGACGGGCCCAGCGCAAGCCGGCCATGGGCACAGTCGTTCGACGATGCGGTGAAGTCTGCACTTGCGGGCCGTGACGACCGCGCACTGGTCGACTACGCGAAGCTGGAAGGCGCATCGACCGCCGTGGCGATGCCCGATCACTATTACCCGTTTCTCTACGCCCTCGGCGCCGCCGGGAGCGGCGAGCGCGCGAAGACGATCTACGAGGGATTCCAGTCGGGCACGCTCAGCATGCGTTGCCTGCAGTTCGGCTGAGCGCGACCGAAGCGGGCGTTACTGCTCTTCGCCCCAGGCGAAGCCGTCGCGCGCAATCATCGCGCTGGACGCGCTCGGGCCCCAGGTGCCAGCCGCATAGGGGCGCGGGCCGCCGTCCGATTCCCAGCTGTCGATCAGCGGCTCGACCCAGCGCCATGCTTCTTCCTGCTCGTCGCTGCGCACGAACAGGTTCAGGCGGCCATCGATCACGTCGAGCAGCAGGCGCTCGTAGGCGCCTACGCGTTCGGCGCCGAAGCGCTTGTCGAAGTCGAGGTCGAGCTGCACCGGCGCCAGTTGCGCGGCCGCGCTCTGGTTGCCGTTGGTGCGCTGCCGGTTGTCCTGCGCCTGCGCGAGCATGTGAAGCTCCAGCCCGTCCTTGGGCTGCAGGTTGATCACCAGCTTGTTGACGTTGCCCGCCGGTGCCCGGTAGATGGCATGCGGCGTGGGCCTGAAGTTGACCTCGATGCGCGCGTCGCGCGAAGCCAGCCGCTTGCCGGTGCGGATGTAGAAGGGCACGCCGGCCCAGCGCCAGTTGGCGATTTCGGTGCGCAGCGCCACGAAGGTCTCGGTGCGGCTGTCCGGGTTCACGCCCGGCTCGTCGCGGTAGCCCTGCACCCGCTCGCCGTAGGCCGTGCCGGCCGTGTACTGGCCGCGCACCGTGTGCAGGCCCAGGCTCTCGGGCGTCCAGGGCTTGAGGGCGCGCAGCACCTTGAGCTTTTCGTCGCGGATGGCGTCGGCGTGCGAGTTGATCGGCGGCTCCATGGCCACGGCGCACAGCAGCTGCAGCGCGTGGTTCTGCACCATGTCGCGCAGCGCGCCGGTCTGGTCGTAGAAGGCGCCGCGCTTTTCCACGCCCAGGTCTTCGGCAATGGTGATCTGGATGTTGGAGATGTGCTCGCGGCGCCAGATGGGCTCGAACAGCGCATTGCCGAAGCGCATGGCGAACAGGTTCTGCACCGAAGGCTTGCCGAGGTAGTGGTCGATGCGAAAGACCTGCTTTTCTTCGAGCACCTTGCCGACGGCGGAGTTGATGGCGCGGTTGGAAGCCAGGTCGTGGCCCAGCGGCTTCTCAAGCACGATGCGGGTCCTGGAGCCATTGAGCCCGGCCGCCGCGATCTGCTCGACCACCTGGGTGAAGAGCGCGGGCGCCGTGGCCACGTACATCACCACCGTCTTGGCGTCGCGCTGGTTGAGCAGGCTCGCCAGGCGGGCATAGTCGTCGGGCTTCGAGAGGTCCATGCGCAGGTAGTGCAGCATGGAGGCGAACTTCTCGAATTCCTCCGGTGAAGGCCGCTTGGCGCCTTCGACCGCCTTGAAGCGCGACTGGATCAGTTCCCGGTACTGGTCGTCCGACAGGTCGTCCCGCGCCACGCCGACGATGCGGCCGTCAGGTGGCAGACTGCCGTGCCGGAATGCCTGGAACAGCGCGGGCATCAGCTTGCGCCACGCGAGATCGCCAGTACCGCCGAACAGAACGAGATCGAAGCTCATGAGAAAACTTTCCTTTGTCTGAGTGCCGAGGCAGGCTGCAGGCGTCGCTGATGCGACATGCGCCAGTCGCGATGGTACTTGTACCGATTCGAGAGACCTGTACTAAAGCTACGCTGCCCCATGGCCGCGAGGCCTTTTTTTATTGCACAGAGGTGGAGGGACCCAATGAAGAGCAAGATTCTCACCGCAGCCGTGCTGCTCGGCCTGTCGGCCGCCGCGTCGGCCCAGACCGTCAACGTGATCTGCTCGGTCCAGGCCGAGTGGTGCAACGTGATTTCCACCGTCTATGCCCGTACCACCGGCGTGCGCATCAACATGGCGCTCAAGGGCTCGGGCGAGGCGCTGGCCCAGCTGATTGCCGAGAAGGACAACCCCAAGACCGACATCTGGTTCGGCGGCACCGGCGACCCGCACCTGCAGGCGGCCGAGCAGGGGCTCACGCTCGAATACAAGTCGCCCACGCTGTCGCAGCTGCACCCCTGGGCCCAGCAGCAGGCCAAGCAGTCGGGCTACAAGACGGTCGGCATCTATTCGGGCCCGCTGGGCTTCGGCTACAACCCCGAGCTGCTGGCCAAGAAGAAGCTGCCGGTGCCCAAGACCTGGGCCGACCTGCTCAAGCCCGAGTACAAGGGCGACATCCAGGTGGCCAACCCCGCATCGAGCGGCACGGCCTACACCATGATCGCCACGCTGGTGCAGATGATGGGCGAGGACAAGGCCTTCGACTACCTCAAGGCGCTGCACAAGAACGTGGGCCAGTACACCCGCTCCGGTACCGGCCCGATCAAGGCGGTGGCGCGTGGCGAAACCGCCATCTCCATCAGCTTCGTGCATGACGGCCCCGGCGAGAAGATGCAGGGCTTTCCGGTCGAGACCATCACGCCGAGTGATGGCACGGGCGCCGAGATCGGCTCCATGAGCATCATCAAGGGCGCGCGCAACCTCGACGCCGCCAAGAAGTTCTACGAATGGGCACTGACGCCCGCCGCGCAGGAGCTGGGCGCCGCCAACAAGCAGTTCCAACTGCCGAGCAACATCAACGCCAAGCTCGACCCGCGCATCCCGGACTTCAAGAAGATCAAGTTCATCAACTACGACTACGCCAAGTACGGTGCCAGTGCCGAGCGCCGCCGCCTGATTGCGCGCTGGGAAAAAGACGTCAATTCGCTGCCGCGCTAAGTGGACGCGCGTTCAGTCGCTGAAGGCGCGCCGGTCAATCCGGCGTCGCTGGCTGCCATCCGGCGCTCGCGGCGCTGGATCTGGGCGTGGGTCGCGCTGGGCTTTGCTGCGTACCTGCTGCTGCCCTGGTATGCGATCCAGGATGCCACTTGGTACGAGGCCGTTCCGCAGGTCTTCGGTCAGGCGGAGGGTGCCAACGGCCTGATGCAGGCGGCTACGCAGGGCCGCAGCTGGCTCTTCATCGGCCTTGCGGGGCTGGTGATGTGCGCCGTGGGCGCGTGGCTGCCGGCGGGGCGGGCACAAGGGCGCTGGCTGCTGGCGGGCGGCGCGATCGGTGCCATCGGGCTTGCCGTCACGGGCTTTGCCATCGGCGCGCGGGGCTGGAGCTTTGCGGCGCTCAACGCGCAGTTCGGCGAGCTGGCCATCAACCAGTTCGGCATCGGCGCGGGCGGCTTCGTGGCGCTCACCGCGCTGGTGCTGCTGGCGGCCTTCGGCATTGCGCGGCTGGGCCTCTTCAAGGGCGACCTGTTCGTGTCTGCCGCGGTCATCGGCTGCGGCGTGCTGATGGCGCTGTTCATTGCCTATCCGGTGAGCAAGGCGTTGTCCGGTGCGTTCTTCAATGAGGACGGGCAGTGGTCGATCACCGCGTTCGTCGCGCGCGTGTTCACCGAGCGCATCTGGGGCCTTGGCTGCCTCTCCGGCGGCGTGCGCTGCGGCGTGGCGTGGAACACGCTGGTGCTGGCCCTGCTCACGGCGGCCGGCACCACCTTCCTCGGCACGCTGATGGCGCTGATGGCCGAGCGCGGCAGCAAGCGCGGGCAGGGCGCGCTGCGGGTGCTGGCGCTGCTGCCGATCATCACGCCGCCCTTCGTGGTGGGCCTCGGGCTCATCTTGCTGTTCGGCCGCGCCGGCATCGTCAACCAGGTGCTGGAGAACGTGTTCGGCATCGAGCCCACGCGCTGGTTCTACGGCATGCCGGGCGTGCTGGTGGCGCAGCTGTTCGCGTTCACGCCCATCGCCTTCATGATCATGCGCGGCGTGGTGCAGGGCATTGCGCCCAGCCTCGAGGAAGCCGCGCAAATGCTGCGCGCCGACCGCCGCCGCACCTTCTTCACCATCACGCTGCCGCTCTTGAAGCCGGGGCTGGCCAACGCCTTCCTGGTGGGCTTCATCGAGAGCATTGCCGACTTCGGCAACCCGGTGGTGGTGGGCGGGCAGTTCTCGGTGCTGTCGACCGACATCTTCTTTGCCATCGTCGGCGCGCAGTACGACCAGGGCCGCGCGGCCTCGCTGGCCTGGGTGCTCACGCTGTTCGCGCTCGGCGTGTTCGCGCTGCAGCGCGGCGTGCTGGGCAAGCAGAACTACACCACCGTGAGCGGCAAGGGCGACGCTGGCATCGCGATGGCGCTGCCCGACGGCGTGCGCCGCACCATCTACTGCATCGCCTTGCCTTGGATCGCGTTCACCGCCGTGGTGTACCTGTTCGCCTTCGCGGGCGGCTTCGTGCAGACCTGGGGACGCGACTACAGCTTCACGCTGAACCACTTCAAGAACGCCTTTGCGCTCGAGTGGGGGCAGTTCGGGCTGGTGTGGGCCGGCACCGCGTGGAACTCGCTGATCACCACGCTCAAGCTGGCGGGCATCTCGGCGCCCATTACCGCGGCGCTGGGCCTGCTGATTGCGTGGCTGCTGGCGCGCAACGAGTTCAGGGGGCAGGGGCTGTTCGAGTTCGGTGCGTTGCTGGCCTTTGCGATTCCGGGCACGGTGCTGGGCGTGAGCTACATCCTGGCTTTCAACGTGCCGCCTTTCGAGCTCACGGGCACGGGGCTCATCATCGTGCTGTGCTTCATGTTCCGGAACCTGCCGGTGGGCGTGCGGGCCGGCACGGCGGCCTTCAAGCAGCTCGACCGCTCGCTCGACGAGGCTTCGCTGATGCTGCGCGCCTCGACCTCGCAGACGCTCTTCAAGGTGGTGCTGCCGCTGCTCAAGCCCGCGCTGGTGGCCGCGCTGGTCTACAGCTTCGTGCGCGCCATGACGACGGTGAGCGCGGTGATCTTCCTGGTCACGGCCGAGAACGAACTGGCGACCACCTACATCATCGGCCGCGTCGGCAACGGCGACTACGGCATCGCGCTGGCGTACTGCACGGTGCTCATGATCCTGATGTCGCTGGCCATTGCGCTGGTGCAGTGGGTGGTT
Organism: Variovorax sp. YR634; assembly: GCF_900106655.1. NCBI lineage: Bacteria > Pseudomonadati > Pseudomonadota > Betaproteobacteria > Burkholderiales > Comamonadaceae > Variovorax > Variovorax sp. YR634. The sequence continues at coordinate 156,589 of NZ_FNOL01000001.1, forward strand.
GGGGAGCGCAAGCTTGGGCGGCGCAAGGCGGGTGTGCCGGTCGTGCCCGCGCCCGTGCATTGAAACGAGAGAAGAATCCATGAGCAACGGCATCGAATTCCGCAACGTCACCAAGCGCTACGGCGCGGACAAGAACGCGCCGCTGGCCGTCAAGGGCATCAGCTTCGAAGTACCGGTAGGCACGCTTACCACCATCCTCGGGCCCTCGGGCTGCGGCAAGACGACCACGCTGCGGATGATCGCTGGGCTCGAATCGCCGACCTCGGGCTCGATCTTCATGGGCGGGCGAGACGTCACCACGCTCGGCCCGGCCGAGCGCAACGTCAGCATGATGTTCCAGAGCTACGCGCTGTTCCCGCACATGAATGTGATCGAGAACGTGAGCTACGGCCTGCGCATGAGCGGTGTGAAGAAAGACGAGGCCACGTCGCGGGCGCGCGAGGCGCTGCGGGGCGTGGGGCTGGTCGGCTTCGACGAGCGCCTGCCCAGCGAGCTTTCGGGCGGCCAGCAGCAGCGCGTGGCGCTGGCGCGTGCGCTGGTGCTCGAACCGGCGGTGCTGCTGTTCGACGAGCCGCTGTCGAACCTCGATGCCCGGCTGCGCCGCGAGATGCGCGAGGAAATCCGCTCGCTGCAGCAGCGGCTGAAGCTCACGGTGGCCTACGTCACGCACGACCAGAGCGAGGCGCTGGCCGTGAGCGACCAGATCATCGTGATGGACCACGGCGTGATTGCCCAGCGCGGCACGCCCGAGCAACTCTACGGGCGGCCCGAGAGCGAGTTCGTCGCCGGTTTCATGGGCGAGGCGATGGTGTTTCCCGCCACGGCGCAAGCCGACGGCAGCGTGGCGCTCGGCCCGCTGCGCCTGCAGCCGCGCTACGCGGTGGCGCCCGGCACGGTGAAGGTGGCGGTGCGGCCCGAAGCCTGGCAGATCGGCGCCATTGGCGCGGCGGACGGCCTTCCGGCCACGCTGCGCAAGGCCGCCTACCTCGGCAGCTTCTACGAATACGGCTTCGACACCACACTGGGGCCGGTCTTCGTGGTGTCGACCGACCTGTCCCGCCCGCTGGCTGCCGGCGCGCAGGCCACGCTGTCCCTGGGAGCCCATGGCGTGAGCGTGGTGCCCGGCGCATGAAACAATGGCGCCATGAACGTGGTTTTCGACTTGGGCGCCGTGCTGTTCGCATGGGAGCCCACACGGCTGGTACAGGCCCATCTCTCCCAACACGCACCCACTGAAGCCGCCGCGGCCGCCTTGGGCAGGGCGCTTTTCCATCACGACGACTGGACGGGTTTCGACTGCGGCACCCGCACGCTGGACGACGCCATCGCCCGCATGACGGCGCGGCTTTCGCTGCCGGCCGAGCCGCTTCACACCATGCTCGAAGGGCTGGGCGAGCGGCTGGAGCCCATCGGCGTCACGGTCGACATGCTCGAACAGCTGATTGCCCACCGCGAAGCCGGCCAGCCGCTGCGCCTGTACTACCTGTCGAACATGCCCGCGCCGTACGCCCGCGCCATCGAGCGCAAGCACGCCTTCATGCAGCGCTTCGACGGCGGCGTGTTCTCGGGGGACGTGAAGTTCCTCAAGCCCGAACGCGAGATCTACGAAGTGCTGGCGATGCGCTACCGCCTCGATCCGGCACAGACCGTGTTCATCGACGATTCGGCCGCCAACGTGGAGGCGGCGCGTGCCTTCGGCTGGCACGCCATTCATTGCACCGCGCCGGCCGTGCTGCCTTCGCAGCTGCAGCGCTACCTGCCGGTGAGCACCACCTTGTCGGTGTCGAACCCCAGGCTGCGGGCGTAGTCCAGTTCAGCGCGCAGCACGGCCTCGTCGAGGCGTGGCGCGCGCGACAGCACCCACAGGTATTGGCGGTCGGGCGTGCCGACCAGCGAAACCTGATAGTCGCGGTCGAGCTTCAGGATCCAGTAGTCGCCCCAGACCATCGGCAGCCAGCCGAGCCACGCTGGCGCAAATCGCACCTGGAGGCGGCCTGCGCCAGGCTGGCCTGCCACCGGCACCACGCGGGCAGCGCCGACGGCCTCGTCGAAGTTGCCGTCTTCCCGCACGCAGCGATTGAGCACCTGCACGGCGCCCCCAGGCTGCGGGGTGTATTCGGCGACCACGGGGCCGGCACATTGTTTCTGGAAGCGGTTCGGCAGGCGGGCCTGCTCGTGCCAGATGCCCGCATAGCGCTGCAGATCGACCGGCGCCACCACCTGCAGCGGCGCGCGCATCAGCGGTGCGCCGTCAGCCGGGCCGGCCGGCCGGGCGCGTGCGGTGCGCGCCGCGTCCATGGCGAACCAGGTGGCCACGCCGCCCACGACGAAGGCCGTGGCCATTGCGCCGATCGCATTGCTGGTGCGGCGGTCGTCGAAAGGCCGGACGGTGGTGGCGTCGGCGCGCGTGCGAGGGGTCATGAGGCACTCCTGAGGGATGAAGACATTCGGCGTAAAACTTAGGCTAGCCAAGGGCAGGGCACGCGCCCGTCAGCCACGGACCACAGGCGGTGTAGGGCGGGGAGGCCGGAGAGCGGCGACAACCACACGGGCATCAGGCCGATGGAGCCGCGTGAAAACCCGTGCTACGGTGCGCATGAAAACATCGGCCGACGCGCAACTGCGTGCAGGACTTGTCACAACCCGCACTGGATAATGATTTCATGAACCAACTCGATGCCCTCCGCCAATGGACCACCGTCGTCGCCGACACCGGTGACTTCAAGCAGCTCAGCGTTTCCAAGCCACAGGACGCGACCACCAATCCCTCGCTGATCCTCAAGGCCGTGCAGAAGCCCGAATACCGGCCGCTGCTCGACGAGACAGTGAAGAAGCACGCGGGCAAGCCGCTCGACGAGGTCATCGACCGCCTGCTCGTGCGCTTCGGCACCGAAATCCTCTCGATCATCCCGGGCCGCGTGTCGACCGAAGTCGACGCCCGCCTGTCCTTCGACACGGCCGCGACCATTGCGCGCGGCGAGCGCATCGTGGCGCTCTACAAGGCCGAAGGCATCGACACCGAAAAACGCCTGCTCATCAAGGTGGCCTCCACCTGGGAAGGCATCGAGGCGGCGCGCGCCCTGGAGCAGAAGGGCATTCGCACCAACCTCACGCTGCTGTTCTCGTTCGCGCAGGCCGTGGCCTGCGGCGCTGCGGGCGTGCAGCTCATCTCGCCCTTCGTGGGCCGCATCTACGACTGGTACAAGAAGTCCGCCGGCGCCAAGTGGGACGAGGCTGCGAGCGCCGGCGCGAACGACCCCGGCGTGAAGTCGGTGCGCGAAATCTTCAACTACTACAAGCAGCACGGCATCAAGACCGAAGTCATGGGCGCGAGCTTCCGCAATGTGGGACAGATCCAGGCGCTCGCCGGCTGCGACCTGCTGACCATCAGCCCCGAGCTGCTGGCCGAGCTGGCCGCCAGCAACGAGCCGCTGCAGCACGCGCTCGACGCCAAGGCTGCAACTGGCGGCGACGTCGCCAAGGTCAGCTACGACGAGGCGGGCTTCCGCTTTGCCCTGAACGAAGACGCCATGGCCACCGAGAAGCTCGCCGAAGGCATCCGCGCCTTCGCGGCCGACGCCGTGAAGCTCGAAAAGCTCATGCAGGAAAGCGGCAAATAAACATGGCCATGACCCTTCGCTGCGATCGTGCGCCGGCCTGGGCGCAATTGCAGTCCAGCTTCGAAATCGCGGGCCGCCAGTTCGACGTGCGCCATGCCTTCGTCGACGACGCGGGCCGCTTCGCCCGCTTCAGCCAGGAGGCGCCGTATGTCTTCGCCGACCTGTCGAAGAACCTGATCGACGCGCGCACCGAAGAGCTGCTGCTCGAGCTGGCCCGCGAGTGCGGCCTCGAGGCTCACCGCGACGCCATGTTCGCCGGCGAGCACATCAACAACACCGAAGACCGCGCCGTGCTGCACACGCTGCTGCGCGCGCCGGCCGATGCGCCGACCGGCCCGAAGACCGCGCACGAGCTGCGCGAAGTGCACGCCACGCTCGACGCGATGCTGGCCTATGCCGAGAAGGTGCGCGCCGACCACACGATCACCGACGTGGTCAACATCGGTATCGGCGGCTCCGACCTCGGCCCGCAGATGGCGGTGCTGGCGCTGGCCGAGTTCGCCGCGCCGGGCAAGCGCTTTCACTTCGTCTCGAACGTCGACGGCCATGAGCTGGCGGGCGTGCTGCAGGGCCTCGCGCCCGAGCACACGCTGTTCCTCATTGCCTCGAAGACCTTCACCACGGCCGAGACGATGACCAATGCGCTTTCTGCCAAGCGCTGGTACGAGCAATCGGGCGGCACCGACATCGCGGGCCACTTCGCGGCGCTCACCACCAATGTGGAAGCGGCGAAGAAGTTCGGCATCGACACCACCTTCGGCTTCTGGGACTGGGTGGGCGGCCGCTATTCGCTGTGGTCGGCCATCGGCCTGCCGATTGCGCTGGCCATTGGCGCCGACGGCTTCCGCCGGCTGCTGGCGGGCGCGCATGCAATGGACGAGCACTTCCGCACCGCACCGCTCGCGCAGAACCTGCCGGTGCGGCTGGGCCTGCTCGACGTCTGGTATCGCAACTTCCACAAGTTCACGAGCCGCAGCATCGCGCCGTACCACAGCGCGCTGAAGCGCGTGCCGGCCTACCTGCAGCAGCTCGAGATGGAAAGCAATGGCAAGCAGGTCGATGCCAGCGGCAAGCCGGTGGCCTTCGGCACTTCGCCGGTGTTGTGGGGCGAGCCCGGCACCAACGGGCAGCACGCCTACTTCCAGATGCTGCACCAGGGCACAGACGTGATCCCGCTCGAATTCGTGGCGGTGCGCGATGCCTCTCACGACCTCGAAGGCCATCACCCCAAGCTGCTGGCCAATGCGCTCGCGCAGGCGCAGGCGCTGATGGTGGGCAAGCTCGACGAGGGCGGCCACAAGAACTTTCCCGGCAACCGGCCGAGCACTTTCTTCGTGTTTGAAAAACTCACGCCCGAATCGCTGGGTGCCTTTCTTGCGATGTACGAGCACCGCGTGTTCACCAGCGGTGCGCTGTGGGGTATCAACAGCTTCGACCAGTGGGGCGTGGAGCTCGGCAAGGTGCTCGCAAAGGACATCGAACCGCGCCTCGCCTCGGGCGACGTCATGGGGCTCGATGCATCGACCGCGGGCCTGCTGAAGCGGCTGGGCAGCTGAATCGGGCCGTTGGCAAGCCAATTCATAACCCGTTTGTTTGCAGGCCGGCTATCGCTTCTAGCCGAGTTTGCCGTTGAAAGACGCATCTATATGATGGCCCGGGGAAATTTCCCTGGGACCAATCAAGAGGAGTCGATCAATGAATTTTCAAACAGCGGTCAAGACCTGTCTGAACAAGTACGTGGATTTCAGCGGGCGCGCCTCGCGCTCGGAGTTCTGGTGGTTCGTGCTTGGACAGCTGGTCATTCTCATCGTGGCAAGCCTGATCCATCGGTTCGTGTACGGCATCGCGGCCCTGGCCCTGCTGCTGCCCGCGCTGGCCGTGGGAGCGCGCCGCCTGCACGACATCGGCAAGAGCGGCTGGTTTCTGCTGCTGGCGCTCATTCCGCTCGTCAACCTCGTGCTGATCTATTTCTACGTGCAGCCGACGCAACCCGAGTCGAACAGCTACGGCGAACCACCGACCGCCTGAGTTTTTAAAAAAGGGCCGCGCAAGCGGCCCTTTTTGTTTGGTCCTGCCGAGAGACTCACGCAGTTACTGCCTGTGCGGCCGTGCGCGCCGGCGCGCCGCTCGCCATGCGCACACACAGGTCGAAGGCCTGCTGCAGCCCTTCGATCTTTGCAATGCCCTGGCCCGCGATGTCGAAGGCACTGCCGCTGGCCGACGTGGCCACCGGCACCGGCAGGCCACCGTGCAGCGTCACGCCCTGCTCGAAGCCCATGAGCTTCATCGCGATCTGGCCCTGGTCGTGGTACATCGACACCACCGCATCGACGTCGCCGCGCCGTGCGCCGATGAACACCGTGTCGGGCGAGAACGGGCCGCGCGCGTCGAAGCCCTCGGCGCGCAGCTGTTCGACGGCGGGCGCGATGATCTCGATTTCTTCCATGCCGATGGAGCCCCCGTCGCCCGCGTGCGGGTTGAGCCCCGTCACCGCGATGCGCGGATGCGCCACGCCCGCGCGGCGCAGCGCCGACGCGATGATCTTCACGGCGTCGCTCACGCCTTGCACGGTGATGTGGCTCGCCACGTCCTTCAGCGGAATGTGCGAGGTCACGCGCGAGGTCCAGAGCGATCCTGTGAGATTGAACTCGCAGACGAAGCCCGTCACCGCAAAGCGCTCCTGCATGTAGCGCAGTTCGTCTTCATGCACGAGGCCGCCCAGGCGCAGCGAATGCTTGTTGAGCGGCGCAAAGAGAATGCCTTCGGCCTGCCCGCGCCGCACCGCCAGCGTGGCCAGCTCCAGCGCCTCGAACGAGGCCCGGCCTGACTGTTCATTCGACTCTCCCATCACCGGCTCAAGGCCCTCCATCCAGTCGCGCGTGAGCAGGCTGGGGCGGCCGTCTTCGAAGCGCAGCGCGTCGAGGTTCTCGACCTGCAGCGGGTCCAGCTTCACGCCCGCCGCGCGCTCGCCGGCGGCCAGCACGATCGGGTCGGCAATCAGCAGCACGCGCGCTGCGTCCAGGTTGCGATGGCGCGCCAGCAGCTTCACGGCCATTTCAGGGCCGACGCCGCTGGGGTCGCCCAGCAGCACGACGATGCGGGGTTTGGCGGAGATCACGCTCGAGGTCTTGGTAGTGGTGGACATGGTGTGGCTCGGATGCAAGTTGAATGAAAAGGGAGCGGGCCGGCTCATTCGGCCTTGATGTTGGCGTCGCGCACGAGCTGGCCGTAGTGGTCGAACTCCTGCCTGTTCATTGCCGCGAAGGGCTCGCCGGTGAGCGCGCCGGGCTCGCCGCCCAGGGCCTTGATGCGCGTCTGCACGTCGGCCAGCTTCAGCGTGCGCGTGAGCTCGGCGCTCAGCCGCTCGACCGCGGGGCGCGGCGTGCCGGCCGTGACGTAGAGGCCGTACCAGGTGGACACGTCGGCGCCCTTGATGCCCTGCTCGGCCAGCGTGGGCACGTCGGGCAACTCGGGCGAGCGCTGCGGCGCACTCACGGCCAATGCGCGGAACTTGCCGGCCTTGATCTGGCCCATGGCTGAGGAGGTGCTGTCGAACATCATGTCGACCTCGCCCGCGATGATGTCGATGTGCGCCTGCGAGCTGCCCTTGTAGGGCACGTGGATCGACTTCATGCCGGTGGCCAGGTTGAAGGCCTCGCCGCCCACGTGCTGCGTGCTGCCGATGCCCGACGAGGCGTACTTGAATCCGCCCGGCTTGGCCGCCATGGCCGTCACCAGGTCCTTCACCGACTTGTAGGGCGAGCTGGCCGACACCACCAGCACGTTGGGCATCACTGCCACCAGGCCCACGGGCTGCAGGTCTTTCAGCGGGTCGTACTTGAGCTTGAGGATGTGCGGTGCCACCGCCTGCGCCGTGTTGGTGGCCAGCAGCAGCGTGGCGCCGTCGGCCGGCGCGCGGGCGGTGAGTTCGCCGGCAATGGTGTTGGAGGCGCCGGGCCGGTTCTCGACCACCACGGTTTGCTTGAGCGCGGGCGAGAACTTGTCGGCCAGCACGCGCGCCAGGATGTCGGTGCCGCCGCCGGGAGAGGCGCCGACCATGATGCGCATCGGCTTGTCGGGGTAGCTCGACTGCGCACCGGCCGCTGACACGGCCAGCAGGGCGGCTGCAGCCAGCCCCGCCGCGCGGGCGAGAGAGGGAAATTTCATCGGGTGTCTCCTGCTTGTAATGAGCCCGAGCGTACGGAGCTTCTCCCTCGCGATCCAATCGTAAAAGCCTGAAGCTCCATATACTTTTGCATATGACTTCCGGACTGACCGATGCCTCGCTGATGCTCCACGTGCGGCCGCGCCAGCTGTTGCTGCTGGCCCGGCTCGATGCCCATCGCCACCTCGGCCGGGCGGCCGAGGCCATGAACATCAGCCAGCCTGCCGCCACCAAGCTGCTGCAGCAACTCGAAGATTCACTCGGCGAGAAGCTCTTCGAGCGCCTGGCGCGCGGCATGGAGCCCACGCCCTACGGCGACATCCTCATCCGCTACGCGCGCCGCGTGCTCAGCGACTTCGGCACCGCCCGCGAGGAGATGCTGGCCCTGCGCTCGGGCCTGAGCGGTGCCCTGCGCGTGGGCAGCGTGCCAGGTGCTGTGCCCGAACTGCTGGCGCCGGCGCTGGTGGAGTACCGCCGCCGCCACCCGCAGGTGGCCGTGTCGGTGGTGGTGGAGACCAGCGACGTGATCCAGGCGCAGCTGGAGCAGGGCGATGTCGATCTCGTGCTGGGCCGTCTCACCGAGAGCCATGACGAGGCGAAGTACGCGAGCGTGCCGCTGCTAGGCGAGTCGATGGTGGTCGTGGTGCGCACCGCGCACCCGGTGTTCGAGCGCGCCACCGTCACGCTGGCCGGCATGGCGAACTGGTCGTGGGTGCTGCAGCCGCCGGGCTCGCCGCAGCGCGGGCGCTTCGAGGCGGCGATGCGCGAGGCCGGCATCCAGGCGCGGCTCGACATCATCGAAACGGCATCGCCCATCGCCATTACCGCCTTGCTGGAGAACTCCGATATGGCGGCCGTGATGCCCGCCTCGCAGGCCAACCACTACGCCCGATTGGGCGTGCTGCGCACCGTGCCGGTGGAGCTGCCGGTGCGCGTGCCGCCGATCTGCCTGATCACGCGGGAAGACCGGGCGCTGTCGCCGGCGGCCGCACAGTTCCGCCGTCAGCTGCTGGGCGGCGCCTGAGGCCTTTGGGATGCTGTTTTCCATGCTGTATTGCATCAACTAGGGAATTCACTAGCCAACTGGTGCATGAAAGTACTGGTGGTGGCTATCGAAGTACCAAAACTGCAAGCACGTTTCTCCAGAATCCGGCCACGGCGACCCGACAAGAGGGCGTCGCTCACCTCTAGGAGACAACATGAAGCGTTTTCTGAAAGCGGGCCTCGTCCTCGCACTCATCGGCTCGGGCGTCGTGTCCCAGGCCGCCACCGAACTCGTGATCGCGACCGTGAACAACGGCCACATGATCGAGATGCAGAAGCTCACGCCCTTCTTCGAAAAAGCGAACCCCGACATCAAGCTCAAGTGGGTCACGCTGGAAGAAGGCACGCTGCGCCAGCGCGTGACCACCGACATCGCCACCAAGGGCGGCCAGTTCGACGTGATGACCATTGGCCTGTACGAGACGCCGATCTGGTCGAAGAAGGGCTGGCTCAAGCCCATTGCCACCGATGCCGCCTATGACATCGACGACCTGCTGCCCGCCATCCGCGACGGCCTGTCGACCGACGGCAAGCTCTACGCCGCGCCCTTCTACGGCGAGAGCTCGATGCTCATGTACCGCAAGGACCTGGCCGACAAGGTGGGCGTGAAGTTCTCGGACCAGCCGACCTGGGCGCAGGTGAAGGAGTTCGCCGACAAGGCCAACGACCCGAAGGCGGGCGTGTACGGCATGTGCCTGCGCGGCAAGCCGGGCTGGGGCGACAACATGGCCTTCCTGACCACGCTGGTCAACACCAACGGCGGCCAGTGGTTCGACATGCAGTGGAAGCCGCAGATCGACACCAAGGCCTGGAAGGACGCGATCACCTTCTACGTCGACATGATGAAGAAGGACGGCCCTCCGGGCGCATCGGCCAACAGCTTCAACGAGAACCTTGCCCTCTTCAACGAAGGCAAGTGCGCGGCCTGGGTCGACGCGACCATCGCGGCCTCGTTCATCAGCGACCCGAAGCAGTCGAAGGTGGCCGACAAGGTGGCCTTCGCGCAGGCACCGACCGCCTCCACGCCGAAGGGCGCCAACTGGCTGTGGTCGTGGAACCTCGCCATTCCGGCCAGCTCGACCAAGGACGACGCGGCGCAGAAGTTCATCAAGTGGGCCACCTCCAAGGAATACATCAACCTCGTGGCCAAGGAAACCGGCTGGGCCTCGGTGCCGACAGGCACGCGCAAGTCGACCTACGCGAACCCCGAGTTCCAGAAGGTCGCCAAGTTCGCCGCTGCAGAGAAGAAGGCGATCGACAGCGCGAACCTCACCGACAGCACCTTGCCGAAGTCGCCGTACGTCGGCGTGCAGTACGCGGCCATTCCTGAGTTCCAGGCCATCGGCGTGGCGGTGGGCCAGCAGATGAGCGCGGCGCTGTCGGGCAAGGTCACTGTGGACCAGGCGCTGAAGACTTCGCAGACCGCAGCCGAGCGTGAGATGAAGAAGGCCGGGTACTACAAGTAAGTCTTCGGGCTTGCTCCCTCCCCCGCTGGGGAGGGTAGGGGTGGGGGCTCGCGGCGCATCGTTCGGTGCCGCGCCTGATCGGGCAGCCCCCATCCCAGCCTTCCCCCAGCGGGGGGAGGAGCCAGGGACCACAAGAAGGGATACCTCATGAAAAGACTCCTGCCCCGCGCCCTCATGGCGCCCGCGGTGCTCACGCTCTTCCTCTGGATGATCGTGCCGCTCGTGATGACGTTGTACTTCTCGTTCGTCAACTACAACCTCATGCAGCCCGGTGAACGCACCTTCGCGGGCATCGAGAACTTTCACTACTTCATCACCGACCCGGACTTCTGGCCGGCCACGTGGAACACGCTGCTGCTGATCGGCAGCGTGATCGTCATCACGGTGGTGTTCGGCGTGCTGCTCGCACTGCTGGTGAACGAGCCCTTTCCGGGGCGCGGCATCGTGCGGGTGCTGCTGATCTCGCCGTTCTTCGTCATGCCCGCGGTCAATGCGCTGCTGTGGAAGCACATGATGATGAACCCCATCTACGGCGTGCTGGCCGACGTGTGGCGCGCCTTCGGCGCACAGCCGGTCGACTGGCTCACCGACGTGCCGCTGCTGTCGGTGATCATCATGGTGGCCTGGCAGTGGCTGCCTTTTGCCTGCCTGATCTTCATCACTTCGCTGCAGTCGCTCGACCGCGAGCAGATGGAAGCCGCGCGCATGGACGGCGCGAGCTCGTTCCAGCGCTTCTTCTATCTCACCATTCCGCACCTCGCGCGCCCCATGGCGGTGGTGATCATGATCGAGATGATCTTCCTGCTCAGCGTGTTCGCCGAGATTGCCATCACCACCAACGGCGGCCCGGGCAACGAGAGCACGAACATGACCTACATGATCTTCAAGCAGTCGCTCATGAACTTCGACGTGGGCGTGGCCTCGGCCGGCGCGCTGTTCGCGGTGGTGCTGGCCAACATCGTGGCCGTGTTCCTCATCCGGATCATCGGCAAGAACCTCGACTGAGGAGCAACACGCCATGCAACAACAAGCCCCCAGCAACTTCCTGCCCCAGGCCATTCGCACCGTGGGCGCGTGGGCCGTCACGCTGCTGCTGTTCTTTCCGCTCGGCTGGCTGTTCCTCACGGCCTTCAAGACTGAGCTGCAGGCCATCCACGTGCCGCCGCTGTTCATCTTCGAGCCCACGCTCGGCAACTTCAGCGAAGTGCAGCGCCGCAGCGACTACCTGCTGTACGCGCGCAACTCGCTCATCACCAGCCTGGGCTCGACCATCCTCGGCCTGCTGATCGCGGCGCCCGCCGCGTACTCGATGGCCTTCTTCCGCACGAAGAAGACGCGCGACATCCTGATGTGGATGCTCTCCACCAAGATGATGCCGGCAGTGGGCGCGCTGGTGCCCATCTACGTGATCGCGCAGACCGCGGGCATGCTGGATTCGCTCACCGCGCTGACCATCGTGTTCACGCTGTCGAACCTGCCGATCATGGTGTGGATGCTCTACAGCGCCTACAAAGATATTCCGCCCGAGATCCTGGAGGCCGCGCGCATGGACGGCGCCAACCTCTGGACCGAGTTCCGCCACGTCGTGATGCCGCTGTCGGTGGGCGGGCTCGCATCGACCGGCCTTCTGTGCCTGGTGCTGAGCTGGAACGAGGCCTTCTGGGCATTGAACCTCACCTCCGCCAAGGCCGGCACGCTGGCCACGCTGATCGCCTCGTACTCCAGCCCCGAGGGCCTGTTCTGGGCCAAGTTGTCGGCGGCTTCGCTGATGGCCATTGCGCCCATCGTCGTGTTCGGCTGGTTCAGCCAGAAGCAACTGGTGCAAGGCCTGACCTTCGGCGCCGTCAAGTAAAGAAAGGGAGACATCTCATGGCCTACCTCGAACTCAAGAACATCAAGAAGAGCTTTGGTGAAGTCAACATCATCAAGGGCGTCGACCTGCAGATCCAGAAGGGCGAGTTCATCGTCTTCGTCGGGCCTTCGGGCTGCGGCAAGTCGACGCTGCTGCGGCTGATTGCCGGGCTCGAGCCCATCACCAGCGGCAACCTGCTGCTCGACGGCAAGGACATCACCTGGGCGCCTTCTGGCAAGCGCGACCTTGCGATGGTGTTCCAGAGCTACGCGCTCTATCCGCACATGAGCGTGTACGACAACATGTCGTTCGCGCTGAAGCTCGCGGGTGTGTCCAAGAGCGAGATCAAGACCAAGGTCGATCATGCGGCGAAGACGCTCAACCTCACTCAGTACCTCGACCGCACGCCCAAGGACCTGTCGGGCGGCCAGCGCCAGCGCGTGGCCATCGGCCGCGCCATCGTGCGCGCGCCCAAGGTGTTCCTGTTCGACGAGCCGCTGTCGAACCTCGACGCGGCGCTGCGCGGCAACACGCGGGTCGAAATCCACAAGCTGCACCGCGCACTCGGTGCGACCACCATCTACGTGACGCACGACCAGGTCGAGGCCATGACGCTGGCCGACCGCGTGGTGGTGCTGAAAGACGGGCTCATCGAGCAGGTCGGCACGCCGCTGGAGCTGTACGACCACCCGGCCAACCAGTTCGTCGCGCAGTTCATCGGCATGCCGTCGATGAACATGGTGGCCGCCAATGCCATTCCCAGCTTCTCGGCCGCCACCGGCGGCAAGCTGCCAGCCGACGGCTTTCTGGGCGTGCGCCCCGAGGGCCTGCGCGTGCATCCGAAGCAGGGCGCGCCGGTGAGCGACGTGCAGGGCCGCGTCGAGCTGATCGAGGCGCTGGGCGCCGACACGCTCATCCACGTCGACGTGGGCGGCGTGCCGCTCATCGCACGGCAGAACGACCGCACGCCGCTGCAGGCCGGCGACGACGTGGCCGTGGAGCTCGACCCGTCGGTGCTGCATCTCTTCAACCGCGAAGGCCGTTCGGTCGCCGCGTGACCTTCATTTTTCTTCTACCGTCTTTTCAACGGACATTCCCGTGACCATCGCGCAAATTCCACCGGCTCTCACGGAGTTCACGGTGCTTCACCTGGGCCTTGGCTCATTCCACCGCGCCCACCAGGCGGTGTACCTGCAGAGGCTGATCGACGCGGGCGACACCCGCTGGTCGCTCTCGGGCGCCAACATCCGGCCGGACATGGCCGATGTGGTTGCTGCACTGCAGGCGCAGGGCGGGCGCTACACGCTCGAAACCGTGTCCCCGGCAGGCGAGTACCGCTACGAGGAGGTCGAAGCCATCCGCGAAGTGCTGCCGTGGGAGCGCTCGCTGGCCGGCGTGATCGCGCGCGGTGCGGCGCCGTCAACACGCATCGTGTCGTTCACCGTGACCGAGGCGGGCTACTACCTCGACGACAAGGGCAAGCTCGACCTGTCATTCGGCGACCTGGCGACCGATGTCGAACGCGCGCGCCGTGGCGAGTCCGGCGGCGACGGAGTGACCATCTACGGCGCCGTCTGCGCGATCCTGCGCGCGCGCAAGGCCGCCAATGCCGGCGCGGTCACGCTGCTGAACTGCGACAACCTGCGCCACAACGGCGACCGCTTCCGCGCCGGGCTGCTGGAGTTCATCGAACTGGCGGGCGATGCCGTTCTGCTGGCATGGGTCAACGCGAACACGCGCTGCCCGAACGCGATGGTCGACCGCATCACCCCGCGCCCGCCGCCCGAACTGCGCGCACGTGTGAAGGCCGCCACGGGCCGCGACGATGCGGCAGCCGTTACCGGCGAGAGCTTCATCCAGTGGGTCATCGAAGACAACTTCGCGGCCGGGCGCCCTGATTGGGGCCGCGTGGGCGTGGAGCTGGTCGAATCGGTGCAGCCTTACGAAGAGGCCAAGATCCGCATCCTCAACGCCACGCACAGTTGCATCGCCTGGGCGGGCACGCTGGTGGGGCTGAACTTCATCCACGAAGGCACGCACAACGCGGCCATTCGCAAGATGGCGTTCGACTACGTCACCGACGACGTCATCCCCTGCCTGAGCCCGAGCCCTATCGACCTTGCGGCGTACCGCGACGTGGTGCTCGACCGCTTCGGCAACCCCGCCATCCGCGACACCAACCAGCGCGTGGCGGCGGACGGCTTCTCGAAGATCCCGGGCTTCATCGCACCGACCGTGCGCGAGCGCCTGGCGGCGGGCCAGCCCGTCGACAGCGTGGCGATGCTGCCGGCGCTGTTTCTCGCGTTCCTGCAGTGCTGGCACAAGGGCGCGCTGCCCTACGCCTATCAGGACCAGGGCATGGACGAGGCCGTGGCTCACGCGATCTGCGATGCGGCCGACCCGGTCGCTGCGCTGTGCTCGGACGCGGGCCTGTGGGGAAACATCGCCGCCGACGCCCGGCTGATCGATGCCGTGCGCCGGGCCGCCGAACGCGTCGCGCGCTTCGTCGCTGCGGAAAGCCGACCATGACGAGCGGGCGCCTGCAGAACCGGCATGTGCTGCTGACCGGCGCGGGCGGCGGCATCGGCTTGGCCGTGGCGCAGGCCTGCATCGCCGAAGGCGCACGCTGCACCGTGATCGACCGCGCCACCGCCGCGCCGGAAGCCGTGCGCACGCTGCAGCAAGAGCACCCCGATAAGCTCGCCTACATTGCGGCCGACGTCACCGATACGCAGGCCATTGCGCACATGCTGGCCGAGGCGCAGGTGGCCTTCGGGCCGATCCACACGCTGTTCAACAACGCAGCGGTGTTCGACCTGGCGCCGCTGCTCGACAGCGATGAAGCGTCATTCGACAGGCTCTTCGCGGTCAACGTGAAGGGTATGTTCTTCGTGATGCAGGCCGTGCTGCGCCACATGGTCGAAGCCGGCACGCAGGGTGCATCGGTCATCAACATGGCATCGCAGGCAGGGCGCCGCGGCGAGGCGCTGGTGTCTCACTACTGCGCGACCAAGGCGGCCGTCATCAGCTACACGCAGAGCGCTGCGCTGGCCATGGCGCCACACGGCATCCGCGTCAATGGCATTGCGCCCGGTGTGGTCGATACGCCGATGTGGGACCATGTCGACAGCCTGTTCGCCAAGGCCGAAGGGCTGCCGCCCGGAGAGAAGAAGCGGCAGGTCGGGCTGGCGGTGCCTCTCGGGCGCATGGGCGTGCCGGGCGACATCGCGGGGGCGGCGGTATTTCTTGCCAGCGACGAGGCGCGCTACATCACGGCGCAGACTTTGAATGTCGATGGCGGTAACGTGATGAGCTGAGATGAGCGAAGACTTCCACCTGTACCTCGACAGCGCCGACCTGACAGAGCTGCAGGCCTGCCTGCCGCACCCCGTAGTGCACGGTGTGACAACGAACCCCACGCTGCTGCAGCGCGCAGGCATCGGCCGCACCGAAGTGCCGGGCCTGCTCAAGCGCTGCATCGAACTAGGCGCACGCCAAGTACAGGCGCAGGTGTATTCGGGCGAAGTCGACGCCATGCTCGAAGACGCACAAGCACTGCTCCCGCAATTCGACAGCAGCCAACTGGTCATCAAGATTCCCGCCACGCGCCAGGGCCTCGACGCCGGCGCGCGGCTCATCGCGCAGGGCGTGTCCGTCACCTTCACTGCCGTGTATGCGCCCGAGCAGGCGCACTTCGCGGCGCAACTGGGTGCGGCCTACGCAGCGCCATACCTCGGGCGGCTCGATGACTCCGGCATCAACGGCCTGGCGCTGATCGGGCAGATGCAGTCGCTGGTCGCGCGGCGGCCCTCGTCGGGCACGCGGCTGCTGGTGGCCAGCATCCGCTCGCGCGAGGCTTATCTTTCATTGCTGGGGCTCGGCGTGGGGGCCATCACCATCCCGCCGCGCCTTTTTGCCGAACTGCTCGACCATCCCGCCACGCTGGCCGCCGAACGCGGCTTCCTGGCCGACGCGCGCGCCTTGCCGTGATCCAGAATCCAGACACCATGCGCATTGCACTCACGGGCGAAGCCCTCATCGATTTCACCGCCAGCGAGGCGGGCACCCTGGCTTTCCTCGGGCACGAGGGCGGCTCGCCGCTCAACACCGCGGTGGCCTGCGCGCGGCTCGGGCAGCCGACCGGTTTTCTCACGCAGTTGTCGACCGACCTCTTTGGCGAACGGCTGATGGGCTTCCTGCAACGTAACGGCGTGGACACCAGCTTCATTCTGCGAAGCAACGCACCCTCGACGCTGGCCTTTGTCGAGCGCACGCCGCAGACCAACCGCTACGCCTTCTATACACGCGGCAGTGCCGACGCCACCTGGGCGCCCGAGCCGCTGCCGCAGTTGCCGGCGGAATGCCGCTTTCTGCACTTCGGCTCGATCTCGCTGCTGCAGGACCCGGCCGCCACGCGCATCACCGACCTCGTCGCAGCGAACAGGGAGCGTTGCGTGATCGTGTTCGACCCCAACGTACGGCCCAGCCTGATCACGGACATGGCGGCGTACCGCGCGCGCGTCACCGGCTGGTTCGCCATGGCCGACCTGGTCAAGCTCAGCGACGAAGACGCTGCGCTGCTCGCGCCCGGCCAGCAGGTCGATGCGCTGGCCGCCGAGTGCCTGAAGGCCGGCGCGCGCGCCGTGATCGTCACGCGCGGCGGCGACGGCGCAACGCTCTGGCGCACGGGGCACGAGCCGTTGACCGTGGCCGCGCCGCGCGTCACGGTGGTCGACACCATCGGCGCGGGAGACACCTTCACGGCCGGGTTGTCCGTGTCGCTGCTCGCGCATGGCGTGGAGCGGCCGGCGCAGCTCGGCGAGCTGGGCGACGACGCATGGCGCGAAGTGATGAGCTTCGCCGCCACCGCCGCCGCCCTCAACTGCACCCGCGAGGGTGCCGATCCACCGACGCTGGAGGCGGTTCACGCCGCCCTGGCGAAGGCACAAAATACCGCTGTTGCTGCTGCTTCCCGGCCCTGAGCCGGGCTGCCATCATGACGACGTCCACCCGAAAGCGTTCGATTCCCCGTCAGCGCCAGCCCGAGCTGGAGCGCGACTTCACGCGTTCCCCCTCGCTGGGTTACGAGACCCCCGAAGAAACCGGCCTGGTGCGCTGCCTCGCGCACGGCTTTCCGAGCCCGCTGGTGCGATGGCACTTCCATGAAGACTACGAGCTGCACCTGATCACCGAGACATCGGGCAAGGCCTTCATCGGCGACTGGATCGGGCCGTTCCAGCCCGGGCACCTGGTGCTGTGCGGGCCGCGGCTGCCGCACAACTGGATCTCGCTCGACGTGCCCGAAGGCGGCGCCGCGGGACGCGACCGGGTGATCCAGTTCCGACACGAGCCCATCGAGCACGCGGCATCCCAGATTCCCGAGCTGCGCGAGGTAATGCACCTGCTGGAGCGGGCGCGCCACGGCATCGAATTCTTCGGCATGTCGGAGAACGCGCAGGCGCACTGGGACAGCATCAAGGCCGCGCGCGGCGTGCGGCGCCTGAGCCTGTTCCTCGACTTCATGGCCGACCTGGCGCAATGCACCGACTACCGGCTGCTGTCGAGCGTGCAGATGCAGGGCGCACAGGGCGCAGACGGCGACGCGCAGGTCGACCAGATCAACGGCATCGTCAACCGCATCACCAACAACATGGCCGACCCGATCTCGATGTCGGACGTGGCGGCCGAGCTGGGCATGAGCGAGAGCCGCTTCAGCCGCTTCTTCAGGCGCTCCACCGGCAACAGCTTTACCGATTTCGTCAACCGCGTGCGCATCAACAGCGCCTGCCACCTGCTGATGCAGACCGATCACTACGTGACCGACATCTGCTACCAGGTGGGCTTCAACAACGTGGCGAACTTCAACCGGCGCTTCCTTGAAATCAAGGGCATGACGCCGAGCGAATTCCGCCGGCAGGCCGACACGCGCTTCGGCAGCGGCGTCTCTTCCTGAGCACGCAGCAGAAAACCAGGGGGCTCATCTTGTATCTGGGACTCGACCTCGGCACGTCCGAGCTCAAGGCGCTTTTGCTCGCCGACGACCACCGCATCGTGGGCGTGGCCCGCGCACCGCTCACGGTCGAACGGCCGCAACCGTTGTGGTCGGAGCAGGCGCCGCAGCAGTGGTGGCATGCGCTCGAAGAGGTGATGCGCGCGCTCGGCAAGTCGCATCCCGAAGAGCTTGCGGCGGTGCGTGCGATCGGCCTGTCGGGCCAGATGCACGGCGCCACGCTGCTCGACGAAGCGGGCCAGGTGCTGCGCCCCGCGATTCTCTGGAACGACGGGCGCAGTGGCGCGCAGTGCGAAGCGCTTGCGCGTGCCGTACCGCGGCTCGGCGAGATCGCGGGCAACCTGGCGATGCCAGGATTCACTGCGCCCAAGCTGCTGTGGGTGCGTGAGCACGAGCCCGAAGTTTTCAGCCGCGTTGCGCGCGTGCTGCTGCCGAAGGACTGGCTGCGCTTCATGCTCAGCGGCGAGGCGGTCAGCGAGATGTCGGACGCGGCCGGCACGCTGTGGCTCGACGTGGGTGCGCGCGACTGGTCCGATGAATTGCTCGCTGCCACCGGGCTCACGCGTGCGCACATGCCGCGCCTGGTCGAGGGCAGCGAGGTGTCGGCGCAGCTCAAGCCCGAGCTTGCGGCGCGCTGGGGCGTGGGTGGCGGCGGTGCGGTGCTGATTGCCGGCGGTGCTGGCGATAACGCGGCCAGCGCGGTCGGCATGGGGCTGGTCGAGCCGGGGCAGGGTTTTGTGTCGCTCGGCACATCGGGTGTGGTGTTCGTGTCCACCGACCGCTTCTTGCCGAACCCCGCGCAGGCGATGCACGCCTTCTGCCATGCGTTGCCGAAGCGCTGGCACCAGATGTCGGTGATGCTCTCGGCCGCGAGCGCGGTGAGCTGGGCGGCAAAGACCTTCCGGTTCGCCGATGAAGCCGCGCTGCTCGAAGCGGCGGCGTCCATCTCGCTGGCGCAGCGCGAGCGCTGCCCGCTGTTCCTGCCGTATCTCTCGGGCGAACGCTCGCCGCACAACAACCCCAATGCGCAGGGCGTGCTGTTCGGGCTGACGCATGCACACGGTCCGGCGGAAATCGCCTACGCCGTGGTCGAGGGCGTGAGCTTCGGGCTGCGCGATGGCTTCGACACCCTGCGGCTGCCGGCCGACATGCCGCTGCGCGAAGTGGCGCTGGTGGGCGGTGGTGCACGCAGCGTGTGGTGGGGCCAGTTGCTGGCCGACATCTTCCAGGTGCCGCTGACGCTCTATGCGGGCAGCGAGACGGGCGGGGCGTTGGGGGCAGCGCGGCTGGCGTGGCTGGCCGATGGAGGCGCGGTGGCCGAAGTGTGCAAGCTGCCGCCGGTGCAGCAGCAGTTGATTCCGTCGACCGAAGGAGCCGCTGTGCATAGCGCGCGCCACACACGCTTTCAGGTGCTCTATGCGGCGCTGCGAGACCAGTTCCAGTAGCTGACACAGGCAATAAAAAAGGGCCGCTTTCGCGGCCCTTCTTCTTTTGGTGAGCAGTGCTCAGCCGGGCATTACATGCCCATGCCGCCCATTCCGCCCATGCCGCCCATGTCGGGCATGCCGCCGCCGGCGCCAGACTCGTCCTTGGGCGCGTCAGCGACCATGGCTTCGGTCGTCAGCAGCAGCGAGGACACCGAAGCGGCGTTCTGCAGTGCGGTGCGGGTGACCTTCGTCGGGTCCAGGATGCCCAGTTCGAGCATGTCGCCGTACGTGTCGTTCGCAGCGTTGAAGCCGTAGTTGCCCTTGCCGGCCAACACAGCGTTCACCACCACCGAGGCTTCGCCGCCGGCGTTGTTCACGATTTCGCGCAGGGGAGCTTCGATGGCCTTGAGCACCAGCTTGATGCCGGCTTCCTGGTCGGCGTTGTCGCCCTTGACCGACTCGCCCACGGCTTGCTTGGCACGCAGCAGAGCCACGCCGCCGCCAGCCACGACGCCTTCTTCCACTGCAGCGCGGGTAGCGTGCAGGGCGTCTTCGACGCGAGCCTTCTTTTCCTTCATTTCGACTTCGGTGGCAGCGCCAACCTTGATCACTGCAACGCCGCCGGCCAGCTTGGCCACGCGCTCTTGCAGCTTTTCACGGTCGTAGTCGCTCGTGGCTTCTTCGATCTGCACGCGCACTTGCTTCACGCGGGCTTCGATGTCGCCAGCGGCACCGGCGCCGTCGATGATGATCGTGTTTTCCTTGCCCACTTCGATGCGCTTGGCTTGGCCCAGGTCGGCCAGCGTCACCTTTTCGAGCGTCAGGCCCACTTCTTCAGCGATGACCTTGCCGCCCGTCAGGATGGCGATGTCTTCCAGCATGGCCTTGCGGCGGTCGCCGAAGCCAGGAGCCTTGACAGCCACGACCTTCAGGATGCCGCGGATCGTGTTCACGACCAGCGTAGCCAGGGCTTCGCCTTCGACTTCTTCGGCAATGATCAGCAGCGGACGGCCAGCCTTGGCGACTTGTTCCAGCGTGGGGAGCAGGTCACGGATGTTGCTGATCTTCTTGTCGAACAGCAGCACGAAGGGGTTGTCGAGCAGCGCCGATTGCTTCTCGGGGTTGTTGATGAAGTAGGGCGACAGGTAGCCGCGGTCGAACTGCATGCCTTCGACGACGTCGAGTTCGCTGTCCAGCGACTTGCCGTCTTCCACGGTGATCACGCCTTCCTTGCCGACCTTGTCCATCGCGTCAGCGATGAGCTTGCCGATGGTTTCGTCGCTGTTGGCCGAGATCGAGCCGACTTGAGCGATTTCCTTCGATGTGGTGGTGGGCTTGGAAGCCTTCTTCAGCTCGGCGACCAGGGCCGTGACAGCCTTGTCGATGCCGCGCTTCAGGTCCATCGGGTTCATGCCGGCAGCCACCAGCTTGAAACCTTCGCGAACGATGGCTTGTGCCAGCACGGTCGCGGTGGTGGTGCCGTCACCGGCGTTGTCCGAAGTCTTGGAAGCCACTTCCTTCACGAGCTGGGCGCCCATGTTCTGCAGCTTGTCCTTGAGTTCGATTTCCTTGGCGACCGACACACCGTCCTTGGTGACGGTGGGGGCGCCGAACGAGCGCTCGAGCACCACGTTGCGGCCCTTGGGGCCCAGGGTCACCTTGACTGCGTTGGCCAGGATGTTGACACCCTCGACCATGCGTGCGCGGGCTTCACCGCCGAAGACTACGTCTTTTGCTGCCATGTTTGTTTACTCCGAATGGGATGTTTGAATTACTTCTCGACGACCGCGAACAGGTCGTCTTCCTTCATGACGAGCAATTCGTCACCGCCGACCTTGACGGTCTGGCCGCTGTACTTGCCGAACAGGACGCGGTCGCCGACCTTGACGGTCAGTGCGGCCAGTTCGCCCTTGTCGTTGCGCTTGCCCGGGCCCACGGCCAGGACTTCACCCTGATCGGGCTTTTCAGCGGCTGCGTCGGGGATGACGATGCCGGAGGCGGTCTTGGTTTCGCTGTCAACACGCTTGACGATCACGCGATCGGCCAAAGGACGAAGTTTCATTGCATCTCCTGGATGTATGGATAAGAAACGGGTTTTGGGGTCGGGTGCCGGACCGGAGGCCGGCAGCCCATCGACTGGAAGCGAGGGCTGTTAGCACTCATCAGCAGCGAGTGCTAATCATAAGGGCAATCGGTGGGCTTTCAAGTGACAGGGGCTGCCGCCGGTGCGTAACGGATCTCACGCCCGGCCCGCCAAGCCGCCGCCAGACACGCCCGCCGCATCCGCCCGGTGGCCCATCAGGAAGTCCACGAAGGTGCGCACGCGCAGCGGCGCGAACCGCAACTTGGGATACAGCAGGTTGTAGGGCCGGGACCGGCCGCCGAAGGGCTTGAGCACTTCGACCAGTCGTCCCTGGCGCAAGTCTTCCTCGACCACGAAGCGATAGGCCTGGAAGATGCCCGCGCCATGCCGGGCCAGCGTAACCCCGGCCAGGACGTCGTCCGAACAGGCGTAGCCGCCGGAGGTGAGCATTTCGACGTCCTGGCCGTCCTGACGGCACAGCCAGGGGATGGTGCGGCCGCTGCTGGGCAGCTCGAACTGGATGCATTCGTGGGTCTGCAGGTCGTCCAGGGTCCGGGGTTCCCCGTGCCGGCGCAGGTAGTCCGGGGCTGCGACGAGCACGAGTTCGGCGTCCTCGAGATGGCGAGCAACCAGGGTCGAGTCGGCTGGCGCGCGCACACGCACGGCAAGGTCGTACCCCTCCGCGGCGAAGTCGATGTTGCGGTTGCTGACGTGAACCTCGACCCGGATGTCCGGGTAGCGCGCCCTGAACTCCGGCAGCAGCGGCAGCAGCCGGTAGTGCCCGTAGGTGGTGGGAACGCTGATCCGCAGCAGGCCGCTTGGCGTGATCTGCTGGCCGCTGACCTGGCGTTCGGCCTCCACCAACTGGTTGAGCGCCTGGCGGCATTGCTCGTAATAGGCCTGGCCCGCCTCGCTCAGCCGTATCTGCCGTGTCGTGCGCAGGAAGAGGCGCACGCCGAGGCGTTCTTCCAGCCTGCCCACCGTCCTGCTTACGGCGGCGGGCGTCACGCCCGCAACGGCGGCTGCGGCGGTGAACCCCTCTTGCTCGGCTGCAAGACAGAAAAGCTCCAGGCTTCCCAGCAGCAGGTCGTCGAACTGGCGATTCATGATTGATTACATGGAGTAAAGACTAAAAATGCTTCGATCATCTTTATCAACTTGAAGGTCGTCAATACAGTTGATCCCAGAGGCGAGAGCCTCCATGAACCTGAACCAACTGCCTCCGCTTTGACCACCCGAAAGGAAACCATCATGAAGACCCAACCCAAGACGATCGTGATCACCGGCGCCTCGAGCGGCATCGGCCTGGCCCTGGCCGGCGCGTACCTGCAGCGCGGCGACAACGTCGTCGGCAACGCCCGCAGCGCCGAACGCCTGCAACAGGCATCCGTGTCGCTCGGTTCGCCCGACAACTTCCTGGGCGTTGCCGGCGACGTCGCCGACCCCGTCGTCGGCGATCTGCTGGTGCGGCGTGCCATCGAGCGCTTCGGGCACGTGGACGTGCTCGTCAACAACGCCGGATTCTTCAACGCCAAGCAGTTCATCCAGTACACGCCGGACGAGCTGGAAGCCCTGGTGAGCACCAACCTGAAGGGTTTCGTCTATCCGTCGCAGGCGGCAGTCCGCCACATGGTCGAGCGCAAGGCGGGCCACATCATCAGCATCACGGCAAGCCTTGCCTCGCAGCCCAACCAGGCCGTGCCGGCCGTGCTGCCGCTGCTGATCAAGGGCGGCATCAACCAGGCGACGAAGGCGCTGGCGCTGGAACTGGCGCCGCACAACATCCAGGTGACGGCGGTGGCGCCGGGCATCGTGGACACGCCGATGTACACGAAGGAAATGCATGGCTTCCTCAACACGCTGCAGCCGGCAGGCCGCATCGGCACGGTGCAGGAAATCGTCGACGCGGTTCTCTACCTGAGCGACGCCAGCTTCACGACCGGCATCGTGCTGCCCGTGGACGGCGGCATGGGCACCGGCAAGTGGTGAGCGAAGCAGCGAAGCATCGACAACGAACCCCGGAGAACGCCATGCCCTACATCCGCATCGAAATCACCCGCGAAGGCACCACGCTCGACCAGAAGAAGCAGCTGATCGCCGAGGCCACCGAGATGATGGTGCGCGTCCTGAACAAGGATCCTGCCTCGACCTTTGTCGTGATCGACGAATACGACACCGACAACTGGGGCCAGCACGGCCGCACGATCACCGAGGTGCGCCGCGAGCAGACGCTTGCTGCTACTGCACCGCCGCGTCCATCCAGAACTTGAGCTGCGGGTTCTTGAGCCGACCCTTCTTGTCGTAGTACTTGCCCAGCCATTCCTCCGGCGTGCTTTTGAGTTCCAGCGCGTCCTTCTGGCCGCCAAGCTGCTTGAACCAGAAGCGGGAGGAGAAGTGGTCGTAGACGTCCAGGATGCGGGTCGCATAGGCCATCGCGAGCTTCTTGTTGCCGCGCACGATCAGCAGGTTCTCGTCGTTGTCGAACGATGCCTTGTGCCCCAGGTTGTGGCTGCCGGTGGCAACGACGCAGTCGTCGTCGAAGGGGTCGATCACCACGACCTTGTCGTGAATGATCGCGAAGCCGGCATTGAGGATTTCCTTCTTCCAGCCATCGGGCACCTTGAAGTCGAAGGCCTCGGCTCCGAAAACGCGCGGGTCCTGGAGCACGGGCGGTTTCTTCTCGCCCTTCTTCCTGGCGGGCGGAGTCATGCCCTTGAGCTCGTAATAGAAGCCTTCCGAGGCCGACTTGTTCGTCACGCATCCGCGCACGAACAGCTTCTTGTTCTTGCTCGCGGCCTGGGCTGTCCAGTTCGCGATGCTGGGGCTGCCCGGATAGAAGGCGAGAAAGAGCACGGAGTGGCTGGCGCCCGCGATCAGCTGGGCAAGGTCCTTCATGTCCGGCGGGCGCTTCTCGGTTGCCGGGTTCTTGCCGCGCGCCTTCGGCGTGTTCGGCGAAAACCAGCTGTGAGCCGCCGCTCCATCGTCCAGTGTCAGCGCCGAGCCCTTCGACGCCCACTTGCGAAGCGCGGCGCCCTGCAAGGCTTTCGGATCGTCCGCGGCCTCGTCGGTGTCCTTGGCGAGCTCTTTCCAGTACGCCAGATAGCGCTTGGCGAGCGCATCGTTGTCGATGACGATGGAATTGTTGGTCTGGGTGCACAGGCCGGTGGCCGTCCAGTTGGTGGAGCCGGTGAACACCGCCTTCGGCTTGCCCTTGGAGTCGACGTAGACCAGGAACTTGTTATGGGCGATATGGCCGTTGGACATGATGCGGTTGTGAATCTCCGCAGCGGTGCCAGTCAGGGTTTCGCGCGCTTGCTCGTTGCCATCGACCTTCACGGTCTTGATCTTGGTCTTGCCGGTCTTGGGGTTGGTCACCTTCTCCGGTTTGCCGTCCTCGCCCAGCACTTCCTCGTCTTCCTTGGAGTCGCCCAGGACGATGTGGAGGCGTTCGCCCAGCCCTGCGAGCCAGCCGATCAGCTGCGGGTCCTTGAGTTCGTAGAGCGCCGCGTAGATCTTGCCCTTGCCGTCGGCGCGCGCAAGAAACTCCTGGATGGCCTCGATCATGTCGCCCGAGAGGCTCTCGCGGAGCTTGCTCTTGTCGCCGGGGTCCGAGACCTTCGCGATCAGCGAGTCCTTCATGTCCTTGGAGCCGAGCGCGCGCGCGACGCGCTGCGTGGAGATCAATCCGCGGTTGAAGTAGACGCTCAGCTTGTCGTCGATCACCGGGGTGATCTCCACCTCGTTAGTCAGCAGGATCGGCAGCTTCGCCATGGGCTGGAGCTTTCCCGGGGCGCCCTCCAGCGGCACGATCTTGTAGCGGAAGATCCTGTTCTTGTTCTTCTCGGCTTCGAGACGCGCGTAAGGATCTTTCCAGTAGAACTTCTGGATCGGAAGTTCCTCGGTGGTCCAT
The DNA here is from genome assembly GCF_900106655.1 of Variovorax sp. YR634. Classification (NCBI taxonomy): domain Bacteria; kingdom Pseudomonadati; phylum Pseudomonadota; class Betaproteobacteria; order Burkholderiales; family Comamonadaceae; genus Variovorax; species Variovorax sp. YR634. Next base: position 182,166 of record NZ_FNOL01000001.1, read on the forward strand.
TTCTTGGGTGTGATGCCCTTGAACCTCGCCTGGCCTGGCAGGGGCGTCTCACGGCCGTGCTGGTCGATGCGGTAGACCGCGAATCCCATGCAGCCATCCGGCTTCTTGCCGTAGCTCCACGCGACCATGATCACCTCGTTGTTGGCGAAAGCCACGGCGTTCTGCATGAGTCCCCTCCACGTTCCGGTAGCGGCCGATTGGATGTCGACTTCGAGAGTGCGCTGGCCACGGCCGCCTCCCGCGCGGGAGTATCGCGGGATCGATCGGGCTCATCAATGGCATTTCTGTGTCAGTCCACCTTGATGCTCGCAGCCTTGACCACCTGCTGCGCCTTGGCGGTTTCGTCGACGATGAACTTGTTGAACTGTGCCGATGGCATCGTGAACGGCTCGGCGCCGAGCTTCTCCAGCCGCTCTTTCAGCTCGGGCGACACCATGATCTTCGCGACCTCGGCCTGAAGCCGCTCCACCACGGGCTGCGGCGTCTTTGCCGGAGCGAAGAGGCCGACCCAGAACAAATACGCCGAACCTGGCACGCCGGCTTCCACGGTGGTTGGGGCATCGGGCAAGGCGGGCGAGCGTTGGGCGGTTCCCACGGCCAGCGCCTGCAGCTTGCCGCTCTTGATGAGCGGCAGCGCCGACACCATCGGCGCGAAGAACCAGTCGACGCGGCCCGACATCACTTCGGTCATCGCCTCGGGCGTGCCGCGGAAGGGCACGTGCTGCGCATCGAGCCCGGCCGCGAGGCGGAACACCTCCGCGTTCATGTGCGTGGCCGAGCCGTTGCCAGCCGATCCGTAGTTGAAGCTGCCCGGCTTTGCCTTGACCTTCGCGACCAGGTCCTGCACGTTCGTGAAATGCGCGGGCGCGGTCACCAGCACGTTGGGCAGGCTCGCCATCGGCGTGATGCCGGTGAAGTCCTTGATCGTGTCGTACGACAGGCCCTTGTAGATCCATGGATTCACGAGGTGCCCCGCTGAATGCACCAGCAGCGTGTACCCGTCGGCCGGTGACTTGGCCGTGATGGCCGCGCCCAGGGTTCCGCCCGCGCCGGGCTTGTTGTCGACGATCACGCTCGTGCCCAGCGCCGGCCCGAGCTTCTCGGCCACGAGGCGCGCGACGATGTCGGTGCCGCTGCCTGCCGTGAACGGCACCACCAGCTTGATCGGCTGCGTGCCCGGCCATGCGCCCTGCGCGAGCGCGCCGTTGCTGCCCAGCGTGCAGGCCGCGAGCGCCGCGGCCACGGTGAGTGCCTGTCGGCGGCTCCAGGGGAAAGTCTTCTTCTTCATGCGTCTTGTCTCCGTTGATTTGTTCGATGAGCAATGAATGACCGAAGGGGGTGCGAGCGCTAGGCCGGTGGCGCATTCGGCATCACCAACGCCACCAGCACCGGGCGGTTGCTGCGGTTTTCGAGCTGCCGCTTCTCGCCGGGTGCGAAGAGGCAGCTGTCGTACTGCTCGAGCACGTCTTCCTGGTGCACGCCGTCGGTCTCACCGACCACATGGAGCTGGCCTTCGAGCACGAGGTAGAGCTTTTCCATCGGCGAGCCGTCGAGCCCGGTGTGGCCGCCGGGCAAGATCTGGCTCATGCCCATCCACATCTGCGTGGAGGGCCCGGCTTCCTTGCCCTGCAGGCGCAGGCAACGCATGTCGAAGTGGTTGGGCGCCTCGTAGTGCGGCGCTTCGTTGAAACGGGTCACGTGCATGGCGGGTGTTCCTTGCGGTTTCAGGGGCGCAGCACGACGCGGTCGGTGCTGCCCGACAGCACCAGCCGGTAGGCATCGATGGCTTCGTCGAGCGTGAAGTGGCGCGCCACGGGAAAGGGCTTCAGCGTGCCGCGCTCGAAGCCCTCGCGCATCGCGTCGAGCTGCGCGGTGGAGGCGACGCAGTCCATCGCAAGCGAGTCGATGCCCACGAAGGTGTGCATGCCGCGGTAGAACGCGAAGATGTCGAAGGGCACCGCGCGGTCGTGCGTGGCAATGAAGATCTGCGTCGCGCCCTTGGCCATCGCCTTGTTGGCGGCCTCGAAGTAGGCGCTCCCCACGGTGTTGTAGACGATGTGCGCGCCGCGCCCGTCGGTGAGTTCGCGCACTTGCGCGCCCACGTCGGCGTGCTGGCGCGCGTCGATCACGTCGACCGGCCCGTTCGCGAATCCCTCGAAGGGCCCGGCGTGCCGCTGCACTGCGATCACCCGCGCGCCAGCCTGCGAAGCGAGTTGCACCGCCGCCTGCCCGACCTTTCCGTTGGCGCCGAGCACCAGCACAGTCTGTCCCGCCTGCGGCATGCCGCTGCGGCGAAAGCCTTCGTAGGCGGTGACGAAGGGCACGCCCACCGCACCGGCTTCGTCCATCGAAATGCCCCGAGGCTTTGCGCGCAGCGCCGCTTCGGGCAGCACCAGGTAGCGCGCATGCGAGCCGTCGCGCGTGATGCCCACGTCGCCGCCCGAGCCGTAGACCTCGCGGCCGATCCACTCGGCGGGACCACTCACCACGGTGCCTGCGAAGTCGCGGCCCGGGGTGCGTGGCCAGACAGCCTGCGGCATGATGCCCAGCGTCGCTTTCACGTCGCTCGGGTTCACCGCGGCGGCGGCGATGCGCACCACGGCGTGGCCGGGTGGAGGCGTGGGTTCCGGCTGCGGCGCGGCCTCGAGCCGCAGCGCGTCGAGGTTGGCGGCCTTCTCGCTCACGCGCAATGCGCGGGATGCGTGGGTGGTGTGCATGGCTGCGACGCTCATCGTTCAGCCTCTCGCTTCCGGCAAGCCCAGCATGGTGCGCGCCTCGCGCGGGTTGGCGATCTCGCCGCCCAGGCTCAGCAGGATGTCGCGCGCCTTCGCCACCAGCTGCGCATTGCTCTCGGCCAGCACGCCCTTCTCCAGGTAGATGTTGTCCTCCATGCCCACGCGCACATGGCCGCCCAGCAGCCAGGCCTGCGCGACGATCGGAAACTCCATGCGGCCGATGCCGAAAGCGCTCCAGAAGGCGCCGCGCGGCAGCATGTTGCGCGCGTAGAGCAGCGTCTCGGGTGTGGGCGCAAAGCCGTACTTCACGCCGAGCACGAAGGTCCACATCGCGGGGCCGTCGAGCGTGCCGTCGGCGATGAGGTCGAGTGCGAGGTTGATGTCGCCCGAATCGAAGATCTCCAGCTCGGGCTTCACGCCGGCCTCGCGGATCACCTTCGCCATGCGTCGTACGTTCTTCGGCGTGTTCATCACCACGTCGGGGCCGGAGTTCATGGTGTTGAGGTCGAGCGAGCACACGTCTGGCTTGATCAGCGCGATGTGCTCCACGCGCTTTTCCGGCGGCAGCAGCGTGGTGCCGGGCGCGGCGATCTTCGGGTCGTCCTCGCTCGGAATGAAGCGCCCGCCGGGGCCGGTCGTGAGGTTGATGATCAGCTCGCGGTTCCCGCGGCGGATGCGGTTGACCACCTCGCGGTAGAGCTCGATTTCCATCGAGGGTTTGCCGGTTTCGGGATGGCGCACATGGATGTGCACCTGCGCCGCGCCGGCCTCGGCCGCGGCCAGGCATTCGTCGGCAATCTGCACCGGCGTGATCGGCAGGTGCGGCGTCTGCTCCGGCTTCACGAGGTTGCCCGTGACGGCGCATGTGATGAGGGTCTTCGGGTTCACAGGTGACGCCCTCCGTCGACCACGATGCGCGTGCCGGTGACGAAGCGCATCGTCGTCGCGAGCGCTTCTACGGTGGCCGCCACGTCGTCGGGCTTGCCGATGCGCCCGAGCGGCGTGGTGCTCGCCATCTTGTTCGCGAACTCCGCGCCGCGGCCGGGCACGAAGCCCGACTCCACCGCGCCCGGCGACACCGAAACGACGCGCACCGCCGGTGCCAGTGCTTTGGCCAGCGCGTCGCCGACCACGTCCAGCCCGGCCTTCGCCGCGACGTACGCGAGGTTGCTGCCCACGCCGGTGAAGCCCGCGATGGACGAGATGTTGACCACGAGCCCATCGCCGCTGGCCTTGAGCATCGGCGCAAAGGCGCGGATGGTCGCGAACACGCCGCGGAAGTTGGCGCGCACGATGTCGTCGATGAGCTCGTCGGTCAGCGCGTCGAGGTCACCGGCGGGAACGGGCTGCGTATGGCCCGCGCTGTTGACCAGGATGTCGCAGCGGCCATGCGTGGCTTTCACCTCTGCGGCAGCGGCCTGCAGGCTTGGCGTGTCGACGATGTCGGCGCGGATCGCGCCGTGGCGCTGTGCTTGCGCAGAGGGCAGGGCGGCAGCACGCGCAGTCGCATCGTCGCCCTTGCGGTGCAGCAGTACGCAGGTAGCGCCGAGCGCTGCGAGGCGAGTGGCCGTCGCATAGCCGATGGCGCCGAGGCCACCGGTGATGACAGCGACCTTGCCGTCGAGTCTGGAAACAGGATCGAAGCTCATGGGATGAAGAGGAGTTGAGGAATCAAGGAATCGGCGGCCGGGGGAACTTCATCTCGCCCGGCTCGAGCTGGAAGTCGTACTGCAGCGTGGCGGTCTTGCCGTCGGGCGCGAGCGCGAAGCGGCCGATCAGCCGGCGCGTCACACCGAAGGTCGGGTCGCTCTCCAGGTTCTCGTCGTCATCGGCGAACACCTGCGTGATCAGCACCTTGTGGCCCGGCTTGCTCACCATGAAGTGCAGGTGAGCGGGCCGGTTCGGATGGCGCTGTTGCGCGCGCAGCAGCACACCGCAGGGTCCATCGGTAGGCACCGGGTAGCCCGCCGGCCGCACGCTGCGGAAGTGAAAGCGTCCCTCGGCATCAGTGCTGAAGCGGCCGCGCAGGTTCATGTCTTCCTGCTCGGGGTCCTGGTTCTCGTAGAGACCGATGGGCGAGGCCTGCCACACGTCGACCGTGGCGTCGGCCACAGGCTGGCCCTGTGCGTCGCGCACCGTGCCTGTCACCGCGAGCGGAATGCCCGGCGTGCCTGAGCGCGCGATGTTGTCGCCCGGTGCGCAGGCCGGCGAGTTCGCGCGCCAGAACGGGCCGAGCAGCGCGGCCGGCGATTCGCCGTGCGGGTCCTGGTTGTTCTGCAGCGCCACCACGGTGGAGACGCCGAGGATGTCTGCCGCCAGCACCACTTCGTTCTTGGTTTCGCCGGTGGCCTGGCCGATGGCGACGATGAATTCGAGCGCCTGCTCGAATTCTTCCTCGGTCAGCTTCACCTCCTGGACGAAGGCATGCAGGTGGCGGGTGAGCGCATCCATCACGGTGCGCAGCCGTGGGTCGGGCGTTCGCTTCATGGCGTCGAGCGCGAAGCCCAGCACCGAGTCGGGGGAGGTGGCGATGTTCATGGTGAGTCTCGTGCAATCTGCGTGATTCATGCAATCGTTTGCACGATATTACGCCAGATCGTCGAAAAGTAAAATGACCACATTCCGCAGGTCATGAATAGGAAAAGCCGCCCCAAGCACCTGACACGCACGACAATCGTTTGCACAAATCATGAGCACCAGCCCGACTTCCTCCCCCGTGACCATCCGCGATGTCGCCCGTGCCGCCGGCGTGCATGTGTCGACCGTCTCGCGCGCGCTCAGCCCCGAGAAGCGTTCGTTGATCAGCGACGAGGTGCTGCGCGTGGTGGAAGAAGCGGCGCAGCGCCTGGGCTACCGGCCCAACCGCGCGGCCTCCGCGCTGCGCACCGGGCGCACCCACACCATCGGCGTGTTGGTGCCCGACATCACGAACGCGGTGTTCCCGCCGATCCTCCAGGGCATCGAGGCCAGCGCGGCGGCTCGTGGCTACTTCGTCTTCGTCACCAATGTGGTCGACCCCACGCTCGCGCGGCCGGTGCTCGAACGCATGCTGGCGCAGCGCGTCGACGGCGTGATCCTGGCCACCGCCACGCGCGACGACCCGCTGGTCGACTTCGCCGTCAAGGCCGGCCTGACCACCGTGCTGGTCAACCGCGCCGATGAAACCGGCCGCCTGCCGGCCGTGGTCAGCGACGACCGGCTCGCGATGAAGCTCGCGGTCGACCACCTCGTGGGCCTGGGCCACAAGCGCATCGCGCATCTCGCGGGGCCGCAGAACATTCCCACCGGCGTGGGCCGCTCGCTGGGCGTGGAGCAGGCCTTGCGCGACCACCGCATGAAGCCGTTCCGCGTGGTCGAGTGCGCGAGCTACAGCCGCGAGGCGGGTGCGGTCGCAATGAAGCAGATGCTCGCAGCCGGTGCCGCGCCTCAGGCGGTGGTGTGCTGCAACGACCTCGTCGCGCTGGGCGCCTACGACGCGCTGCGCGAGGCGGGACTGCGCGTGCCGCAGGACATCTCGGTCACCGGCCACAACGACATGCCGCTGGTGGACATGGTCGATCCGCCGCTCACCACCATCCGCCTGCCGCACCGCGAACTCGGCTGGCGCTCGGCCGAGATGCTGTTCGCGGAGATCGACGGGGCCGCGATGTCGGCGTCGACCGTGGTGCTGAGGCCGGAGCTGGTGGTGCGCAAGTCGACGCGCGCGCCGGCTGCGCGCTGATCAGGGAGTCCCGTCCAGGAATTTGCGCCCTTTTTGCGCGCTGCGCGATAGGCTTCCCGCTCATGACCAGATTCCCGTTTGATCGTCCAGGCACGAGAATGGCCGGCAGCCCTTTCATTGACAAGAGTTACCGCCCTGCATGAAAAGCACCGCCCCGCAGCTCACCGTCACTGAAGAACGCCGCGCATTCGGCTGGGTCGATGCCCTGGTCATGCTGGCCTTGCTGGGTTTGTTCTGGAGCGCATTGCACTTCGGCAAGGGCATGCTGGTGCATTTCGATCCGGCCGCGGTGCCGCAGGTCGACAACTCGCCGAGCCTGATTCCGTACTACGCGGGCCGCACGCTGATGCGCATGTGGATCGCCTTCGGCTTCTCGCTGTTCTTCGCCATTTCCGTGGGCTACCTTGCGGCAAAGAACCGGACTGCGCGCGCCTTCATCCTGCCGGCGCTCGACGTGCTGCAGTCGGTGCCGGTGCTGGGGTTCCTGTCGGCAACGGTGACGGGTTTCATGGCGCTGTTTCCCGGCAGCCTGCTCGGCGTGGAGTGCGCGGCGATCTTCGCCATCTTCACCGGGCAGGTGTGGAACATGGCCTTCGGTTTCTATCACTCGATGGTCACCGTTCCCACCGATATGCAGGAGGCCGCGTCGACCTACGGCCTGACCCGCTGGCAGCGCTTCAGGACGGTCGAGCTGCCGGCATCGGCGCACAGCCTGATCTGGAATTCGATGATGTCCTTCGGCGGCGGCTGGTTCTTCGTTGCGCAGAGCGAAGCCATCAGCGTGATGAACAAGGACATCAAGCTGCCGGGCCTGGGCTCGTACATGGTGCAGGCGATCTCGAACGGCGACAGGACGGCCGCGCTGTGGGCGGTGGTGGCCATGATCGTGTTGATCCTGGCCAGCGACCAGCTGGTCTGGCGCCCTCTGCTGGCGTGGGCGGACAAGTTCAAGATCGAGCTGACGGGGTCGACGACCCCGGCGACCTCGTGGGTCTACAACCTGCTGCGCGGCGCCTACCTGTTCACCTGGATCAGCGAGCGCCTCTGGCGCCCGTTGCTGGACAAGGTGTTCCAGGCGCGGGCTCCAATGGCGCGAATGCCGGTGAGGCTGAAGGCGTCGTGGAAGAAGCTGCTCTGGCGGGTGGTGGGCATCGTGCTTTCCATCTGGATCGGCATCGAGCTTCTCAGGGCCGTGGCGGCGGCCACTGCCGCGCTGCACGGTGCGCTGTCCTTGGCCGACTTTGGCCACATCGTCTGGCTCGGCTTTCTTACGGCCCTGCGCGTCGCCGCCATGACAGTCCTGGCCACGCTGATCTGGACGCCGGTCGGTGTGTGGATCGGGTTCCAGCCGCGCGTTGCGCGATTCGCCCAGCCGTTGGCGCAGATCGGTGCGTCGTTTCCCGTGAACATGACGTTCCCGATCGTCGTCGGCTTCTTCGTGGCCAGCCACATCAGCCTCAACTGGGGCAGCATCCTGCTCATTGCCATGGGCACGCAGTGGTACATCCTGTTCAACGTGATCGCCGGCGCCATGGCGATTCCGAACGACCTGAAGGAAGCCGGGCGCGTCTACGGCCTGCGCCGCTGGAGCCTGTGGCGCACCCTGATCCTGCCGGCCATCTTTCCGTTCTGGGTGACGGGCGCCTGCACGGCCGCCGGAGGTGCATGGAACGCCAGCATCGTGGCCGAGCTCGCCACATGGGGCGGCACGAGCCTGCAGGCGGATGGTCTTGGCGCGTACATCGCCAACGTCACCAAGACGGGCGATACGCCATTGATCATCGCGAGCATCGGCGTGATGTCGATCTTCGTCGTGCTGATGAACAAGCTCATCTGGCGCCGGCTGTATGCCTTTGCCGAGCGCCGATTCAGATTGGACTGAACATGAACACTCCCACGCCCTCATTGAAGGAGCCGCCCGTGCCGGTGGCCGAGCTCCGTGCCGTCACCAAGACGTTCATGACTGCAGGAAACCATGAACTCAAGGTGCTCGACAACATCGACCTGGCCGTCAGCGAAGGCGAGTTTCTTGCGCTGCTGGGACAGTCCGGCTCGGGCAAGTCGACGATCCTGCGTTGCCTCACGGGCCTGATCGTGCCGACCTCGGGCCGGGCGCTGGCCAACGGCAAGCCGCTCAACGGCGTGAATCCCGATGCCTCGGTGGTCTTCCAGACTTTCGCGCTCTACCCGTGGCTCACCGTCGAGCAGAACGTGGCGGTGGGCCTGATGGCCAGAAAGATCGGCCGCGCCGAGCGCGACGCGGCTGTCGATCGGGCGATCGAGCTCATCGGCCTGGGCAACTACCACTCGGCCTTTCCGCGCGAGCTGTCGGGCGGCATGAGGCAGCGGGTGGGCATTGCGCGTGCGCTGGTTTCGCAGCCCAAGCTGCTGTGCCTGGACGAGGCCTTCAGTGCGCTGGATGTATTGACCGCAGAGAACCTGCGGCAGGAACTGATCAGCCTGTGGCGCGACCCGGACGGCGACCTCAGCTCGGTCTTCATGGTCACGCACAACATCGAAGAGGCGGTGGAAATGGCCACGCGCATCGTGGTCGTGTTTCCGCGCCCGGGACGCATCGGCCTTGTGCTGGAGAACAAGCTGCCCTATCCGCGCGACAGCAAGGACCCCGAGTTCCAGCGGCTGGTCAGCGTGATCCACGAGTGCATCACCACGATGACGCTGCCCGACCTGCCGCCGGAGACGCCCGTGAAGGGGGAGCCCATCTCACGTGCGCGCACCCGGATGGAATCGATCCCGCTGGTGCCGGTGGGGCAGATCCTCGGGCTGATGAGCATCCTCAGCGACTCGCCGGACCTGTCCAACATCTACGACATTTCCGACGAGATCGGCAAGGAGTTCGGCGAGACGATCGCCATTCTCAAGGCGGCCGAGATCCTCGAGTTGATCGATACGCCGCGGCAGGAGGTGCGCTTCACGGAGCTCGGCCGGAAGTTCGTTGCTGCCGACCGGCTCGGAAAGCGCGCGATCTTCGAGGAGCAGGTCTTCAAGCTGCGGTTGTTCCACATCATCATCGCGCTGCTCAAGGAATACGAAGAAGTCGAGGCCGAGCGCGTCATCAAGGACATCGGCAGCGCCTTGCCGTACGACAACCCGGAGAAGATCTTCGAGACGATGATCGCCTGGGGTCGCTACGCGGGCCTGATGGACTACAACGCCAAGACCGGCATGGTGTTCGTGCCGGAAGACGGGGATGCGGTCGAAGACGCGCACATCTGACGACCGCTGCGGCTGCTCAAGTCAAAGCAGCTCGAACGCGATGTCCTGCGCGCCTTCCCACAGCACCTTCCTGCCGAGCGCGCGCAGCTGCTCCTTGCCTTCCACGATCGTCAGGAAGTGGTTGCCCGCAAGCGGCCCCATCTTGCTGGCGAAGCTGCAGCTGCCGTAGGCCAGGATGATTTCGGTCTCGCTGTAGCCACCGGGGTAGAACAGGATGTCGCCGACCGAAGGATGGCTGGTGTGGTTCTCGAAGCCGACGCCCAGTTCGAAGTCGCCCAGCGGAATCCAGCAGCCCTCGCCGCTCCAGCGCACGTGGATGATCTTCTGCCTGTAGGGCAGCAGCCTGGTGAACGCCTCCACGGTCTTGGGTGCTTCGGGATTCGTTTCCGCGATGAAGCGCAAGCCCGCCGCTTCGATGCCAATTCTTGCCATGAGTGATTGAAGAAAAGTAAGTAAGGGTTGATCAGTGCAGCAGCTGGCTCAGGAAGAGCCGGGTGCGCTCGTGTTTCGGGTTGTTGAAGAACTCCTTCGGCTCTGCCTGTTCGACGATGGTGCCCTGGTCCATGAAGATCACGCGGTTGGCAACCTGGCGCGCGAAGTTCATCTCGTGCGTGACCGACAGCATGGTCATGCCGTCGTCGGCGAGCGAGACCATGGTGTCCAGCACCTCCTTGACCATTTCGGGGTCGAGCGCCGAGGTCGGTTCGTCGAACAGCATGACCTTGGGGCCCATGCACAGAGCACGCGCGATGGCCACGCGCTGCTGCTGGCCGCCTGAAAGCTGCGACGGATATTTGTTGGCCTGCTCCGGAATGCGCACGCGCTCCAGGTACGACATGGCCACTTCCTTCGCTTCCTTTGGCGTGTACTTCTTGCTCCACACCGGCGCGAGCGTGCAGTTCTCGAGGATGGTGAGATGCGGGAACAGGTTGAAGTGCTGGAACACCATGCCGACGTCGCGCCGCACCGCGTCGATGCGACGCATGTCAGCGGTGAGCTCGGCGCGGTTCACCACGATCTGCCCCTGCTGATGCTCTTCGAGCCGGTTGATGCAGCGCAGCAGCGTCGACTTGCCCGAGCCCGAAGGCCCGCAGATCACGATGCGTTCGCCGCGCTGCACTTCGAGGTCGATGTCGCGCAGCACCTGGAAGTCGCCGTACCACTTCTGCACGCCGACCATGCGGATGACGAGTTCGGCCCGGTTGTCTGTGGTCGACGCGGGCGTGTCCGGTTGCAAGGCGCTCATGGGAATACCTCAGGCGGTGGTGGTTCGGATCTTCAGGCCGAGTTCGTCGACCAGGCGCTTGGCCGCGGCGATGCCCTCGGCGCCCATAGGCAGACGCGGCGGGCGCGGCGCGCCGACCGGCAGGCCCATGGCCGCGAGCAGGGCCTTGGTGCCCGCCACGTACGACTGGCCGGCAACGAAGTCGATCATCGGAAAGTGCTTGAACGCCAGCTCGCGCGCCTCGGCCAGCTGGCCGGCCATGACGAGGTCGTACAGGCGCGCCATTTCGCCCGGAGCGCCGTTGGACGGCACTGCGGCCCAGCCCACTGCGCCCTCGACATACGACTCGAAGCCCATGATGCCGCCGAACACCGCCATGCGGCCGTCCGACAGCCGCATGATGTCGCGCACGCGGGTCACTTCCAGCGTCGATTCCTTGATGTAGCGGCAGTTGTCGATCTGCGAGAGCCGTGCCACCAGCGGCGGCTTCAGGTCGACGTTGGCAACGGCCGGGTTGTTGTAGACCATGATCGGAATGCCGATGGCGTCGGAGATGGTCTTGTAGTGCAGGAACAGTTCGTCGTCGGTGGGGGTGCAGTAGAAGGGCGGCAGCACCATCACGCCGTCGGCGCCCTGCGCCTCGGCGCGGCGGCTCAGGCGCACGGCGGCGCGCGTGTCTTCGGCGGTGGTGCCGATCAGCACCGGCACGCGGCCGGCGGCGCGGTCGATCACCGTCTTGGCGACAAGCTCGATCTCGTCGTCGGACATCGACATGAATTCACCCGTCGAGCCGAGCGGGATCAGGCCGTGGATGCCGGATTCGATCTGCCAGTCGACATAGCGCTCGAGCGTGGGCACGTCGACCGCGCCGTCGGCGTCGAAGGGCGTGACCATGATGGTGTAGGTGCCGCGGAAATCAGCCATGGGACAGGTTGTTCAGTAGGTCAATGGGTGGAGGAAGGCAGCAGGCCCGAGGCCACCAGTGCTGCGCGGATGCGCGCCGTGTCGTCGGCCGGCACGGGCAGCAGCGGCGGGCGTGGGTCCGGATGGGGCAGCCGGCCGAGAAGATGCAGCGCAGTCTTCATGCGGTTGTGGGCGTCGAGGTAGGGCGCGCGATAGAAGGCCCGGCACAGCGGCACCAGCCGATCGTTGACCGCACGTGCGGCAGCCAGGTCGCCGCGTGCGACGGCTTCGTGCAGCGCCACCAGCAGCGGGGCTGCCACGCTGCCCAGGCCCGACAGGATGCCGTCGGCGCCATAGGTCAGGGAAGCGAACAGCCAGCTGTTGCTGCTGCTCAGCAGCGTGACCGGGCGAGGCAGCGCGCGCAGGGCCCGGAGGTTGTCTTCGTAGAGCTCGGGAACGTCGCTGCCTTCCTTCACCGCCACGATGGCAGGCACGTCCAGGCAAAGCTGCGCCAACGTCTCGGTGGAGAACGCGAGGCCCGAGGCGCGCGACAGCTGGAACAGCACGATGGGCAGGCTGCTCGCACCGGCCACCTCGCTCACGAAGCGACGGGCCATGTCGGGCCGCGCGCCCGCGCCCTGCGCGAACACCGCGGGCGGAAACAGCAACAGGGCCGAGGCTCCGGCCTGCGCCGCATCCTGCGCCAGCGCGCAGGCGTAGCGGGTGTCGTCGGCCACCACGCCGGCCACCACGGGCACGCCGCCGGCCGCGCCCGCCGCAACGCTCACCACCTGGGCGCGCTCCGCGCGATCGAGCGACGTCGCCTCGCCCGCATGCCCGTTGACCACCACCGCGCACACGCCGGGCGTGCCGGCCACGTCGCGCACATGGGCGGCCAGCGCGTCGTCGTCGACGCGGCCGTCCGGGGTGAAGGGGGTGAGCGTGGCGGGCCAGATGCCGCCGACTCCGGAAATGTGCATGGCCATCCTGGGTTGGGTCGCTGAAGCCGGCAGTATGCAAGAAAATTGGAAACGATTGCAATAATCCCGACCAGACCGCATGGGTTGCAGTTTTCTTCTTGACTACAGTCCTTATGAAAACCTACGATAAAAATATGCAAACGTTTACAAGAAACTGCTCTAGCGAGGCCAGGCCATGGCGGTAACGCTGCGCGACGTGGCCCGTGCCGCCGACGTTTCCATTGCCACGGCCTCCCGTGCGCTGGCCGGCTCCAGCCTGACCAACCATGCGACGCAGCGGCACGTGATCCAGGTCGCCGCCGCCCTCGGCTACCGCACCAACACCTTCGCCCGGGCGCTGAAAACCAAGCGCTCGCGGCTCATCGGCCTCACCGTGCACAACCTGGAGAACGCCTCGTTCCAGGTGCTCGCCTCGGTGGTGCAGACGCGCATGCAGGCGCTCGGCTACCAGGTCATCCTGAGCATCAGCGCCGACGACCCCGAGCAGGAACGCGACATCTTCAAGACCCTGGTCGACCACAGCGTCGACGGCCTGATCGCCGTGCCCAACGGTGCCAACGGCGCCCAACTGCTGGCCATGGAGCACGCCGACATCCCGGTGATCTGCGCGGTGCGCCGCGTCGAGGGCGCCACGCTCGAATCGGTGCTCGCGGGCGACCTCGACGGCGCCTATGCCGGCACCAAGCACCTGCTCGACCTCGGTCACCGGCGCATCGGCCTGATCGTGGGCATGAGCGACACCACCTCCGGCAAGGAGCGCCTCGCGGGCTACAAGCGGGCCATGCAGGAAGCGGGCCTGCCCATCGATCCGGCGCTGATCCAGGCCGGCCGCTATGCGCCCGAGACCGGCGTGGTGGCCGCCAACGCGCTGCTGTCGATGCCCACGCCGCCCTCGGCCCTGTTCGTGGCCAACCACGAGTCCTCGCTCGGCGTGCTGCGCGTGGTGTCGGAGCGCGGGCTGCTGATTCCCGACGACCTCTCGCTGCTGTTCTACGAAGACTCGCCCTGGTTCGAGTGGCAGCGCCCCGCCATCAGCGTGGTGGACAGCGGCGCCTTTGAGATGGCCAACCTCGCGGTCGACCGGCTGGTGCAGCGTCTCTCCGGCGTGGCCAACAGCGGCCGCGAATACCGCGTCGGCTCGCGGCTGATACAGCGCGCCTCCTGCCGCGCCGTCGAAGCGCACTGAAACAACCTCTCCCCGACATGCCCTATCTCGAAATCCTGGCGCCCAGCGCCCCCGAAACCCGCAAGCGCACCGCCAGCCGCGCGCTGACCGACGGCGTCGTCACGTCGTTCGGCGTCGAGCCCTCGACCGTGACCCTGTACTTCATGCCCATCGCGCCCCACGACTATGCCCACGAGGGCCAGTTGGGCCACGACGGCGGGGGAGAGGGCACGCGCGTGTTCGTCAAGGTGCACGCCTACCGCCGCACGCCCGCCCAGCGTCGCGCCTTGGCCGCCGCCATCACGCCCGCGCTGGCTACCTGCTTCACCACCGGCAGCCACAACGTGGCCGTCTATTTCCTCGACCGCGAACAGGACGAAGTCGCGCACGACGGCCACCTGGCCAGCGACGAAGCCGAGCAGTAACCCGATCACACCGCCTGAAGACCATGACCCATTTCCTCACCGAAGACCAGATCTCGCTGCGCGACACCGCGCGCCGTTTCGCCGAGGGCGAAGTGCTGCCGCGCGCCGCGGCCATCGACCGCGAAGACAAGTTCGACCGCGTGCTGTACCGCGGCATGGCCGAGCTCGGGCTGTTCGGCGTGAGCCTGCCCGAAGTGGCCGGCGGCTCGGGCTTCGACACCGTCAGCACCTGCCTCGTGATGGAAGAGCTGGCGCGCTGCTCGGGCGCCATCGGCAACGCGTTCGCGATTCCCGTCGAGGCGGCGCTGTTCCTGCACCACCACGGCAACGAGAGCCAGAAGGCGCTGATCCCCGGCATCCTCGACGGCTCCATCGTCATGGCTACCGCCATGTCGGAGCCCGACTTCGGCTCCGACGTGGCCAGCATCACCACCACCGCGCGCGCCGTGGAAGACGGCTGGGTACTCAACGGCACCAAGGCCTGGGTCACGCTCGGCGGCGTGGCCGATCGCATCATGGTGTTCGCGCGCACCGGCAAGGAAGCCGGCCACAAGTCGATCAGCTGCTTCATGGTCGATGCACACCAGGCCGGCGTGAGCCGCGGCAAGAACGAAGAGCTGCTCGGCATGCACGGACTGGAAGACTGCCAGATCGTGCTGCAGGACGTGCACGTGCCCAAGACGGCGCTCATCGGCGCCGAGAACCAGGCTTTCAAGACGGCCATGGGCAACTTCAACTTCAGCCGCCTGCTGATGTCGTCCATGGCGCTCGGCATGGCGCAGGCCGCGATGGAAGACGCCGTGGCCTACGCCACCACGCGCAAGCAGTTCGGCGAGCCGATCATGAACTTCCAGGCCATCCAGTTCATGGTGGCCGACATGGCGACCGACATTGCCGCGGCGCGCCTGCTGATCCACCACGGCGCGCGGCTGCAGGACGCCGGCCACTCCATCGCCAAGGAAGGCGCGCAGGCCAAGCTCTTCACCACCGACATGGCGATGCGCCACGTGTCGAACGCGCTGCAGATCCACGGTGGCAACGGCTACTCGCGCGACTACCGCATCGAGCGCATCTTCCGCGACGTGCGCCTGGCGCAGATCTACGAAGGCACCAACCAGATCCAGCGCCTGATCATCTCGCGCCAGGTCGTGAAAGAACTGGCTTGAGGACGCGGCCATGATCGACTGCATCACCCCCGACGCCGCCGCCGCGCTGCTGCGCGATGGCGACATGGTGCTGGCTGGCGGCAACGGTGGTTCGGGCGTGCCCGAAGCCGTGTTCGAAGCCATCGAGCGGCGCTTCACTGCCGGCGACGGCCCGCACGACCTCACGCTGTTCCACGTTACCGGCGTGGGCGCGCTCACCGAAAAGGGGATGTGCCACTTCGCGCACCCGGGCCTGGTGCGCCGCGTGATCGGCGGCAACTTCGGCATGCAGCTGCCGTTCATGAAGATGATCCTCGCGCAGGACGTGGAGGCCTACAACTTCCCGCAGGGCGTGATGACGCACCTGTGCCGCGCGATGGCGGGCCGCCAGCCCGGCGTGCTCACGCACGTGGGCCTCGAAACCTACATGGACCCGCGCCAGGACGGCGGCCGCATGAATGCCCGCACCACCGAGGCGCTGGTCGAACTGGTGCACGTGGCCGACCGCGACTGGCTGTTCTACCGCGCGCCCGGCGTGCCGAACGTGGCGCTCATCCGTGGCACCTCGGCCGACGAAGACGGCTACGTGAGCATGGAGCACGAAGCCACCGCGCGCGAAGACCTCTCGATGGCGCAGGCCGTGCACAACGCCGGCGGCATCGTCATCTGCCAGGTCAAGCGCATCGTCAAGCGCGGCACGCTGCATCCGCACATGGTGAAGATCCCGGGCTTCCTGATCGATCACTTCGTGGTCGAGCCCGAGCAGATGCAGACCTACACCACGCGCTACGACCCGGCGCGCTGCGGCGAGATCGTGGTGCCCGCTTCGAGCATCGTGCCAGACCCGCTCGACGTGCGCCGCGTGGTGGCAAGGCGCGCGGCCTTCGAGCTGCGCCCGCGCGACGTGGTGAACCTCGGCGTGGGCATCTCCGCGATGATTCCCAACGTGGCCTCGGAAGAAGGCATTGCCGACCTGATCACGCTCACGGTCGAGTCGGGCGTGGTTGGCGGCGTGCCCGGTCATGCGCGCGAGTTCGGCACCTCGGTCAACCCGCGCGCGATCCTCGACCAGTCGTACCAGTTCGACTTCTACGACGGTGGCGGCCTGAGCTGTGCGTTTCTTTCGTTCGCGCAGGTCGACCCACAGGGCAACGTCAACGTCACGCGCTTCGGCAAGCGCTACGACGGCGCGGGCGGCTTCATCAACATCACGCAGAACACGCAGCGGCTGGTGTTCAACGGTTCGCTCACTGGGGGCGACTTCGACATCGGCGTGGCCGACGGCGAACTCAAGATCCGCCGCGACGGTGCATTCAAGAAGTTCGTGCCGGCGGTCGATCAGATCAGCTTCTCGGGGCGGCTCGCGCGAGAGCGAGGCCAGCAAGTGAGCTTCGTGACCGACCGCGCCGTGTTCGAACTCGAAGCCGACGGGCTCGTGCTCACCGAGATCGCACCAGGCGTGCGACTGAAGGAAGACGTGCTCGAGAAGATCGGCTTCGAGGTGCGCGTCAGCGAGCAACTGCGCACCATGGACGCACGCATCTTCCGCAACGGCCCCATGGGCGTGCACGACGAGTTCATTGCGAAGGCACCACGCCATGCTGGCAACGCGGCGCAAGGAGAGCGGGCATGAGTGACGTGTATTTCGAAGACGTGGTGATAGGCGCAGAACTGCGCAGCGAAAGCCACGTCGTGAGTGCCGAGGACATCGGCCGCTTCTGCGATCTCACACACGACCACCATCCATTGCATACCGATGCGGACTACGCGCAGTCGCGCGGCTTTCCGGGCGTCATTGCGCACGGGCTGTTCGGTCTCTCGCTGATGGAGGGGCTGAAGACCGCATTGAAGATTTACGAGAACAGTTCCATCGCTTCGCTCGGTTGGGATCAGGTCCGGTTCTTGCGACCTGTTGTTGCAGGCGATGCGGTGCACATGGTGTTCCGCTTCACCGACAAACGTCTTTCGTCGCGCGGTGGCCGCGGCGTGGTGACCGAGAGCCTGCAGCTCGTCAACCAGCGCGCGGAGCCCGTGATCGAGGCCGTGCACGTGGCGCTGGTTGCATGTCGACAAGCGACCCAGGCGGCCTGACTTCGATTACCCGAGTTCTTCTCTTTCTTTCCTTCCCTGTCTTCAACGAAAGCATCTCATGCACATGATCAAACTATCCCTGGGTTTCATCGTCGGCCTCGTGCTGAGCGGCTCGGTCCTTGCCCAGACCTGCACACCCAAAGTCTCCGCCGAACACCTGACCGCACCCGGCAAGCTCCAGATGTCCACCAACCCCACGCTGCCGCCGCAGCAGTTCGTCGACAGCAAGGGCGAGTTGCAGGGGCTGAACATCGAGCTTGGCCGCGCCGTTGCAAAGCAGCTGTGCCTCGAACCCGTCTTCGTGCGCATGGACATGCCGCCGATGGTGCCCGCGCTGCAGGCCGGCCGCTTCGACGTGATCAACACCGGCCTGTTCTGGACCGAGGAGCGCTCCAAGCTCATGTTCCAGGTGCCGTACGGCCAGCAGTCGATGAGCATCTACACCGTGCCGAACAGCAAGCTCGCGCTGACCAAGTTCGAAGACCTCTCGGGGCACGTCGTCGGTATCGAGACCGGTACGTATGCCGAGCGCAAGTCGCGCGAATCGAACGCAGCCATGGTCGCCAAGGGCATGGCGCCTATCGACTTCCGCACCTTTGCAACGGCCTCCGAAACCACGGCCGCGCTGCGCGCCGGCCAGCTGGAAGCGGGCATCAACATCGACGAGACGGCCATTGCCTTCGAGGAGCGCGGCATCGTCAAGATCCGCGCGAGCGGCCTCTACGGCACCGACATCACGCTGTCGTTCCGCGATCGCGCGGTTGCCGAAGCCGTGGCGCAGGCCCTGACCGACCTGAAGGCCGACGGCACCTACGACAAGCTGTTCGACAAGTTCCGCATGACGCGCCTGAAGGACACCACGAAGTTCGCGATCCGCGGCCCCGGCCCGTCGCCGAAGTAAGCAGGTTGAAGAGGGCCCGGCCGTGTTCAATTTCGATGCCTTCCTGTCCTACTTCGTCAACCCGTTCCTCCTCGGGGGCGTGGGCATCACGATCGGACTGACCATCGCGACCATCGTGATCGGTCTGGCCCTGGCGCTGCCACTGGCGCTGGGCAGCATGTCTTCGCATCGATTGTTGTCGGCGCCGGCGCGCTTCTACATCTGGGTGTTTCGCGGCACGCCGCTGCTGGTGCAGATCGTCATCATCTACACCGGGCTGCCGCAGCTGGGCCTTCGCTTCGACGTGTTGACCTCCGCAGTGCTGGCGCTGAGCCTGAACGAAGCGGCGTACCTGTCGGAGACCATTCGCGGCGGCTTCTCCGCCATCGCGAAGGGGCAAATCGAAGCGGCCAAGGCGTTGAGCCTTTCGCGCTTCGCGACCTTGCGGCTGGTGACCCTGCCGCAGGTTTTGCGGGTGATCATTCCGCCACTGGGCAATTCGGTGAACGGGCTGCTCAAGGCAACCTCGCTGGCGTCGGTGATCTCGATGGAAGAGCTGATGCGCCGCGCCCAGGTGCTCATGCAGGAAAAATTCGAAGTGCTCGAACTCTATTGCGTCGCGGCCTGCTTCTACCTGGTGCTGACCACGCTCTGGGACCGTGTGCAGGTGCGGCTGGAGCGCCACTACGGCAGGGGCTATGCGGCTGCGCGTGGCGCGGCCTGAACCGGATTCATCTGAACCATGTCCACTTCAACCTCCGACTTTGATCTTGTCGTGCGCAATGCGCGCGTCGTCACCGCTTCAGACACCTTCGATTGCGACATCGGCATCAGCGGAGGGCGCATCGTGCAGCTTGGGGCGAAGCTCGGCCCCGCCGCGCGCGAGATCGATGCGGCCGGCCGCACGGTAACGCCCGGTGGCGTGGATGCCCATTGCCATCTCGACCAGCCGATGCCACCCCCCACGCGCAACGCCGATGACTTCGACACCGGAACGCGTTCGGCGGCTTGCGGAGGCACGACGACCGTGATTCCGTTCGCCGCGCAGCAGAAGGGCCAGTCGCTGCGCGCTGCGGTCGAGGACTATCGTGGCCGCGCCGCCGGCAAGGCCCACGTCGACTACGCCTTCCACCTGATCGTGAGCGACCCGACGCCCACGGTGCTGAAGGAAGAGCTGCCGGCGCTGATCAAGGAAGGCTTCACGTCTTTCAAGATCTACATGACCTACGACGACATGAAGCTCGACGACGGCCAGATCCTCGACGTGCTGGCGGTGGCGCGCGAACACGGCGCAATGGCGATGCTGCATGCCGAGAACTCCGACTGCATCGAGTGGCTGACCAAGCGGCTCGAGGCCGCAGGCCGCACCGCGCCGCGCTTTCACGCGCATGCGCGGCCGATGCTGGTGGAGCGCGAGGCGACGCACCGCGCCATTGCGCTGGCCGAACTGGTCGATGTGCCGATCCTGATCGTGCACGTGTCGGGCCGCGAAGCCGTCGAGCAGATCCGCTGGGCGCGTGCGCATGGCCTGAACGTGTTCGCCGAGACCTGCCCGCAGTACCTGTTCCTCACCGCTGAAGACCTGGGCATCGACGACAGCTACAAGGGCGCGAAGTGCGTGTGCAGCCCGCCACCGCGTGACAAGGCCAACCAGCAGGTGATCTGGGACGGACTCAACGACGGGCTCTTCACCGTGTTCTCGTCTGACCATGCGCCGTTCAAGTACGACGCACCGGAAGGCAAGAAGCCCGGTGGCGAAGAGGTCGCGTTCCGCCACATTCCCAACGGCATTCCGGGCATCGAGACGCGCATGCCGCTGCTGTGGTCCGAAGGCGTGCTCTCGGGCCGGATGACGGCCAACCGTTTTGTCGAGCTCACGGCCGCGGGCCCGGCCAAGGCCTACGGTCTGCATCCGCGCAAGGGAACGATCGCGGTGGGTTCCGATGCAGACATCGTGATCTGGGACGAACGCGACTTCGTGCTGAAGAACGAGCAGCTGCACCATGAGGTCGACTACACGCCCTACGAAGGCATGCGGCTGAAGGCCTGGCCCGGCGTGACGCTGAGCCGTGGCGAGGTGGTGTGGGACGGCAGCAGCTTTCATTCGCACCGGGGGCGCGGCGAACTGCTGGCCTGCGGCGTGCCGACGTTGATGCCCAGGCGTCGTTGAGATCAAACCAATAAGATGCGCCACTGCAACGCGGTGGCGCCCTCGATGCCATCGCAGGAGAGGACGATGAGCGAATCCGCGAACAAGACCATGCGAGCCATCGTGCTGGACGCACCCGGGCCGCCCGAGGCGCTGCACTATCGCGAGCTGCCCATACCGACGCCGCTCAAGGGGCAGGTTCTCATCAAGGTCCGTGCGTTCGGGCTCAACCGGTCGGAGCTTCATACGCGGCTGGGGCTGGCGGAAGGCGTGACCTTCCCCCGGGTATTGGGCATCGAAGCCTGCGGGCAGGTCGCCCAGTGCCCCGGAGGCGAGTTCGCGGTCGACCAGCAAGTGGTTGCAGTGATGGGGAACATGGGACGCACCTACGACGGCGGCTATGCCGAGTACACCTGCGTGCCGGCCAGCCAGGTGATTCCATTCAAGAGCACGCTTCCCTGGAGCACACTCGGCGCCGTGCCCGAGATGCTGCAGACGGCCTATGGCTCGCTGGTCAGCGCGCTCGATGCGCAACCTGGCCAATCGATCCTGGTGCGGGGCGGGACTTCGTCGGTTGGCCTGGCGACTGCCATTCTGGCCAGGCAGCGCGGCCTCGTGGTCTTCTCGACAACGCGCAACGCTGCAAAGCGGGATGTGCTCACGGCTGCCGGGGTCGACCACGTGATCGTCGATGACGGCGATGTGGCTTCGCAGGTCCGGAAGATCCTGCCGGGTGGCGTGGATCTCGCACTGGAGTTGGTCGGCACGCCTGCGTTGCCCGACACCTTGCGGGCGGTTCGGCCCAGGGGCGTCGTCTGCTTCACCGGGATGCTGTCGAACGAGTGGCTGGTCAAGGACTTCTATCCGATCGGCTACCTGAAGAACCTCGTGCGGCTTTGCGCGTACTCCGGCGATGCCTCCGACCTGCCTGCCTCGGTGCTTCAGGACTTTCTCGACGGCGTGAGCGCGGGCAAGCTCAGCGTGCCCATCGACCATGTGTACGGCTTCGACGAGATCGTCGAAGCTCACACGAAGATGGAGAGCAACAGTGCGGCCGGCAAACTGGTGGTGGTCGTGTAGCAGACCGCATTGCCGATGACTTGAAGGTTTTCGGCTGCGTCTTCGAATGCCTTGCTCTTCCGGCTGAGGTGTCGCGCTTCATAGACTGAAGCGCATCGCTCAACGGGAGAACCGCGAATGAAAAATCCAGTCTTTGTCGTGCCTGGGCACGGCAATTCAGGCCCTGCGCATTGGCAGAGCATCTGGCAGTCGACTCGACCGGAATGGCTCCGGTTACAGGTCGATGACTGGGATCGGGCGGTTTGCGACGACTGGGTCTCGGCGTTGGAGCAACAAGCTGGCGGATTGGGCAGCGATCTTGTGGTCGTGGCGCACAGCCTGGGCTGCCTGGCCGTGGTGCACTGGGCGATGCGGTGCACGCCCCGGATTCGAGGCGCATTGCTCGTCGCAGTCCCCGACCCTCAGGCGGCGGCCTATCCTGCGGAAACGTCGTTGGGGTTCGAGCCACTGCCGTCCGCCCGACTGCCGTTTCCGAGCATCGTGGTTGCCAGCAATGACGATCCGTATGGCAGCACGGCTTACGCGAGCGAGCGTGCACGCGCCTGGGGCAGCGAGTTCGTCGAGGTGGGAGCGCGTGGGCACATCAACGCTGCCAGCGGCCTCGGCGACTGGCCCGAGGGCTACCGCCTGTTGCAGCGCTTGCTCTGAACCGGGCGCTGCCTACAGCTGGTCCGTGGGCACGAACCACGAGAACAGCAGCAGCTGCAGCCGCGTCAGCATGCTCGAGTCCGGCTCGCTGTCGAGCACCTCGTTGTCGACGTCGCCGGTGCCGACCCATTGCACGTTCTGGCCATCGGGCTTGAGCGTGACGCGGTAGACGCCTTCGATGTCGTCGAGCTGGTAGGCGAAGAGCAGCGCCTGCGTCAGGTCGAAGCTGCGCACGCGCACGCCGAACTCGGTGTTGAGCCGGGCGGAACGCGGGTCGAGGTTCATCGAGCCGAGCAGCACCCACTGCCGGTCGACCAGTGCCAGCTTGGCGTGCAGGCGGCCGCGCGCCTTCTTGAGCAGGTCGCGGAACTGGCCGCTGCGCCGCAGTTGCTGGGTGCTGACCTCGTACAGGTTCACGCCCAGCTTGAGCATGTCGACGCGGTAGCGGTTGTAGTTGATGTTGACCAGTGGCTCGTCGCTGTCGGCCAGCGAGTTGGTGATGACGGTGATGTTCACGCCGTGGTCGCGGCCCATGCGGATGCGCTCCATGCCCTCGTCGCCGGGAATGAAGTAGGGCGAGATCACCACCACGTTCGACTGGGCCGTGGCCAGCATTTCGTGAAAGCGCTGCGCCAGCGACTCCGTGGGATGCGCCATGACGCCCAGTGCCTTGTTGGGGCTGTCGGCGGAGGCATGGGCCTCGGCGCGCATCCACTTGGCCTCGTCGATGTTGGCGAGCTGGGCGGCCAGTGGCGGGTCGCCGAGCAGGTCGGTGGCGGCCAGCGGGTCGGGCGGCGGTGCATGGGCGGGAGAGGTCGCCTCTTCGAAGTCCGCTTTGAGTTGCTGCGGCGTGCGGCTGGTGCTGGCCACCCGCTGCAGGGGGTAGACCACGTCGCTGTTCCAGTAGGTGTCGAAGATGGCGGCGGACTCGGGGACCACCGGGCCGGCCAGCAGCACCTCGAAATCGATGAAGTTCGCGCTCTCGCTGCGCAGGAAGTATTCATCGGCCAGGTTGCGGCCGCCCGCGATGGCCATGGCGCCGTCGGCCACGAACAGCTTGTTGTGCATGCGGTGGTTGAGCCGCCTGAAGTCGGAGAAGAACTCCAGCCAGCGCCCCGACGAATGGTCGCGCGCATTCACGAAGGGGTTGAACAGCCGGATCTCGGCATTGGGCTCGGCGGCAAGGCCCAGCAGCAGGCGGTCCATGCCGGCCGTGTAGAAGTCGTCGAGCAGCAGCCGCACGCGCACGCCGCGCCGGGCCGCATTGCGCATTTCGCGCAGCAGCAGGCGGCCGGTCTTGTCGTTGCCGAGCTGGTAGGTCTGGATGTCGAGCGACGACTTGGCGCGCCGCATCAACTCCAGCCGCGCATCGAGCGCGAAAGACGCTTCGATCAGCGGCCGCATGCTGGTCAGGCCGTCGGGCGGGGAATTGAGGCTGACGGCCGCGCGGCCGAGCTCGGTGGCGGGCGAGGCCGCAATGGCCAGCGTCGGCGGTTCGGGCGTGCGCGGCGGGAGGCCGGCGCAGCCGGTCAGCGCAATGGCAGTCGCAAGGACCATCAGCCGCAAAGCCGGACCGCGCAGCGCGGGAAACAGAAAGGCAATGAGCTTGAGCATGAGGGCTGCCAACGCACGGGAAGCGTGCGGGCGGCATGGTAGCCGGTTCACCCCTAACCCGAAGACGTAATTTCGCAACGCAACGCCCTTCACTCAGGGCGGTGATTGGAGGAAGCGGAAATTTGTCACGACTAAAATGCGAATCGTTCGTATTAATCAAAATTTCGAGGAGTGGAGCAGGAATGAAGAGGTTGGTGCTGATGGGGTGCCTGGCGATTTCCACACAGCACCAGGTGCTGGCCCAGACGACGAATGCGGGCTCGCTGCCCGAAGTGCGGGTCGACGCGAATGCCGAAGCCGAGACGGCGACCACGCCGGTGATCGGCTACCGCGCGAAAAATGCGGTCACCGCCACCAAGACCGACACGCCGCTGTCGGAAACGCCCCAGTCCGTGACCGTGATCACGCGCGACCAGATGGTCGACCAGGGCGCGATCAACGTGCAGGACGCGCTCAACTACGCGGCCGGCGTGCGCTCCGACGCCTACGGCCTCGATTCGCGAACCGACTCCGTGCGGGTGCGAGGCGCTTACCCCGACGTCTACCTCGACGGCCTGCGCCAGGCCTACGGCTACTACACCAGCACCACCCGCACCGAGCCCTACACGCTGGAGCGGCTCGAAGTGCTGCGCGGCCCCTCGGGCATGCTGTTCGGTGCCGGCACGGCCGCCGGCGTGGTCAACATGGTCAGCAAGCGGCCGCTGCAGGAGGCCCAGCGCGAAGTGGGCGTGCAGTTCGGCAGCTTCGGCCGCAAGCAGATCCAGGCCGACCTCACCGGCCCGCTGAACGCTGACGGCTCCCTGTCGTACCGCCTGATCGCGCTGCAGCGCAAGTCCGACACGCAGGTCGACTACGTGCCCGACGACCGCAGCGTGATTGCGCCTTCGCTGACCTGGCGGCCCAACGCCATGACCTCGCTGACGCTGCAAGGCCTCTGGCAGAAGGACAAGAGCGGCAGCAGCTCGCAGTTCCTGCCCTGGGAGGGCACCTTGCTGCCGAACCCGAACGGACGTCTTCCAAGCAGCCGCTTCATCGGCGAACCGGGTGACTACTACGACAGCGAGCGCAAGACCTTCGGCTGGCAGTTCGAGCACAAGTTCAACGACAGCTGGACGCTGCGCCAGAACTTCCGCTACGCGCGCAACGAAAACGACAACCGCTACCACTACGGCGGCGCGTTCGCGGGGGCCGAAAGCTGGGATGCCACTGACCCGATCTTCAAGCGCGTGCTGGGCCGCTACTACGACAGCTCGCTCACGCGCAACCGCACGCAGACGCTCGACAACCACGTCGAGGGCCACTTCCAGACCGGCGCCCTGAAGCACACGCTGCTCGTGGGTGCGGACTTCGCACGCCAGCGCGAGAACGTCTGGGTCGGCACGACCTTCGACACCATCGACGTCTATGCGCCGGTCTACGGCCATCTCGACGAGCCCGTGCGCGACGCGCGGCCACGCACCCGCCAGCGCCAGACGGGCGTCTATCTGCAGGACCAGATCAAGCTCGACAACTGGATCCTGGTGGCGGGCCTGCGGCACGACAGGGCCGTGTCCAGCGCCGCCGGCAGCAACGACGAGAAGAGCAGCGCCACCACCAAGCGCCTCGGCCTGATGTACGCCTCGCCCTCTGGCTGGTCTCCGTACCTGAGCTACAGCGAGTCGTTCACGCCGCAGGCTGCGCGCGAAGGCCGCATCTTCAGTCCGCTGCGCGGCGAGCAATGGGAGGTGGGCGTGAAATACGAGCCCAAGGACCGCGCCCTGGCCTTCAGCGCCGCGGTGTACGACCTGCGCGAGAAGAACCAGATCTCCGAGCCGCAGCCCAAGGTGTTCACGCAGCTCGGCGAAACCAAGACCCGCGGCGTGGAGCTGGAAGCCAAGGGCTCGATCGGCCCGAACCTCGACCTGATCGCCCACTACAACTACACAGACGCCGATGCGCTGATCGAGGGCCTGCCCAAGCACCAGGCGAGCGTCTGGGCCAAGTACAAGTTCTCGGTCGGCGGCGTGAGCGGCTTCTCGGCCGGTGCCGGGCTGCGCATGATGAGTTCGTTCCGCGACATGCAGTCGGGCGTGGGCCCGCGCATACCGGGTGTTGCGCTGGCTGACCTCGTGTTCGCCTACGAGACCGCCGCCTGGCGCTATGCGCTCAACATCAACAACGTGACGGACAAGGTCTACTTCAGCACTTGCCTGTCGCGTGGCGACTGCTGGTACGGCTCGCGCCGCAACATCGTCGCAAGCGCCACCTACCGTTTCTAGAATCCCTTTCTCCATCAGAGCCACCACGACATGAACAGCCGAAAGATCAAGACCTGGGCCTGGGTGCACAAGTGGAGCAGCCTCGTGTGCACGGTGTTCATGCTGCTGCTGTGCATCACGGGGCTGCCGCTGATCTTCCACCACGAGATCGGCCACCTGCTCGGCACCGAGGTCGAGGCGCCGAAGATGCCGGCGGGCACGCCGCACATCAGCCTCGATCGCGTGCTCGACATCGCGAAGGCGAAGCACCCAGACCGCGTGGTGCAGTTCGCCTCGCAGCCCGAGGACGACGACGGCCTGTGGTTCGTCACGCTCACGCCCACGCCGGAAGCCACGGACGACTTCAAGTCGGTCGCGGTCGATGCGCGCACGGGCGAGGTGCTCGCGCAGCCCAAGTTCGACGAAGGCTTCATGTACGTGATGTTCAAGCTGCACGTCGACCTCTTTGCCGGGCTGCCGGGCAAGCTGTTCCTCGGCTTCATGGGCCTGCTGCTGCTGGTGGCCGTCGTCTCGGGCGTGGTGCTGTATTCGCCCTTCATGCGCAAGCTCGACTTCGGCACGGTGCGGCGCGAGAAGCGGCCACGCCTGAAGTGGCTCGACCTGCACAACCTGCTGGGCATCGTCACGCTGGTGTGGGTGTTCGTGGTGGGCGCCACCGGCATGATCAACACGTGGGCCGACCTGCTCATCAAGTACTGGCAGTACGACCAGCTCAGCGCACTTCTCACTCCTTACAAGAACGAGCCCATCGTGGCGGTGAACGAACGCGGCTCGGTGCAGCGCTCGATGGACGCCGCGATGCAGAAGGCGCCCGGCACGAAGCTGTCGTTCATCGCGTTCCCGGGCACGTCGTTCTCGAGCCCGCATCACACCACCTTCTTCCTGCGTGGCAACGAGCCCTTCACTTCGAAGCTCTTCCAGCCGGTGCTGGTCGACGCCAAAACGGCGCAGGTGACCGCGTCGCCGAAGCTGCCGTGGTACCTCTGGGCGCTGCTGGTGTCGCAGCCGCTGCACTTCGGCGACTACGGCGGCATGCCGATGCAGATCATCTGGGCGCTGCTCGACATAGCGACCATCATCGTGCTGGGCAGCGGGCTGTATCTCTGGCTCAAGCGGGGCAACCCCGTGCCTGCATCCAGCAAGAAGACGGCTGCGCATGAGCAGCATGCGCCTGCCACCCCGCAGGGCGAGCCGGCTCCGGCGATGAAGGTTCAGGCATGAAGCCGCATCAACACCATCAAAGCTTCTGGCGCATGTGGGGCTGGCCGATCGTGCTCGGCCTGCTGACCACCTTCGGGCTGATCTCGGCACTCTTCAGCGATGGCGGGCTGGGCGACATCCTGGCCTGGATCGCACTGGGCATTCCGTGCGTGGTGGGCGCCTGGTATGGCTGGCGCAAGGCGCCGGAGCGCTAGTTTTCCCTGAGAGTCGCGCCACCGCGACACGCGTAACTGGTGCGCCGAAGCAGAATCGGCGCGATGAAACCTGCGCCCGTTGCCGCCGCCTGCCTTCTCTTGCTGGGTGTTCCGCTGGCCGCGCAGGCCCAGCAGGAGCCATCGGCCGATCCTGACACCAGCGGCGCGCGTCTGCGCGAGATCACTGTCTCCACGCCACGCGGCGAAGTCGCGCCTTTCAACGTGCCAGGCTCGGTAGACCGTGTCGATGGCGACGAGATGCGCGACAGCCGCCTGCAGGTCAATCTTTCGGAAAGCCTCGGAGCGGTGCCGGGGCTGCAGGTGCAGAACCGGCTGAACTACGCGCAGGACCTGCAGCTGTCGATCCGTGGCTTCGGCGCGCGCTCGACCTTCGGCGTGCGTGGCGTGCGGCTGTATGTCGATGGCATTCCCGCGACCTTGCCCGATGGCCAGGGGCAGACTTCGAACATCGACATCGGCTCGCTGGACCGGGTCGAGGTTCTGCGCGGGCCGTTCTCGGCGCTGTATGGCAACTCGTCGGGTGGCGTGGTGCAGGCATTCACCGCTTCGGGCGAGGGCGCGCCGCGGTTGGCGTACTCGCTCGCGGGTGGCAGCTTCGGCACCTGGCGGCAGTCGCTGCAACTGAGCGGATCGCAGGGGGCGGTGGACTATCTGCTCGACGCGAGCCGCTTCCACACCGACGGCTGGCGCGAGCACAGCGCGGCGCGGCGCGACATCGCCAACGGCAAGCTCGGCATCGCGCTGGACAACGGCGACAAGCTGACGCTGATCTTCAACAGCGTGCGCATCGACGCGCAGGACCCGCTGGGCCTCACGGCCGACCAGTACGCCCTGGCACCGCGCAACGCCCCGCTGGCCACGCAGTACGACACCCGCAAGACGGTCGAGCAGACGCAGGCCGGTCTGCTCTACGAGCACCGCATCGACGCGCAGCAGGGGCTGCGCCTCATGGTCTACGGCGGCGAGCGCAAGACCACGCAGTTCCAGTCGATCCCGCCATCTGCGCAGCAGAGCCCGCTGCACGCGGGCGGCGTGATCGACCTGTCGCGGCAGTACGGCGGCGTTGACTTGCGCTGGAACGCCGCGCTTACGCTGGCCGACCGGCCCTTCGACGTGGTGGCGGGCCTGGCCTACGACAGCCTGCGCGAAAAGCGGCGTGGCTACGAGAACTACCTCGGGCCGGTTTCAGCGCCGGTGCTCGGCGTGCAGGGGCGGCTCAGGCGCAACGAGCTCAACGAAGCCTGGAACCTCGATCCTTACGCGCAAGCCACCTGGCGCTTTACCGACCGCTGGACGCTCGAAGCCGGCGTGCGCCGCAGCAGCGTGCATTTCAGCTCGCAGGACCGCTACATCGTCGGGGCGAACCGCGACGACAGTGGCAGCGCGCGCTACAGCAAGACACTGCCGGTGGCTTCGCTGCGCTACCAGGCGACTCCGGACCTGGCGCTGTACGGCTCCATCGGTCGCGGCTTCGAGACGCCGACGCTGAACGAGCTTTCTTATCGGGCGAACGGCGCGAGCGGGCTCAACTTTGCGCTGCGGCCGTCGGTCAACGACAGCATCGAGGTCGGGGCCAAGGCGCGGCTTGCCGGCGGCCTGCTGACGGCGGCGCTGTTCCAGACCCGCACGCGCGACGAGATCGTTACGGACACCAACGTCGGCGGCCGCGCCACTTTCCAGAACGCGGGCCGCACCAGGCGCAACGGCTTCGAGCTGGGTTGGCAGCACGAGACTGCGAATCACTGGCGCACGCAGCTGGCCTACACATGGCTGGACGCGACGTATCGCGATGCCTTCTGTTCACCGTCTCCGTGCGCGGCTGCAAACACCGTAGCGGCGGGCAATCGCATTCCGGGCATTGCGCGGCAATCGTTGTTCGCATCGCTGGGCTGGGTGCCGCCCGAGGGCTGGCGCGCCGGCGTCGAGATGCGTGCGCTGGGCCGAATGCAGGCCAACGACGTCAACACCGCGAGCGCGCCGGGCTATGCCGTCGCGGCGGTGTATGCGGGCTATCTGAAGAAATGGGAGCGTTGGGAGTTCAACGCTTTCGCGCGTGTCGACAACCTGTTCGACCGGCGCTACGTGGGCTCGGTCATCGTCAACGAGGGCAATGCGCGCTATTACGAGCCTGCGCCGGGCCGCAACTGGACGGTGGGTTTGAGCGGCGCTTACCGCTTCTGACCCACCGCCGTTTCTTGCTTCTTACTTGAGGCCGGCAGCTGCGCGCAGTGCGGGCGCCTGCGTCGTCGCTTCCCAGGTGAACTCGGGCTCTTCGCGGCCGAAGTGGCCGTAGGCGGCGGTCTTCTGGTAGATCGGGCGCAGCAGGTCGAGCATCTGGATGATGCCCTTCGGACGCAGGTCGAAGTGCTCGCGCACGAGTTCGGCGATCTTGTCGTCGGGGATCACACCGGTGCCTTCGGTGTAGACCGTGATGTTCATCGGCTGGGCCACGCCGATGGCGTACGCCACCTGGATCTGGCACTGGCGCGCCAGGCCGGCGGCCACGATGTTCTTGGCCACGTAGCGCGCGGCATAGGCAGCCGAGCGGTCGACCTTCGACGGGTCCTTGCCGGAGAACGCACCGCCGCCGTGCGGGCAGGCGCCGCCGTAGGTGTCGACGATGATCTTGCGGCCGGTGAGGCCGCAGTCGCCCTGCGGGCCGCCGATGACGAAGCGGCCGGTCGGGTTGATCAGGTAGCGCGTGTCCTTGAGCCACTCCTTGGGCAGCACCGGCTTGATGATCTCCTCGATGATGGCTTCGTTGAACGAGGCCTTCATCTTGGTCGAGGTTTCGCTCTGGTCGGGGCTGTGCTGGGTGGAGAGCACCACGGTGTCGATGCTGTGCGGCTTGCCGTCCACGTAGCGCATCGTGACCTGGCTCTTGGCGTCGGGGCGCAGGAAGGGCAGGCGGCCGTCCTTGCGCAGCTGGGCCTGGCGCTCGACGAGGCGGTGCGCGTAGTAGATGGGCGCGGGCATCAGCTCGGGCGTTTCGTCGCAGGCGTAGCCGAACATCAGGCCCTGGTCGCCGGCGCCGGTGTTCAGGTGGTCGTCGCTGGCATGGTCCACGCCCTGGGCGATGTCGTTGGACTGCTTGTCGTAGCAGACCATCACGGCGCAACCCTTGTAGTCGATGCCGTACTCGGTGTTGTCGTAGCCGATGCGCTTGATGGTGTCGCGCGCCACCTGGATGTAGTCGACGTGCGCGTTGGTCGTGATTTCGCCAGCTAGCACGACCAGGCCGGTGTTGGTCAGCGTCTCGGCGGCCACGCGGCTGCGAGGGTCCTGCTCGAAGATCGCGTCCAGGATCGCATCCGAGATCTGGTCGGCTACCTTGTCAGGGTGGCCTTCGGAAACCGATTCGGAAGTGAAGAGGAAATCGTTCGCCATTTGTTCAAACTCCTTGAAGTGGTTGGCGCGTTGCCAACTCTGCGGAGCCATGGCGAACGCTTTAGCAGATGCCGATGAATCGGCCGGGGCACAATCGCTTTGCGCTTGTGTTTGTCGCCCTGCAAGTTGTTCCGTAACTCGGCGACAATTTGCATTCTATTCGAGCCGCGCAATACCATGCGCGCGCGTCCGTTTTTTGACCCCCTCCCTCCCGTTTTCAATGATCACCCTGTTCCGCCTGCTTGCCCGCGTGCCGAT
Source organism: Variovorax sp. YR634 (assembly GCF_900106655.1). Classification (NCBI taxonomy): domain Bacteria; kingdom Pseudomonadati; phylum Pseudomonadota; class Betaproteobacteria; order Burkholderiales; family Comamonadaceae; genus Variovorax; species Variovorax sp. YR634. The sequence continues at coordinate 213,503 of NZ_FNOL01000001.1, forward strand.
GCCGTTGATGCATCGACTCGGCGCCATGCTGGGCTGGCTGGTCTGGTGGAGCGCGCCGGACTACCGCCGCCGCTTCAAGGCCAACGCCGAGAGCGCGGGCTTCGCCCCCGACCAGTACCGTCCCGCCATTGCCGCCGCCGGCAAGATGGCTTCCGAGCTGCCCTGGCTCTGGCTGCGCCCTCAGGGCCAGACCGTGCTGCACCGTGTGGTGCGCTGGGAGGGCGTCGAGGCCTTCGAGGCGGCCATGCAGGCCAAAAAGGGCGTGATCCTGGTGGCGCCGCATCTCGGCAGCTGGGAGATGTGCGGCCAGGCCATCGGCGAGCGCTTTCTCGCGGCCTACGGGCCGATCACGGCGCTGTTTCGCCCCGCGCGCAAGAAATGGATGGCCGACCTGATCGCCGCCGGCTCGCGCGACCGGCCCGGCCTGCAGACGCTGCCTACCAACAACAGCGGCGTGCGCGGCCTGATCCGTACGCTGCGCGGCGGGGGCTACACCGGCATCCTGCCTGACCAGGTGCCGCCGTTGGGGCAGGGCGTATGGGCGCCGTTCCTGGGGCGCCCGGCCTACACCATGACCTTGCTTCCCCGCCTCGCGCAACAGACCGGCGCGGCCTGCTTCCTGAGCGTGTGCGAGCGCCTGCCGAACGGCGCGGGCTACGTGATCCGCTTCGAACCCATCGTCGGCACGGCGCTGACCGACCCGTCGGCCTCCATCGAGGACGCGGCCGCGGCCATGAACGACGCCATCGGCCGGCTGATCCACAGCCTGCCGGGCCAGTACGTGTGGGACTACGCCCGTTACAAGGAGCCGCGCGCCGAGCGCGTGGCTGCTGCCGCCGGGGAGGCCGCATGAGCCTCGGTTCCCGACTCGGCATTGGCTTCATGCGCGTGATTGCGCCGCTGCCGTTGCCGCTCGTACGCGGCTTTGGCGCATTCCTCGGCCGTATCCTCCACACCGTCGCCGTGCCGCGGCGGCGAGTGGTCGATACCAACCTGGCGGTCTGCTTCCCCGAGAAATCGGAGGCCGAGCGCCGCGCTATCGCGCGCGAGACCTTCGTCTACGTGGCGCAGTCATGGCTGGACCGCAGCTGGCTATGGCATGCGCCCGAAAAGGTGGTGGCGAGCCGGCTCAAGGTGGTCGGGGCCGCTTCGGAGATCCGCGAGATCGCCGACGGCGACGAGCCGATGATCCTGTTCGCGCCGCATTTCTACGGCCTCGACGCCGCGGCCACCGCGCTGACCATGCACACGGCGCGCCCCTCGGCCACCATCTACACGACCCAGCGCGACCCGATGGTCGATGCCTGGATCCGCGAAGGCCGCACCCGCTTCGGCGACGTGGCGGCGCTCAACCGGGTGGACGGTATCAAGCCGGTGCTGCAGGGCCTGCGCAAGGGCGGCCTGCTGTACCTGCTGCCCGACATGGACTTCGGGCGCGACCAGACCATCTTCGTGCCGTTCTACGGCGTGCAGGCGGCCACCGTGCCCTCGCTGTCGCGATTCGCGCGGCTGGGCAAGGCCAAGGTGGTGCCGGTGGTGTCGAAGCTCACGCCCGGGGGCTACGAGATCGAGATCCTGCCGACCTGGCAGAACTTTCCGACCGACGACGTCGAGGCCGACACCACGCTCATGAACACGCGGCTGCAGGGTTACATCGACACGATGCCTGCCCAGTACTACTGGGTGCATCGGCGGTTCAAGACCCGCCCGGAGGGCGAGGCTCCTATTTACTGAGCGCGCTGAAGGAAGCCTTCGATCTCGCGGGCGACCAGCTGTGGTTGCTCGTGCACGATCCAGTGGGTCGCGTTCGGCACCTTTTTCACCTCGAGCTTCGGCACATAGTCTTCCAGCCCTTCGAGCAGCCCGGGCAGCAGCGCCGCGTCGTCGAGCGCCCAGAACACGAAGGTCGGCACGTCCACCGTGAGCCGTTCGCGCGGCAGCACGGGGATGCTGTCGATGGTCTGGCCCGGCAGCGGCGGCTTCATCGGCGTCACGCGGTAGAGGTTGCAGGCGCCCGTGAGGCCCGCACTCCAGACTTCGCGGTACTTCTGCTTCACTTCTTCGGTGAGCCAGCCGAAGCCGTCCGGGCCGGCCTTCATCAGCAGGAAGAAGGGCCACATGCGCTTGAAGTCGTCGGCCGCGAGCAGCGCCTCGGCGTCGGGGCGCGCGAGGAAGTTCATGTAGGCGCTCGCTTGCTGCTGCTCCGCGCTGTTGCGCAGTTCGCGGGTGAAGGTGCCCGGGTGCGGCGAATTGATGATGACCAGCTTGCCGACCTGCTGCGGGAAAGCGTTGGCGTAGCCCCAGGCAAAGGCGCCGCCCCAGTCGTGAGCCACCAGCGCGGCCATGGTGCCATCGGCGCTTTCGGTCGCGACGAGCTGCTGGATGTCCTGAATCAGCAGGTGAGCCTTGTAGGCCGCTACTTCCGTCGGCGCGCTCGACTTTTCGAAACCGCGCAGGTTGGGCGCCACGCAGCGGTAGCCGCCGTGGGCGGGGTCCGCGAAGTAGTCGAGCAGCTCGTCCCAGATGAACGCGGCCTCGGGGAAGCCGTGGAGGAACACCATCAGCGGCTGGCCCGGCTTGCCGGCGGCGCGGCAGCTCAGGGTGGTGCCGTTGGGCAGGCTGCGTTGGAAGGTCTCGATCATGCTTCTTGTCTCCTTGGGTTGACTGTCGCTATTGTTTTGATAGTGAACTGCGCAGATGGGACGGTCGGTACAGCCTGTTTTGTGATCAGGCCTCTTCTGGCTCCGCCGGTGGCTCCGATGGCGTTGCCGGTGCGGCAGCCCCATCCGGATGCACCCAGCGCCACAGCAGCTCGGCTGCTTCGCCAACGCCTTGCTTCTTCAAGGCCGAGAACAGTTTCACCTCGCCGCCGCCGGCGTTCAGTCGCGTAATGGACAGCACCTTGGCGGCTTCGCTGCGCGTGAGCTTGTCGGACTTGGTCAGCAGCACGAGGAACTTGAGGCCCTGTTCCACGCGCGGGCGGATCACGTCGAGCAGGATCTCGTCGAGCTCGGTCAGGCCATGGCGCGGGTCGCACATCAGCACCACGCCGCGCAGGCTTTCGCGCGTCATCAGGTAGTTGCCCATCACGCGCTGCCAGCGCAGCTTGGCTTCGCGCGGAACGGCCGCATAGCCGTAGCCGGGCAGGTCGGCCAGCACCGCGTCGTCTACCTTCTGCTTGCCGATGCCGAACAGGTTGATGTGCTGGGTGCGGCCAGGCGTCTTGGAGGCGAAGGCCAGGCGCGTCTGCTGCGTGAGGGTGTTGATGGCGGTCGACTTGCCTGCGTTGGAGCGGCCGACGAAGGCGATCTCGGGCAGGTCGACGGGGGGCAGATGCTCCAGCTGGGGGGCGCTGGTGAGGAAGTGGGCGGTGTGCAGCCAGCCGAGCGCAACGCGCTCGCGTTCAGCGACCTGGGGGTCCGCGGCGGGGGCCGCGCGGGGAGGATAGGCAGCGGGCTTGGCGCGCGGGGAGGGCATCTACGGACTTTCGAAACAAGACCCACATTGTAGAATCGTGAGGTTTTGCGCCATAAATTCGAAGCCCCCGATATGAAGTTGTTTGCCAATATTCTGCTTGCAGCCCTCGTGGGCATCGCATCCAGCGCGAGTTTTGCAGCCGATGAACACGCGGCTGCTCCGGCCGCGGCGCCTGCAAAACCGGCCAAGCCGGACCCCGCCAAGGGGGACACGCTGTTCAATGCGAGCACTCCAACAGTGCAGAGCTGCGCCTCGTGCCACAACGCCGACGGCAACTCGACCATCGCGGCCAACCCCAAGCTGGCGCAACAGCATCCCGAATACATCCTCAAGCAGCTGGAAGACTTCAAGTCCGGCAAGCGCAAGAACAGCGTCATGAGTCCCATGGCCGCGAACCTCAGCGACCAGGACATGCGCGACATCGCCTGGTTCGTGGCCTCGAAGAAGGTCAAGACCGGCTTCTCGAAGAGCAAGGACACCGTGGCCTTGGGCGAGAAGATCTACCGCGGTGGTATTGGTGAGCGCTCCATCCCCGCCTGCGCCGGCTGCCACAGCCCCAACGGCGCCGGCTTGCCCGCTCAATACCCGCGCCTGGGCGGCCAGAACGCCGACTACACCGTGGCCCAGCTCAAGGCCTTCCGTGGCGACAGCACCCCGGTGCGTACCAACAGCGGCCCCATGACCGGCGTCGCTGCCAAGCTCAACGACCGCGAAATTGCCGCCGTGGCGGACTACATCGCCGGCTTGCGCTGATGACGATGCGCTCCAGAGCGTGAACTAACCGCCGACAACAACCCCAAACAAAGGGCGGGCCGATCCAGCAGGATGGCCCGCCTTTTTGCTTTCTTCCCTTCTTCCCTTACCTTCGCCCGATGTCCGTCTCCACCCATGGCCTTCGCGTTCATCGCGGCCCGCACATGCTTCGCGCTGCGGTGGAGCTGTTTTCGTCGATGCGCTTCGCGATCGCGCTGCTCACCATCATCTGCATCGCGTCGATCATCGGCACCGTGCTCAAGCAGCACGAGCCGATCAACAACTACATCAACCAGTTCGGTCCGTTCTGGGCCGAACTGTTCCGCGCGGCGCGGCTCGACTCCATCTACAGCGCCTGGTGGTTCCTGCTGATCCTGCTGTTCCTTGTGATCAGCACCACGCTGTGTATTGCGCGCAACACGCCGCGCATCCTGGTCGACCTCAAGACCTTCAAGGAAGACATCCGTGCGCAGAGCCTGAAGGCCTTCGGCCAGCGTGCTGAGAACCGGCTCGGTGAAACGCCCGAAGCAGCGGCCAACCGCATCGGGCAACTGCTGGTGAGCGGCGGCTGGAAGGTCAAGCTGCAGCAGCGCGAGGCCGTCGACGGCAGCCGGCCGACCTCCGCAGGCTGGATGGTCGCGGCGCGCGCCGGCGGCGCCCACAAGCTCGGCTACATCGCGGCCCACAGCGCGATCGTGCTGGTGTGCATCGGCGGCCTGCTCGACGGCGACCTCGTGGTGCGCGCGCAGACCTGGTTCAACGGCAAGAGCGTGTTCACCGGTGGCGGCATGATCGCCGACGTGGCGCCAGAGCACCGCCTGTCCGCCAGCAACCCGACCTTCCGCGGCAACATCCTCGTGCCCGAAGGCGGGCAAGGCAGCGTGGCCATCCTGAACCAGTCCGACGGCGTGCTGCTGCAGGAGCTGCCGTTCTCCATCGAGCTGAAGAAGTTCATCGTCGACTACTACTCGACCGGCATGCCCAAGCTCTTCGCGAGCGAGGTGGTGCTGCACGACCGCGAGACCGGCGAGCAGGTGCCCGCGCGCATCGAGGTCAACCACCCGGCCAGCTACAAGGGCGTGGAGATCTACCAGTCGAGCTTCGACGATGGCGGCTCCAAGGTGAAGCTCAAGGCGGTGCCGATGGCGGCCGCTGCCAAGTCTTTCGAAGTGGAAGGCATCATCGGCGGCCCGAGTACCGAGATCACCAACGGCAAGGACAAGCTCACGCTCGAATACGCCGCGCTGCGGGTGATCAACGTCGAGAACTTCGCCGACGCCGGCGCCATGGGCAGCGGCGCCGACGTGCGCAAGGTCGACCTGCGCCACGACATCGAATCGCGCCTGGGCGCCGCCAACAAGACCAACAAGCCGAAGGTGCTGCGCAACATCGGCCCGAGCATCGGCTACAAGCTGCGCGATGCCGCCGGCCAGGCGCGCGAGTATCAAAACTACATGGTGCCGGTCGACACCGGCGACGGCCAGCCGGTGTTCCTGCTCGGCATGCGCGAGAAGCCCGAAGACCCGTTCCGCTACCTGCGCGTGCCGGCCGACGAGCAGGGCTCGATGGATGGTTTCGTGCGCATGCGCGCTGCACTCGGCGACGCCGACACCCGCGCGCGTGCCATCGAGCGCTACATCGCCAAGGCGACCGACCCCAAGCGTCCTGAAATGGCCGAGCAGCTGCGCGTGTCGGCCGCGCGCGCGCTGGCGCTGTTCTCGGGCAGCGAGCGTGCCAAGGCCGACGCAACCACCGTAGGCGGCTGGCAGGCGATTGCAGAGTTCATGGAAGTCAACGTGCCCGAGGCCGAGCGCGAGCGCGCAGGCGGCGTGCTGGTACGCATCCTGAACGATGTGCTGTTCGAAGTGCTCAACCTGAGCCGCGAAGGCGCCGGCCTGGCCGCGCTGCCGAACGACGAGAAGTCGCAGGCCTACCTGACCCAGGCCGTGCTGGCCATCAGCGACGCGCACTTCTACCCGGCCCCGGTCGCGATGATGATGACCGACTTCACCCAGGTGCAGGCCAGCGTGTTCCAGGTGGCGCGCGCCCCTGGCAAGAACGTCGTCTATCTGGGCTGTCTGTTGCTGATCGTCGGGATTTTTGCCATGCTGTACGTCCGTGAGCGGCGCCTCTGGGTGTGGCTGACGCCCGATGGCAACGGGACCGACGGTGCCACGGCGGCCACGATGGCGTTCTCGGTCAATCGCAAGACCATGGACAGCGACCGCGAATTCGAGCACCTCAAGCACAAGCTGCTCGCCCTGAACAAGACAGAACCCGAGACACCATGAACACCACGACCCTCACGCTCAATGAAAGCTGGCTCTCGCGCCGCAACCTGTTCGACTGGGTGTTTGCGGCGCTGGTGCTGGCCGGCGGCCTGTTCGCGTTCGCGCGCTATGCGGGGTCGATGGACTATTACGAGAAGCCGATCCTCGTCGCCGCGGTGATCGCGATGATCTCCATCGGCTGGTTCTGGCGGCCGTTGCGCGTGCTGGCCATCGTGGTGGCCGCGGCGTCGCTGCTGGCCATCGCGTCGTACCAGGGCGACCTGGCACGCGCCGACACGGTGTTCTGGCTCAAGTACTTTTTGTCGAGCCAGTCGGCCATCCTCTGGATGAGCGTGCTGTTCTTCATGGGTACGCTGTTCTACTGGCTCGGCTTCTTCGGCGGCAAGCAGTCGGATGCTTTCGACATGATCGGCTCGCGCCTGACCTGGGCTGCAGTGACGATGGCGCTGATCGGCACCATGGTGCGCTGGTATGAAAGCCACCTGCTCGGCCCGGACATCGGCCACATCCCGGTCAGCAACCTGTACGAAGTGTTCGTGCTGTTCTGCTGGCTGACGGCCACGTTCTACCTTTACTTCGAAGAGCGCTACAACACGCGCGCGCTCGGCGCCTTCGTGATGCTGGTCGTCAGCGCAGCGGTCGGCTTTCTGCTCTGGTACACGATCGTGCGCGAGGCGCATGAAATCCAGCCGCTGGTGCCTGCACTGCAGAGCTGGTGGATGAAGCTGCACGTGCCGGCCAACTTCATCGGCTACGGCACCTTCGCGCTGTCGGCCATGGTCGCCTTCGCCTATCTCATCAAGGAGCAGGCCAACGAGACGCGCTGGTACAAGCTCACGCCGATCTGGCTGCTGGGCGTGGCGCTGTGCTTCGTGCCGGTGGCGTTCCGCCAGCGCGTGCAGGAAGCTGGCGGCAGCTACTGGGTGGTCTATGCAGGCATCTCGGCGCTGATCGCGGCGGGCATCCTGCTGGGGCGCAAGCGCATCGCGGCGCGCCTGCCGGCCAACGACGTGCTCGACGACGTCATGTACAAGTCGATCACCGTCGGCTTCGCCTTCTTCACCATCGCCACCGTACTGGGCGCCCTGTGGGCCGCCGATGCCTGGGGCGGCTACTGGAGCTGGGACCCGAAGGAAACCTGGGCGCTGATCGTCTGGCTCAACTACGCGGCCTGGCTGCACATGCGGCTCGTGAAGGGCCTGCGCGGCACCGTGGCGGCCTGGTGGGCATTGGGCGGGCTGGCGGTCACCACTTTCGCCTTCCTTGGCGTGAACATGTTCCTGAGCGGGCTGCACAGCTACGGCACGCTGTAGACGCAAGCTTGCGGTCTTTCGCGAAGAATTGAAACCGCGCGCCGCGATGGCGCGTAACCAAATCAGGGTTGGTCACGAACTACCCTGAGCACAACGATTCACGCGAAAGGCCTGTCATGTCGTTCCATCCCCGCCCGATCCGTCGCAACAGCAGCAGCGACAACGGCTTCACCCACCCGCTGTCGAGCGAGATCACGCCGCGCGCCGCCTACGAAAGCCGGCGCGACATGCTGAAGCTCATGGCAGGTGGCGCGGCAGGGGCGGCGCTGGCCGGTTTTGCCTCGCGCGAAGCGTGGGCTCAGGCCGAGCGCCCCAACAAGCTCGCGCCGCTGCCGGGCGCCAAGTCGGCGGTGCCGGGGGCCATGTCGATGGAAAAGCTCACCGACTACAAGGACGCGTCGACCTACAACAACTATTACGAGTTCGGCACCGACAAGGCCGATCCGGCCAAGAATGCCGGCACGCTGAAGACGCGGCCGTGGACCGTGGAGGTCGAAGGCCTGGTCAAGAAGCCGGGCAAGTACGGCATCGAAGACCTGCTCAAGCTCAGCGCGCAGGAAGAGCGCATCTACCGCCTGCGATGTGTCGAAGGCTGGTCGATGGTCATTCCGTGGGTCGGCTATTCGCTGGCCGAGCTGATCAAGAAGGTCGAGCCGCAGGGCAATGCCAAATTCGTCGAGTTCGTGACGTTGGCCGACCCCAAGACCATGCCCTTCGTGGGCTCGCGCGTGCTCGACTGGCCCTACACCGAAGGCCTGCGCATGGACGAAGCGATGCATCCGCTCACGCTGCTTGCCTTCGGCATGTACGGCGAGGTGCTGCCCAACCAGAACGGCGCACCGGTGCGCCTGGTGGTGCCGTGGAAGTACGGTTTCAAGTCGGCCAAGTCGATCGTGAAGATCCGCTTCGTCGAAAAGGAACCGAGCACGGCGTGGAACAAGGCTGCGGCCAACGAGTACGGCTTCTATTCGAACGTGAACCCGAACGTCGACCACCCGCGCTGGAGCCAGGCGACCGAGCGCCGCATCGGCGACGGCGGCGGCCTGTTCGCCAAGCGGCGCAAGACCGAGATGTTCAACGGCTACGAAGCCCAGGTCGGCCAGCTCTATGCGGGCATGGACCTGAAGAAGAACTACTGAGCTTGCCTCTGCACCCGGCCATCGCTCCATGAACAAGCTGCTCATGCATCCGGCGACCAAGCCGGTCATCTTCTTGCTGTGCCTGCTGCCGTTCGCGCGGCTGGCCTACGGCGCGTTCACGGACGGGCTCGGCGCCAACCCTGCCGAGTTCCTGATCCGTGCCACCGGCGACTGGACGCTGCGCTTCATCTGCATCGTGCTGGCAGTGACGCCGCTGCGCGTCATCAGCAAGTGGAACGCGCTTGCGCGCTACCGGCGCATGCTCGGCCTGTTCGCCTACTTCTACGTGGTGCTGCACCTGCTGTGCTACAGCTGGTTCGACATGGGTTTCGAGTGGGGCGACATTGCCAAGGACATCGCGAAGCGACCGTTCATCCTGGTGGGCTTCTCGGCCTTCGTGCTGCTGACGCCGCTGGCGGCCACGTCGTTCAATCGCGCGATCAAGGCGATGGGCGCGAAGCGCTGGCAGATGCTGCACAAGCTGGTCTACGTGATCGCGGGCCTGGGCCTGCTGCACTTCTTCTGGATGCGCGCGGGCAAGAACAACTTCGCCGAAGTGTTCATCTACGTTGCGATCATCGGGGTGCTGCTTGCGTGGCGCGTGTGGAATTTTGCGAGCAAGCGCAAGGCGAAGCCGGCAGCAGGGGCAACAGGCGCGGTGCGCAACAGCGAGAAGCCGCTGCGCACCAACTGACAGACGGCAATCAGCCGTCGATCTCGCTGCGCAGTTGGTCTTCCATCGTCTCGCGACGGCGGATCAGCCTGGCGCTGGCGCCACTTACCAGCACCTCGGCGGCACGGCCGCGCGTGTTGTAGTTGCTGGACATGCTCATGCAGTACGCGCCCGCCGACAGCACCGCCAGCAGGTCGCCCGCCACCACGTTGAGCGCGCGGTCGCGGCCGATCCAGTCGCCGCTTTCGCAGACCGGGCCGACCACGTCGTAGGTCGGCGCGTCGCCAGCGCGCGTGCGCACCGGCACGATGCGCTGGAAGGCCTGGTACATCGCGGGGCGCGGCAGGTCGTTCATGGCCGCGTCGACGATGCAGAAGTTCTTGTCCTCGCCGGGCTTGGTGTAGAGCACCTCGGTCACGCACACGCCGGCATTGCCGACCAGCGAGCGTCCGGGCTCGATCACCAGTTTGCGCTGGCCGAAGCCGCGCGCGTCCAGCTTGGCGAGCAGCTGCTGCCACAGCGCATCGGCCTTGGGCGGCACTTCGCCGTTGTAGTCGATGCCCAGGCCGCCGCCGAAGTCCAGGTGATGGATCGGCACGCCGGCCGCTTCGATTGCCTCGACCAGGTCGAGCACGCGATCGCAGGCGTCGAGGTAGGGCGAGGCTTCGGTGATCTGCGAGCCGATGTGGCAGTCGATACCGACCACTTCCAGGCCCGGCAGCCTTGCAGCATGCCGGTAGGCTTCGACCGCGCGATCGTGCGCGATGCCGAACTTGTTGCCCTTGAGGCCGGTGGAGATGTACGGATGCGTCTTCGGATCGACGTTCGGATTGATGCGAATGCTGATGGGCGCGCGCTTGCCTTCGGCCATCGCCACTTCGTTGAGCACGTCGAGTTCGGCTTCGCTCTCGACGTTGAAGCAGGCGATGCCGGCAGCGAGGGCTTCGCGCATTTCCGCGCGGGTCTTGCCGACGCCCGAGAAGATGATCTTCTTCGGATCGGCGCCCACGGCCAGAACGCGAGCCAGTTCGCCGCCCGAGACGATGTCGAAGCCGCAGCCTGCTTCCGCGAAAACGCGCAGCACGCCGAGCGACGAATTGGCCTTCATTGCATAGCAAATCAGCGCATCGCGACCTTCGAAGCCGCGCTGGTAGGCCGCCAGGGCGTCCAGCATCCACTGCTTCGAGTAGACGAAAAGAGGGGTGCCGTGCTCGCGGGCCAGCGCGTCGAGCGCAACGCCTTCGACGTGCAGCGCGCCATCGCGTTCTGCGATGTGCGGCTGGCCGGGGAGGACGGGGGATGTGATATCGGCGCTCACTTGCGCGGTTCCGTGCTGTTGCTCGCCGGTGCGCTGGCAGCGGCGGCCGGTGCACTCGCGGCAGCCGCTGGTGCGGGCGCAGCCTCGCTGGAGGAGGGTGACGACCGCAAGCTTTCGGGTGTCATCAGCTGCGGCAACGTGGCTCGTCCGGCGGCGGCAGGATCGGTCGGCAGGTACAGCGCACCGCGCTGTCCGCAAGCAACCAGACCGGCAGCGCCTGCGACGAGGCAGACCATGAGCGCAGCGCGGGCGCGGGTGCTCACTAGAATTTGGCGAACGTTCAACATAGCGAAATTGTAATGACCGACACCGAGTACATGGACCGCGCCGAAGCCGCGCTCGCCGCCATCGAGCAAGGCTGCGACCGCATCAACGATGCGACCGACGCTGACATCGACAACCAGAGGGTGGGCGGGATGATCACGATTTCATTTCGCAACGGCAGTCAGTTGATCGTGAATCTGCAAAAGCCCCTGCAGGAAATCTGGCTTGCCGCGCGCTCTGGCGGCTACCACTACCGCCATAACGGCCAAGTCTGGGTCGATACCAAGACCGGGGAAGAATTCTTCGGCAACCTGTCGCGCGAGGCGACCCTGCAGGCAGGCCAGCCGCTGGCGTTCGCGGCTGCCTGATTCTGCGTCTCCGCCGTCAGTTGCGGAAAAGATCGAGGATGCGGTTGCGCTCCTCGGGCGGGGCCGGCGGGCTCACCGGGGCGCCGGTCAGGGCTTCCGCTGGCGCTGCAGGCGTGGACTCCACGCCCAGGCTTGCCACTCCGCGTCCCGGCGCGTAGTCGTCGTAGTACCACTCGCCGCCGACGCTGACGATGCCTGAAGGCGGGTTGGCCGACAGCTCTGTCACCGGCACGCCCTTAATGGCGGTTTCCATATAGGTGATCCAGATCGGCAGGCTCAGGCCGCCGCCGGTTTCGCGGTCGCCCAGGTTGCGCGGTGTGTCGTAGCCGATCCACGAGATGGCCGTCATGGTCGGCTGGAAGCCGGCGAACCAGGCATCGAGCGAGTCGTTGGTGGTGCCGGTCTTGCCGTACAGGTCGGGGCGCTTGAGCATGGCCTGTGCCTTGGCAGCGGTGCCGGCGCGAGCCACGGAATTCAGCAGCGTGTCCATGATGAAGGCGTTGCGCTGGGGAATGGCGCGCAGCGATTCGTTGAGCAGCGGCGGCTGCTTGTCGACCAGCACCTTGTCCTTGTGGTCGGTGATGCGGGTCACGAGGTAGGGGTTGACGCGGTAGCCGCCGTTGGCGAACACCGAATAGCCCACCGCCATCTGCATCGGCGTGACCGAGCCCGCGCCCAGTGCCATGGGCAGGTAGGCCGGGTGCTTGTCCTTGTCGAAGCCGAAGTTGGTGATCCACTCCTGCGCGTAGCGCGTGCCGATGGACTGCAGGATGCGGATCGACACGAGATTCTTCGACTTCATCAGCGCGGTGCGCATCGACATCGGACCGTCGTAGCCGCCGCCGTAGTTCTTGGGCTCCCAGGGCTGGCCGCCGGTGGTGCCGGCGTCGAAGAAGAGGGGGCCGTCGTTGATGACGGTGGCCGGGGTGAAGCCCTTTTCAAGCGCCGCGGAATAGATGAAAGGCTTGAAGCTCGAACCCGGCTGGCGCCAGGCCTGCGTCACGTGGTTGAACTTGTTCTTGCCGAAATCGAAGCCGCCGACCAGTGCCTTGATGGCGCCGTCACGCGGGTCCATGGCGACGAAGGCACCTTCCACCTCGGGCAGCTGCGTGATTTCCCAGGTGTTCTTGGGCGTCTTCACCACGCGAATGACCGCGCCGCGGCGGATCTTGATATTGGGCGGGGCCTTGTCGGAGAGGCCGGACTGCGCGGGCTTGAGGCCGTCGCCGGTGATCTGCACGGGGTCGCCGTTGCCGCGCACGGCGTCGATCTGCTTGGCAGTGGCCTTGAGCACGACCGCTGCCATCACGTCGCCGTTGTCGGGGTGGTCGCTGAGTGCGTCGTCCACCGCCTCGTCGAGTTCCTTGGCGTCGTTCGGCAGATCGACGAACTTCTCGGGGCCGCGATAGATCTGGCGGCGCTCGTAATCCATGATGCCCTTGCGCAGCGCCTTGTAGGCTGCCGCCTGGTCGGCCGCGACCAGCGAGGTGTAGACCTTCAGGCCACGCGTGTAGGTGCTGTCGCCGTACTGGGCGTACATCAGCTGGCGCACGGTTTCCGCGACGTATTCGGCGTGCAGGCGGTTCGGGTCGGCGGCATCGCGCAGATGCAGTTCTTCCTTCTTGGCTTCGGCGGCCTGTTCGGCGGTGATGAAGCCGGCTTCCTGCATGCGGTCGATCACGTAGAACTGGCGGCCGCGTGCACGCTGTGGGTTGTTGACCGGGTTGTTCGCACCCGGCGCCTTCGGCAGGCCGGCCAGCATGGCGGCCTGTGCGATCGTGAGTTCTTGCAGCGGCTTGCCGAAATACGCTTCGGAGGCGGCGGCGAAGCCGTAGGCGCGGTTACCGAGGTAGATCTGGTTCAGGTAGATCTCGAAGATCTGATCCTTGGTGAGCAGGTGCTCCAGCTTGAAGGTCAGCAGCACTTCGTAGATCTTGCGGGTGAGCGTCTTCTCCGAGCTCAGGTAGACGTTGCGTGCTACCTGCATCGTGATGGTCGACGCGCCCTGGCTCTTCACGCGATTCATGTTGGCCAGGCCCGCGCGCACCATGCCCTTGTAGTCCACGCCGCCGTGGTCGTAGAAGCGTGCATCTTCGGCCGCGAGCACGGCGTCTTTCACGACCTTGGGAATGGCGGAAATCGGGGTGAGATTGCGGCGTTCCTCGCCGAATTCGCCGATCAGGGTGCCTTCGGCCGAGAACACCCGCAGCGGCAGCTTGGGCCGGTAGTCGGAGAGTTCGCTGATGTCCGGCAGGTTCGGATACGCGACGGCAAGAGCCACCGCCACCACGCAAAGCACCGCCAGCACACCGGCCGCGGCAATGCCGAAGCCCCAGAAGAAAAAGCGCAACAGCCATTTCAGCCAGGTCGGGCGCTTGGGGGGAGGGGTCTTGGCTGGCCCTTTGGGGCTTGAAGTTTCTTGCATGAGGGGCCGGAGAGTCACCGGACATTATAAAAAGCCGTCCTCTTTTCACGATCCGATCTTTGCTGCCCTTGCATCGCCATAATTCAAAAGTTACAAAATGCGGATTTGACGTCAGGTTTTGACAACGCTTCAGGGTTTTGCCCCCCGGCGCTGCTTGGTTGCCGCTACGCCTGCTGCTAGCATGCAACCGAACGCACATTTTTCTATTGGTTACAAATACAGGGGGAGAGGGACTTAACTTGGCTGCTCTTGGATCATTGTTTCGTCGTCAGAACGCTCCCCTGCTTGGGCTGGATGTCAGTTCGTCCAGCGTCAAGCTGGTCGAGCTCGGCCGCGAGGCCAGCGGCAAGCTGGTCCTGGAACGCTGTGCCATCGAGCCCCTGGAACGTGGCTGGATCACTGACGGCAACGTCGAGAAATTCGACGAGGTGGCGGAAGCCGTCCGGCGCGTCGTCCGCAAGAGCGGCACGCGCACGCGCAATGTGGCGCTTGCACTGCCGCCGTCGGCCGTGATCACCAAGAAGATCATTCTTCCGGGCGGCATGAGCGAGCAGGAGCTCGAGATTCAAGTCGAGTCCGAAGCCAACCAGTACATCCCGTTCTCGCTGGACGAAGTCAGTCTCGACTTCTGCGTCACGGGGCCGAGCGCCACGTCCGCCGGCGACGTGGAAGTGCTGATTGCCGCGTCCCGCAAGGAAAAGGTGCAGGATCGCGAAGGCCTGGCGGAAGCCGCCGGCCTGAAGGCGATGATCCTCGACGTCGAGTCTTATGCCTCACGCTTAGCCACCGCCCGCCTGATCGAGCAACTGCCTGGCAAGGGCGTGGATTCGATCGTGGCGCTCTTCGAAGTGGGTGCCTTTACCACCAGCATGCAGGTGCTGCGCAATCAGGAAGTGCTGTACGACCGCGATCAGGCGTTCGGCGGCGCGCAACTCACTCAACTGATCGTGCGCCAGTACGGTTTTTCCGCTGAAGAAGCCGAAGCCAAAAAGCGCAGCGGCGATCTGCCCGACGACTACGGTTCCGGTGTGCTCAAGCCTTTTGTGGAAGGCATCGCGCAGGAAATCGCGCGTGCGCTCCAGTTCTTCTTTACGAGCACGCCGCACAATCGTGTCGACTACGTGTTGCTGGCGGGTGGATCGGCATCGCTGCCGGGCCTGACCAACGCCGTGACGCGACAGACCTCGTTCGCCTGCTCGCTCCTGAATCCCTTCGACGGCATGGACTTCAGTTCGAACATCCGCGAGAAGAAGGTTCGTCGCGAGGCGCCGTCCTATCTGACCTCTTGCGGGTTGGCCATGCGGAGGTTCCTGCAGTGATCCTCATCAATCTGCTTCCGCACCGCGAAGCTGCACGCAAGCGGCGGCGCGAGGCTTTCTTTGGCACATTGGGCGCCGCAGCGGTGCTCGGTCTTCTGATTGCTGGCTTGGGCTACCTCTGGTTCGAAGCCCAGATCGCGGCGCAGCAGTCGAAGAACAGCTTTCTCTCGGCCGAGATCAAGAAGCTCGAGGTCGAGATCAAGGAAATCTCGACGCTGCAGGAAGAAATCGCAGCGCTGCGCGCGCGCCAGCAGGCCGTCGAAGACCTGCAGGGCGACCGTAACCTGCCTGTGCACCTGCTCAACGAACTGGTCCGGCAACTGCCCGATGGCGTCTACCTGACCAGCATGAAGCAGGACAACCAGACGGTCACGCTGCAAGGCATGGCCCAGTCGAACGAGCGGGTCTCGGAGTTGCTGCGCAACCTGGGCAACAACAGCCCATGGCTCGTGAAGCCGGAGCTGGTCGAAATCACGTCGGCAAACGTGAACCTGAATCCGCGCGACCAGCGCCGCGTGGCGAACTTCACGATGCGCATTGGCCTGAAACGCCCCACCGATGCTCAAAAGGCCGCTGCCGAAAAGGCCTTGGCCGCAACGGCGCAATCCAAGGGGTAACCGATCATGGCAAGCAATCGCCCCTCCCAAAAAATAGATGTCGGCGCTGCGCTGCAGCGTTTCGGCGAACAGTTCCGCGGGCTCAACCCGAACGATCCGTCGATGTGGCCGCCGGTGCCCCGGTACGCGCTCTGCCTGGCGGTCACCGCGCTGGTACTGGTCGCCCTGTGGTTTGTCTGGCTGACCAATTCGAACGACGAGCTCGAAAGCGAACGTTCCAAGGAAGTTGCGCTCAAGGCCGATTACCAGAAAAAGGTGGCCCAGGCAGCGAACCTCGAACTGCTGAAGAAGCAGCGCGAACAGGTGCAGCAGTACGTGACCCTGCTCGAGAAGCAGTTGCCCAGCAAGGCTGAAATGGACGCTTTGCTGTCGGACATCAACCAGGCAGGCCTTGGCCGCAGCCTTCAATTCGAGTTGTTCCGTCCTGGCACAGTGTCGGTCAAGGATTACTACGCCGAACTGCCGATCGCCGTCCGCGTGACTGGGCGGTATCACGACATGGGCGCCTTCGTGGCCGATGTCGCTGGTCTCTCGCGCATCGTGACGTTGAACAACATCACCGTCACCCCGCAAAAGGACAAGGACGTGCTGACGATGGACACCACCGCACGCACCTTCCGCTACCTCGATGATGACGAGCGGGCTGCACAGAAGCGCGCCGCTGCGCCGAAGGCGAAGAAATGAAGATCGCCGCCAAAGTACTGTGGCTGACGATGGCCGCGTTGGGGCTGAGCGCCTGCGACTCGGGCCAGGACGACCTGCAACGCTGGATGGCCGAACAGCGCGCCCAGGTGAAGCCTTCGGTGCCGCCCATTTCCGAGCCCAAGAAGTTCACGCCGCAGGCCTATACCGAAGCCTCGTCGTTCGAACCTTTCAACATCCTGAAGCTGACGCAGGCACTGCGCCGCGACTCGAACCAGCCGAGCACGTCGGAGCTGATCGCGCCCGAACTGGCACGCCGCAAGGAGGCGCTCGAAGCCTTCCCGCTCGACTCGATGGCGATGGTCGGCAGCATGAATCGCAACGGCCAGCCGGTGGCGCTGGTCCGTGTCGACAAGCTGCTCTACAAGGTGCGCGTCGGCGAATACCTGGGACTCAACTACGGGCGCATTACCCGTATCAACGAAACCGAAGTCGCCTTGCGTGAAATCGTGCAAGACGCCGCCGGTGAATGGATCGAACGCGTCGCGACGCTGCAGCTGCAAGAGAGTGCGAAATGAACCAAAACAAATCAACGATGGCACAGTGGCTGCGCGCTGCCGGCCTGGGTCTGCTGGCCTTCGGTGCATTGGCCGTGGCCCATGCGCAAAACGCCATCGAGGCCGTGACCAGCTCGACACAGTCCGGTGCGGAAGTGATCCGCATCGACCTTGCGCAGCCGCTCACCGCGGTGCCCGCCGGGTTTGCCGTGCAAACGCCGGCTCGCATTGCGCTCGATTTCCCGGGTGTCACGAATGCCATCGGCCGCTCTGCCATCGAAGTGAACCAGGGCAACCTGCGCTCGGTGAACGTGGTTCAGGCTGGTGAACGTAGCCGGGTGGTGTTGAACCTGAAGCAGGCGACTGCGTACAAGGCCGAGATCCAGGGCAAGTCGCTGCTGGTCATTCTCGAACCGGTGGCCGGTTCGGCGCTTGTCACGTCTGCCGCCACGACTTTCGCGGAAAACCGCAACCGGGACATGTTGCCGTTGCGCGACGTCGACTTCCGCCTCGGTGCCGACAGCACGGGCCGCGTCATCGTCGATCTTCCGAATAATCAGGTCGGTGTCGACGTCAAGCAGCAAGGCAAGAACCTCGTTGTGGAGTTCACCAAGTCGACGCTGCCAGAGGGGCTGCGCCGCCGCCTCGACGTGGCCGACTTCGGAACGCCGGTCCAGCTGATCACCTCGCAGCAATCGGGCGACCGTGTCCGCATGACGATCGAAGCCAAGGGCGACTGGGAGCACAGCGCCTACCAGAGCGAGAACCAGTTCGTGGTCGAAGTTCGCGCCCGCAAGGTCGATCCGACCAAGCTGACGCAAGGCGTCGGCTACAACGGCGAGAAACTGTCGCTCAACTTCCAGAACATCGAAATCCGTTCGCTGCTGCAGGTGATTGCCGATTTCACGAACTTCAACATCGTGACTTCGGATTCGGTGAACGGCGCACTGACGCTGCGACTGAAGGACGTGCCCTGGGACCAGGCGCTCGACATCATCATGCAGGCGAAGAACCTGGGCATGCGCAAGAACGGCAGCGTGCTGTGGATCGCGCCCAAGGATGAAATCAACGCCAAGGAAAAGCTCGAATTCGAGGCCAAGGCCGCGATCGAGAATCTGGAGCCGCTGCGCACCCAGTCGTTCCAGCTCAACTACACCAAGGCGATTGCCATCGCGCAGGGGTTGACGGGCACGGGTGCTTCATCGGGCGGTGGCGGTGGCGGTGGCGGCGGTACGACGACGCGCATCCTGAGTCCCCGCGGCAGCGTCATCGCCGAGTCGCGCACCAACCAGCTCTTCGTGTCGGACATCCCGTCGCGCCTGGCTCAGGTGACCGAGTTGATCCAGAAGCTGGACATCCCGGTTCGCCAAGTGCTGATCGAAGCCCGGATCGTTGAAGCCTCTGACACCTTCGGCAAGTCGCTCGGTGTGCGACTGGGCGGCGGTATCTCGGGCGAGCGCTTTGCCTCGTCCGCTGGGAATCGGGCCTATGGCAACGTTGGCGTAATGCCCGTCGTCACGGCGGGCACCAACGGTGGCGCCAGCACTGCCACCACCACTTGGACTAATTCCAACTTCATCAACCTCCCGGCAGGCGATGCAGGCGGTACCGGCAACGCGGCGGGCACCTTCGCGATCTCGCTCTTCAATTCGAGCTTCTCGCGCATGCTGAACCTCGAAATCTCGGCGCTCGAAGCCGACGGCAAGGGCAAGCTGGTGTCCAGCCCCCGTGTCATCACGGCCGACCAGACCAAGGCGCTGATCGAGCAGGGTGAAGAAATCCCGTACCAGCAGGCCACGTCCAGCGGTGCTACCTCGATCTCGTTCCGCAAGGCGGTGCTGAAGCTCGAAGTCACGCCGCAGATCACGCCGGAAGGCAACATCATCCTGACGCTGGACGTGAGCAAGGACGCCCGCGGCGTGAATACCTCGGCGGGTCCAGCGATCAACACCAAGCACGTGCAAACCGAGGTGCTGGTGGAGAACGGCGGCACGGTCGTCATCGGTGGTATCTTCGAGCTCACCGAAACCAATGACGAATCGCGCGTGCCGGTGCTGGGTGAAGTGCCCTACCTGGGGGCACTGTTCCGCAAGCGCGAACGCGTTGCCAACAAGACCGAAATGCTCGTCTTTATCACCCCGAAGATGATTACCGACCGCAACGCCGCGCGCTGACGCGCGGGCGTAGCAGCCACCGCGTGGCGGTCGCACTCGTCGGCTTGCCCGGCGCCGGAAAATCCGCAGTGGGCCGGCGCCTGGGGATGCGGCTGGACCTTCCGTTCATCGACACCGATCACGTGATCGAGCAGCGCATAGGCTGCTCGATCCGCGATTACTTCGAGCGCGAGGGCGAAGTAGCCTTTCGGGATCTCGAACAAACCGTGATCGCCGACCTGGCCGCCAATGCCCAGGGCGTGCTGGCGACCGGAGGCGGCGCGGTGCTGCGGGAGGCCAACCGCACCCAGTTGCGCGATCACTTCCACGTGATCTACCTGCGCTCCTCCCCTGAAGACCTGTTCCGGCGCCTGCGCCACGACGTCAAGCGGCCCCTGCTGCAGGTGGCCGACCCGCTGGGCCGGCTGCGCGAGCTGCACGATGCGCGCGACCCGTTCTACCGGGAAACGGCCCACGACGTGGTCGATACAGGCCGCCCGTCGATCGCCATGCTGGTGAACATCATCGTGATGCAGCTCGAATTGGCAGGTGTCGTCGAGCCGGGCGCCCATCCCGAAGAGCCCCCCGCCTGAGCCTGTCTGGGCCGCAGCGCCTAAACTCGCTGCCCATGTCCTTGCCCGTACTTTCCGCTTCGCCAGAACGCGTCGACATCCAACTCGGCGACCGCAGCTACCCGATCCTGATCGGTACCGGCCTGCTGGACGACCCCAAGAGCTTTGCCGTCACGCCCGCCGCGGCCACGGCCCTGATCGTCAGCAACACCACAGTGGCGCCGCTTTACGCCAAGGCGCTGCAGGCCTCCCTGGCGGGCCGTTTCCGTACCGTGCACTTGCTCGAGTTGCCCGACGGCGAGGTCTACAAGAACCTGCAGACCCTGAACCTGATCTTCGATGACCTGCTGGGCCATGGCAGTGACCGCAAGACCGTGCTGTTCGCCCTGGGTGGTGGCGTGGTGGGCGACATGACCGGCTTCGCCGCCGCCAGCTACATGCGCGGCGTGCCGTTTGTGCAGGTGCCGACCACGCTGCTGGCGCAGGTCGATTCCTCGGTCGGCGGCAAGACGGCCATCAACCACCCGCTTGGCAAGAACATGATCGGCGCGTTCTACCAGCCGCAGCTCGTCGTGTGCGATCTGTCCACGCTGCAGACGCTCCCCCCGCGCGAACTGAGTGCCGGCCTGGCCGAAGTCATCAAGTACGGCCCGATCCACGACATGGCGTTCTTCGACTGGATCGAGGCGAACATCGAGGCCCTCGTCGCAAGAGACCCGGCCGCGCTGGCCTACGCCGTCAAGCGCAGCTGCGAGATCAAGGCGCTGGTGGTCGGCCAGGACGAGCGCGAAACCGGCCTGCGCGCGATCCTCAATTTCGGCCACACCTTCGGCCACGCGATCGAATCGGGCCTCGGCTATGGCGAATGGCTGCACGGCGAGGCCGTCGGCTGCGGCATGGTCATGGCAGCGCACCTGTCGCAGCGGCTCGGCGGCGTCGATGCTGCCTTCGTCGAGCGGCTCACGCGCCTGATCGAGCGCGCCGGCCTGCCGATCGTCGGCCCCGCGCTGGGAGCCGAGCGCTATCTGGAGCTGATGCGCGTCGACAAGAAATCGGAAGCCGGCGAGATCCGCTTCGTGGTGATCGACCGACCCGGCTCCGCCGTGGTCCGCAGCGCGCCCGACGCGCTGGTGCGCGAAGTGCTCGCGCAGTGCTGCGCGGGATGAGCCTCGCGGCCTATGCCTGCCTGCCCGCGCAGTCGCGCGGCCGTCGGCATGCCGAGCCGCCCGCGCCCACGCGCGATGCCTTCCAGCGCGACCGCGACCGCATCGTGCATTCCACGGCCTTTCGCCGGCTGGTCTACAAGACACAGGTGTTCCTGAACCACGAGGGCGACCTGTTCCGCACCCGGCTCACGCACTCGCTGGAAGTCGCCCAACTGGGCCGTTCGATCGCCCGGGCCCTGCGGATCAACGAGGACCTGGTCGAGGCGATAGCCCTGGCGCACGACCTGGGCCACACGCCCTTCGGACACGCAGGCCAGGACGCGCTCAACGACTGCATGGCCGGGCACGGCGGCTTCGAGCACAACCTGCAGAGCCTGCGCGTGGTCGATGCGCTGGAGCACCGCTATCCGCAGTACGACGGACTGAATCTCAGCTTCGAGACCCGCGAGGGCATCCTCAAGCACTGCTCCCGCGCGAATGCGGAGCGTCTGGAGGCGGCCGAGCCCAACGGCGTGGCCCGGCGGTTTCTCGACCGTACGCAGCCGGGGCTGGAGGCGCAGCTGTGCAACCTCGCCGACGCCATCGCCTATAACGCCCACGACATCGACGACGGCGTGCGCTCGGGGCTCATCAGCGTCGAGCAACTGTCCGAGGTCGAGCTGTTCGAGCGCCATCGCCGTGAGGCGCTTGCCGAGCATCCGCAGTTGCAGGGCCGGCGCGTGCTCTACGAAACCATCCGGCGCATGCTGAGCGCGCAGGTCTACGACGTGATCGACGCGACGCGCGCGGCGCTCGAAGCCCTCGCGCCGGTCGATGCCGACGCGGTGCGCAAGGCCCCGCCTGTCGTCGCGTTCAGCGGCACCATGCAGGCCCAGTCGGAAGACCTCAAGCGTTTTCTCTTCCACAACCTCTATCGGCACCCGCAGGTCACCCAGACCACCGATCAGGCGCGTGACGTGGTGCGGGAGCTGTTCGAGGCCTATCTCGAGCGCGGTGCCGAAATGCCAACTTCCTTCGCCGAGCGCGGCGACAGGCACCGAGCCGTGGCCGACTACATCGCCGGCATGACGGACCGTTTCGCTGTGCGCGAGCACGAGCGGCTCACCGGCCGCCGGGGGATCGCGTGAGTTCCGTCGCAGCACGTCCGCGCGTTCCCGCCGCGGCCTTCGCCGTTCTGCTGGGCGGCGTCAGCGGGGCCTTGCATCTGGGCAAGCTGCCGCCTGCCGTGCCGGCGCTGCAGGCATCGCTCGGCATCGGCCTGGTCGAGGCGGGATTCCTGTTGTCACTGGTTCAGGTCGCGAGCATGACCCTGGGGCTGCTGGTCGGGCTTGCGGCAGACACCATCGGCCTGCGCCGCAGCATGCTGACGGGGCTGTTCGTGCTGACGGTCGCGAGCCTGCTGGGTGGCCTGGTCGGCACCAGCGCGGACGGTGGTGTGCATGCTGTGCAATGGCTGCTTCTGCTGCGCGGCATCGAAGGCATCGGCTTCCTGCTGGCGGTCATGCCGGGACCGGGGTTGATCCGCGCCTTGACCCCGCCGGGCGCGGACAAGGCAGCGCTGGGCCTCTGGGGCGCCTACATGCCGCTCGGCGTGGCCCTTGCGCTGCTGCTTGGGCCCGCCCTGATCGCCTGGGGCGGTTGGACGGGCTGGTGGTGGGCGCTGTCGGTCGTGTCGGCTGGTGCTGCGCTCTGGGTGTGGACGGTCGTGCCTGGTGATCGCACCCGCCAGGCGGCGGCAGGCCAGCCCAGCGAAGGCTGGTCATCGCGCCTGCGCGCCACCGTCGGTGCGCGCGCCCCCTGGCTGGTTGCGCTGACGTTCGCCGTGTACTCGTCGCAGTGGATGGCTGTCATCGGCTTCCTGCCCGCCATCTATGCGGGTGCGGGCGTGCCGGCTGCCTGGAACGCGGTGCTCACCGCGCTCGCAGCCGCCATGAATATCGTCGGCAACATCGCGGGTGGCCGCTGGCTGCAGCGCGGCGTGGCGCCCGAACGCCTGCTGCAACTCGGTTTCCTGACGATGGCGCTGGGCGGCGTGGCCGCCTTCGCGCAAACAGGGCAGGGCGCCGACGCCTTGGGCCTGCCACCCGCGCTGCGCTACATCGCCGTCTGCGCCTTCTCGCTGGGCGGTGGCATGGTGCCGGCCACGCTGTTCCTGCTGGGGGTGCGGCTGGCACCCGGGCCCACCACCGTGTCGACGACCGTCGGCCTCATGCAGCAGGCATCGTCGCTTGGCCAGTTCCTGGCTCCGCCTGCGGTGGCGTGGCTGGCCCACCGCGTTGGCGGCTGGCACTGGACCTGGATGGCCACGCTGGCCTGTTCGTTGGCCGGCATGGCGATCGCGCGGCGACTGGGGCGGATTCGCCCTGCGGCGGAGATGGCATGACCCATCCGACGACAATTGCAGCCGCCCAGGCCGAAGCCGACACGCGGCGCTGGCTCGAACGCGCGGTGATCGGCCTCAACCTGTGCCCGTTCGCAAAGGCCGTGCACGTGAAGGCACAGATCCACTACGCCGTGTACGAACCCGCCGAAGCGGCCGACCTGATGGACGCGCTGCTGGCCGAAGCCAAAGACCTCGCAGCGCTCGACGCCGCCGTGCGCGACACCACACTTCTGATTGCACCGAATACCTTGGCCGATTTCCTGGACTTCAACGATTTCACGGCGCGTGCCGAACGCCGGCTTGCGCGCGCCGGTTTCGACGGCGTGTTCCAGCTGGCGAGCTTTCATCCGCAGTTCCAGTTCGCCGGCACCGAAGCCGACGACCTCGGCAACGCCACCAACCGCGCGCCATACCCCACGCTGCACCTGCTGCGCGAGGACAGCGTGAGCCGCGCGGTCCAGGCGTTCCCCGAGGCGGAGGCCATCTTCGAGCGCAACATCGACACGCTCGAAGCGCTGGGGTCCGATGGCTGGTTAGCTCTCGACGTCGGCCCCGGGAGTGCCAGGCCATGAACACCAAAGCCGCATCGAAACCGGTGACGAAGACGAACAAGGCCGCCAAGGCTGATGCCGAACTGGCCGATGCCCTGCGCCCTGGCCAGTCCGTCGAGCTGCTCAAGGAACTGCACATCCTCACCCGCGAGGGGCGCCTCAACCAGGACTCGCGGCGCAAGCTCAAGCAGGTCTACCACTTGTTCCAGTTCATCGAGCAACTGCTGCGCGAGCTGCCGGAAGAGGGCGCAGGCGCCACGCTGGCCGACCATGGCGCGGGCAAGTCGTACCTCGGCTTCATCATCTACGACCTGTTCTTCCGGGCACGGCAGGGCAGCAGCGGCCATGTCTACGGCATCGAGACGCGTGGCGAACTGGTCGAGCGCTCACGCGCACTGGCGCAGCGGCTGGGCTTCGACCGCATGTCGTTCCTGAATCTCACCGTGGCCGAATCGGCGCAGGCAAGCGAGCTGCCGGAGCAGATCGACGTGGTCACCGCGCTGCACGCCTGCGACACCGCCACCGACGATGCCATCGCCTTCGGCCTCGCCAAGAAGGCGCGCTGCATGGTGCTCGTGCCCTGCTGCCAGGCCGAAGTGGCCGCCTGCCTGCGTGAAACCAAGGCGCTGGCGCTTTCGCGCACGCCGCTGGCCGAGCTGTGGCGCCATCCGCTGCACACGCGCGAAATCGGCAGCCAGCTCACCAACGTGCTTCGCTGCCTGTATCTCGAAGCCAACGGCTACAGCGTCACCGTGACCGAACTGGTCGGCTGGGAGCACAGCATGAAGAACGAACTGATCCTGGCGCGCTACACCGGCCAGCGCAAGGCGAGTGCGGCGACGCGGCTGCGCGAGTTGCTGGCGCAGTTCGGGCTCGACACGCTGGGCGACACGCGCTTCCGTCTCGCCTGAGCGCCGGCGCGCAACTCGCGTCTGCAGACCCCATGGCCCGTCTTCCCCGCCTCACGCTGGCCGACATGCCGCACCACGTGATCCAGCGCGGCAACAACCGCCAGCCGATCTTCATGGACCGCGCGGATCACGAGAAGCTGCTCGCGCTGCTGGCCGAAAACGCCACGCGCTTCGGTATCGCGCTGCATGCCTATGTGCTGATGGACAACCACTTTCATCTGCTGGCCACGCCCAACAGCACCACCGGCCTGCCGCAGTTCATGCAATCGGTAGGCCGCAGCTACGTGCGCTACTTCAACGACCGCCACGGCCGCAGCGGCACGCTGTGGGAGGGGCGCTACCGGTCGACGTTGATCCAGACCGACCGCTACCTGCTGACCTGCATGGCCTACATAGACCTCAACCCGGTGCGAGCGGGCATGGTGGCCGATGCGCGCGACTTCCCATGGTCCAGCCACGGTCACTACGCCGGCTTGCGGCATGACCGGCTGCTGACGCCCCATCCGCTGTATTGGGAGCTCGGCAACACGCCGTTCGCGCGGGAGGCTGCGTATGTCGAGTTGGTGCGCGGCGGGGTACGCGCGGCCGACCAGAGCGCGCTGACCGAAGCCACCTTGCGCGGCTGGGCTGCCGGTGACGACGATTTTCTCGATGGCCTGCAGAAGTCCACCGACCGCCGCGTGGTCAAAGCCAAGGCCGGCCGGCCGCCTTCGAACACCTCATCCTGAGCTGAAAAGCAGCACCAATCTATTGTGCTGCCTGGTCTTTTTGCTCCTGTTTTTGATATGTCCCTAATTTAATTCCGAGCAGAAAACTCAACATTTAATAAGAATCTGACCCCTATTAAAGTGTTTGGCATTCTTTGTGCATCGCAATATGCTCCCTTTCCCTGCGAAAACTGAAGGAGCGCGCCCATGACGACGGCTGCCGAGATTCAACATCTCCAAGAACACGGTCTGTATTCCGGTGCCGACGAGCACGATGCCTGCGGCGTCGGCTTCGTTGCACACATCAAGGGCGAAAAAAGCCATGCCATCGTGCTGCAGGGCTTGAAGATCCTCGAAAACCTCGACCATCGCGGCGCAGTGGGCGCTGACAAGCTGATGGGCGACGGCGCCGGCATCCTGATCCAGCTGCCCGACCACCTGTACCGCGAAGAAATGGCGAAGCAGGGCGTCACGCTGCCCCCGCCGGGCGAGTACGGCGTCGGCATGATCTTCCTGCCGAAGGAACACGCCTCGCGCGAAGCCTGCGAACAAGAGATGGAACGCGCCATCAAGGCCGAAGGCCAGGTGCTGCTCGGCTGGCGCGATGTGCCGGTCAACCGCGACATGCCCATGTCGCCCACCGTGCGCGAAAAGGAGCCGCTGCTGCGCCAGGTCTTCATCGGCCGCGGCAACGACGTGATCGTGCAGGATGCGTTGGAGCGCAAGCTCTACGTGATCCGCAAGACCGCCAGCGCCAACATCCAGCGCCTGAAGCTCAAGCACAGCAAGGAATACTACGTTCCCAGCATGTCGAGCCGCACCGTGGTCTACAAGGGCCTGCTGCTGGCCGACCAGGTCGGTACCTACTACCTCGACCTGCAGGACAAGCGCTGCGTCTCGGCCCTGGGCCTGGTGCACCAGCGCTTCTCGACCAACACCTTCCCCGAGTGGCCGCTGGCCCACCCGTACCGCTACGTCGCCCACAACGGCGAAATCAACACGGTCAAGGGCAACTACAACTGGATGAAGGCCCGCGAAGGCGTGATGTCGTCGCCGGTTCTGGGCGCCGACCTGCAGAAGCTCTACCCCATCAGCTTCGCCGGCCAGTCCGACACCGCCACCTTCGACAACTGCCTCGAGCTGCTGACGATGGCCGGCTACCCCATCAGCCAGGCCGTGATGATGATGATTCCCGAGCCCTGGGAGCAGCACGCCACCATGGACCCGCGCCGCCGCGCGTTCTATGAGTACCACGCTGCCATGCTCGAGCCGTGGGACGGCCCGGCCTCCATCGTCTTCACCGACGGCCGCCAGATCGGCGCCACGCTCGACCGCAACGGCCTGCGCCCGTCGCGCTACTGCGTGACCGACGACGACCTGGTCATCATGGCCTCTGAGTCCGGCGTGCTGCCCGTGCCCGAGCAGAAGATCGTGCGCAAGTGGCGCCTGCAGCCCGGCAAGATGTTCCTCATCGACCTGGAGCAGGGCCGCATGATCGACGACGAGGAGGTCAAGGCCACCCTTGCCAACAGCAAGCCCTACAAGCAGTGGATCGAGAACCTGCGCATCAAGCTCGACAGCGTGAAGGCCGAGCCGGTCTCCGCGCCGCTCTCGCAAGTCGCGCTGCTCGATCGTCAGCAGGCCTTCGGCTACACCCAGGAAGACATCAAGTTCCTGATGAGCCCGATGGCGCAGGCTGGCGAAGAAGGCATCGGCTCCATGGGCAACGACAGCCCGCTGGCCGTGCTCTCGAGCAAGAACAAGCCGCTGTACAACTACTTCAAGCAGCTGTTCGCGCAGGTGACGAACCCGCCGATCGACCCGATCCGCGAAGCCATCGTGATGTCGCTGGTGTCCTTCATCGGCCCCAAGCCCAACCTGCTGGACATCAACCAGGTCAACCCACCGATGCGGCTCGAAGTGAGCCAGCCGATCCTCGACTTCGCCGACATGGCGAAGCTGCGCGACATCGGCAAGTACACGCAGGGCAAGTTCAAGAGCTATGCGCTCGACATCACCTACCCGCTCGCCTGGGGTGACGAAGGCGTCGAAGCCAAGCTGGCCTCGCTGTGCGCCGAAGCGGTGGACGCCATCAAGGGCGGCCACAACATCCTGATCGTGAGCGACCGCGGCGTGAGCCCGACGCAAGTGGCCATCCCGGCCGTGCTGGCCCTGTCGGCCGTGCACCAGTACCTCGTTCGCGAAGGCCTGCGCACCACCGCCGGCCTCGTCGTCGAAACCGGCTCGGCGCGCGAAGTGCATCACTTCGGCGTGTTGGCGGGCTACGGCGCCGAAGCCGTGCACCCCTATCTCGCCATGGAAACGCTGGCGGCCATGCACGCAGACCTGCCGGGCGACCTGAGCGCCGACAAGGCGGTCTACAACTACGTGAAGGCCATCGGCAAGGGTCTGTCGAAGATCATGTCGAAGATGGGTGTCAGCACCTACATGAGCTACTGCGGCGCGCAGCTGTTCGAAGCCATCGGCCTGAACAGCGAGACGGTGAACAAGTACTTCACCGGCACCGCCAGCCGCGTGGAAGGCATCGGCGTCTTCGAGATCGCCGAAGAAGCCATCCGCATGCACAAGGCCGCTTTCGGCGACGACCCGGTGCTCTCCAACATGCTCGACGCCGGCGGCGAATACGCCTGGCGCACGCGCGGCGAAGAGCACATGTGGACGCCCGACGCCATCGCCAAGCTGCAGCACAGCACGCGCTCCAACAACTGGAACACGTACAAGGAATACGCGCAGCTCATCAACGACCAGAACCGCCGCCACCTCACGCTGCGCGGCCTGTTCGAGTTCAAGATCGATCCGGCCAAGGCCATTCCGGTGGACGAAGTCGAGTCGGCCGCTGACATCGTCAAGCGCTTCGCTACCGGCGCGATGTCGCTCGGCTCGATCAGCACCGAGGCGCACTCCACGCTCGCCATTGCCATGAACCGCATCGGCGGCAAGAGCAACACCGGCGAAGGCGGCGAAGACCCCGCACGCTACCGCAATGAGCTCAAGGGCATCCCGATCAAGCTGGGCGACACGCTCAAGAGCGTGATCGGCGCCGAAAACGTCGAGGTCGACCTGCCGCTGAAGGACGGCGACTCGCTGCGTTCGCGCATCAAGCAGGTGGCATCGGGCCGCTTCGGCGTCACGGCCGAGTACCTGCATTCGGCCGACCAGATCCAGATCAAGATGGCGCAGGGCGCCAAGCCGGGCGAGGGCGGCCAGCTCCCGGGCGGCAAGGTCACCGAGTACATCGGCAAGCAGCGCTATGCCGTGCCGGGTGTGGGCCTCATTTCGCCGCCGCCGCACCACGACATCTACTCGATCGAAGACCTGGCGCAGCTCATTCACGACCTGAAGAACACCGCGCCGCACGCCAGCATCAGCGTGAAGCTGGTGAGCGAGATCGGCGTCGGCACCATCGCAGCCGGCGTGGCCAAGTGCAAGAGCGACCACGTCGTGATCGCCGGCCATGACGGCGGCACGGGCGCTTCGCCCTGGTCGTCGATCAAGCACGCTGGCAGCCCGTGGGAAATCGGCCTGGCCGAAACGCAGCAGACGCTGGTGCTCAACCGCCTGCGCAGCCGCATCCGCGTGCAGGCCGACGGCCAGATGAAGACCGGCCGCGACGTCGCCATCGGCGCGCTGCTGGGCGCCGACGAGTTCGGCTTTGCGACCGCGCCGCTGGTGGTCGAGGGCTGCATCATGATGCGCAAGTGCCACCTGAACACCTGCCCGGTGGGCGTGGCCACGCAAGACCCGGTGCTGCGCAAGAAGTTCTCGGGCAAGCCCGAGCACGTCGTCAACTACTTCTTCTTCGTTGCCGAGGAAGTGCGCCAGATCATGGCCCAGCTCGGCATCCGCAAGTTCGACGACCTGATCGGCCGCGCCGACCTGCTCGACATGCGCAAGGGCATCGAGCACTGGAAGGCTTCGGGCCTGGACTTCAGCCGCCTGTTCGCACTGCCGAACGTGCCGGCCGACGTGCCGCGCTTCCATGTCGAGAACCAGGACCACGGCCTCGACAAGGCACTGGACGTGAAGCTCATCGAGAAGTCGCGTCCCGCCATCGACAAGGGCGAGAAGGTGCAGTTCATCGAGGTGGCGCGCAACGTCAACCGCTCGGTGGGCGCAATGCTCTCGGGCGCGCTGACCAAGGTGCATCCGCAGGGCCTGCCCGATGACTCGATCCGCATCCAGCTCGAAGGCACGGGTGGGCAGTCGTTCGGCGCCTTCCTGGCGCGCGGCATCACGCTGTACCTGATCGGCGACGCCAACGACTACACCGGCAAGGGCCTTTCGGGCGGCCGCGTGGTGGTGCGCCCCAGCCTCGACTTCCGCGGCGAAGCGGTGCGCAACACCATCGTCGGCAACACCGCGCTGTACGGCGCGACCACCGGCGAGGCCTACCTGTGCGGCGTGGCCGGCGAGCGCTTCGCTGTGCGCCTGTCGGGCGCCACGGCGGTCATCGAAGGCACCGGCGACCACGGTTGCGAATACATGACCGGCGGCACGGTGGCCGTGCTCGGCAAGACGGGCCGCAACTTCGCGGCCGGCATGAGCGGCGGCGTTGCTTTCGTCTACGACGAAGACGGCCAGTTCGCCACGCGCTGCAACCTTTCGATGGTGTCGCTCGACAAGGTGCTGACCTCGGCCGAGCAGACCGCGAGCGTGCATCGCAAGATCTGGCACGGCGGCGTCACCGACGAAGCGCAGCTGAAGAAGCTGCTCGAAGAGCACCACCGCTGGACCGGCAGCAAGCGCGCACGCGAGCTGCTCGACAACTGGGCCGTGTCGCGCACGAAGTTCGTGAAGGTGTTCCCGAACGAATACAAGCGCGCGCTGGCCGAGCTGCACGACCGCAAGGTCGAACTCACCAGCAGCGGCAACAACGCGCACATCGGCCTCGAGCCGCACGCGCTGGCTCCCGCACCGCAAACGGCCCCGGCCGCAGCTTGAAGATCAACCAAAACAGAATGAATCCCTGTACGGCATGCAGCGCGTGAAAGAGTCACAGCCCCTTCGGGGAACACCGCGGAACCGGCTTTGCCGGGCCGCTGGTGTTGCCCCCTTGAGGGGGGAGGCGGCTACACGCAGTGAGCAAGCAACGGGGGTGTAAAGGAATCACGATGGGAAAGATCACCGGCTTCATGGAGCATGAGCGTGTCGAAGAGGGCTACAAGCCCATCGAAGAGCGCGTCAAGCACTACAAGGAATTCGTCGTCGGCCTGAACACCGAACAGGCCAAGGTGCAGGGCGCGCGCTGCATGGACTGCGGCACGCCGTTCTGCAACAGCGGCTGCCCGGTCAACAACATCATTCCGGACTTCAACGACCTCGTGTACCGCAACGACTGGCAAAACGCCTTCGCGGTGCTCGACTCGACCAACAACTTCCCCGAGTTCACCGGCCGCATCTGCCCCGCGCCCTGCGAGGCGGCCTGCGTGCTCAACGTGAACGACGACGCGGTCGGCATCAAGTCGCTGGAGCACGCGATCATCGACCGCGCCTGGGACGAAGGCTGGGTGGCGCCGCGCGTCGCCAAGCACAAGACCGGCAAGAAGGTGGCGGTGGTAGGTTCGGGTCCGGCCGGCATGGCGGCTGCGCAGCAACTCGCGCGCGCCGGCCACGACGTGACGCTGTTCGAGAAGAACGACCGCATCGGCGGCCTGCTGCGCTACGGCATTCCCGACTTCAAGATGGAGAAGTCGCACATCGATCGCCGCGTCGAGCAGATGAAGGCCGAAGGCGTGACCTTCCGCACCGGCGTGATGGTCGGCGCCGCGAAGGACCCGCTGGGCAAGGGCTCCAAGGTCACGAACCTGGCCAAGGAAACCGTCACGCCTGAGCAACTGCAAAAAGAATTCGATGCCGTGCTGCTCACGGGCGGTGCAGAGCAATCGCGCGACCTGCCGGTGCCCGGCCGCGACCTCGACGGCATCCATTTCGCGATGGAGTTCCTGCCGCAGCAGAACCGCGTCAACGCGGGCGACAAGGTCAAGGGCCAGTTGCGCGCCGACGGCAAGCACGTGATCGTCATCGGCGGTGGCGACACCGGCTCCGACTGCGTGGGCACCAGCAACCGCCATGGCGCGGTCAGCGTCACGCAGTTCGAGCTGATGCCCCAGCCGCCCGAGGAAGAAAACCGCCCGCTGACCTGGCCGTACTGGCCGATCAAGCTGCGCACCAGCTCCAGCCATGAAGAGGGCTGCGAGCGCGAGTTCGCGATCTCCACCAAGGAATTCATCGGCGAAAAGGGCAAGGTCACCGGCCTGAAGACCGTTCGCGTCGAATGGAAGGACGGCAAGATGCAGGAAGTGGCCGGCAGCGAGCAGATCCTCAAGGCCGACCTGGTGCTGCTCGCGATGGGCTTCATCAGCCCCGTGGCCACCGTGCTCGACGCCTTCGGCGTGGAGAAGGATGCCCGCGGCAACGCCAAGGCCACGGTCGACTTCATCGGCGGCTATGTCACCAACATTCCGAAGGTTTTTGCCGCCGGCGACATCCGCCGCGGACAGTCGCTGGTGGTGTGGGCCATTCGTGAAGGCCGTCAGGCTGCGCGCTCGGTGGATGAGTTCCTGATGGGGTTCAGCGACCTGCCGCGCTGAATTTTGTTTCAATTTCGCGGGGCCGGTCACGGCCCCGTTATCATCCGCGTCAAACCGCATGCCGGGATGCTTGAAAAAGCGCCCCGGCTTTTTTATTGAGATGGACCCAGCCGCACCACTGCCACATCCCTTCGTAGAGTTCCGCGACGTCACGTTCGGCTATGGTGCACGCGCCATCCTCGACGGCGTTTCGTTCTCCGTGCCGCGAGGCAAGGTAACGGCCCTGATGGGGGCATCGGGCGGTGGCAAGACCACCGTGCTGCGCCTTATCGGCGGGCAGCAGAAGGCACAGCGTGGCGAGGTGCTCTTCGACGGCCACGATGTCGGCAAGTTCGATGCAACCGCGCTCTACGCGGCGCGGCGCCGCATGGGCATGCTCTTTCAGTTCGGCGCGCTGTTCACCGACATGACCGTGTTCGACAACGTGGCGTTTCCGCTGCGCGAGCACACACAACTCTCCGAAGCGCTGGTACGCGACGTGGTGCTCATGAAGCTGGACGCCGTCGGCCTGCGCGGTGCCCGCGACCTGATGCCCAGCGAGGTGTCGGGCGGCATGGCGCGGCGCGTGGCGCTGGCGCGCGCAATTGCGCTCGACCCCGACCTCGTGATGTACGACGAACCTTTCGCGGGGCTCGATCCGATCTCGCTCGGCACCGCCGCGCGCCTGATCCGCCAGCTCAACGACACGCTGGGGCTCACCAGCATCATCGTGTCGCACGATCTCGAAGAAACCTTCCGCATCGCCGACCACGTGATCATCCTGGCCAACGGCGGCATCGCCGCGCAGGGCACGCCCGACGAAGTGCGCCACAGCGCCGATCCGCTGGTCCATCAGTTCGTCAATGCGCTGCCCGACGGGCCTGTGCGCTTCCATTACCCGGGCGTCAGCATCGAGGACGACTTCGGCAATGTCGAAGGAGGGCGCTCATGAGCTGGTGGAAGCCTGCCGACGTCGGCTTCGGCGTGCGCCGCCATCTGGCCAACCTGGGCTATGGCGCGAAGCTGTTCATGCGCCTGGTCGGCCCGGGCGCGCAGATCATGCGCCGCTTCGGGCTGGTGCGTGACCAGATCCATTTTTTGGGCAATTACTCGCTCGCGATCATCGGCGTGTCGGGGCTGTTCGTGGGCTTCGTGCTCGGGCTGCAGATGTACTACGCGCTGCAGCGCTACGGCTCTTCCGAAGCGCTCGGTCTGCTGGTCACGCTGAGCCTGGTGCGCGAGCTCGGGCCCGTGGTGGCGGCCTTGCTGTTCACCGGGCGCGCGGGGACGTCGCTCACCGCGGAGATCGGTCTCATGAAGGCTGACGAGCAGCTGAGCGCCATGGAGATGATGGCGGTCGACCCGGTGCAGCGCATCCTCGCGCCGCGCTTCTGGGCCGGCGTCATCACCATGCCGCTGCTGGCGGCGGTGTTCAGCGCGGTCGGCATCATGGGCGGCTACGTGGTGGGCGTGCTGATGCTGGGCGTGGACCCGGGCGCGTTCTGGGGCCAGATGCAGGGCGGCGTCGACGTGTGGCGCGACGTCGGCAACGGCGTCATCAAGAGCATCGTCTTCGGCTTCACCGTGACCTTCATCGCGCTGCTGCAGGGCTATGAAGCCCAGCCCACGCCCGAAGGCGTGTCGCGTGCGACCACGCGAACCGTGGTGTCGGCATCGCTGGCGGTGCTGGGGCTGGACTTCCTGCTCACCGCCATGATGTTCAGTATCTAAAGAGGCTCGGCCTCCATCGTTCTAGACAGAGAGTCAAACCATGCAACGTTCCAACAACGACATCTGGGTCGGCCTGTTCGTCCTGATCGGCGCGGCGGCGCTGCTGTTTCTCGCGCTGCAGTCGGCCAACCTGCTGAGCCTGAATTTCCAGAAGACCTATTCGGTGACCGCGCGCTTCGACAACATCGGCGGGCTCAAGCCGCAAACCGCTGTGAAGAGCGCGGGGGTTGTGGTCGGCCGCGTGGAGTCCATCTCCTTCAACGACAAGTCCTTTCAGGCCGACGTCACGCTGGCTTTGCAAAACCGCTACAGTTTTCCCAAGGACAGTTCGCTCAAGATCCTGACCAGTGGCCTGCTCGGCGAGCAGTACATCGGGATCGAGGCGGGCGCCGAGGACAAGAACTTGCAGGCCGGCGACACCATCACCTCGACCCAATCGGCCGTGGTGCTTGAAAACCTGATCAGCCAGTTTCTGTACAGCAAGGCAGCCGAAGGCAATTCGACGCCTGGAACAGCCAACAAGAAATGAAAACACGATCTTTTTTGTCTTCTGCTATGAATAACGTAGCAATTCGCGCCCGTTGGGTGGGCGCAGCAGCTTTTTTTGCACTGGTGGCCGGTTGCGCCACCGGACCCAACGCCAATCCGGCCGACCCTCTCGAGCCGTTCAACCGCGGGGTCTCGCGCTTCAACGACACCGTTGACGACGCAGTGCTCGTTCCCGTGGCCACGGCCTACCAGAAGGCGCTGCCTTCGATGGTGCGCACCGGCGTGAACAACTTCTTCGGCAACATCGGCGATGTCTGGAGCCTGGCCAACAACGTGGCCCAGCTCAAGCTGCAGAACAGCGCCGAGACATTCATGCGCCTGAACGTCAACACCTTCTTCGGGCTCGGCGGCCTGCTGGACGTTGCGACCGAGGCCGGCATTCCCCGCCACGAGGAAGACTTCGGCCAGACGCTGGGCTACTGGGGCGTGGGCCCGGGCCCGTACGTCGTGCTGCCGCTGCTGGGCTCCTCGACACTGCGCGACACCGCGGCCAAGCCGCTCGACATGTACGGCGACCCGCTGGGCCATGTGGAAGACATCCCCTGGCGCAATTCGCTGACGGTGCTGCGCATCGTCGACACGCGCTCGCAATACCTGCGCGCAAGCCGCCTGCTCGGCGATGCGGCGCTCGACAAGTATTCGTTCACGCGCGATGCGTTCCTGCAGCGCCGCCGCAGCCAGGTCTACGACGGCAACCCGCCGGACGACGGCGGTGGCAGTGACGGTGGTGGCAGCGACAAGTAAGCCGCAAGAGGAGGGGGCGCTGCTTGCATCCGGTTGCAAGGCTTCACCTCCCGGACAGGAACCCGGTCGGCCCCAGGGGGCTCGAATCCGTTCCTGTCTCAGCACCCGGTTTTTTCGGGTGCCTGCAGATTTTCAAACTTGAATGAGGGACTCTTCATGAACAACAAGACCTTGCAACGTCGCGATCTCGGCCGCCTGGTGCTGGCCGGCGCCCTGCTGTTCGGTGCGGCTGTCGCCTTCGTCCAGCCCGCCCGTGCCGCCGATGAAGCGCCTGATGCGCTCGTCAAGCGCCTTTCGACCGACGTGCTCGAAACGATCAAGGCCGACTCGTCCATCAAGTCGGGCGACGTCAACAAGATCATGCTGCTGGTCGACAGCAAGATCATGCCCAACGTCAACTTCCAGCGCATGACGGCCTCGGCAGTCGGCCCGGCCTGGCGCACTGCAACGCCCGAACAGCAAAAACGCCTGCAGGACGAGTTCAAGGCCCTGCTGGTGCGCACCTATGCCGGCGCCCTCGACCAGGTGACCGACCAGACCGTCACCATCCGCCCGTTCCGCGGCTCGCCTGACGACAAGGACGTGCTGGTGCGCACCGAGGTCCAAGGCCGCGGTGATCCGGTGCAGCTCGACTACCGCCTTGAAAAGACCCCCGGCCAGGGCGCCGGCTGGAAGGTCTACAACCTGAATGTGCTGGGCGTGTGGCTGGTCGACACCTACCGCACCCAGTTCGCGCAGGAAATCAACAAGAGCGGCATCGACGGCCTGATCGCCGCGCTGGCCGCGCGCAACAAGGGCAACGGCAAGGGCTGACCGGGCGCACGCGATGCTGGTCCTGCCCACCCGACTCACCCATGACGAGGCCCCCGCCTGCATGCGCATGCTGCAGCAGGGGCTGAAAGGCCAGGCCGACTCGTCGTCCACCGTGGTCGACGCGACTGCGCTGGCCCAGTTCGATTCTTCGGCGCTGGCCGTGCTGCTCGAATGCCGGCGCGAGTCGAGCGCACTGGGCCGCGGCTTCTCCGTCAAGGGCCTGTCGCCTCGCTTGCGCGAACTCGCGGCGCTGTATGGCATTGCGGGCCTTTTGCCCGCCGCGCCCTGAAAAAGTAACGGCCCCTTAAAATCGCGGGCTCCCATGCCCGCGATTTCATTTCAATCGGTCTCCAAGACCTACCCCCCCTCCAGACAGCAAAAAGCCCAGGGCAAGCCAGGGCTCAAGGCCGTCGACGAGGTCAGCTTCCAGATCGAACCGGGCGAGTTCTTCGGCCTGCTCGGCCCGAACGGCGCGGGCAAGACCACCCTGATCAGCATGCTCGCGGGCCTGTCGCGGCCCACGGCCGGCGCCATCAGCGTCCACGGCTTCGACGTGCAGCGCGACTTTGCACAGGCGCGCCGCCAGCTCGGCATCGTGCCGCAGGAGCTGGTGTTCGACCCCTTCTTCAACGTGCGCGAATCGCTGCGCATCCAGTCGGGCTACTTCGGCATCAAGAACAACGAGGCCTGGATCGACGAGCTGCTGCAAAGCCTGGGCCTCGCCGACAAGGCCACGGCCAACATGCGCCAGCTCTCGGGCGGCATGAAGCGCCGGGTGCTGGTGGCACAGGCGCTGGTGCACAAGCCGCCGGTGATCGTGCTCGACGAGCCCACTGCCGGTGTCGACGTCGAACTGCGCCAGACGCTCTGGCAGTTCGTCGCCCGGCTCAACAAGCAGGGCAGCACCGTGCTGCTCACCACCCACTACCTCGAAGAGGCCGAGGCGCTGTGCAGCCGCATCGCGATGCTCAAGCAGGGCCGCGTGATCGCACTCGACCGCACCAGCGAACTGCTGAAATCGGCCGCGAGCAACGTGCTGCGCTTCAAGACCGACGCCATGCTGCCCTGGGCCATTGCACAGCATGCGCGCATCACCGGGCGCATCGTGCAGCTGCCGGCGCAGAACGCCCATGAAGTCGAACAACTGCTGGCCGCGATCCGCGAAGCCGGCGTCGCGGTGGAAGACGTGGAAATGCGCAAGGCCGACCTGGAAGACGTGTTCATCGACCTGATGGCCGGCGAGCAAACCCCGCTGGAGGTGGCGCGATGATGGCCGTGACCGGTTGGCGCGCGCTGCTCTACAAGGAGACGCTGCGCTTCTGGAAGGTCGGCTTCCAGACCGTGGGGGCGCCGGTGCTCACCGCACTGCTGTACCTGATGGTGTTCGGCCATGTGCTCGAAGACCACGTGAAGGTCTACGGCACGATCGGCTACACGGCCTTCCTGGTGCCTGGCCTCGTGATGATGAGCGTGCTGCAGAACGCCTTTGCCAACAGCTCGTCGTCGATCATCCAGAGCAAGATCATGGGCAACCTGGTCTTCGTGCTGCTCACGCCGCTGTCGCACTGGGGTTGGTTCTTCGCCTATGTGGGCTCGTCCGTCATCCGCGGGCTGGCCGTGGGGCTGGGCGTGTTCGTCGTCACGGTGCTGTTCGCGCAGCCGAGTTTCGTTGCGCCGGTCTGGATCATCGTGTTCGCGCTGCTGGGCTCGGCCATGCTGGGAACACTTGGCCTCATCGCCGGTCTCTGGGCCGAGAAGTTCGACCAGATGGCGGTGTTCCAGAACTTCCTGATCATGCCCATGACCTTCCTGTCGGGCGTGTTCTATTCGATCGGCTCGCTGCCGCCGTTCTGGCAAAGCGTGAGCCACCTGAACCCGTTCTTCTACATGATCGACGGCTTCCGCTACGGCTTCTTCGGCGTGAGCGACGCCTCGCCCTGGCTGAGCTTGGGCATCGTCGGCACCGCCTGGCTGGTGGTGAGCGCGATTGCCGTCCACCTGCTTCGCATCGGCTACAAAATCCGGGGCTGAACAAAGCCTCTTCCCACACCCCATGACCGCCGAACAACTCCAGGCCCTGATCCAGTCCCATCTCCCGTGCGAGCACATCACGCTCGAGGGCGATGGCCGACATTGGTACGCCACCATCGTCTCGGCCGAATTCGAGGGCAAGCGCTCGATCCAGCGCCATCAGCGGGTCTACGCCACCCTCGGTGCGAAAATGCACACCGACGAGGTGCACGCGCTTTCGATGAAGACCTACACGCCGGCCGAATGGGCGGCAGTGGAAAAATAACTCCCGGCCCCTCGTGGCCTCCTGACTTCGCTGGAACTTCGATGGACAAACTTCTGATTCGCGGCGGGCGAGAGCTCCGCGGCGAAGTACTCATTTCCGGCGCCAAGAACGCCGCGCTGCCCGAGCTGTGCGCGGCGCTGCTGACCGACCAGCCCGTGACGCTGCACAACGTGCCGCGCCTGCAGGACGTGTCGACCATGCTCAAGCTGGTGCGCAACATGGGCGTGACGGCCGAGCGCAACGACAACGGCACGGTCCGCCTGAATGCCGGCGACCTCGGCAACCCCGAGGCGCCCTACGAGCTGGTCAAGACCATGCGCGCCTCCGTGCTGGCCCTGGGCCCGCTGCTGGCGCGCTTCGGCCATGCCAGGGTGTCGCTGCCCGGCGGCTGCGCCATCGGCTCGCGGCCGGTCGACCAGCACATCAAGGGCCTGCAAGCCATGGGCGCAGAGATCGTGGTCGAGCACGGCTACATGGTCGCGCGCCTGCCCGAAGGCCGCACCCGCCTGAAGGGCGCGCGCATCCTGACCGACATGGTCACCGTCACCGGCACCGAGAATTTCCTTATGGCAGCCGCGCTGGCCGAGGGCGAAACGCTGCTCGAAAACGCCGCGCAGGAGCCCGAGATCGTCGACCTCGCCGAAATGCTGATCCGCATGGGAGCGAAGATCGAAGGCCACGGCACCAGCCACATCCGCATCCAGGGCGTCGAGAAGCTGCACGGCTGCGAGCACGCCGTGGTGGCCGACCGCATCGAGGCCGGCACTTTCCTGTGCGCCGTAGCTGCCACGGGCGGCGAGGCCTTCCTGCGCCACGCGCGCGGCGACCACCTCGACGCCGTGATCGACAAGCTGCGCGACGCGGGCTGCACCGTCGCCTCCGAAAAAGACGGCGTGCGCATCAGCTCCAGGGGCCCCGCCTACGAACACCTGAAGGCGCAGAGCTTCAGCACCACCGAGTACCCGGGCTTCCCGACCGACATGCAGGCCCAGTTCATGGCCCTGAACGTGATCGCGCGTGGCGCCTCGATGGTCACGGAAACCATCTTCGAGAACCGCTTCATGCACGTGAACGAGATGGTGCGCCTGGGCGCACGCATCCACGTCGAGGGCAAGGTGGCGATGGTCGAGGGCGTGCAGCAGCTCTCGGGCGCTACCGTGATGGCCACCGACCTGCGCGCCTCGGCCAGTCTGGTCATCGCCGGCCTCGTGGCCGAGGGCGAGACGCTGGTCGATCGCATCTACCACCTCGACCGGGGCTACGACCGCATGGAGTCCAAGCTGCGCGGCCTGGGCGCCGACATCGAACGACTGACCGGAGCTGCCGCCGCATGATCACGCTAGCCCTCTCCAAAGGCCGCATCTTCGAAGAGACGATGCCCCTGCTGGCCGCCGCCGGCATCGAGGTCACCGAAGACCCCGAGAAGTCGCGCAAGCTGATTCTCGAAACCACCCGCCCCGACGTGCGCGTGGTGCTGGTGCGCGCCTCCGACGTGCCCACCTACGTGCAGTACGGCGGCGCCGACCTCGGCGTGACCGGCCTCGACGTGCTGCTCGAGCACGGCAACCAGGGCCTGTACCAGCCGCTCGATCTGCGCATCGCGGCCTGCCGCCTGAGCGTGGCCGTGCGCGCCGACTACGACTACGCCTCGGCCGTGAAGCAGGGCTCGCGCCTGCGCGTGGCCACCAAGTACGTCGGCCTTGCGCGCGACTTCTTCGCCAGCAAGGGCGTGCACGTCGACCTGATCAAGCTCTACGGCAGCATGGAGCTGGCACCGCTCACAGGCCTGGCCGACGCCATCGTCGACCTGGTCTCGACCGGCAACACGCTCAAGGCCAACCACCTCGTCGAGGTGGAGCGCATCATGGACATCAGCGCGCGCCTCGTGGTGAACCAGGCCGCGCTCAAGCTCAAGCGCGAGCCCATCCGCCGCATCGTCGACGCGTTTGCGTCAGCCATTCCCACCGCCTGAACCTCAAGCACATGACTCTGAAAGCAGCCCCCGCCCGTCTGTCCACGACTTCAGCCAGCTTCGACGCTGAATTCAAGGCGCGGCTGCATTGGTCCGCGGACGACGACGCGGCCATCGAGAAGGTTGTGGCCGACATCCTCGCCGACGTGCAGAAGCGCGGTGACGACGCGGTGCTCGAATACACGAATCGCTTCGACAGGCTCGATGCCAAGGCGCTGCCCGAGCTTGAGCTGACGCAAGCCGAACTCAAGGCCGCCTTCGAGGCTCTGCCCGCCGCTCAGCGCGACGCGCTCGAAGCCGCCGCGCGCCGCGTGCGCAGCTACCACGAGGCCCAAAAGAAGGCCAGCGGCGAAAGCTGGAGCTACCGCGATGCAGACGGCACGCTGCTCGGCCAGAAGGTCACGCCGCTCGATCGCGTCGGCATCTACGTGCCGGGCGGCAAGGCCGCGTACCCGTCGAGCGTGCTGATGAACGCCATTCCCGCGCACGTCGCGGGTGTCGGCGAAATCATCATGGTGGTGCCGACGCCGAAGGGCGAAAAGAACCAGCTCGTGCTCGCCGCCGCCTACGTGGCCGGCGTGACGCGCGGCTTCACCATCGGCGGCGCGCAGGCCGTGGCAGCGCTGGCCTACGGCACCGCCACCATCCCTGCCGTCGACAAGATCACCGGCCCCGGCAATGCCTACGTGGCGGCCGCCAAGCGCCGCGTGTTCGGCACCGTGGGCATCGACATGATCGCCGGCCCGAGCGAAATTTTGGTGCTGGCCGACGGCACCACGCCGCCCGAGTGGGTGGCCATGGACCTGTTCAGCCAGGCCGAGCACGACGAGCTGGCCCAGAGCATCCTGCTGTGCCCCGACGCCGCCTACATCGACCGCGTGCAGGCCGAGATCGATCGCCTGCTGCCGGCCATGCCGCGCGCAGAAATCATCGCCGCCTCGCTCAACGGCCGCGGCGCGCTGATTCACACGAAGAGCATGGAAGAGGCCTGCGAGATCAGCAATCGCATCGCCCCCGAGCATCTGGAAGTCAGCAGCAGCGAACCGAACCGCTGGGAGCCGCTGCTGCGCCACGCCGGCGCGATCTTCCTGGGCGCCTTCACCAGCGAAAGCCTGGGCGACTACTGCGCCGGCCCGAACCACGTGCTGCCCACCAGCGGCACGGCGCGCTTTTCCAGCCCGCTGGGCGTGTACGACTTCCAGAAGCGCTCCAGCCTGATCGAGGTCAGCGAGGCGGGCGCCCAGGTGCTGGGCCCGATCGCCGTCACGCTGGCCGAAGGCGAGGGCCTGCAGGCGCACGCCGAAGCTGCCCGCATGCGGCTGCGTAAGATCTGAGCTCAAACAACCGATCACCGGGAGGAGCAAGCAAGATGATCGATCGTCTCCGTCATTCGCGTCTTTTTCGATTCGCCACGGGCCTCGTTGCGGGCGCCGCACTGCTGGCCGCCTGCAGCCAGATGCCGCAGGCGCCGCGCACGTCGGCTGCCGTCAGCGCTACGCCCAGCGCCGCGCCGGCAGCGCCTGCCCCGCAACTCGGCACGCAGTGGGGCGAGGGCCTCGAATCGAAGACCCGCACGGTCATCACCAAGCGCCTGTCCGACCAGCCGGACGACGTGGCCTCGCTGGGCTACAACGAGGCCTCTGCCGTGCGCCGCTCCGTGGGCAGCAATCCTGAGAGCCGCCTGAGCCTGATGCTGGCCGACGGCGACGTCGAATGGTCGGTGCTCGGCGAAGACAGCCGCCCGCTGCCGCTGCAGCGCGCCCGCCGGGGCAGTGGCGGCGAAGACATGTTCCGCCTCGCCGGCGTGCAGGGCTCGCGCTACACGCTGCGCTTTCGCAACCTCAGCGAGCGCAGCTACGAGGTGATCGCCACGGTCGACGGTCTCGACGTGCTCAACGGCAAGCCCGGCAGCCTGCGCAACGGCGGCTATGTGCTGCGCCCGCTGCAGGCGCTCACCATCGAAGGCTTTCGCAAGAGCGAGAACGAGGTCGCGGCCTTCCGCTTTTCCGCGCCCGGCCGTGCCTACGCAGCGAACACCGAAGCGGGCGACGTGCGCAACATCGGCGTGATCGGCGCTGCGCTGTTCGAACTCGAAGAGCGCGACGCACCGCGCCGCCAGCGCCGCGACGCCACCCCGTCGCAGCCCAGCGCCTTCCCGGCCGACGGCGCCTACGCGCCGCCGCCGCGCTACCGCAAGTGATGCCGATGAAGCGTGCCGCCGCCTTCCTGCTGCTCGCGCTGGCGGCCGCCACCGGCGCGCAGGCCATGAGCATCCGCGAACTGCGCACGCTCGAAGCCAGCGAGAAAGACGGCAAGGCCTACGCCAGCTACTACCTGGTCGGTGTGCTCGAAGGCCTGCGCGAAGGTGTCGAATCGTCGCAGCGCAACGGGCAGAAGCCCGTGTTCTGCGTCGAGGGCCGCCGCCTCGAACCCTCCATGGCGCGTTCGCTCTACCAGACCGAGCTGACCCGCAACGCCGACAGTTACGAAGCCGACATGCCAGTGCAACTGGTCATGGCCGGCGCCCTCCGAAACAGCTACCGCTGCACCCGATGACCGCTGCTCCCCAATCCGCCCGCCCGCCGCTCGACCGCATCCGCAACGACGTGCGGTCCATGCATGCCTACGCGGTGCAGGACGCGCGCGGCTTCGTCAAGCTCGACGCCATGGAAAACCCCTTCGGCCTGCCGCCCGCGCTGCAGGCCGAACTCGGCGCGCGCCTCGGTGCGCTGGCGCTCAACCGCTACCCGGGCGAGCGCGGCGCCGACCTTCAGCGCGCGTTGGCCGCGCACGCGCAGATGCCCGAGGGCTTCAGGCTGATGCTGGGCAACGGCTCGGACGAGCTGATTTCGCTGCTGGCCATTGCCTGCGACCTGCCCGGCGCCGCCGTGCTGGCGCCCGTGCCCGGCTTCGTCATGTACGCCATGAGCGCGAAGCTGCAGGGCCTGAAGTTCGTCGGCGTGCCGCTCACGGCCGACTTCGAACTCGACGAAGCCGCCATGCTG
This sequence comes from Variovorax sp. YR634, assembly GCF_900106655.1. Lineage (NCBI taxonomy): Bacteria > Pseudomonadati > Pseudomonadota > Betaproteobacteria > Burkholderiales > Comamonadaceae > Variovorax > Variovorax sp. YR634. The sequence goes on from NZ_FNOL01000001.1 coordinate 256,802, forward strand.
TCCGCCATTGCGAGCGAGAAGCCCGCCATCGTCTACCTCGCGTATCCGAACAACCCGACCGCCAACCTCTGGGACGACGCCGTCGTCGAGAAGATCGTCGAAGCCCAGGGCGCGCAGGGCGGCCTGGTGGTGATCGACGAGGCCTACCAGCCCTTTGCCGCCCGCAGCTATATCGACCGGCTCGCGAAGCACGGCCACGTGCTGCTGATGCGCACGCTCAGCAAGTTCGGCCTGGCCGGCATCCGCTTGGGCTACCTCATGGGGCCGGCCGCGCTGGTCGCCGAGGTCGACAAGGTTCGCCCGCCCTACAACATCAGCGTGCTCAACTGCGAGTGCGCGCTGTTCGCGCTGGAGCACGCCGAGGTGTTCGAGGCGCAGGCCCGGCAGATCCGCGAGGAGCGCGAACGCCTGATGATGGGGCTCGGCCGCCTGCCCGGCGTGAAGACCTGGCCCAGCGACGCCAACATGATTCTTCTGCGCGTGCCCGATGCCGCCAAGACCTTCGAGGGCATGAAGGCACACGGCGTTCTGATCAAGAACGTTTCTAAAATGCACGAACTGCTCGCAAACTGCCTGCGCCTCACCGTCGGAACGGCCGACGAGAATGCGCGGATGCTCGCGGCACTCGAAGCCTCACTATGACCACCCCCACCAACCCGGGCAGCGCCGATCGCACCGCGACGGTCACCCGCAACACCGCCGAGACGAAGATCACCGTCAGCGTCAACCTCGACGGCACCGGCAAGGCCAAACTTGCTACCGGTATCGGCTTCTTCGACCACATGCTCGACCAGATCGCCCGCCACGGGCTGATCGACCTCGACATCGACTGCCAGGGCGACCTGCACATCGACGGTCATCACACGGTGGAAGACGTCGGCATCACGCTGGGCCAGGCCGTGGCCAAGGCCATCGGCGACAAGAAGGGCATCCGCCGCTACGGTCACGCCTACGTGCCGCTCGACGAGGCGCTGAGCCGCGTGGTCATCGACTTCTCGGGCCGTCCCGGCCTCGTGATGCACGTGCCGTTCACCAGCGGCATGATCGGCACCTTCGACAGCCAGCTCACCTACGAGTTCTTCCAGGGCTTCGTGAACCACGCCTTCGTCACGCTGCACATCGACAACCTCAAGGGCGTCAATGCGCACCACCAGTGCGAGACGGTGTTCAAGGCCTTCGCGCGCGCCATGCGCGGCGCGCTCGAACTCGACCCGCGTTCCGTCGGCGTCATTCCCTCGACGAAGGGCTCGCTCTGAACGCGTTCGCCCATCAGCTATGAAATCTGTAGCAAATACCGTTGCCGTGGTCGACTACGGCATGGGCAACCTGCACTCCGTGTCGCAGGCCGTGCGCCATGCGGCCGACCAGGTCGGCGTGGAGGTGTTCGTCACCTCCGACCCCGACGTGGTCCGCAAGGCGACCCGCGTGGTGCTGCCGGGGCAGGGCGCTATGCCCGACTGCATGCGCGAGCTGCGCGACTCCGGCCTGCAGGAGTCGGTGCTCGAAGCCGCGGCGAGCAAGCCGCTGTTCGGTGTGTGCGTGGGCATGCAGATGATGCTGTCGCGCAGCGACGAGGGCCCCACCGATGGCCTGGGCCTCATTCCGGGCGAGGTCGTCAAGTTCGACCTGGCTGGCCGCCTGCAGCCCGACGGCAGCCGCTTCAAGGTGCCGCAGATGGGCTGGAACCAGGTGCGCCAGGCCCAGCCGCATGCCGTGTGGGCGGGGGTGCCAGACCAGAGCTACTTCTACTTCGTGCACAGCTTCTACGCCCGCCCGACCGACCCCAAACACAGCGTGGGCGAGGCGGAATATGGCGCGAGCTTTACCGCAGCCATCGCACGCGATAACATTTTTGCAACCCAGTTCCACCCGGAGAAGAGTGCGGACCACGGGCTGCAGCTCTATCGCAACTTCCTCCACTGGAATCCCTGAACCTATTTTTCCGACCGGGCCGAACCTCTCACAGCCCGGCTTCCGCATACTCGCGTCACTTCCATGCTCCTCATTCCCGCCATTGATCTCAAAGACGGCCACTGCGTTCGCCTCAAGCAGGGCGACATGGACCAGTCCACCATCTTCAGCGAGGACCCCGCTGCCATGGCCCGCAAGTGGGTCGAGGCCGGCGCGCGCCGGCTGCACCTGGTCGATCTGAATGGCGCCTTCGCCGGCAAGCCGCAGAACCACGCGGCCATCAAGGCGATCCTGAAAGAGGTGGGCGACGACATTCCGGTGCAGCTCGGCGGCGGCATCCGCGACCTCGACACCATCGAGCGCTACATCGACGACGGCCTGCGCTACGTGATCATCGGCACCGCCGCGGTCAAGAACCCCGGCTTCCTGAAGGACGCCTGCAGCGCCTTCGGCGGCCACATCATCGTGGGCCTGGACGCCAAGGACGGCAAGGTCGCCACCGACGGCTGGAGCAAGCTCACGGGCCACGAGGTGGCCGACCTGGGCAAGAAGTTCGAGGACTACGGCGTCGAGTCGATCATCTACACCGACATCGGCCGCGACGGCATGCTCTCGGGCATCAACATCGAGGCCACCGTCAAGCTCGCGCAGGCGCTGACCATTCCGGTGATCGCCTCGGGCGGCCTGTCGAACATGGCCGACATCGACAAGCTCTGCGCAGTCGAGTCCGATGGTGTCGAGGGTGTGATCTGCGGCCGCGCCATCTATTCGGGCGACCTCGATTTCGCCGCCGCGCAGGCTCGCGCGGACGAACTGGCCGGCGCCTGACGCTCTAACCGCGTAGCGCGTGCTTTCCGCGCTCGCCATCGCCAATTACCGCTCGCTGCGGCAGCTGACCGTGCCGCTGGGCCGGCTCACGGTCGTGACCGGGGCCAACGGCAGTGGCAAGTCGAGCGTGTACCGGGCGATGCGTCTGCTGGCGGACATCGCCAATGGCGGCGTGATCCGCTCGCTGGTGCGCGAGGGTGGGCTTTCATCGACCTTGTGGGCCGGGCCCGAGCGCTTCTCGGCGGCCATGCTGCGGGGCGAGGTGCCGGTGCAGGGCACATCGCGCAGCGAGCCGGTCGCGCTGAAGCTGGGGTTCGCTGGCGTCGAGGCTGAAGATTTCGGCTACGCCATCGACATCGGCCTGCCGCCACCGAGTTCATCGACGGCCTTTTCGAGCGACCCGCAGATCAAGCACGAGGCCATCTGGAGCGGCCCGCTGCTGCGCCCCTCGACGCAGCTGGTCGACCGCAAGGGCGCCGCGCTGCGCCTGCGTGAGGGCAAGAGCTGGCAGGCTGTCGGCCGGCCGATTCCGGCCTTCGCCAGCATGATGACGGAGCACGCCGACCCGCGCGATGCACCCGAGATGCTCACGCTGCGCGAGCAGATGCGCTCCTGGCGCTTCTACGACCACTTCCGCTCCGACGCCGATGCGCCCGCGCGCCAGCCTCAACTGGGCACGTACACGCCGGTGCTGGCCAACGACGGCGCTGATCTGGCCGCGGCGTTGCAGACCATCCGAGAGATCGGCGACGGCGAAGCACTCGACCGCGCGGTGGACGACGCCTTCCCCGGCGCAAGCATCGAGGTTCAGGTGACAGGCGACCGCTTCGAGACGCTGATGCGCCAGCACGGCCTGCTGCGGCCCCTTACAGCCGCTGAACTCTCCGACGGCACCCTGCGCTACCTGTTGTGGATTGCGGCGCTGCTCACGCCCCGCCCGCCTGCGCTGCTGGTGCTCAATGAGCCCGAGACCAGCCTGCACCCCGACCTGCTGCCGGCCCTGGGGCGGTTGATTGCGCAGGCCGCGCGGCAGTCGCAGGTGATCGTGGTGTCGCACGCCGCCCGGCTGATTGCCGCGCTGGACGACAGCGAAGGCCTGCAGCCGGTAGTGCTCGAAAAGCAGTTCGGCGAAACGCGCATCGCCAACCTCGACATGAGCGAAATACCGCGCTGGGATTGGCCAGCGCGGTAGCAGTTGAATGAGGGCTTATTCGGCCTTCACCGACATCGTCTGGATAATCGTTTCCAGCTGCGCGCTCATCGGCAGGTTGATGCTTTCCCCCGACGGCAGCTTGCGCAGGAACCAGCGCTTGTACTGCCGCTCGATCTCGCCGTCTTCCGCCAGCACCTGGAAGGTGTCGACGACCACCTTGTTCAGCTGCGGGTCGCCCTTGCGGTACATGATCCCGTAGGGGTCGTAGGAGAGGAAGTCGCCGACCACTTCGTAGTCGGCCTTGGCGGCGTCTTGCGCGATCAGGCCGTAGAGCAGCACGTCGTCGGTCGCGAAGGCATCGGCCTGGCCGCTCTTCACCAGCCCGAACGACTCCGCATGGTCGCGCGTCACCTGCAGGTTGATGTTCAGCTTGAACTTCTCCGACAGGTCGCGCAGCGTCTTCTCGTTGGTGGTGCCGGCCGTCACTGCCACCTTCCTGCCCGCGAGGTCGCGGAACGACTTGATCGGCGAGCCCTTCTTCACCAGCACCTTGGTGCCCGAGACGAACATCGTGGGCGAGAAACTCACGCGCTTCTGGCGTTCGAGGTTGTTGGTGGTCGAGCCGCATTCCAGGTCGACCTTGCCGCTCGCGACCGCGTCGATGCGAGAGTCCGACGTGACGGGCACCCACTTGATCGTGAGGCTCCTGTTCACCGCGTCCTCGATGGCCGTTACCAGCGCGCGGCAAAGCTCGATCGAATAGCCGATCGGCTCCTTGCGCGCATTGAGGTACGAGAACGGCACCGACGACTCGCGGTAGCCGATGGTGATGGCGCCGGTTTCGCGGGCCTTGGCGAGGGTGCCGGTCAGCGCGGTGGGCGCTGCCTGTTCCTGCGCCTGTGCCGGTGCCGCCAGCACGAACACGGCGGCCGCCAGCAGTCCGGCGAGGAAAACCGACAGCGTGGCCTTGGGCTTCATGGCGCGCCTCACGCGTGGGCGGGGTGGGCGAGGGTGGCGCTGGCTTCCTCGTCGAGCGCCTTGGCGTTGACCTCGGCATCGCTCTCGGACATCAGCTCGCCCTCCCACTTGGCAACCACCGCGGTGGCGATGGAGTTGCCCACTGCGTTGGTGGCCGAGCGGCCCATGTCGAGGAAGGTGTCCACGCCCAGGATCAGCAGCAGGCCGGCCTCGGGAATGTCGAAGTGGTTCAGCGTGGCTGCGATCACCACCAGCGAGGCGCGCGGCACGCCGGCCATGCCCTTGGAGGTGAGCATCAGGATCAGCAGCATGGTGATCTGCGTGCTGATCGGCATGTGGATGTTGTAGGCCTGCGCGATGAAGAGCACGGCGAAGGTGCAGTACATCATCGAGCCGTCGAGGTTGAACGAGTAGCCCATCGGCATCACGAAGCTGGAGATCTTGCGCTTCACGCCGAAACGGTCGAGCGCCTGCAGGATCTTCGGGTAGGCCGCTTCCGAACTGGCAGTGGCAAACGACAGCAGGAAGGCTTCCTTGATGAGCACCAGCAGCTTGAACACGCGCGGGCCGAGGAACAGGAAGCCCGCCAGCACCAGCACGCTCCACAGCACGAACAGGCCCAGGTAGAAGTCGCCCATGAACACCGCGAACTTCAGCAGGATACCCAGGCCGTTGACGGCCACCGTGGCGGCCATGGCGGCCAGCACCGCGAGCGGCGCGAGCTTCATGACGTAGCCGGTGATCTTGAGCATGGCGTGCGACAGCTCCTCGATGGCGGCGACCAGCGTCTTGGCCTTGTCGCCCAGCGAGGCGAGCGCCACGCCGAAGAACATCGAGAACACCACGATCTGCAGGATCTCGTTGTTGGCCATGGCCTCGACGAAGGACTTCGGCACCGTGTGGCTCACGAAGTCTTTCAGCGTGAATTTCGAGGTGGCAAGGTTGGCCGAGGCGCCGATGTCGGGCAGCGGCAGGCCGAGGTTTTCGCCGGGCTTGAGCAGGTTGGCCATGACCAGGCCGATGACCAGCGAGATCAGCGAAGCGGTGAGAAACCAGCCGATGGCCTTGCCGAAAACGCGGCCGACCGACTTGGCGTCGCCCATGTGCGCGATGCCCACCACCAGCGTGGAGAACACCAGCGGGCCGATCAGCATCTTGATCAGGCGCAGGAACACGTCCGAGATGATGGAGACGTAGTCTGCGATTTCTTTCGCGGCTTTCTTGTCCGGAAAGCTGGAGAAGATCATGTAGCCCACGATGATGCCGAGCACCATCGCGATCAGGATCCAGGCGGCCATCGGCAGCTTCTTCATGCGTATCCCCTTGTCGTGTGAGAGTAGTTTTTCCGAGTGCACGGGACCGACTTGCACGTTGTCCCTCGATGCAAGCGATCACAGGGTATCCAAGAAGGCCCCGGGCACGCAATGGCCCTTGATGCCAATTCCGTGCCACGGTGCGGGTGCTGCCTACAATTCTCGCCATGGAAATCACCCCGATCGAGTTTCGCGGCCAGCCCGCTCTGCGTGCCAACGGCATCGATGGGAGCACCCTCACGGTGGCCTTGCATGGGGCGCAAGTGCTCTCTTGGACCGCGGCTGACGGGGTGGAAAGGCTCTACCTGAGCCCTTCGGCGGTGTTCGACGGGCATACGGCCATCCGCGGCGGCGTGCCCATTTGCTGCCCCCAATTCAACCAGCGCGGCATGTTGCCCAAGCATGGATTCATGCGCAATTTGCCTTGGGGGCACGAGGTCTCGGATGCGCCCGAAACGCTGAGGCTGACGCTTCGCGACTCCGAAGCCACCAGAAAGCTCTGGCCGCACGCTTTTGAGGCGCGGCTGGAAGCCGCTTTGTCCGGCGGCCAGCTGCGCACGACGCTCACGCTGGCCAACATCGACCGCGCACCCTGGACCTTTGCCGCCGCGCTGCACACCTACCTGCGCGTCGACGACATCGCCAACGTGCGGCTTGAGGGCCTGCAGGGCGCCAACCGCTGGGATTCGCTGCGCGACGACCGCTGGGTGGAAACCGCGGCGGCGTTGCATTTCGATGCAGAGTTCGACAGCGTCTATGCCGCGCCCGCCCAGCCGCTGCGGCTGGTCCAGCCGGGCGGCAAGCTCGAGATCTCCCAAAGTGCGAGCTGCAGCGAAACCGTGGTCTGGAACCCCGGCGCGGTGCTCGGTGCGAAACTCGCCGACATGCCTGCCGATGGCTTTCGCCACATGCTCTGCGTGGAGGCCGCCCGCATCGACGAGCCCGTGCTGCTGATGCCCGGCGCCCAGTGGCAGGGCTGGCAACAGCTCCGCGTTCTCTGATTCCCTACCGGTTGTTCAACATCCCATGCTTGCCAAACGCATCATTCCCTGCCTCGACGTCACCGGCGGCCGCGTCGTCAAGGGCGTCAACTTCCTCGAACTGCGCGATGCCGGCGATCCGGTCGAGATCGCCGCGCGCTACAACGCCCAGGGCGCCGACGAACTGACCTTTCTCGACATCACCGCCACCAGCGATGGCCGCGACCTGATCCTGCCGATCATCGAGGCTGTGGCTTCGCAGATCTTCATTCCGCTGACTGTGGGCGGCGGCGTGCGCACGGTGGCCGATGTGCGCCGGCTGCTCAACGCCGGAGCCGACAAGACCAGCTTCAATTCGGCCGCCATCGCCGATCCGCAGGTGATCAGCGACGCCGCGCAGAAGTACGGCTCGCAATGCATCGTGGTCGCCATCGACGCCAAGCGCCGCAGTCCCGAAGAAGCCGCCACCCGCGGCGCGGGCTGGGACGTGTACAGCCACGGCGGGCGCAAGAACACCGGCCTCGACGCCGTCGAATGGGCGACCGAGATGGCGCGCCGCGGCGCCGGCGAGATCCTGCTGACCAGCATGGACCGGGACGGCACCAAGAGCGGCTTCGACCTGGAATTGACCCGCGCGGTGAGCAACGCCGTCAGCGTGCCGGTGATCGCCTCGGGCGGCGTGGGCAGCCTCGACGACCTGGCCGATGGCATCCAGACCGGCGGCGCCGACGCCGTGCTGGCGGCCAGCATCTTTCACTACGGCGAGCACACGGTGGGCGAGGCCAAGGCCCGCATGGCTGCGCGCGGCATTCCCGTGCGGATCGACGCTTGAAGCGTGTCCAAAGGGTCTTTTCCTATCCCCGACAATACTTCCATGAATTGGCTCGATGAAGTGAAGTGGGACGCGAACGGCCTGGTGCCGGTCATCGCGCAGGAACAGGGCAGCAACGACGTGCTGATGTTCGCCTGGATGAACCGCGAGGCGCTCGAAAAGACCGCCGAGCTGGGCCGCGCGGTGTATTTCAGCCGCTCGCGCAACAAGCTCTGGTTCAAGGGCGAGGAGTCGGGCCACGTGCAGACCGTGCACGAGATCCGCCTCGACTGCGACAACGACGTGGTGCTGCTCAAGGTCACCCAGCTCGGCCACGAGCCCGGCATCGCCTGCCATACCGGGCGCCACAGCTGCTTCTTCAGCAAGTACGAAAAGGGTCAGTGGACGGTGGTCGAACCCGTCTTGAAAGACCCGGAGTCGATCTACAAATGACGGTCACAGTGAACAGCAACACCTCCGACGCCCTCGCACGCCTGGCCGCGGTCATCGAAAGCCGCCTGCCCGCGCGCGGCGGCGATCCCGAGAAGAGCTACGTCGCACGCTTGCTGCACAAGGGCCCCGACGCCTTCCTCAAGAAAATCGGCGAGGAAGCCACCGAGGTCGTGATGGCCGCCAAGGACGCCGACCACGGCGGCGACCGTTCGAAAATAGTGAACGAAGTGGCCGACCTGTGGTTCCACACCATGGTGGCGCTGGCGCACTACGGTTTTTCCCCGTCAGACGTCACCGCGGAACTCGAGCGCCGGGAGGGCACCAGCGGCATCGAGGAAAAAGCGCTGCGCAAGGTGCAGCAACGCGGCATCGAAGAGCAGCAGAAAGGCCAGGCCTCCGAATGAACGAAATCACCGCGATCGACGACATCTCCGGCAAGACGCCCGAGCAGCTGGAAAGCCTGCGCCAGATCACGCTGGCGGTGTACATCCTCTATGCGCTTTCGTGGTTCACGGGCGGCCTCACGGGGATCGTGGGCATCGTGCTCAACTACCTCAAGCGCGAGGATACGGAGGGCACGCTCTATCAAAGCCACTTCACCTGGCAGATCCGCACCTTCTGGTGGGGCCTGGTCTGGTCCATCCTGGGGTTTATCACCATCTGGATCCTGATCGGCTTCCCCATTCTCTTCGTCACTGCCGTGTGGATGATCTACCGGCTGGTCAAGGGCTGGCTGAACTGGAGCGAACGCAAGCCCATGGCTGTCTAACGAACAACCTCCATGTCACACGATCCCAACTGCATCTTCTGCAAAATCATCGAGGGCAAGATTCCCTCGCGCAAGGTCTACGAAGACGAAGACCTGTTCGGCTTCCACGACATCGCGCCCTGGGCGCCGGTGCATTTCATGCTGGTGCCCAAGAAGCACATCGCCTCGATGGCCCAGCTGACGCCCGACGACGAGGCGCTGATGGGCAAGATCATGATCCTGGCGCCCAAGCTGGCGCTGGAGCAGGGCTGCAGGCCCTATCCGGACGGCGGCTACCGGGTCGTGGTCAATACCGGCACCGAGGGTGGGCAGGAGGTTCACCATCTCCATGTCCATGTCATGGGTGGTCCCCGGCCGTGGCTTCGCGGCTGAGCGGCATTAAGCCAAACTGTCACATTCCGCCCGACTAAAATCGGACACATTCTTAGGAGTTCTCCATGGGTTCTTTTTCCATCTGGCACTGGCTGATCGTGCTGCTCGTAGTGGTCATGATCTTCGGCACCAAGAAGCTGCGGAACATGGGTTCGGATCTTGGCGGCGCCGTCAAGGGCTTCAAGGACGGCATGAAGGACGGCAGCTCGTCCGATGCCGCCGCTTCGTCGGCCCCCGCCCAGCAAGTGACCGGCCAGCCGGCCAACAGCGACAAGCCGACGATCGACGTCGAAGCGCGTCAGAAGTCCTGAGCGCGGACCGCACGTGCTCGACCTCGGCATTGAGAAGCTGGCGCTGATCGGCGTCGTGGCGCTGATCGTCATCGGCCCGGAAAAGCTGCCGCGCGTGGCCCGCACCGTTGGCACCCTGCTTGGCAAGGCGCAGCGCTACGTGAACGACGTCAAGGCCGAAGTCAACCGCTCGATGGAGCTCGACGAGCTCCGCAAGATGAAGACCACCGTCGAGGATGCGGCGCGCGACGTCGAGCACAGCATCCACACGGGCGCGAGCGAATTCGAGAAGCAGTTCAGCGGTTCGGGCGAAACCCTCTCGGCGCTGGCCGAACCCGAGCCGTCGCCGCCCGAATACAAGCATCCCCGCAAGAACTGGCGCCTGAAACAGGGCGCCACGCCACAGTGGTACAAGGCGCGCAACGGCGTGCGCACCAAGGCGCTGTCGGGCGCGGCGCGCGTTGCGCGCTTCCGCCCGCATACGATCAACAAGATCAACTAGCGCATCCACAACACCGCGTTCTGCGCGCGCCGCACGCCGGCCGACGTCACGCTATCTTCTTTTCCAATGGCCGATTCCGACAACAAGAACAAAGACAAAGAAGACGAGCTGGCGGGCACCGAACAGCCGTTCGTGGCGCACCTGGTCGAGCTTCGCGACCGCCTGCTCTATTGCGTCTACGGCCTCGTGGTCGCGGGCATCCTGCTGGCCATCTGGCCCGGCCCGGGCGGGCTGATCGACCTGATCGCGATGCCGATCAAGGCGCACATGCCGCACGACGCGAAGCTGATCGCCATCGGCGTGTTCTCGCCGTTCTTCGTGCCGCTCAAGGTTTTGATGATGGCCGCCGTGCTGCTGGCGCTGCCCTGGCTCATGTACCAGGCGTGGATGTTCATTGCGCCGGGGCTCTACAGCCATGAAAAGAAATTCGCGCTGCCGCTGATCTTCTTCGGCAGCCTGCTGGCCTATGCGGGCATCGCGTTCGTGCAGCTCTTCGTGCTGGACAAGATGTTCAGCTTCATCCAGCGCTTCGCACCGTCCGCGGTGCAGGCAACACCCGACATTTCCTCGTACGTCGAGGCGATCCTGTCGCTCTACATCGCCTTCGGCGTGGCCTTCCAGGTGCCGATCGTCGTGATGCTGCTGGTGCGCTTCGAGATGGTGACCATCGAGAAGCTGAAGTCCTTCCGCGGCTACTTCATCGTGGTGGCATTCGTCGTTGCCGCGGTGCTCACGCCGCCCGACGTGGTGTCGCAGCTGGCGCTGGCGGTGCCGATGTGCCTGCTGTACGAGGTGGGCATCATCGGTGCCAGGTACTTCGCCAGTTCCGGCAAGAAGTCCGAGGAAGAGGAAAGCGCTGATTCAGCGCAATCCTGATCGACCGACCTGACAGCCCGTTATTCGGGCTGACTCGGCGGCACCTGCCGGACCGGGCTCTTCGGGCGCAGACCCGGCGTCACATCCAGCTCCATCTTGTCGCTGCCGCGCTGCAGCGCGAACCGCGAGGTGCTGCCTGGCTTCAGGCCGGCCACGGCGGTCAGCAGCGCCTGCACGTTGTCGGTCTTCTTCTCGCCCACCGAGGTGATCACGTCACCCGGGCGAATGCCGGCCTTGGCGGCCGGGCCGTTCTGCAGCACGCCGGTGATGATCACGCCCGCGTCCGCCTTCACGCCGAAGGTCTCGGCGAGTTCGGGCGACAGGTCGCTCGGCTCCACGCCGATCCAGCCGCGGCGCACCTGGCCTTCCTTCACGATCCCTTCGAGCACGATCTTGGCCATCGACACCGGAATGGCGAAGCCGATGCCCATGCTGCCGCCCGAGCGCGAGTAGATCGCGGTGTTGATGCCCTGCAGGTTGCCGTTGACGTCGATCAGCGCGCCACCCGAGTTGCCGGGGTTGATGGCCGCGTCGGTCTGGATGAAGTTCTCGAAGTTGTTGATGCCGAGCTGGTTGCGGCCCAGTGCCGAGACGATGCCGCTGGTCACGGTCTGGCCCACGCCGAAGGGGTTGCCGATGGCCAGCACCTGGTCGCCCACCTGCAGCGCGTCTGAATCGCCCAGCACGATCACCGGCAGCTTGTCGAGCTCGATCTTCAGCACGGCCAGGTCGGTGTCGGGATCGGTGCCGATCACCTTGCCGCGCGCATGGCGGCTGTCGTTGAGCGTCACTTCGATCTCGTCGGCGCCCTCGACCACGTGGTTGTTGGTGAGGATGTAGCCGTCGGGGCTCACGATCACGCCGCTGCCCAGGCCCACCTGGGGCTGGTCGTCCTGGTCGCCGAAGAAGAAGCGGAACCACGGGTCGTTGCTTCGCGGGTGGCGCTGCGCGGCCTTGCTGGTGTTGATGCTCACCACCGCCGGGGAGGCCTTCTTGGCCGGCACGCTCAGGCTGCCGGGCGTTGTCACGCCCGGGTTGCCGGCCGGTGCCTCGACGATCGACACCACGCCGCCCAGCGAGGTTGCGCGCTTGTTGATCCACTCGGGCTTGAGCGTCGCGACGACGAAGTAGGCCGCGAGCAGGACGGTCACGGCTTGGGCGAAGAGCAGCCAGGTGCGTTTCATGAAAGATTGGTGAAAAAGACGTTGGAAGGCTGCAGTGCAACGCAGCAATGTTGTCAATTGTCCCTCAACCGCCTGGTGCAGAAACCGCTCGCAGAGGTCGAGATTAAGACTTCCTGCGTACGTAAAGCCGGGTTAACACCTAGGATCGCAGGTCGGTCCCATCCGGCCCGTGTTTTTCAGGCCTCCCGCGCTGCCCACCCGGTGGAAGCGGCCAGGCATTTCGCCAGCGCGCCATTTTTCCGTTTTCTCACCCGGTCCCGCGGGCTGGCGCGCGATCACGATCTCCCTGCCAGCCATGACTTCAGAAGCAACCTTCCCGGACGGCGCGCAGCCAGCACCGGCACGCACGCTCGACTCGAGCGACTACAAGACCCTCGGCCTGTCCGCTCTCGGCGGCACCCTGGAGTTCTACGACTTCGTCATCTACGTGTTCTTCGCCACCGTGCTGGGCGCGCTGTTCTTCCCGGTCGACATGCCCGACTGGCTGCGGCAGCTGCAGACCTTCGGCATCTTCGCGGCCGGCTACCTCGCACGCCCGGTGGGCGGCATCGTCATCGCGCATTTCGGCGACATCTTCGGCCGCAAGCGCATGTTCACGCTGTCGATCTTCCTGATGGCTGCGCCCACGCTGGTGATCGGCCTGCTGCCGACCTACGCGAGCATCGGCGTCGCCGCGCCCCTGCTGCTGCTGGCGATGCGCGTGCTGCAGGGCGCGGCCATCGGCGGCGAGATGCCCGGCGCCTGGGTGTTCGTGGGCGAGCACGTGCCGGCAAAGCGCTACGGCTTCGGCATCGGCATGCTGACTTCGGGCATCACCGGCGGCATCCTGCTGGGCTCGCTGATCGCGGTGGCCATCAACCGCCACTATTCGCCCGAGCAGGTGAGCGACTTCGCCTGGCGCATTCCCTTCATCCTGGGCGGCGTGTTCGGGCTGGTGTCGGTGTACCTGCGCCGGTTCCTGCACGAGACGCCGGTCTTCAAGGAGCTGGCTGGCCGCCGCAGCGTGGCGCGCGAGATGCCGCTGCGCACCGTGCTGCGCGAGCACCGCCTGGCCTGCGTGTACGTCGCGCTGCTGACCTGGGTGCTGTCTGCCGCCATCGTGGTCGTGGTGCTGTACACGCCCACGTATCTGCAGAAGGTGCACCACATTCCCGCTGCGCTGGCGCTCGAGGCCAACGCGCTCGCCACGCTCACGCTGACCATTGGCTGCATGCTGGCTGGCTGGGCCAGCGACCGCATCGGCACGCGCACTGTGATGCTTGTCGGCTGGGGCGGCCTGTTCGTCACGGCCTACCTGTTTTACAGCGGGCTGCCCGGCACGCCGGCCACGCTGTTCTGGCACTACGGGCTGGTGGGCTTGTTCGTGGGCACCATCGCCACCGTACCGATCGCAGGTGTGCGCGCCTTCCCGGCACCGGTGCGCTTCACCGGGCTTTCGTTCGCCTACAACATGTCTTACGCGGTCTTCGGCGGGCTGACGCCGGTGATCCTCACGCTCTGGCTGCAGCGTGACACGATGGCGCCGGCGCACTACGTCGCAGTGCTGGCCGGGCTGGGCTTCCTGCTGGCGTTCCTGCCCCTGGCCGCGCGCGGCCATGCCATGCGGGATGGCGCGGCCCCCGCGGGCGGCGCGACAATGGCGCGATGAGCACCACCCGCCACGAACTGCTCCATGCATTCGACCTGCTGCTGGCCCCCGGGCGCTTCAAGGATTACGGACCCAACGGCCTGCAGGTCGAAGGGCGCACCGTGGTCCGCAAGATCGTCTCGGGCGTGACCGCCAGCCGCGCGCTGATCGAGGCCGCGATCCACGCCGAGGCCGATGCCATCTTCGTTCACCATGGCCTGTTCTGGCGCGGCCAGGACGGCTGCGTCACCGGCTGGATGAAACAGCGCCTGGGCCTGCTGCTGGGCGATGACGTCAACCTGTTCGCCTACCACCTGCCGCTCGATGCGCATCCCGAACTCGGCAACAACGCGCAGCTCGGCCTGAAGCTGGGGCTCGTGGCCCATGCCGGTTCGACCGGGCGCTTCGGCGAGCAGGAGCTGGGCTTTCTCGGCATGCAGGAAAGCGGCGAGAGCTTTGCCAACGCCCAGGCGCTCGCCATGCACGTCGAAGGTGTGCTTAAAAGGCCGGTCACGCTCGTCGATACGGCGCATCGTGCTATCAAAAACGTAGCTTGGTGCACGGGTGGCGCGCAGGGCTATTTCGAAGCCGCCATCGCGGCCGGCGCCGACGCCTTCATCACCGGCGAAATCTCGGAGCCCCAGGCTCACTACGCGCGCGAGATGGGCGTGGCTTTCCTGGCTTGCGGGCACCACGCCACCGAACGCTACGGCGCGCCGGCGGTGGCCGGGCATGTGGCGGCGCAGCTCGGGCTGAAGCACGAGTTCATCGACATCGACAACCCGGCATGAGCGCAGCGCCGGGCCGCCCCAAGCAAGCTCGCACCGCAGTGCGAAGCGCGGAGGTATTTCAATGAGCGGGGCCATTGCCATCACGCTGGGCGATCCCGCGGGTATCGGGCCGGAGATCATCGCCAAGGCGTTTCGTGATGCACCTGATGCGACCCGCAGCGCCTTCGTCGCCGGCGACGTGGGCACGATGCGCCAGGCCTCGCAGGCCCTGGCCGGGCCGGGTCAGCTGGCCTGGCCTGTGCTCGAGATCGAATCCGTCGCCGAAGCCGCGACCGTACCGCCGGGCTGCATCCCCGTGCTGCAGGTGATCGCGCCACCTTCGCACATCGAAACGGGCCGCATCAGCGCAGAGGCCGGCCGCGTGGCTGGCGAATGCGTGATCTGGGCCGCGCGGGCCGCGTTGCGCGGCGAGATCGGCGCCATCGTGACCGCACCGCTGCACAAGGAAGCGCTGTCGGCCGCCGGCTTTCCGTACCCCGGCCACACCGAGCTGCTGCAGGCCGAGGCGGCCGCGCATCTGGGCCGCACCGTGGCCGACGTGCCGGTGCGCATGATGCTGGCCAATGACGAGCTGCGCACCGTGCTCGTCAGCATTCACATGTCGCTGCGCAATGCCATCGAGGCCGTGCGCTTCGAGGGTGTGCTCGAAACCCTGCGCATCGCGCATCGCGCGCTGACGCATGCGCTGGGCCGCGTGCCGCGCATCGGCGTGGCGGGCCTCAACCCGCATGCGGGCGAGGGCGGTCTGTTCGGTTCGGAAGAGCGCGAGATCATCGCGCCGGCCATCGAGGCCGCGCGCGCCGAAGGCATCGACGCCAGCGGGCCCTATGCGCCCGACACGGTCTTCATGCGCGCACGCGCCAGGCACGGCGTGCCCTCCAGTGGCGAGTTCGACGTGGTGGTGGCGATGTACCACGACCAGGGCCTGATCCCGGTCAAGTACCTGGGCGTGGAGAAGGGTGTGAACGTGACGCTGGGCTTGCCGCTGGTGCGCACCAGCCCCGATCACGGCACCGCGTTCGACATCGCGGGAACGGGGCTGGCCGATGCGTCGAGCCTCGTCGAGGCGCTGCGCATGGCCCGGGTGCTCAAGGGCGCTTGATCAGGGGCGCTTGAGGCTGTCGCGGATTTCGCGCAGCAGCACCACGTCTTCGGGTGTCTCAGGGGCCGCGGCCGGTGCAGGCTCTTCGTTGCGCTTCAGGCGGTTGATCTGCTTGACCATGATGAAGATGATGAAGGCCAGGATCACGAAGTTGACTGCGATGGTGATGAAGTTGCCATACGCCAGCACCGGAACGCCGGCCTTCTTCAGGTCTGCCAGCGTGTTTGCCACGCCGGCGGGCGCCGTGCCCAGCACCACATAGAGGTTGGAGAAGTCGAGCTTGCCGAACACCACGCCGACCAGCGGCATGATGATGTCGGCCACGAGCGAGTCGACGATCTTGCCGAACGCTGCGCCGATGATCACGCCGACCGCAAGGTCGATGACATTGCCCTTGACGGCAAATTCCTTGAATTCACTGAGGATGCTCATGATTCAAAAGGCTGCTGGAGCTCTGCTGTTGAAGGAAAGTCGAGTATGCCCGCGATTGCTCACTTCTCCAGCGAGCGTGGCGCAACATCGACATGCGCGGCCGGCAACCCTTCACGACTGCGCGCGGCAATTTGCCTGAAGCCGTCCTCGAGATGGCGCACGAAGCGCGGCGTGTCGAAGTAGCCGCGGCGCGCGTCCTTGGCCGCCACGAGCCGCGCGCGCAATGCGGCCAGCTCCTCCGGGTGCGTGGCGTAGTGGATGGCCTTCTGCACGTACTCGCCGTGGTTCGTAGCCACCAGCTCCGGCAGCCCGATGGCGTCGAGCAGGCTGCCCGCCATACGCGACACCATCGTCGTGCCCGTGAGCGCCAGCAGCGGCACGCCCGACCACAGCACGTCGTTCGCGGTGGCGCCGCTGCTGTAGGGGAAGGTGTCGATGAACAGGTCGGCCAGGCCGATGCGCGCCAGGTGCTGGTCGACCGGCATGCGCGGCGACACGATCAGGCGCTCGGCCGGCAGGCCCGCCTTGTCCCATTGCGCGCGCAGGTTGTGCTCGAAGCCGTGCGGGCCCTGTGCCAGCCACAGCACCGAGTTCGGAATGCCCTGCACGATGCGCACCCACGCCTCGAAGGTCTCGGGCTGGATCTTGAACGACTGCGAGAAGTTGCACAGCACGAAGGCGTCTTCGGGCAGGCCGTGCTCGGCGCGTGTGGCCTTTTGCGGGTTGACCGGGCGCTTCGTGTCGATCACCTGGAAGGTCTCGGGCAGGCGCAGCAGCTTCTCGGTGTAGCAGTCTTCCGTGCCCGGCGGCGAGAGGAAGTTGTCGGACACCAGGTAGTCGTAGTTAGGCGTGCCGCTGGTGCCCATGTAGCCCAGCCACATGAGCTGCGCTGGCGCCGCGTGATAGGCCATGACCTGCGGCTTGGCGCCGCGCGTGTCGCCCGAGAGGTCGATCAGGATGTCGATCTCGTCCTCGCGGATGCGCTCGGCCATCTGCTGGATCGACTGGCCGTGCATGTCGACGAAGTGCTCGGCCGACGCGGCGATGCGCGCCCGCGCAGGATGGCCGTCGTCCGGACCGTAGGAGTAGACGAAGACTTCGAAATCTTTACGGTCATGCTGGCCGTACAGCTCGGCGGTCAGGTGCGCGACCGGGTGGTTGCGGAAGTCGAATGAGTAGTAGCCCACGCGGATGCGCGGCGCCGTGCGGCGCGCGCCGGCATCGGCGAAAGGCCTGATGCCCGTGTTCCGGTCGGCCAGCGTGGCGGAGCGCTGGGTCCAGTTCATCAGCCGGCGCGCATCGTCGTAGTTCGACATCAGGATGAACGACGACACGGTCTGGTCGTTGTTCGGGTTGTCCAGCAGCGCCGCGATCCTGGCGCGCAGTTCGGGTACGCCGTTCCAGTCGGCGATGTGCGCCTTTTCGCCCAGCATCCACACCATGGCCGGCATGAAGTCGGGGTCGTCGCGCAGGCACTGCTCGAACTCCGCAATGGCCGCCTCCGACCGGCCAGCCATTACATAAGTCACGCCCAGGTTGCAGCGTGCGAGCACCTGGCGCGGATGCACTTCGAGCGCCTTCTTGAGCACTTCGATGGCGGTGTCGAAATGGCCGAGGCGGAAGTTCACCGTGCCCAAGTTGTTCAGCAGCAGCTCGTGCTCGGGCAGGCTTTCCAGCGCCAGCTTGTAGAGCTCGGCCGATTCCGCAAAGCGCATCGACACGCCTTCGAGCGCGCCGCACACGCCGTAGAGCGCGGCCACGCCTTCGGGGTCGGACAGCGCCTTGTGGCGCTCCTCGGCCGGCCAGTTGCGCATGGCGCGCTGCATGGGCGCGATGGCCTCCTCGGTGCGGCCGCAGCTCTGCAGCGCCCTGGAGAGCATGAATGCGGCCTCGCAATCCTGCGGGTCGGCCGCAGCCCGCTCGTACGAGTCGAGCGCGGCGGCCCAGTCTTTTTGATGCGCGCGGATCTTGCCGATGTTCTTGTGCGCGGCCGCATAGCCAGGATCGAGCGCGAGCGCCTGGCGGAACTGCACGATCGCCTCGTCGAAGCGGTCCTGCTCCATGTCGATTGCGCCGGCGTTGTTCCATGCCGCGGGCGCCTGCGGTGCGAGCCGCGTGGCTTCGGCCGCGGCTTCGCGTGCCTGGCGGAACTTCTTCTGCTGGCGGTACACCGCCGACAGGTTCACGTAGGCCTCGGGGTAGTTCGGCAGCGCCTTGATCGCGCGGCGAAGGTCTTGCTGCGCTTCGGCCGGCTGGCCCATGTGCATGAAGATCGTCGCGCGGGTGTTGAAGTAGAAGTGGTGCGGCGACCGCGCGATTGCGCGGTTCACATAGTTCAGTGCCAGCTTCGGCCGTCCTTGCCGGTACAGCGCCTCGCCCGTCAGGTGCAGCGCATCGGCATGCTCCGGAAAGCGCGACAGCAGGGCTTCGTAGACCTGGATGGCCTCGGCGAAACGGCCCACCCGGTGCAGCACCAGTCCCTGTTCCAGAAGGCTGCCGGCATCTGCTGCCGATGTGGAGGGTGCGGGGGCGAGAGAAGGTGAGTTCATGAAGCCGTGTGATGGACGGGTCAGAAGGTCGGCCGCTGCAGGAAATGCCGGCCTTCATGCAAGTGAAAAAGGCCGGCAACCCAGTATAGGGGCCGGCCTTCCGTTTCATCAGCGGGCGTTCCCGCAGCGCAGGGGCGCCGCAGGCACGCCGGGCCGGATTACCAGGACCAGGAGGCGCCGATGCCGCCGCCGACCTTGCCGCTGCTGCCGCTGCCGATGTTCACCTTGATCTGCGCGCCTTCGCCGATACGGAAGCTGGCTGCCGCAGCGAGGGCCGAGCGGCCGTCGTACGAGCCCACGCCCACGCCGATGCCGAAGCTCTTGCCCGCTTCGAGCGCCGGCACCGAGGCTGCTGCCAGGGCGATGGCCGCACCGGTGCTGCTGGTCTTGCGCATGTCCTGCACTTCGTTGCGGACCTGGTTCAACTGCGACATGTTCGCGGCGTCCGTCGGCAGGACGCCGGGAGCCACGTTCTGCACGCGGCCGTTGGCGACCACGCCGTTGCCCGCCGTGATGGTGCCGCCCGCCGTCACGTTGCCGGTGACGTTGACCGTGCCCGCGTTCAGTGTCGTGACGTTGCCGGTCACGGCGTTGATCGTGGTGATGTTGCCGGTCTGCGTGTTCAGCACCGTGATGTTGCCGTTGGCCGCCGTGACCGTCTGGAAGTTGCCGGTGGTGGCGTTCACCGTGCTTGCATTCACCGTCGTGGCGCTCACCGTGTTGGCGGTCAGCGCGTTGATGGTGGCGCTGGCTGCCGACAGGTTGGTGGTGCTGACGTTGGTTGCGCTCAACGTGTTGATCGTGCCGCGGCTCGCCGACAGGTTCGTCGTGCTGACATTGGTAGCGCTCAGCGTGTTGATGGTGCCGGCGTTGGCTGTCAGGTTGGTGGTGCTGACGTTGGTGGCACTCAGCGTGTTGATGGTGCCGGCGTTGGCCGTCAAGTTCGTGGTGCTGACGTTGGTGGCACTCAGCGTGTTGATGGTGCCGGCGTTGGCCGTCAAGTTCGTGGTGCTGACGTTGGTGGCGCTCAACGTGTTGATGGTGCCGTTGTTGGCAGTCAGATCCGTCGTGCTGACGTTGGTAGCACTCAGCGTGTTGATCGTGCCGTTGCTGGCTGTCAGGTTCGTCGTGCTGACATTGGTCGAGCTCAACGTATTGATGGTGCCGTTGTTGGCAGTCAGGTCCGTGGTGCTGACGTTGGTGGCACTCAGCGTGTTGATGGTGCCATTGCTGGCAGTCAGATCCGTCGTGCTGACGTTCGTTGCGCTCAACGTGTTGATGGTGCCGTTGCTGGCCGTCAGATCTGTGGTACTGACATTGGTCGCGCTCAGCGTGTTGATGGTGCCGTTTGCAGCCGTCAGGTCCGTGGTGCTGACGTTGGTTGCGCTCAGTGTGTTGATCGTGCCGTTCGACGCCGTCAGGTTCGTCGTGCTGACGTTGGCCGAGCTCAACGTATTGATCGTGCCGTTGCTGGCCGTCAGGTTCGTGGTGCTGACATTGGCGGAGCTCAGCGTGTTGATGGTGCCGTTCGACGCCGTCACGTTGGTGGTGCTGACGTTGGTGGACGTGAGCGTCGAGATGCTGCCGGTGTTCGACGTCAGGTTGGTCGTGACGACGCTGGTGGCATCGACATTGGTTGCCTGCACGTTGGTCGCGGTGATGCCGGTCGTCAGGATGTTGGTCGAGGTCAGCGACTGGATAATGCCGTTGCCCGACGACAGGTTGCCCGTGGTCACGTTGCTCGCGCTCAGCGTGTTGATCGTGCCGTTGGCTGCCGAGATGCTGGTCGTGGCCAGGTTGTTGATCGTGCCGTTGGCGGCCGAGACGTTGGTGGCGCTGACGCTGCCGGCAGACACGGTGCCTGCGGTGAGAGAGGCCGTGCTGATGCTGGTGGAGGTCAGGTTGGTGACCGTACCGGTGCCGGCCGTGACGGTCGCGGCGCTGACGTTGCCTGCAGACACAGTGCCTGCGGTGAGGGTGCCCGTGCTGATGCTGGTGGATGTCAGGTTGGTGATCGTGCCGGTGCCGGCCGTGACGGTCGCGGCACTGACGTTGCCTGCGGACACGGTGCCTGCGGTGATCGTGCCGGTGCTGATGCTGGTGGAGGTCAGGTTGGTGGCCGTTGCCGATGTTGCGCTCAGGCTGGTGGTGGTCACCCGGGTTGCGGTGATGCTGCCTGCGGCGACTGTGCCGGCCGTGATGCTGCCCGAACTCAACGTATTGATGGTGCCGCTGTTGGCAGTCACGCTGCCCGCACTGACGCTCGTTGCGGTCAGCGTGGGCGTAGATATTCCGTCTGCGGAGGTCAGGACCCCGTTGTTCGGCCCCCCCACCACATTGACGTTGTTTCCGCCCACCTGGACCTGGGCATATGCCACCGGCAACGTCATCACATAGCCGGCGCCCACGAGCACCGAAGCGAGAAGGCGGCTGACGCCCGGGCGATGAACGATGAACGAGCGAACGCTGGAGCGCTTGGATGTAGTCATTTGGACTTTTTTCCTTGAAGAATCAGTTGCCATTTCTGGTCTTCCAAGCGCCCTCGTCGCGTGGAAGCGGGGTTGGGTTTCATTGCGTTACCCAATGCAACTGATGCTAGGAATCGAGGTCTTCGATGAACATCACCGAGATCCGTAGTTCTGGATGTATGCACGCAGCTTGACGACGCATCGGAAAATCAACGGGGTGCTCGCAAAGCCAACGCCCATGCGGCTTCGCAGACATCGCGCAAATCGCGTGGTGACGTTTCGATACGCGTTCCGGAGCGCGTTTCGTGTGGCGCGGTGCTACGTAACACACGCAGTAACCCGCACGTAACAACGGCGAAAAAACGGCAGTTTCAAGGCCTCCTCAAGCCCTCGTTTTTCGGGTCGTTCGAGGCAATTTCTTCAATGAAATCAAAGTACTACATGCGCTGGCGCGCCGCGCGCCCCGGTGTTCCTCCGCGCGGGCATCGTTCCTGCGGTATCTGAAACGAAAGTCAACATTTCGTCGCTACCTGCGGGTAGCTACAGAGCCAGAGGACGTCGCGTGATCAATTTTTTCTTGGGCATTGAAAACGCATGCAGCGCGGGCGAAGTCCGCTGCGTGCCGGCAGGAGAGCGGTCATGGAAATGAGCATGCAATACGCCGCCGCCGTGCGGCATGTGCCATCGGCCGCGCAGTTGTATGGCGGCGTTTTTCACGCAGCGTTGATCGTCGCTGACGATTCCATCGCCGCCGACCGCATGCGGCGCATCCTCGCCGAACTCGCGCCGCATCGCCGCGTGGTGATCGCGTCGGGCCGGGCCGAGGCGCTCAACCTGCTGGCGGCATTGCCCTATGACCTCGTGCTGGTCGACATGCGGCTGCCGGGCAACGACGGCGCTGCGCTGCTTCATCATGTGCGCCAGGCTTATCCGCGCATCGAGAGCATCGGCATGTCGGCAACCGACGACCAGGAACTCGTGAACGCAGCAATCGCTGCCGGCGCCATCGGCTATCTGCTGACCGAAGCCGACGACGCCGAACTCGCCTATCTGCTGCGCTCCATCGAGCGCGGCGGCTCGCCGATGGATTCGCGCATCGCGCGGCGCATCCTCGGTTCGATTGCCGCCTACGCGAAGGCGCGCACGATCGAACCCATCCGCGTCCAGGCCCCGGTGCCGTCGTCGGAGCAGGTTTCTTCCGCCAGGCTGCCGCAGGGCCTGCTGTCGCCACGGGAACTCAAGGTGCTGCGCCTCATCGCACAGGGCTGGAGCAACCGTCAGATCGCGGACGCGGTCTACCTGTCGGTCAACACCATCGAGTTTCATGCGAAGAGCATCTATCGCAAGCTCTCCGTCAAGTCGCGGACCCAGGCGGTCCACGAGGCGATGCAGCACGGTCTTCTGAACTGAAGTCCCCGCGGCGACAGCCCTTGTCGCCCCCGGCGGGCGCCCCGCGAATGCGGCGCGCCTTGCCGTCGTTCGCCGGCCACGCGCATGGCGGCCATTGAATATCCCTTGAGCGCCCCGCTACAATCGCGGGTTGACTCCTGCTCCAGCGAAGAAGACAAGAGGATCCCCATGAGTGACATGACCTCCGGCTCGCCCCGGATCGACACCAGCAAGCGGACGTGGTTGATTGCATCCAGCTGCGCCGGCGTGGTGGGCGGCGTGGCAACCGCCGTTCCCTTTGTGAGCACTTTCCAGCCTTCCGAGAAGGCCAAGGCCGCGGGCGCCGCGGTCGAGGTCGATATCTCGGGCCTCAAGGTCGGCGAGAAAATCACCGTCGAATGGCGCGGCAAGCCGGTCTGGATCCTCAAGCGCACCCCCGCGCAGATCGCCGAACTTCCCAAGCTGGACGGCCAGCTGGCCGATCCCCTCTCCAAGCGTCATCCCGACGAATTCACCCCCAAGTACGCGCAGAACGAGCACCGCTCGATCAAGCCCGACGTGCTGGTCGTGGTCGGCATCTGCACCCACCTGGGCTGCTCGCCGACCGACCGCTTCCAGGCCGGTCCGCAGCCTTCGCTGCCGAACGACTGGGAAGGCGGCTTCCTCTGCCCCTGCCACGGTTCCACTTTCGACCTGGCTGGCCGGGTCTTCAAGAACAAGCCCGCGCCCGACAACCTGCCGGTGCCGCCGCACATGTACCTGTCGGACACCAAGCTCCTGATCGGTGAAGACTCCAAGAAGGCCTGAGGCGGAAGAAGAACATGGCTGAATTCCACGAGATTTCCCCCAACGCTCCTGCCAGCGAGAAGCTGCTGAACTGGGTCGACAACCGTTTCCCGCTCAGCAAGCTCTGGAACGACCAGTGGGGCAAGTACTACGCGCCGAAGAACTTCAACTTCTGGTACATCTTCGGCTCGCTGGCCATGCTGGTGCTGGTGATCCAGATCGTCACCGGCATCTTCCTCGTCATGCACTACAAGCCCGACGCGAACCAGGCGTTCGCATCGGTCGAGTACATCATGCGCGACGTGCCGTGGGGCTGGCTCATCCGCTACATCCACTCGACGGGCGCCTCGGCGTTCTTCATCGTGGTGTACCTGCACATGTTCCGCGGCCTCATGTACGGCAGCTACCGCAAGCCGCGCGAGCTGATCTGGGTGTTCGGCTGCGCGATCTTCCTGTGCCTGATGGCCGAAGCCTTCATGGGCTACCTGCTGCCCTGGGGCCAGATGTCCTACTGGGGCGCCCAGGTCATCGTGAACCTGTTCGCCGCCATTCCCTTCGTCGGCCCCGACCTGGCCCTGCTGATCCGCGGCGACTACGTGGTGAGCGACGCCACGCTGAACCGCTTCTTCAGCTTCCACGTGATCGCCGTGCCGCTGGTGCTGCTCGGCCTGGTGGTGGCCCACCTGATCGCGCTGCACGAAGTGGGTTCGAACAATCCCGACGGCATCGAGATCAAGGCCAAGCGCGGCCCCGACGGCCATCCGCTGGACGGCATTCCGTCGCATCCGTACTACACGGTGCACGACATCTTCGGCGTGGTGGTGTTCCTCACGATCTTCTCGGCGGTGATCTTCTTCGCCCCTGAAGCCGGCGGGTACTTCCTCGAATACAACAACTTCATTCCGGCCGATTCGCTGAAGACGCCGAACCACATCGCTCCGGTCTGGTACTTCACGCCCTTCTATTCGATGCTGCGTGCGACGACCGACGACATGGTCAACGTGTTCGCGCTCATCGTTGCCGCGGCCGCCATCTGGAACCTCGTCAAGGGCAAGTCGGGCATGGGCCTGAAGATTGCCGGCGTCGTCGTGGCGGCTGTCGTGATCTTCCTGCTCAAGAACTTCGACGCCAAGTTCTGGGGCGTGGTCATCATGGGCGGCTCGGTCATCATCCTGTTCTTCCTGCCGTGGCTCGACCACAGCGAAGTCAAGTCGATCCGCTACCGTCCGGGCTGGCACAAGTATGTGTACGGCGTGTTCGTGTTCTTCTTCCTGATCCTGGGCTACCTGGGCATCCAGGCGCCCGGCGTCTGGGGCAACCTGGTCATCGGCTCTTTCGCCCTCGACATCGCGCAGACCATTTCGCAGATCGGCACGCTCTTCTACTTCGGCTTCTTCCTGCTGATGCCGTGGTGGAGCCGCAAGGGCGAGTTCAAGACCGTGCCCGAGCGCGTGGTCTTCGCCGCTCATTGAGAACCAGAAGCGCAAGAGAGCTGAGAGAAACACGATGAAGAAAAGCATTTCCGGCTGGCTCGCGGTCCTGGGTCTCGCACTGGGCCTGACCTTTTCCGCGGCGGCATCGGCCGAGTCCGAAGGCATCGCGTGGGACAAGGCGCCCAACAAGACGACCGACGTGGCCGCCTTGCAGAACGGCGCCAAGCTGTTCGTCAACTACTGCCTGAACTGCCACTCGGCAGCCTTCATGCGCTACAACCGCCTGCAGGACATCGGCATCACCGAGCAGCAGATCAAGGACAACCTTCTGTTCGCGACCGACAAGGTCGGCGAAACCATGAAGGCCAACATCGATGCGCGCCAGGCCAAGGAATGGTTCGGCACCACGCCGCCCGACCTGACGCTGGTCGCCCGCTCGCGCGCCGGCCACGGCGGCACCGGCGCGGACTACCTCTACACGTACCTTCGCACCTACTACCGCGACGACACCAAGGCCACCGGCTGGAACAACCTCGTGTTCCCGAGCGTCGCCATGCCGAACCCTCTGTGGGAACTGCAAGGCGAACGCCGCCCGGTCTACACCAAGGTCGAACAGCACGGCCACGAAACCGAAGTGTTCAAGGGCTGGGAGCAAGTCACTCCCGGCACCCTGACGCCCGTGCAGTACGACAATGCGGTCGGCGACCTGGTGAGTTACCTGCAATGGATGGCCGAACCGGCACAGAACACCCGCATCCGCATCGGCGTGTGGGTGCTGCTGTTCCTGGCCATGTCGGTGGTATTCGTGTGGCGACTGAACGCCTCGTACTGGAAAGACGTCAAGTAGTTCCGTCCACGCCGACCGGATACCCTCGGGCATCCGGTCCCACAGAGTGGGTTGCCAACGCGACCCACTCTTTTTGATTTTTAGGAGTCTCTCGCCATGATGGTCTTGTATTCAGGAACGACCTGCCCCTTTTCCCACCGCTGCCGCTTCGTGTTGTTCGAAAAGGGCATGGACTTCGAGATCCGCGACGTCGATCTCTACAACAAGCCCGAAGACATCAGCGTGATGAACCCGTACGGCCAGGTGCCGATCCTGGTCGAGCGCGACCTGATCCTGTACGAGTCGAACATCATCAACGAGTACATCGACGAGCGCTTCCCGCATCCCCAGCTGATGCCCGGCGACCCGGTCGACCGCGCCCGCGTGCGCCTGTTCCTGCTCAACTTCGAGAAGGAACTCTTCGTGCACGTCTCGACGCTCGAGAACCGCACCACCAAGGGCAACGAGAAGGCGCTGGAAAAGGCCCGCTCGCACATTCGCGACCGCCTCACGCAGCTGGCACCCGTGTTCCTCAAGAACAAGTACATGCTGGGCGACAACTTCTCGATGCTCGACGTGGCCATCGCGCCGCTGCTGTGGCGCCTCGACTACTACGGCATCGACCTAAGCAAGAACGCGGCACCGCTCTTGAAGTACGCCGAGCGCATCTTCTCGCGCCCGGCCTACATCGAAGCACTCACGCCTTCTGAAAAGGTCATGCGAAAGTAAGTAAGCTTCGTGCCTGCTTCCATCGTTTTCCGTCGCTTTTCATGATCAACGCGCTCGAGTCGTCTTCCACCCGCCCGTACCTCATCCGGGCGCTGTACGAATGGTGTACCGATAACGGGTTCACGCCCTATGTCGCGGTGCAGGTCGACGACACAGTCCAGGTGCCGCGCGAGTACGTGAAGAACGGCGAGATCGTGCTCAACATCAGCTTCGACGCGACCAGCTCGCTCAAGCTCGGCAACGACTTCATCGAGTTCAAGGCCCGTTTTGCGGGCACGGCGCGTGAAATCAGCGTACCGGTTGGGCGCGTGATTGCCATCTACGCACGCGAAAACGGACAGGGCATGGCGTTTCCCGCGCCGGCGCCGTCGGTTCCTGCGGAGCATGATGGCAGCGATGGCCCGGTCTCCGCGCCTTCGCCCCAGGGCCCTGCCCGCATGCCCTTGCGTGACGCCTCGCGCGGCACCGAAGGCGATGCCGGCAAGATCGTTCACCTGGTGACGGGCGAGGACGGCGACGAAACGGTCGATGCGGGCTCGCCCGCCGATCCGGTCGACGAGCCGCCGCGCCCGCCGGCCGGTGGCGGCACCAGGCCCTCGCTCAAGCGCATCAAGTAGCAGTGGCAGGAGCGAGCAGCCGGGCATGCCGGCTGGCGCTACTAGAATCACGCACTGGAATTTCGCCGCTTTAGCTCAATTGGTAGAGCACCCGCCTTGTAAGCGGAAGGTCGTCAGTTCGATTCCGACAAGCGGCACCATGCAAAGAACCCCTGAGTCCTGAACCGGCTCAGGGGTTTTTTCATGCCGAGGCCGATTGCGCCACGCCCTGCATCAGCAAGCCGAGCATTGCCAGTTGCGCCACCAGCGCCGGCCGTTGCGATGACCGCAGATTCTCGAGCACGGCCTCCAGCAGCGTTGCGCCTCGCCCCAGCCCGGCCTGCTTCAACCGCAGCACCTGCGCTTGCGCTTTCGACATTGCGCCGCCGCCCTGATGGCGCAGGCCTTGGCGCAGCCACAGCGCCAGCAGCTCCAGCGTGTCGCCGGCCAGCGCGTTCAACGCCGGTACTTCTTCGGCGTCGCTTTCCAGATCCAGCGGCTTCGGCGCGACCGCTTCGACTTGCAGTACCACGGCGCGCTGCGCCGTCAGCAGGCTCAGAGGCTGCATGACTGCCTGGCTGCCTTGCAGATGCACCGTGCCCGCCACGGCCCGCAGCGCGCCGTATTCGCCGGCGAGCGTGCGTGCCAGCGCATCGACCGCGCCAGGCGTGGCCGCGCGATGCGGCAACGCCAGGTGCAGCCATGCGTCTTCGGCCTTGGCTTCGTTCGCCTCGTCCGCCGCCGCCTGTCCAAGCCGCGCATGCAGCACCTGCGCCGCCGCATCCCAGTGACAAGACGCCACCTCCATGCGTTCGAACGCCACCACATGCAGCTGCCCTGAGGCACCAGCCGACGCGCCGCTCGCAGCCTGCCGCGGCCGGACGAAATCGGGCTGAGCCTCTTTCAGATGCGCCACCAGCCCCGCCACGCTGTCCTGTCGCAGCGGCGCGACCAGGTCGTCCCACGATTTCGGCGACAGCGGCAGCACGCCCGTTTGCCGCGCGCCCGCCATGATGTCGACCAGTCCGTTGGCGCGCCGCGTCGCGGTCTTGGTGATGACCTGTCCGCTCGCCAGTTGCCGCAGCGGAAAGCCCGCGACACGCCGGTTCAGCAGGTTGGGCGCCGCGCCGCCGGCCGCCGCATCGGCCTCGCGCGACCACTGGCGCTCCAGCACGGTCACGTTCTGCGTGTCGGGGTCGGCAAAGAGAATGTTCGCGCCCTCGGCCGTCTCGTCGGACCAGAGCTCCGCGCCGAGCGACACCAGCCGCAGATGATCGAGCGCGACCTCGCCCTTCACGCCGATACCAAGGATCTGGCTGGCCGGCAGCGCGGGCCGTGCAGAGCCATTCTGCGGCCGCCCGGCATGCGTCGCTGCCTGCAGCCGCGCCCACAGTTCGGTCAGCACGCGCACCAGCCTCAGCGGCTCGAAGCGGCTGCTGCGCGCCTGCTGGGCCTGCAGCAGCTGCCAGAGTTCGTCGAGCGCGTCGTCGATCCAGTTCCAGCCCAGCGCGCGGACCTGGCTGCGCACGGACTCGAAGCGGGCCGCAAGCGCCATCAGCGGCTGGCTGGAGCCGTCGAGCCAGAGCGACAGCAGCAGGGCGTCGATCTGCGCGCGCAGGGCCAGCGCGGCTTCGCCCTGCATGGCTGAGGGCAGCGGCGCGGGTTCCGCCGTGTCCACGCCCGCGGATGTGGACGGTTGCACCTCGACCATCACCTCCGCCGAACCCGGCACCAGCGATCCGGCCTGCCGGAAGGCCCACACCGCGATCACCACGTGCGCGCAGCCGCTGCCCTGCTTGCAGTCGCAGCGCGCATGAACCAGCGAGCTGCGTGAGAAGAAGCGCACGCTGCACATCGGCAGCCGCGCCACGGGCGGCGCGCTGGCGCTGCGCCAGGCCTGCACGCCGACCACAGGGCGCGCGGCGGCGAGCTTGTTCGCCTGTTCGAGCACCGAGGGCGCGAGGCTCGCGGCCAGCGCGGCATCGTCGAACTGCGCGGGGTTCCATGCGCCGTCAGGCTCTGCCGAAGCCTCGTCGGGCGTGTCCGGCGCATCGGCCTTTGCCGACGCCGCCTGCGCCTGGTAAGCCAGCACCAGCATCACCCGATGCCGGCACATGCCGCTTGCCGGGCAACTGCATTGCGCGTCGCGCAGCGTGCGGCCCGGCGGCAGGCTGGTGCGCACGCCGTCGTCGAACTGCGCCTGCACCACGCCATCGGCACCGGTCTCCATCTTCGGCAGCAGGCCCGCTGCCACGTCTTTCTGCGCGCGCTTGACGAAGCCCGCATTGGCCAGCGCTGTCAGCGCCTCTGGCGTCAGCTCCAGCAGATCGGCGCGCCATGTTGTCGTGGAGCCACTCATCCCTGCACCTTCTCGGCCAGCCAGCCCGCGAGCTGGCCAGGCGTCATCGCGCCGATCTGCGCGCCTTCGCGCACCAGCCGGGCGGCCATCTCGCGGTCGTAGTTGGGCTCGGCCTTCGAATCGAGCGCGGCCAGCCCCAGCACCTTCGCGCCGGACTCGACCAGCGCCTTCACGCGGCGCACCAGTTCATGCTCGCTGCCGCCTTCGTAGAAGTCGCTCACCAGCACCACGATGCTCTTGCGCGGATTGGCGACGAGCGATTGCGCATAGGCCACAGCCTTGGCGATGTCGGTGCCGCCGCCCAGCTGCACCTTCATCAGCAGCTCTACCGGGTCCGACACGTCGGCAGTCAGGTCGACCACCGCGGTGTCGAAGGCCACGAGCCGCGTGCGCATGCCGGGCAGCTGCCACAGGCAGGCGGCCATCACCGCGCTGTGGATCACCGAGTCGACCATCGAGCCGCTCTGGTCGATCAGCAAAATGATGTCCCATGGCTCCGCATGCCGCTTGGTGCGGCTGATGAACACCGGCCGCTCCACGTAGAGCTTGCGGCGCTGCGGGTCGTAGCGGTGCAGGTTGGCCGCCAGCGTCTGCTTGAAGTCGAAGTTGCGCGCCACCTTCATGCGCGAGCGGCGGCGCCGGTCGCGGCTGCCGCTGAAGGCCTGGCGCACTTCGGTGGCGAGCTTTTCCATGATGCGCCGCACCACCTCGGCCACCAGCTTGCGCGCGGCCGCCAGCACCTGCGGGTTCATCAGGTGCTTGGTGTGCAGAACCGCGCGCAGCAGCGATTCCGAAGGCTCGATGCGCTCCAGCACTTCGAGATTCGTCACCACCTCGTCGATGCCGTAGCGCTCGACTGCGTCCTGCTCCAGCCGCTCGATCACTTCCTTCGGAAAGAGCGTGTGGATGGCGTTGATCCAGTCCGGCGTGCTGAGCGCTGACGGCCCCAGGCCCGCGCTGCGTTCGCCGCGGGTCGCACGGTCGCCGTCGCGGCCGTAGAGCCAGTCGAGCGCGGCATCGGCGGCCTGCGCCTCGGCGCTCAGGCTGCCGCAGGCCGATTCGGCGGGGTCGCCCAGCAACAGGCGCCAGCGCTGCAGCGGATCGGGAATGTCGAGGCTCATGGGTGAGGCCTTCCTTGCGCGTTTTCCAGCGTCACGCCCCAGGCTGCGAGGCGCGCGAGCACGGCGTCTTCCACGCGGCGTGCTTCGGCCAGCTGCTCGGGCGCAGCCTCGCCGGCGCGGTGGGCCGTGAGCGCGCGGCGCGACAGGTGCGTGGCGTCGTGCAGCGCCAGCACCTGGTCGGCCAGGAGCCCGCGCTCCTGCGGCGGCAGCCAGGCGAAGGCGGCGCGCAGGCTGGGCATGGCGCGCACGAAGTCCGCGTTGTCCAGCGCCTGCACGGTGCGGTCCATGCCGGCGACGAAAGCGGGCTCGGACGACAACGTTTCGCGTGCCAGCGCCAGCAGCCCGGTGAGCGCGTCGCCGAGCACCGGCGCGGGCAGCGAGTGCAGCAGCTGCATGGCTTCGCTCACACCGTGATCGCTGTGCGTTCGGGCATCGGCAATCCGGCCAGCCAGGCTCAGCGTTGCGCCGAGCGCCGCACCGCGGCTCACGGGCGCGGCGCTGGTGTCGGCGGCCTTGCGCTGCCACACGGCGAGCGCGCGGGCCGGCTCCACGTCGAGCAGCGATGGTGCGTGCGCATCGTGCGCGTTGTCCTGCGCATGGGCCAGCACGTCGGCCACGATCCGTCGCAGCGCGAGGTGGCCTTCGAGATGCGCCTGCATGTCTGCCGGCGTGATGGCGGCGGGCGGCTCCAGCAGCCACAGCGCACGGTCGAAGCCCGATTCGATCACCACGCGCAGCACCGGCGCATCGGCCATGCCGAGCATCTGGCCGTGGCGCAGCAGCGTGTGCAGCACCGACAGGGCAGGGCCCAGTGCCTCGAAGCGCGGCTCGCTGGTAATCGCGCCGCGCAACTCGCGCAGCAGCGCATCGCTGAGTGCCGACAGCCCCGCCCACGCGGCCTGGTTGAGTCCGTCGGCCAGCGGGCCGATGCGGCCGTGGGCCTGGCGCAGATCGACTTCGAGCCGGGCGCGCGCCGCGTCGTGCAGGCTCGCGCCCCAGGCGCCGGCCTCGATCAGCGCGGCCTGCTGCTCCAGCGGCTCGCTCAGCGACCAGAGTTCGGTGCGTTCGCCCGACATCGCGAGCTTCGGCCCTTGCGTGCGGCGTACGCCGGGCAGCCGCAGGATCGACAGCCGGTGCAGCACGCGGCTCTTCGCGCGGTCGGCATCGAGCAGCAGGTCGAGCTTGAGCTGGCCGCGCAGCACGATGCCATGCGCCGCCAGCTCGGCCTGTACGGCGGCCACCAGCGGCGGCTGCGGCGTGCCGGGCGCGAGGCGGCCGACGGTGTCGCCGGCCAGCACGTCCATGGCCTGCACCAACACGGGATCGGTGCCGGGGCGGATCGCGCCGCGATAGGTCCAGGGCAGGGGCGCGTCGAGCGCGTCTTTCACGAGCGCGCCGGCCAGTGCGTCGAGCCAGTCGGAGCGCAGCGGCTTCTCGTGCCCACGCAACCGCGCGAGCCCTTGCGCGCGCAGGTGCACAGCCATCAGGTTGGCGGTGGAGGCGGGCAGTTTCTTCTCGCGCAGGCGCTGCATCACGTGTTGCAGCGCGCGGTGTGCGGCGCCCTCGGGGCCGTGGTCCCAGACCCACTGGTAGTAGGCGGGGGAGGGCATGCCCGAGGCATAGCCCGCGAAGGCGTCGAGGCGCTTGAAGGTGTAGGGCACGAGGTAGGAGCCGAAGCGCAGCGTGGCCTCGGGGTCGGGCGTCCCCGGTGCTTCTTCATCGTCTGAGGATTCGAGCGAAGGTTGTGGCGTGACGGGCAGTTCAGCCGGCAGGCCTTGCCACAACCGCGCCAGCGCGGGCGCATGATAGCCGCCGCACACCACCAGCGCCTGCGCCCGGCCCGCTTGGCTCGGCTGCGCCATCGCCCAGGCGATCCAGCGCGCCATCATCTGCTCGCGTGCCTGGTTGCCTTGCGAGCCCCGGTCCTCGCCGCGCAGGTTGTCGAAATAGGTCGAGAGGCGCTGCGCCAGCTCGGCCGCATCGCAGCCGTCCTCGAACAGGTGGTCCCACAGCGCATCGCGGCCCTGCACCGAGAGCTTTTCGGTCAGCGCGCGCTCGTAGGCTTCGGCGCGCTCCTCGTGTTCGTGGTCGGCCACGTCGGCGTAGCGGTTCTCCATGCGCGAGAAGGCGTCGTGCCAGGCCGGCAGGTCGATGAAGCGCACGGCGGCGCCGACCTCGCGCGCCACCTGCAGCGCCTGCCACTCGGGCGAATGCTCGGCAAAGGGCGACCACGAACCGCGGTGCGTCTGGTCGCCCGAGAGATAGCTGTAGATCGCCACCGGCAACTGGTGCGGCAGGTACAGCTCGTCGAGCCGTTCGTTGAAGTCGGCTGGGCCTTCGATCAGCACGTACGCCGGGCGCAGCGTGCGGATGCGCTCGGCCACCAGCCGCGCACAGGCCGGGCTGTGGTGGCGCACACCGACGATGTGGGGTTGCTGCATCGGCGCGTGTTCAGGGCAGGCGGTGGCGTGCTTCGTAGTACGCGCGCCAGTGGGCGCCGTTGCGCTTGGCGGCCTTCTGCTCGAAGTAGCGCCGCAGCTTTGCGCGGTCGTCCGCGTTGTCCTTCACCACCGTGCCGGCGATGCAGTCGACCAAGTCTGCGGGCGAGCCTTCGCGCTGTTCGAGGAACCAGGCGCGTACGCCGACCGCATGCGCCACGTTCACGGCTTCGGCGGTGGACATCACGGCGGTGAGCCGGTCCATGGCCGCATCGCTGCCCGCATTGCCGTTGTCGCCCTTCGCGGGCGCACCGCGCAGGTCGCGGAAGGTCGACACCAGCAGCTCCAGCACCGGCGCCGGCACCGTCTTCGGAATGCCGCTCTGCGCAAGCAGCCGCGTCGACGATTCCTGCACCAGCGCCAGTTCGCGGTCGAAGTCGAGAATGGGAAAGACCGTCTCGAAGTCGAAGCGCCGCTTCAGCGCCGCGCTCATTTCGTTCACGCCGCGGTCGCGCGTGTTGGCGGTGGCGATGATGTTGAAGCCCTCGCGCGCGTAGAGCATGCCGTGCTCGCCCGACAGCTCGGGCACCGCCATCACGCGGTCCGACAGCATGCCGAGCAGGCAGTCTTGCACTTCGAGCGGTGCGCGCGTGATTTCTTCGAAGCGCACCACCTGGCCCTTCTGCATGCCGAGGTACAGCGGCGCCGGCACCATCGCGCGCGGGCTCGGCCCTTCGTTGATGAGCAGCGCGTAGTTCCAGCCGTACTTGATCTGGTCTTCGGTGATCGATGCGCCGCCCTGGATGGTGAGCGTCGAGATGCCAGAGATGGCCGTGGCCAGCAGCTCCGACAGCATCGACTTCGCCGTGCCCGGCTCGCCCACCAGCATCAGCCCGCGGCCGGTGGCGAGCGTGACGAGCATGCGCTCGATGCTGGCCACGGGCGCGACGATCTTCGGTGCGATGTCGAGCGCCGCGTCGCCGAGGATGAACGAGCGTGCGGCCTTCAGGCCGAGCACCCAGCCGGGCGGGCGCGGGTCTTTGTCCTGCGCCTGCAGCCGCGCGAGTTGTGCGGCGTACAGGATCTCGGCTGGCGGGCGCTGCAGGTTCGATGCGCCGGTGTCTGGGGAGGACTTGCTGGAAGTGGCCATGATGGGTGGGGGTGAAGCTAGAGGATCCTGTAGTGACCGGGCTTGCCGGTCTCGATCGTGATGTCCGTGTTGTCTTGAGAATAGGTGTGGGTGGACCTCAGCCGGATCCTGCTGCCCTGGAAAGCCTCGCCCCGGTCGTCCAGCCTGAGCACAGCCATGCCGTTCGACAGTTCCTTCACGAGCACTCGGGCCGTTCGCCGTGGCGTACCGCGCTCGCCAATGGTCAGCCATTCGATCCAGAGGCGCGAGTGCACATGCTCGAAGCCCTCGTCGGCAATCACGACGCGGAGCACGCCGCCGCCTTTCGGCGAGAGCCATTCGCCGCCTGTTGCCACCGTGCGGACCTGCGTCGGCACCTCGGGCGCCATGCCCTGGGCTGCGGCCGTGGTCACAGCCAGAGCGAGCCCTGTGGCCAACATCCAGCAGCGCAGCCTCATGCCCTGAGGCCTTCCATGTCGCGGATCAATTCACTCGCGGAAATCGGATCGAGCTGGTGCAGCGCCTCGGCATCGCGCATGTCGCCCCAGCCCGAGGGCTTGCCCACCTGCACCTGGCCGAGCGTCTGCTCGGGGTATTCGTCCACCATGCCGACGATGATGCCGGGGTCCAGGCTCAGCTCGATCACGCGGTCCGTGCCCAGCGGCTTGCTGAAATACCAGATGCAGCCGCCGTCCTGCGCCTGACCGCGGCGCCAGCCCTTGTTGGCCAGCCCCAGCACGCGGCCGGTGGGCACTTTGGCGTCTTTCCAGCGCTCCAGCTTCAGGCTCTTCTTCTCTTCGTCGGTCAGCGTGTAGATGTCGCGGCCGATCTGCGCGAAGGGCTGCAGCAGTTCGTAGTCGGCGAACACCTGGCCGAAGGCCGCTGCGTCGGCGGCTGGCAGCTCCAGCGCATGCGGCACGCCGATGCGGATGTTCTCGCCCTCGGGCAGTTCGAACGGATCATCTTCCGCCGTGGTGTAGCTGCCGTCTTCCGCCACGCGGAAGCAGGCCTGCAGCGTGCCGCCGTAGCTGGCACTGCCCTGCACCGCGTACACGCCCCAGATCAGCCGCTGCACGATGTGGCGCACCAGCGGGTGCTCGACCAGGAACATGCGGAACACCTCGGGCGTCCAGCGGCGGCGCGCGCACATTGCCACTTCGAGGCGCAGCAGCTGCTGGCTGGCGATGGTGCGCACGTCCTTCTTCAGCAGCTTGAAGCGTTCGACCGCTTCCTTGCTCAGTTCGGCGTCGTCGGTCTTCTTGGGCTTGGGCAGGTCGGGCAGGCGCGCGCCGTCGACACCGTCGGCGCCGGTCTCGCGCACGTAGGGCTTGAGCGTTTCGTCGAAGCCGACCTTGAATGCGCGTGGGCCGAAGTCGAGCCGCATCGTGCCCTGCTCGTCGAGGCCGAGGTCGGGCGCGAGCCGGTCTTCGAGTTCCTCGGTGCTGAGGCCGCGTGCTTCGGCGATGGCATCGATCTTCTCGCGCGCCTTGTCCTGCAGGCCCTTGAACTTGACCTTTTGCGCGATGCCGTTGAGCAGCATCAGCGCGACGTCGCTGCCGATGGTGGAGAGCACGTCGAGCCCGGTCACTGCGCGCGCATGCGCGGCCTCGCCGGGCCAGGCGCGGATGAAGGGCGTGAGCTTGCGCGCGGTGTCGTCATTGCCGAAGAAGCCGAGCGCGGTGAGCGCCCAGCCTTCCTTGCTCGGGCCACCGGCTTCGAGCCAGGCGGTAAAGGCGTCCCAGGCGAATTCGGCAAGAGAGTTGGTGTCGCAAGCCTCCTTGGCCACGGCGATGCCGCCGTAGATTTCCTCGTTGGTCGGAAAGGTCAGCATCTGGCCGAGGTTGTCGAGCACGTCGTCGGGCAGGGCCTTGCCGTTCTTCAGCGTGGGTCGGCGCCAGCCGCGCGGCTGCCAGAACTCGGGCAGCTTCGCGCGCCTGGTGGGAAAGCGGTCGAGCGGGCTTTCGTCGAGCACGGCGCGCAGCGCCTCAACAACTTCGGGCTTGCCGTAGCGGCCGGCCACGTCGAGCAACAGCGCTTCGTGGCCGTTGGCCTGCAGCAGGCGCAGCGCCGAACCCGCGCAGTCACGTGCTTCGCCGGCCTTGCCGAGCGCGGGCGCAATCAGGCCGGCGGCGGCGTGCTCTGGATATTTCAGCAGCCATTCGCGGCCTTCGGCGCGCAGCGTCTTGAGCTTGGCGAAGGCGCGCGCGGCCGGCATGGCCAGTTCGGCGGCGCCGTAGTTCAGGGCGTACGAGAGGTTGTCGGTGGGCTTGGAGCGCACCATGGCCACCAGCCCCGGCAGCACGGCGAGGCCGTGCGTGGCCAGGATCATGCCGATGCTGTCGCTCTCGGCTTCGCCTGCGACCGCATTCCAGAACGACACGCCGATTGCCGCCGGCAGCAGCGCCGAGAAGCTTGCATTGAAGGTGAACCAGTAGTAGCGGTCTTTCTTGCGCTCGGCCACCATCGCGCGCCAGCTGGCGGTCAGGCCGTCGGCGTCGCCGGCCGCGACGGCCGCCGCGGCGGTCTTGGCGAAGGGCGCCAGGCTGATCCTGCCCTTGTCGAAGCCCAGCGAGTCGAGCAGCGCCTCCGTGTTCTTGCGCGCAGCGTCGTAGCGGCCGGTTTGCCATGAGTTCAGGCGCAGCGCCTTCTCGCGCTCGCCTTCGCCCCACTGCTCCACCGGCGCCAGCGCCAGCGGCTCCAGCACGAGCGCGCCGGCCGCCTTCTTCTGCACCTTGGCGAGCCACGGCGGCGCTGCCAGCACGCCGGGCAGCTCGCTCGCGTCGGCCACTTCGGTGGGGCCGGCCAGCAGCGCCAGTTGCCGGTCGATCACCGCCTGCGCGCCGGCATCGAGCCAGGGCCGCAAGGCCGGCAGGGACGCGCCGTGCGCGCGCAGCAGGCGCGTGAGGCTGGGCGTGACGAGGTTGGCGTCTTTCCCTCCCGCCGCGACCAGCCGCGACAGCGCGGGAATGGCCGCCATCGGCCAGCGGTCGACGGCCAGCGCCAGCCGCGCCAGCGCACCCTTCGAATTGCTCGCCACGCGGGCCAGCGCCTGCACGGCTTCGGGCGTGCCGATGCAAGCCAGCGCATCGCCCGCATCGTCGGTGGCGGCGCCGCGCTCCAGCACCGGCACCGCGTCAAGGCCGCGCTCCTGCACCAGCGTGCTCGTCATGGGGCCGCTGCCCCAGAAGCCGGTCGAATAACTCAGGCGGACCTTCGCGGCCAGTGCGATGGCGTCGGGGTCGGTGGCTGTCAGCAGCAGCCAGTGCATGGTTTCGGGCGTGGTCTTGTCGGCCGCGAGCGTGTGCACGAGCGTGTTCGAGATCTCGGGCGCATCGGGCAGCAGCATTGCCAGCGCGGGCTGACGGCTGGGGTGCACCTTGGGCAGGCCGGCTTCGATGCGGTCGCGGCAGTCCTGCCAGACATCGGGGGTGGCCAACGCCAGGTGTGCGCGCAGCGTCTGTTCGCCTTGCCCCAGCGGGCCGTAGTAAGAGTCGCCCATCTGGCGGGCGACGGCGGTGCCGAAGCTGCTCTGGTGCTTCTGGGTTGCGCGGTCGTAGGCGGTCTGCACATCGATCTGCTGCGCGGCCAGCGCCATGTCGACGGTGGCTGGCAGCCCGTACTGCTTCACGAGGTAGTTCACCAGCACGTTGCCTATCTCGTGCACGTTGTAGCGGCCCCCAGTGCCCAGCGCGAGTGCCAGCAGCACGGTGTCGGCCTCGGCGTCGGCCGCGGGGTCGGGCTGCGTGCTGCGGTCGACCATGCGCTGCGTGGCCGCCCGTAGGGTCGCGTCAGTGCCGGTCATGTTGACGTTGAGCTCGAGCTTGCGGCGCACCGGCAGCCAGGCTGCGGCCACGCTCACCGCTTCGTCGGAGGGCTTTGGCGGAAAGCGGCGCGACGGGAAGGCTTCGCGCTGCATGTCGGGCGAGAGCCGTATGGGCGTGCCGGCGGCGAGCCAGGGCGGGGTGTCGGCGCTTGCGGGTATTTCGACGCTGGTCGCGGGGGGAACTGCGTGCGATGCGCCTGGCGCTGCGGCGCCCAGTGCTTTCGCGATGGCCTGGGCGTCCTTGGCTGGCGTGCAACTGGTGCCCCAGCCTGACAGCAGGCCCTCGTTCTTGAGGCGCTTGAAGGCAAGCGCCGCGCCTTGCTCGCTCACGCCGTGCTGGCGCTTGAGAGTGCCGGCCGAGAGCGTGTCGCTGGAGGTCAGCGTGCCGGCTTCGATCTGCGCGCGCACGGTTTCGAACACGCGGTCGGCCTGGCTGTCGATGCCTTCGGTGGGTGCCGCATCCGCGGCCGTGGTGCTGGCGGCGACGGCCGTCGGCGTAGGGGGCTTTTCCGCTGGCTCTGCCTTCTCCACCTTCGGCTTCGCCTCGGTCTTGCCGATGGCCGCGCTGGCGGCCACGCCCACTTCGGAGTAACCCTTGCCGGTCTTCTCGGCCACCAGCTTGGTCAGCGCGGTGGCAGCCTTGGTGGCGTCGTCGAAAGACTTGGTCTGGCTCTGGCCCGCGGTGCCGATGCGGCCCCAGCGAATGTTGAGCTCGGTGTCTGCCTGCTCGATTTCCCAGAATTTGCTGGCGGTTCCCTCGATGAGTTCAAAGCGGCGCATGGAAAAAACATCCTCCTGTGAGTTCGCCGCAGAGGATAAAGGGCCTGCGTGAAAGCTCGGCCCCTCTGCAGCAAGAAGATTTCGCTCCGCGCGACAACGCTTACGAAGAAATCATTCACGTACCGCCGCGCCGCCTGCATGTTCCCCCGCGAAGGCATAGGCCGGCCCCATGCGCTGCCGCTTGCAATGCTGAAGCGCGCGGCCGGCCGATTCGAGCAGGCCGGCCAGCGTGTCGCCGTCGGCGGGGTGGCAGGCAATGCCCATGCTGAGCTCGCCCCCTGCGAGCAGCCGGCCTTCGTAGGCCACCGGCCTGGCGCCTGCGGTCTCGATGCGGATGGCCATCTCCGCGAGCTTTTGCCGCGGCGGGCTGCCGACCAGAAGAATCGCGAACTCGTCGCTGCCGAGCCGGGCGACCATGTCGTCGGCGCGCACCTGCTCGCGCAGGCGCTGGGCGATGGCGGTCAGCACCGCGTCGCCGCCCGCGCGGCCATGCCGCTCGTTCACGGCCTTGAAGCCGTTCAGGTCGATCAGCATCAGCGAGAAAGGCCGGCCGTCGCGCAGCCATTCTTCAGCACGGCTCTCGAAGCCGGCGCGGCTGGCGGCGCCGGTGAGAGCGTCGGTGCCCGAGTCTCCCGCCTTCTGCTGGACGCGTGCCTCGCCAGCGCCATCGCCCCGCAGGCGCATGCCGAGCGCGAAGACGAAGACCACCAGTTCGGCGATCACTGCGGCCTGCACCAGGTTCGGCTGGGGCGGCGCCCACGCCGGCCCGATCCAGGCCGACATCCGCGCGGTCGAGAGGCCGCCGAGCAGCAGTGCCGCGCCGGCCAGGAAGAGCGCCGCCGGCCACGGCTGGCGGCGAAGCACCTTCACAGCGCCTGCTGCGAGGATCACGGTGGAAGCCACCGCCAGCGCCTGCACCATGCGCAGCGTCCACAGGCGCTGCGTCTCGAGCGTGGCATAGAGCGTGGCGATCGCGAAGATGACCAGCGTTGCCCGCGCGACCCGGTCGAGCCGGGGCGAGAAATCTTCCAGCCGCAGCAATTGCCGCACGAACTGCAGCCGGCAGGCCGTCCACAGCACCAGCGCCGCCGCGGGCCATTGCGCGAATTGCGTGGAAGGCGCGAGGCTGTTCAACCCGGCGAAGGCTGCCAGCGCGCACGCGCAGCTCAACGCGTACCAGCCGTGGATCTTCGTGCCGAACACCAGCAGCAGCACCAGGCCGCAGGTCGTCAGGCCGGCCAGCAGGCCGTAGCTCACGCCGTCGAACATCGAGGCCCCTTAGAACTCAGCGCCTTCGACCAGGAAGCGCAGCCTGCGCACGCCCTGCCATTCATCGGCATCGAGCCGGAACGCCAGCTTGACCTTCGGCGGCAGCGGCTCGGTGTGGCTGAACCAGATCGCGTCGATAGGCTGACCCTGGTGCCTGAGCTTGAGCGACAGGTGCTTCTCGCCCACCAGCCGCTGCGACACCACTTCCACCTCTTCGCTGAAGGTGGGCGGCGCAAAGCCCTGGCCCCACACCTCGCGGTGCAGCGTGTCGACGAGGTCGATGCGCATGTACTCGCGAGCTATCGGCCCGTCGGTCTCGATCTGTCGCGTGAGCTCGGCCTCGGCCAGCCATTCGCCGGCAACCTGCGCGAAGCCTTTTTCGAAAGTCTCGAAGTGCTCGCGCGCGACCGTGCAGCCGGCTGCCATCGCATGGCCGCCGAAGCGCAGCAGCACGCCAGGGTGGCGCTTGGCCACGAGGTCGAGCGCGTCGCGCAGATGGAAGCCGGGAATCGAGCGGCCCGAGCCTTTCAGCTCCTGCTCCTTGCCCGGCGCGCCGCTCGCGGCGAAGACGAAAGTGGGGCGGTGAAAGCGGTCCTTGATGCGCGAGGCCACGATGCCCACCACGCCTTCATGAAAGCCCGCGTCGAACACGCTGATGGCAGGCGGCGGGGCTTCGATGCCTTCGCCATCGGTGGCGAACAGCGATTCGGCCAGCAGCAGCGCCTGGTCGCGCATGCCGCCCTCGATGTCGCGCCGCTCGCGGTTGATGCCGTCGAGTATGCGCGCAAGTTCTTCGGCGCGGCCTGCGTCGTCGGTCAGCAGGCATTCGATGCCCAGCGTCATGTCGGCCAGCCGGCCGGCGGCGTTGATGCGCGGGCCGAGTGCAAAGCCGAAGTCGAAAGTGGTGGCGGCCGAGGCATTGCGGCCCGCGGCCTTGAAGAGCGCCGCCACGCCGGCGGGCATGGTGCCGGCACGGATGCGGCGCAGGCCCTGCGCCACAAGGCGGCGGTTGTTGGCGTCGAGCTTCACCACGTCGGCCACGGTGCCGAGCGCCACAAGCGGCAGCAGCACATCGAGCTTGGGCTGCGTGGCCGTGTCGTACACGTCGCGCTTGCGCAACTCGGAGCGCAGTGCGAGCAGCACGTAGAACATCACACCGACACCGGCGATGCTCTTGCTCTCGAACTCGCAGCCGGGCTGGTTCGGGTTGACCAGCACGTCGGCCGTGGGCAGCTCGGGGCCGGGCAGGTGGTGGTCGGTCACCAGCACCTGCAGGCCGCGCACCTTGGCGGCCGCCACGCCTTCGACGCTGGCGATGCCGTTGTCGACGGTGATCAGCATGTCGGCGCCGCTGTCGGCCACGCGCTCGGCGATGGGCGGCGTGAGGCCGTAGCCGTCGACCACGCGATCGGGCACGAGGTAGCTCACGTGCCTGGCGCCCAGCAGACGCAGGCCGCGCACGCCGACTGCGCAGGCGGTGGCGCCGTCGCAGTCGTAGTCGGCGACGATGCACAGGCGCTTGTCCTGCGCAATGGCGTCGGCCAGCAGCACTGCGGCCTCGTGCGTGCCGCGCAGCGTGTCGGGGAGCAGCAGGCGTGCGAGGCCGTCGTCGAGTTCTTCCTTGGCGCGCACGCCGCGGGCGGCGAAGAGCCTTGCCAGCAGCGGATGCACGCCGGCCTGCTCCAGCGCCCAGACGGTGCGCGGGGGAATCTCCCTGGCGATGATCTTCATAGCGCCTCCAGCACTGTGGCGGCCCGCTTGCGGTCGAACAGGCTCCTGG
Organism: Variovorax sp. YR634; assembly: GCF_900106655.1. Lineage (NCBI taxonomy): Bacteria > Pseudomonadati > Pseudomonadota > Betaproteobacteria > Burkholderiales > Comamonadaceae > Variovorax > Variovorax sp. YR634. The sequence continues at coordinate 298,649 of NZ_FNOL01000001.1, forward strand.
CCCAGCCGGCCAGGCCGCGTGGCTGCACGGTGTAGCGCTGGGCGGCACGGTCGCCGCACAGCGTGAGCGAGACGGCGTCGCCGCGCGTGTAGTCGGCCAGAAGCGCGGCGAGGGGGCCCGCGTCCAGCTCTTGCCAGGCGCCGGCCCAGGCCATGCCGTCGTCGCGCAGGGCGGCGATGCGCAGGGCGTCGCTCACTGTCGGTGCCGCGGCAGGCGCGGCTTCCTTGTTCAGCGCGCCGGTGCCGCTGAGCCAGAACGAATTGATGGGTGGCACGCCGCGCGCGGCGCGGTCGTCGTTCACGCGCTGCGTGTACAGCAGCATCTGCATTTCGTTCTGCAGCCGGCGCAGCGGCCGCGCGGCATCGGCCAGCGGCGACCATTGCGAGATCGGATAGCCCACGGCGCGGTCGATGGAGGCGGTAGCCAGCCCGTCGAAGATGCGCGCGCGCGCCAGCCATCGGCCGGGCACGGGCGAGGGGTGCAGCACGATGCCGTCTTCCTCGAAGAAGGGGCGCGCGGCTTCCAGCAGGGCGGTCGATTCGTCGGCGTCGATCTCGATGGCGGCGGGGTCGCCCAGCACCACGTCGTCGATGCCGACCTGCCAGTTGCACAGCATGACGACGCCCCAGCCTTCGGTATCGCCGGGCGTGGCGATGCCCAGCCGCCGCGCATCGAGCGCGCCCCAGGGGATGCAGCCGTCGGCGGCCGTGATGCCCAGCGCCTGAGCCAGCGCGCGTTCATGCGGAGGCGAGCGCGTGCTTTCGTCCTGCGTGTCGGTGTCCGCGAGGGTGAGCCGCTGGAGCAGGGTTTCGAGATTGGGGAGCCGAAGCGTCGGCAGCGCCGCGCGGCATGCCGGGGAACCGCGGCCGGCAAAGGGGATCAACAAGTGACGTGGGGAGGTTTCGGCCATTCCCGTATTGTCCGGGAAGCCCCAAGGTCATCCGGAATGCCACAATTCCGCCCCTATGCGACTTCCTTATGAACTGCAACTCGGCTGGCGCTACACGCGCGCAGGCCGGGCGACGCGGCGCAACGGCTTCATCTCCTTCATCTCCGGTGTCTCGATGCTCGGCATCGCGCTGGGCGTGGCGGCGCTGATCATTGTGCTCAGTGTGATGAACGGCTTCCAGAAGGAGGTGCGCGACCGCATGCTCGGCGTGGTGTCGCACATCGAGATCTTCTCGCGCGACGGGCAGGCGCTGCAAAGCCTCGACCAGATCATGGCCGCAGCGCGCAAGCACCCCGAAGTGGTCGGAGCGGCGCCCTTCATCAATACGCAGGCGCTCATTGCGCGCGGCGAGGACATGAAGGGCACGATCGTGCGCGGCATCGATCCCAAGCTCGAACCCGAGGTCACCGACATCAACGGTATCGCCTCGAAGGGCACCTTCGACAAGCTGGTGCCGGGCGAATTCGGCATCGTGCTCGGCGCCGAGCTGGCGCGCTCGCTCTTCGTGCAGCCGGGCGACCAGGTCACGCTGGTGGCGCCGGGCGGGCAGGTCACGCCGGCGGGCGTGGTGCCGCGGCTCAAGCAGTTCACCGTGGTCGGCACCTTCGACTCGGGCCACTACGAATACGACTCGGCGCTGGCCATGGTCCACGAGCAGGACGCGGCCAAGGTGTTCCGCCTCGAAGGGCCGACCGGCATCCGCCTGAAGCTCAAGAACCTCAACGAGGCACGCGACGTGGCCGACCAACTGGCCGTGACCCTGCCGGGCGAGTTCCTCATCCGCGACTGGACGCGCCAGAACAAGACATGGTTCGCGGCCGTGCAGGTCGAGAAACGCATGATGTTCATCATCCTCACGCTGATCGTGGCGGTGGCGGCCTTCAATCTCGTCTCCACGCTGGTGATGACCGTGACCGACAAGCGCGCCGACATCGCCATCCTGCGCACGCTGGGCAGCTCGCCGCGCAGCATCATGGGTATCTTCGTGGTGCAGGGCGCGATGGTAGGCGTGATCGGCACCGTGGCCGGGCTGCTGCTGGGGCTTGGCATTGCCTACAACATCGACGTGATCGTGCCCTTCCTGGAGCAGCTGTTCCACGCGAGCTTCCTGCCCAAAGACATCTACCTGATCAGCAAGATGCCGAGCGATCCGCAGCGCAGCGACATCATGCCCATTGCAATCATCTCCCTCGTGCTGGCCTTCCTGGCCACGCTGTACCCGAGCTGGCGCGCCAGCCGCGTGAACCCGGCCGAGGCTCTGCGCTATGAGTGAAGTCGTATTGAAGGCCCGAGGCCTGACCAAGCGCTTCCACGAAGGCCGGCTCGACCTGACCGTGCTGCACGGCGTGGACCTCGACGTGCATGCCGGCGAAACGTTGGCAATCGTCGGCGCCTCGGGCTCCGGCAAGAGCACGCTGCTGCATTTGATGGGCGGGCTCGACGAGCCCACGGCCGGCAAGGTCGAACTGCTGGGCAAGGACATCGCGCACGCGGATGCGGCGGAGCAGGGGCGGCTGCGCAACCAGCACCTGGGCTTCGTCTACCAGTTCCATCACCTGCTGCCCGAGTTCAGCGCGCTAGACAACGTGGCCATGCCGCTGAAGATCCGGCGCGTGGAGCCCCATGCGGCCGCGCAGTCGGCCACGAAGATCCTCGAAAGCGTGGGGCTGGGCCAGCGCCTGCATCACCGGCCGGCCGAGCTGTCGGGCGGCGAGCGCCAGCGGGTTGCGATCGCGCGCGCACTGGTCACGAAACCGGCCTGCGTGCTGGCAGACGAGCCTACTGGCAACCTCGACCGCAGCACAGCGGACACGGTGTTCGAACTGATGCTCGAACTTGCGCACCGGCATGGCACTGCCTTCGTGATGGTCACGCATGACCAGGATCTGGCGAAGCGGTGCGATCGGGTGTTGCAGTTGGTGGCGGGGCGGCTGGCGGGCTAGACAGCCAGCAGTTCGGTCATTTCTTCCTGTTGCCGCACATCCAGCGGCAGCACGCACAACACCTTTCCACCCAGCGTGAGCACAAGGCCGAGCCGGCCGCCGATCTGCATCACCTGGCAGACCACGCGCGGAGCATCAGGTCTTGGGGCAGCCGTTGCCGACACTGCGACAGCACGCGTCGGTGGCTGCCGCAGCATCGCAAACAGCGTTCGTGCATCGCAGTCGCTCAGCGCCTGCCGATACACATGGAAGGCCGCTTCCGAGGCGCTTTCTGTTCCGTCCTTGTCCTGCCGAAGACGCAGCAGCGCCCGATGCAACTGCTGCCGGCAAGCCGCCTCGGTCTTGCCGCTGGCCTGGGCAATCTCCTTGAAGCTGGCTTCGAATACTTCGCGCAGCAGCACCGCGGCGCCGTCCGCTGGCGACAGCCTCGCGGCGATCAGACGCAGCGCCCGCTCGATGGATTCGGCCTGCGCCGCATCCACTTCCGCCGAAGGTGCCTCGGGCGCAAGCCCTTCGACATCCCGCAGCCACCGCTGCATCCAGTTCTCCCGCCGCAACTTGTCGATGGCAAGGTTCTGCATCACCGTCGTCAGCCAGGCCTGCACCGAGTCGGGCTCGGGCATGCCGCCAGCCTCGAGCGCGCGCAGGTAGCTTTCCTGCACCACGTCTTCGGCATCCGCCGGGCCACCCAGCATTCGCGCCGCCGCGCGAACCAGCCGGCTTCGCAGCGCCGGGAATTGCGAGAGATAGCGTTCATCGAGCATCGCCGCAGCTTGCCATAGCGCGCAATGTCACGAAACTGTGGGCTTGTTCGTCAAGACAGTTCAACCACAGGAGCTTTCTCCATGCAGCCCATGTTTTCAATGGAATCCGATGACGACACCAAGCCCGCCGCCACCGCCGAGCCGCGCAACTCCTACCTGGAGGAGAAGGCGTTCAAGTCGCGCACGCTGCTGATCTTCGGCACCATCAGCGACTCAGTGGCGGCCGATGTGACGCGCCGGCTCATCGCACTTGACGCCGACAGCCCCGACAAGCCCATCGACATCCTCGTGAGCTCGCCGGGCGGGCATCTGGAGTCGGGCGATGCCATCCACGACATCGTGCGTTTCATCAGCGCGCCGGTGAACATGATCGGCACCGGCTGGGTCGGCAGTGCGGCCACGCACCTGTTCCTGGCGGCGCCGCGCGAGCGCCGCGTGTGCCTGCCGAACACGCGCTTCCTGATCCACCAGCCCAGCGGCGGCGCGGGCGGGCAGGCGACCGACATCGCCATCCAGGCGCAGGAAATCATCAAGGCCCGCCAGCGCATCGCGCACGAGATCGCGCGCGAGACCGGCAAGCCCATCGACGTGGTGCTGGCCGACATCGAGCGTGACCGCTGGCTCTCGGCCACGGAGGCCGTCGAATATGGATTGGTCTCGCGCATCATCCAGCGCAAGACCGAACTGCAGGCCTGATCAGGCCTTGGGCTTGTAGGCGACCACGTCGATCTCTACCTTGGCGTCGACCATCAGCCGCGCCTCGGTCGTCGAGCGCGCCGGCTTGTTTTCACCGAAGTAGCTCATGTAGATGCGGTTGAAGGCACCAAAGTCGCGCGCGTCCTGCAGCCAGACGGTGCTCTTGCACACGTCGTCGAGCGTGGCGCCGGCCAGCGCGAGCACGGTCTTGAGGTTTTCCATCACCTGGCGCGTCTGCGCCTCGATGCCGCCCACCACGATCTCTCCGTCCTTGTTGGCGGGCACCTGGCCCGACACATAGACGAAGTCGCCGGCTCGCACGGCCGGGGAGAAGGGGCGAACCTGGCGGTCGGAGGCAAGGGGCGGGGCGCCGAGGTATTCGAGAGGCATGGGAGGACTCCTGGGGTTGAAGTGAACGATGGAAGGGGGATTGGCGAGTATCCATCCAATCTGAAAATCTATTTCAGAAAAACCCTTTATCGAGGGTTAACACGGATGATTTGGCATGAATACTGCTTCAAAGTCCGGGCCGAAGAGAAATTTTCTTTCACAAACTCGCCCGCCCCATGAAGGAGTTCCCCATGCCCCACGTCGGTCTTGTCCAGCGCCTGCCTATGCTGTCGAAGCGCAGCCTGCTGGGCGCTTCCCTGCTCGCGATGCTGTGCGCCGCGCTGCCCTACCAGAGCGCCCAGGCCCAGGGCCCGCGCAACTTCGCCACGCTGGCGATGGTGGCCGAGCCGCAGACGCTCGACCCGATGGCCTCGACTGCCGACCTGGTCGGAACCATCATGCAGCACGTGTACGAGACGCTCTACACCTTCGACGCCAAGTGGAACGTGGTGCCGATGCTGGCCGAAGGCATGCCGAAGATCTCGGCCGACGGCAAGACCTACGCCATCACCTTGCGCAAGGGCGTCATGCTGCACAACGGCCGCGAACTCACTGCTGACGACGTGGTGGCCAGCCTGCAGCGCTGGATGGAACAGTCGCCGCGTGGCAAGGCCGTGGGCAAGGAAATCGACAGCCTCAAGGCCAAGGGCCCGCTGGCGGTCGAGGTGGTGCTGAAGGAGCCCTATGCACCGCTGCTCTCGCAACTCGCGCTGCCCAGCGGCATGGCCGCCATCATGGCCAAGGACTCCATCGCCTCGCCGCTGAAGGATTTCGTCGGCACCGGCCCCTACAAGTTCAAGGAACGCCGCCCCGACCAGTTCGTGCTGCTCACGCGCTTCGACAAGTACACGGCGCGCAAGGAGCCCGCGAGCGGCTACGGCGGCAAGCGCGAAGCGGCCATCGAGGAGCTGCGCTTCGTGCCCGTGCCCAACGCCAGCACGCGCGTCGAAGGCGCGCTGGCCGGCCAGTACGACTTTGCCGACCTGCTGCCGGTGGAAGCACTGCCGCGCCTGGAGAAGTCCGGCGGCAAGACGGTGCCGATCATGACGCCCTCGTTCGGCTTCCCGTACCTCGTGCTCAACACCAAGGAAGGCGTGGCCGCCAGCCAGCCGGTGCGCCAGGCGATCCAGACCGCGCTGGGCGAAGGCGAAATGCTCGCGGCCGGCTTCGGCGACACGCGCTTCTTCGTGGCCGAGGGCAACCACTTCCCCAAGGGCTCGCCGTTCTATTCGACGGCCGGCACCGACCAGTACAACCAGCGCAACGCCGCCAAGGCCAAGGAGGCTGCGGCCAAGGCCGGCTACAAGGGCGAGCCGATCCGCGTGCTCACCAGCCGCCAGTACGACTTCCACTACAACATGGCGCTGCTGATGGCCGAGCAGCTCAAGCGCGCCGGCTTCAAGGTTGATCTCAACGTGGTCGACTGGGCCACGCTGGTGCAGCGCCGCAACGACGCCAAGCTGTGGGACATCTACGTCACGCATTCGGGCCAGTTCCCCGAGCCGATGCTCTCGCCGCCGCAACTCGGCGACGGCGCGCCCGGCTGGTGGGACACGCCCGCGAAGAAGTCGGCGCTGCAGGCCTTCAATGTCGAGAGCGACCCGGCCAAGCGCGGCGCGCTGTGGGGCAAGGTGCAGCAGGTCGTCTATGACGAAGTGCCGTACATCAACGTCGGCAAGTTCAACGGCCTCTCGGCGAAGAGCCCGGCGCTGGACAACTACACGCCCGCGACCTGGCCGTTCTTCTGGAACGCGAAGATCAAGTAAGGCAGGGATACCAGCCATGCCATCGCGTCGCCAACTTCTGCAAGCCAGCGCACTGGCCTCCGGCCTCGGAGCCCTCGGCCTCACGGCCTCCACCGTTCAAGCCGCAACCTCCGGCCCGGTCTACGCCTACGTCGGCACCTACAGCGACGGCGGCAAGCCGTGGCGCGGCGGGCGCGGACTGGGTGTGCACCAGTTCGTGCTCGACAGCGCCACCGGTGCGCTCAAGCCCATCCCCGGCGCGCCGCCGGCCGTGACCAGTGCGGGCGAGGGCGCGAAGCTGCGCAACCCCGCGTCGCTCGCGCGCCACCCGAAGCTGCCGATGCTCTATGCGGCCAACGAGTTCGAGGCCGGTTCGGTCTCGGCCTTCCGCATCGGTGCTGATGGCGCGCTGTCGTTCGTCTCCGAGACGGCCTGCGGCGGCAAGGACCCGGCCTACATCAGCGTGCACCCCGATGGCCGCTTCCTGTTCACGGCCAACTACGCCAGCGGCGACGTCAGCGTGATCGCGCTGCGCGCCGACGGCACGCCCGATGCCGGCACCCCCGCAGTCGTCTACAAGGACGTCGAGGCCTGCGGCGCATCCACGCCCTGCAAGCCCGGCGCCGACGTGGTGCCGGCAGCCGCGCGCTCGCACGAAGGCTTTGCCACCAGCGACCACGACGGCCCGCACGCGCACATGGTGCACGCCGACCCGAAGGGCAACTTCGTGCTGGTGGCCGACCTCGGGCTGGACCGAGTCATCTCCTACCGCTTCGACCGCATCACCGGCGTGCTGAGCCAGCCGAGCACGGTGGCCGTGTCGGAAAGCTCGGGCGCACGCCACTTCGTGTTCCACCCGAACGGCAAGTGGCTCTACCTGGTGAACGAAGAGGCATCGACCATCGCCTTCATGCGCTACGACAGCGCCACCGGCGTGCTCACGCTGGTGAGCGAAACCTCGGCGCTGCCCAAGGGCTTCAAGGGCACCAGCTACGCATCGGGCATCCGCATGCTGCCGGACGGCCAGCACTTCGTGTCGCTCAACCGCCTGCACGACTCGATCTCGCTCTTCAAGATCGACGCACGCACCGGCGCGCCCACGCTGGTGCGCGAGGAATGGTCGCGCGGCAACTACCCGCGCAGCTGCACGCTCGACCCGAGCGGCAGGTTCCTCTACGTGTGCCACAACAAGCAGGGCGACAACGTCAGCGTCTTCCGCGTGCAGGGTGGCGACATCAAGTTCACCGGCCAGTACGTTGCAGTGGGCAGCGCCGCCGCCATCGAGTTTTCTGCGTGATGAAGAAATCGATGTTCCGCTACATCGCCTCCCGCGCCGCGGGCATGCTCGTCGTGCTCGCCATCGTGGCGGTGCTCGTCTTCGTGCTCACGCGTGCGGCCTCGGGCGATCCGGTTTCGGTGCTGCTGGGCGACCAGGCCACCGCGGCCGACATCGCCCGCGTGCAGAAGGAGTACGGCCTCGACAAGCCGCTGCCCGTGCAGTTCGGCTACTGGCTGCGCGAGGTGCTGCAGGGCAACCTGGGCACTTCGATCTTCCTGCAGCGCCCCGTGACGCAGGCGCTGTGGGAGCGCTCCGAACCCACCACGCTGCTTGCGCTGATGGCGGTGGCCATCGCGGCGCTGATCGGCGTGCCGTGCGGCATCGTCTCCGCCGTGTTCCGCGGGCGCGCGGTCGACCAGCTGTTCACCGGCATCGCGATGCTGGGCGCGAGCATTCCGAGCTTCTGGCTCGGCATCGTGCTGATCCAGATCTTTGCCGTGTCCTTCGGTTGGTTCCCGGTGTCGGGCTATGGCGCGCCCGATGCGGCGCTGGCCGAGCGGCTGCATTCGCTGGTGCTGCCCGCCACGGTGCTGGGCCTGCTGAACTCCGCGCTCATCATCCGCTTCACGCGCGCCTCGATGCTCGACGTGCTCGGCGAAGACTATGTGCGCACCGCGCGTTCCAAGGGCCTGAGCGAAAGCACGGTGGTGCTCAAGCACGCGCTGCGCAACGCGCTGGTGCCCATCGTCACGGTGATCGGCCTCACGGTCGCGCTGATGATCGGCGGCGCCGTCATCACCGAGACCGTGTTCGGCCTGCCCGGCGTGGGCAACCTCGTGGTCAGTGCCGTGCTGCGGCGCGACTACCCCGTCATTCAAGGTGCGCTGCTCGTGATCGCCGCGATCTATGTGCTCATCAATTTCTCGATCGACCTGCTGTACGCGGTGGTCGATCCGCGCGTGAAGGTCTGAGCGATGCGTATGCCCCGAATGCTCCGACAGCTGATGCATCGCCGCATCGTGATGGTTTCCGCCCTGGTGCTGCTGGTGATTGCGGTGCTCGCGATCGGCGCGCCGCTGTTCGCCTCCATCGACCCCAACGACACGGCCGTGCTGGAGCGCCTAAAGGCGCCGAGCGCCGAGCATCTGCTCGGCACCGATGAACTGGGCCGCGACCTGTATTCGCGCATCGTGCACGGCGCGCGCTACTCGCTGGCCATCGCTGCTCTTACGGCGCTGGGCGCGGTCATTGCCGGCACGGTGCTGGGCCTGATGGCCGGCTTCTTCCGCCGGCTCGACGCGCCGCTGATGCGCGTGGTCGACGCGATGATGTCCTTCCCCGACATCCTGCTGGCCATCGCGCTGGTGGCCATCCTCGGGCCGTCGTTGATGAACACCGTGCTCGCGCTGGTGCTGGTCTACACGCCGCGCGTGGCGCGGGTGGTGCGGGCCTCGACGCTGGTGGTGCGCGAACTGCTGTTCGTCGAGGCCGTGCGCGCGCTGGGCGTGCGCACCTCGCGCATCCTGTGGCGGCACATCTTGCCGAACCTGATGTCGCCGATCCTCGTGCAGGTGTCGTTCATCTTCGCGTACGCGATCCTGGCGGAGGCGGGCCTTTCGTTCCTCGGCGTCGGCGTGCCGCCCGAGATCCCGACCTGGGGCACCATGGTCGCGGGCAGCCAGCAGTACGCGCACCAGGCCTTCTGGGTGGTGCTGTTCCCGGGGCTCGCGATCATCTTCACGGCGCTGTCGCTGCAACTGCTGGGCGACGGTGTGCGCGACCTGCTCGACCCGAAGCTCAAGAAGACATCGTGATGACGAACGCCAATCAAACACCACGTCTCACGGTCAGCAACCTGAGCACCAGCTTCCCCACCGAAGACGGCCTCGTGCGTTCGGTGGCCGACGTGAGCTTTTCCATCCAGCCCGGCAAGACGACCGCGCTGGTCGGCGAATCGGGTTCGGGCAAGTCGGTCACCAGCCTCACGCTGATGCGCCTGCTGCCCAAGACCGCGAACGCGCAGGTCAGCGGCAGCGCCTCGTTCGTGACGCGGGAAGGCAAGACGCTCGACCTGCTGCAGATCGGCGAACGCGAGATGCGCTCGCTGCGCGGCAACCAGCTGTCGATGATCTTCCAGGAGCCGATGACCAGCCTGAACCCGGTGTTCACCATCGGCGAGCAGATTGCGGAAAGCGTGCGCCTGCACAAGGGCCTCGACCGCAAGGCGGCGCTGGCCCATGCGCTGCGCATGCTGGAGCTGGTCGAGATACCGGCCGCCGCGCAGCGCATTCACGAGTACCCGCACCAGCTCTCGGGCGGCATGCGCCAGCGCGTGATGATCGCGCTGGCCATGGCCTGCGACCCGACGCTGCTGATTGCCGACGAGCCCACCACCGCGCTCGACGTGACCATCCAGGCGCAGATCCTCGAGCTCATGCGCCGGCTGCAGGCCGAGACGGGCATGAGCATTCTCTTCATCACCCACAACCTCGGCGTGGTCGCGCACCATGCGGACGACGTTGTGGTGCTCTACGCGGGCCGCGTGGTCGAAAGCGCACCGGTGCGGCCGCTGTTCGCGCAGCCCGAGCATCCGTACACGCAGGGCTTGCTGGCCTGCCTGCCGGGCAAGGCGCGCCTGCCCGGCCAGCCCAAGCCCAAGCGCCTGTTCGCCATTCGCGGCCAGGTGTCGAGCCCGCTGGCACCGCCGCCGGGCTGCGCCTTCGAGCCGCGCTGCGATCTCGCGCTGGCCGGCTGCACCGCCGGGATGCCGCCGCTGATCGAAACGCACCACGGCCGCCAGGCGCGCTGCATCCGCGTGCAGCCGGCGCAACCACTCGTGAGGGTCGCATGACCGCTGTTTCTTCTTCTCCACTCATCGAAGTCCGCGGACTCAAGAAATACTTCGGCAGCAGCGACCGCCCGGTGCGCGCGGTCGACGACGTGTCGTTCGCGATCCAGCCCGGTGAAACGCTGGGCCTGGTGGGCGAATCGGGCTCGGGCAAGAGCACCATCGGCCGCACCGTGCTGCGACTGCTCGAACGCACCAGCGGGCAAGTGCTGTACCGCGGCGACGACATCGGCACGCTGTCGGGCGAGCGCATGCGCAAGCTGCGCAGCAAGCTGCAGATCATCTTCCAGGACCCGTACGCCAGCCTGAACCCCAAGATGCGCATCAGCGCGATCCTCGGCGAGGCGCTGTCCACGCACGGCCTGCACAAGGGCGCGGCGGCGCGCGACAAGCGCATTGCCGAGCTGCTCGAGACCGTGGGCCTGCGCGCCGAGCATGCGAGCCGCTTTCCTCACGAGTTCTCGGGCGGGCAGCGCCAGCGCATCGGCGTGGCGCGCGCGCTGGCCGTGGAGCCCGAATTCATCGTGGCCGACGAGCCGCTGTCGGCGCTCGACGTGTCCATTCAGTCGCAGGTCATCAACCTGCTGGCCGACCTGCGTGAGCGGCTGGGCTTGACGATGCTCTTCATCTCGCACGACCTCGACGTGGTCGAGTACCTGTGCGACCGCGTGGTGGTGCTGTACCTGGGCAAGGTGATGGAAGTTGCCACCACCGAAGAGCTGTTCGCGCGGCCCTCGCATCCCTACACACAGGCGCTGCTGGCCGCGAGCCCGAAGCCCGACCCCGAGGTGGCGACCGAGCGCATTGCGCTGAAGGGCGACATTCCCAGCCCCATATCGCCACCCTCGGGCTGCGTGTTTCGCACGCGCTGCGCGCATGCCATCGAGGCCTGCGCGCAGACTGTGCCGCCGCTCGAAGAAATTTCGGCAGGACACTACAGCGCCTGCATCCGCAAAGAACTGCTCTCCAACATTGCCGCATGACCATGACCGACAAAGCCGTCGCCGCCAACGATTTCAACGACCCGCTGCTGGGCAGCAACTTCAAGGGCTACCCGCGCACCCAGGCGCCGCGCCGCCGCAGCGAGATCGGCGCCGCCGGATGGAACGTGCTCGCCGGTGACCTGCCGCTGCCGCTGGCCGTGCTCAAGCGCGAGGCGCTCGAACACAACCTCGCCTGGATGCAGTCGCGCGTGCGCGAATGGGGCATCGACCTCGCGCCGCATGGCAAGACCACCATGTCGCCGCAGCTCTTCCAGCGCCAGCTCGACGCCGGCGCCTGGGGCCTGACCTTCGCCACCGTCACGCAGCTGGCCGTGGGAGTGGCGGCCGGCGCGCGCCGTACGGTCATCGCCAACCAGGTGGTGAGCGACGAAGACCTCGCGGGAATCCAGATGCTGCTGAGCGAGCATGTCGACCTGCGCATCGTGTTCCTGGTCGATTCGCTGGCGCAGCTCGCGCTGATAGAGGACTGGGCGAAGCGCCACCCCGCGAGCGTGCCTTTCGAGGTGATGATCGAGATCGGAGTCGACGGCGCGCGCACCGGCTGCCGTACGCACGAGCAAGCCGTGGAGCTGGCCACACGGCTGCGCGCGAGCGATGCGGTCAAGCTCGTGGGCATCGAGTGCTACGAAGGGCAGGGCGCCACCGGCCAGAGCGAGCCCGATGCGGCCTATGCGAATACGCTGATGGACCGCGTGGAAGCCGTGGCGCGCCACTGCGACACCAACAAGCTTTTCGAGACCGACGAGGTGCTGGTCTCGGCCGGTGGCTCGGCCATCTTCGATCTCGTGGCCGGGCGGCTCAAGCCCGCGCTCGGCGCGCCGGTGCGCGGCCTGCTGCGCTCGGGCTGCTACGTCACGCACGACCATGGCTTCTACAAGCGCATGGTGAGCGCGGTCGATGAGCGCCTGGGCTGCGGTTGTGGCGAGAGCCTGGTGCCGGCGATGGAAGTCTGGGCCACGGTGCAATCGCGCCCCGAGCCGGGCCTGGCGATTCTTGCGGTCGGCAAGCGCGACATTTCCTTCGATCTCTCGCTGCCCGTGCCCATCGCGCGCGCGGCGCGCGGCGTGTTGCAACCGCAGGCCGTGCCCGCGGGCTGGAAGATCACCGCGCTCAACGACCAGCACGCCTACCTGCGCTGGGACGCGAGCGAGGAAGCCGAAGCGCCCAAGGTCGGCGACCGCGTCGGCCTCGGCATTTCGCACCCCTGCACCACCTTCGACAAATGGCACTGGATGCCCGTGGTCGAGAACGACTACCGCGTGAGCGACGCCGTCGCCATGCACTTCTGAGCACGCTGCGATGACACCCTCCCTGCTTCAGAAAATCGCGCAGATCCGCAGCGACGCCCCGGCGACGCGGCGCGCGATTCTCGACCTGATCCTCGAAGACCCCGACCGCGTGCTCGAAGAGAGCTTCGAACAGCTGGCCGAGCGCTCGCGCAGTTCGGTGCCCACCATCATGCGCACCTGCCGCGACCTCGGCTTTGCCGGGCTGCGCGAATTCAAGCTCGCGCTCGCGCAGGAACTGGCGCTCGGCGGCTCGCCGCTGCACCGCCGCGTGAACATCGAGGACGCGGCCGACGAAGTGGTCGGCAAGATCGCGCGCAGCGCTGCGGCATCGGTCTCGGGCGTGCGCGGCCAGCTCGACATGCAGGTGCTGGACGGCGCCGTGGCGGCGATTGCGGCCGCGCCGCACGTCGACCTGTACGGCGCGGGCGCCACATCATGGTTCATGGCCAACGACCTTCAGGCGCGGCTCTTCAGGCTCGGCCTGTCGGCCAATGCCTGGGCCGACTACCACCTGCAGCAGGTGGCCGGCGCGGCGCAGCGGCCGGGCGGCGTGGTCATCGCCATCTCGCACGTGGGCGGCATGCCCTCGCTGCTCGACGCGGTGGACATCGCGCGCGGGCAGGGCGCCAAGGTGGTTGCACTGACGCGGCCTGGCACGGCGCTCGCGGCCAAGGCCGACTTTCTGCTCGGCCTGTCGGTGCCCGACGATGCGGTGATGCACGTGGGCATCGACGCCTACCTGACGCACCTCACTGCCATCGAGATCCTTACCGTGCTCGTGGCCCAGCGCCGCGGCGAGCCCGCCGTGCAGCGCCTTCAGCGTGCACGCGAGGCCTTCCAGCGCCACGGCATCGATGCCACCACGCACCCGCTGCAAAGCTGGGACGGCGGCGGCATCAACAGCAACAAGGGAGCCGCATCGTGAGTGCGAAGGGAAGCAAAGCCATCCTTCTCGAATCGGGCCTGGTGGTCGACGGCTCGGGCGGCCCTTCGTGGCCCGGCGACGTACTGCTGCAGGACGACCGCATCGTCGCGCTCGGCGAAGGCCTGCGCGAGCGGCTGCCCGATGGCCTCGCGCTGGCCGACGTCGAGATCGTCGACTGCCGCGCCAAGGTCATCGCCCCTGGCTTCATCGACGCGCACACGCACGACGACGCCATCGTGCTGCGCGACCCGCTGTGCTTGCCCAAGGTGTCGCAGGGCATCACCACGGTAGTGACGGGAAACTGCGGCATCTCGCTCGCGCCCTACCGCACGCCGCAGTCGCTGCCGCCGCTCACGCTGCTGGGCGCCGATTCGTTCAAGCACGCGACCATGGCCGAGTACCGCGCGGCGGTCGATGCGACGCAGCCCGCGCTCAACGTGGCAGCGCTGGTCGGCCACACCACACTGCGCTTCGCCACCATGGAAGCGCTGGACCGCCCCGCCAGCGCCGATGAGATGGCGCGCATGGAAGCGCTGCTCGACAGCTGCATGGCCGACGGTGCGCACGGCATGTCGTCGGGCCTGTTCTACGAAGAGGCCTTTGCTGCGCCCGCCGAAGAAGTGACGGCGCTGGCGCGCGTCGTGGCACGTCATGGCGGCGTCTATGCCACGCACCTGCGCAGCGAGATGCAGCAGATCATCGAGGCGCTGCACGAGGCCGGCGACTCGGCTTTCAATGCCGGCGTGCCGCTCGTCATCTCGCACCACAAGTGCGCCGGCCCCGCCAACTGGGGCCGCACGAAGGAGACACTGCCGCTCATCGAGTCGCTGGCGCAACGCCAGAAGATCGCGATGGACGTGTACCCCTACGTGGCCGGCTCGACCGTGCTGCGCGAGGACCTTGTCGATGGCGTGATCGACGTGCTGCTCACTTGGTCCGACCCGCATCCGGAGATGACGGGGCGCCTGGTCTCCGACATCGCGCGCGAGTGGGGCGTCACCGAGCAGGAGGCCTGCCTGCGCCTGAAGCCGGGGGGCGCCTGCTACTTCCAGATGCAGGAGGAAGACGTAGAGCGCGTCATCGCGCATCCGCTCACCATGATAGGCAGCGACGGCCTGCCGCACGACCGGCATCCGCATCCGCGCCTGTGGGGGGCTTTCCCTCGCGTGTTTGCGCGCTACTGGCGCCAGCGCAGGCTGTTCACGCTGGAGCAGGCGGTGCACAAGATGACCGGCATGACCGCGCGCAACCTGCGCATCGCCGACCGCGGACTGCTGCGCACCGGCGCGATGGCCGACGTGGTGGTGTTCGACCCCGAGACCATCGCCGACACCGCGACCTACGACCAGCCGCACGGCGTGAGCCTGGGTGTGGAGCGCGTGTTCGTGAATGGTGTGCTGGCCTACCGCGGTGGCGAGGCCGAAGCACGGGTGCTGGCGCGCGCGGGGCGGATGCTCACGCGCGGGAGCTGATCAGGCGAACACCAGGCAGGCCGGCGTCGGCACTTGTGCCACCTGCACCGGCTGGTCCAGCTTGCCGCTCGCGGGGTCGATGCGCAGGCGCAGGATAGCGTCGCCTTTCTGGCTGAGCGCGTAGAGGTGACTGCCACTGGGCGCCATCGCGAGCGCGCGCGGGAAGCGCAGGCCTTCGCTCCAGTGCTGCAGCGGTGTCAGCGTGCCGCTGGTTGCATCGACGCGGAATGCTGCAATGCTGTCGGCCAGCGGGTGTTCCGACTTCAGCCGGCGGTTGCTCGCGTAGAGAAACTGCCCCGAGGGATGCATCACCAGCGCCGCCGAGTTTTTCTGGCCGGTGAAGTCTTGCGGCACTGTCGAGATCCGCTGGCGTTGTCCGTCTATCAGGCCGCTGGCCGCGTCGTAGCCGAAGCAGGCGACTGTGGCGTCGAGTTCGTTCACCAGGTACAGGAAGCGTTGCGACGGATGCAGCGCCAGGTGGCGCGGGCCGCTGCCGGGCTGCGTGGCAGTGCGGCCGACCAGTGCCAGCTTGCCGTCGGTGAGCGTGAAGACGTTGATGCGGTCGCTGCCGAGGTCGGTGGCGAGCACGCGCTGGCCCGAGGCGTCGAACTGCACCATGTGCGGGTGTGGCGACTCCTGCCGTTCGGTGTCGGGGCCGGAGCCGGTTTCCTTCTCAATGCTCGATACCTTGCCGAGCTTGCCGTCCGCACCGATCGGCAGCACGTTGTAGGCGCCGCCGCCATACAGCGCCACGACCAGGGCGCGCCCGTCGGGCGACACTGCCAAGTGCGCCGGGATCACGCCTGACAGCGACAGCGGCTGGCGGTTGATCAGCGTCAGGCGGCCACTGCGCTCATCGATGGCATAGGCTTCGGCCGTTCCGGTGGGCAGGCCTTGGTAGGTGTCGATTTCGTTGATCACGTACAGGAATCGCTGGCTGGGGTGCACGGCGAGAAACGAGGGGTTCGCGCTTGGGACCGCTTGCACTTGCGTCCAGGCACCGTCGTTGATGGCGAGCACATAGATGCCCTTCGATGCTGGTCCGCCGGCTGTGCCGCCCGGTGCGTCGCTGGTGTAGGTGCCGACATAGGCGAAACGCGGTGTGAGTGTGCTGCGACTGGTGGCTGCGGCGTCTGGGGTTTGCGCGTTGGCAGGCAGCCATGGCGTCAGGGCACCAAGGGCGGAGGTGCCGCCGATCCATTGCATGACTGTGCGGCGTTGGGGGCGATGTGTCATGAGATTCCTCTTGTGATTTGGCTCAGTGGTTGCTGTTCAGGGTGTGTGCGAATGACACCGGGTACTCCCCTCCGCGAATGTCCCCCGGCCTTCGGCCTCCTCCTTTATTTCGCTGCGGGGAGCACCCGATGCCATTCGCACATGGGCGCAGCCGTTGTGCTGGCCGATCAACCAGTGCTCTGAACGATCACGTCGATGGGGTGCCTTGCGCAGCGAAATAAAGGAGGAGGCCGCAGGCCGGGGGACATTCGCGGAGCAAGGTACCCCGTCGGCGTGATTGCGCCCCAAACAAGAGCGAGGGCTCATCTCAAGGCCGTACAGACATTGCATGGTGAAAGATGTTGTTCGGGTCATACCGACGCTTCACCTTCCGCAGGAAGTCATAGAGCCCCTGGTCGCCGTAGTAGAGCTGCGACCAGAAAGGGTAGGCCAGCATGTCGCTGTCCGGGTAGTTGATGTAGCAGCCCTCGTAGCGCTCGCCGGGGTAAGGGGTGCCGGCGTAGCGCTCGGGTACGTCGGGCGTGCCGTACACGTCGCGGAAGAAATCGTTGATCCAGCGCAGATGACCGGCATCGTCCTTCGCATCGCGCCAGTAGGTCTGGTACTGCAGCTTCATGATCGAAGCGCGCTGCGGCACCGCCGTGTCGTTGATGCGCTCGGGCTTGTTGACGGCGCCGCCGTACGAATCCACCTGCACCAGCGACTGGCTGAGATCGACACCCGGTATCACGCGCGTCAGGTGCGTGTAGATGCGCTGCGCCTCGCGAGCGCTGAAGTTCTGCTTCATGTAGGCCGACTTGTATTTGCCGCGCTGGTTGTCGCCCGAGCCGTTGAGGTACTGGGTGGCCGTGAGCCAGTCGTAGCGTGTCACCGTGTGCGGCTTGGAGCACAGCAACTGCCCCGCGTCGCGTTGCGGGGCCGGGCCCACGCCCGGCGGCCGGCCCTTGGCGGGCACCGGCGCGCAGGCGCGAAAGCGATCGAGGAATTCGTCGAGCACCGTCAGGTCGTTGCAGGTGCCGTCGGGGTTGCAGAACTGCGTCAGCATCACGATCTGGCCCGACGAGCGATGCGTGAGCTTGAGCAGCGAGAACATGCCCCAGGTGTCCGGCGACTTGCCGCGGGTCGCCCAGTATTCGCCGTAGGTGGAGAGCAGGGTGGCAAAGCGCTCGGGCGTCATGGTGGCCCAGTCGAAGGCGACCACCGCCAGCGCAACCTCGCGCGGCGCGGGCGGCAGGGTGTCGAACACGTAGCTGGTGATCGCGCCGAAGTTGCCGCCGCCCGCGCCGCGACAGGCGCGGAACAGATCGGGCTCGCGGCGCGCATCCACGGTGCGCGGCACTACCTTGCCGCGAGAGTCCACCGTGAGGATGTCCACAGCGGAAAGCCAATCGACCGTCAGCCCCTGCAGGCGCGACAGCAGGCCGTAGCCGCCGCCGCAGATGTGCCCGCCCGCGCCGACCGAATAGCAGGAGCCGCCGGGCAGCGTGACGTTGCTGCGCTTGTACAGGTCGAGGTATTCGTTCCAGTTCTGCGTGCCGGGGCCGACACGGTAGCGCCCGTCGCCGCTGGCGGGGCTCGCCTGGTTGAGCAGGCTCAGGTCGAGGATCGCGCCGTTGGGGTTGTTGGAGACGAAGTCTTCATAACAATGCCCACCACTGCGCAACGTGGGCCGAAGGCCCGCATCGACGATGCGCTGCAGGGCGGCGGCCGCATCGCCGGCGTTCTCCGCCAGTTCGATGCGAGAAGCGGCGTCCGACTCCGTTGCAGGCCATCGCAGGTTGAAACCCTTTTTCAGGGTGTTGTAGCGAGCATCCTGGCGTGTCACGGTGATGGTCATGGGCACTTTCTGATGGTCGTCTTGCGACGGTGAGCGGTAAGCAGGCGCCTAAAATGAAAGACTTTTTCTTAATTTCCTTGATTTGACGAAAATATCGCGCTACGCCGCCTATATTGACGTCAATTATTGGATTGTTTGAAAGATATTTTCATAAGGACAACCCCGAATCGGTGGTCCTCAAAGTCAGGGGCCGCAGTACCGGCACTGCGTCGTATCCAGTTGAATATGACCCCACGACCCCTAAAGTTCTAACGCTCCCGGCAAAAATCGGTCAAACTGACGCACTCACCGGCCGTCGAATTCCGACTTGGAGCAAAGATGGACAAGGACGCTGAAGGCCTTGGCGCCGATTTCGAGCTGTGGCAGCAGCTCACTGACGACTATGAAGCAGCATTGGGCGCACTGGCCCGGGGTGAGCCGGGTGCGCGGGAGCGAGTGCTCCGGTTGTCGCTGGCGCTGCGGCAATTGCACCCGGACCTGTCCCCCGTCGACGACAACAGCTAGGACAGAAGCTCGCATTCAGCCGCGCGTCGTTTCCGTTTCCTCTTCTTCTCCCTCCGCCTGCGCCTGGAACATCCGCGTGAAGTCGCAGCATTCCTGCGCCAGCATCACGATGGACGAGGTGAGCGCGCTGCGGTGCTCGCCCTTGTGCATCGCCACGTAGCGCACCACGGGCAAGGCTGGCGTCACGTCGATCACCGTAAGCATCCCCGCCGCCACCAGCGGCTGCAGGCACTCGCGCGGCAGGTAGCTCACGCCCAGCCCCGACACGGTGAGCCCGGTCAGCGCTACCAGGTTGCTCACCACGATCACGTTGGCGGGCTGCACGCCTTGCTCTTTCATCCACGCGTCGTAGGCGCGGCCCGTGCCCGAGTTGTTGCCCTGCACCAGCATGCGATGGCGCGCCAGTTCGTGCAGTCGCACGGTGCCGCCGGCCGGCACCACGCCGGGCTTGCACATCCACGCGCTCTTCACCTGGCCGATGACCTTGTGCGGCAGGCGCGAGTCGGCAAAGGTGTCGGGCACGATGACCAGGTCAAGCTCGTCGGCCAGCAGCTTGTCGCGCAGCTGCAGGCTGTCGTCCACATCGGGCTCGAGGATCACCTTGGGATAGTGCTGCTGGATGAGGCCCACCAGCCGCGGCAGCCACGTCATCGCGGTGAGCTCGGTCACGCCCAGGCGGATGCGGCGCTCCACCACGCCGGGCTTGCCGAACTGCTCGACGGCGGCGTCGCGCTGCTCCAGCAGCTTCCGGGCGAGCACGAACATCTCTTCGCCCTTCTCGGTGAGCCGCGCGGCGCGCTGGCTGCGGTCGAACAGCTCGGTGTCGAACAGCTGCTCCAGCTCGTGCACCCGCTTGGAGATGGCCGACTGGGAGGTGTTGAGCTGGTTGGCCGCCTGCGCGAAGCCGCCGAGCCGGGCGATCCAGTACAGGGCTTCGAGTTGCTTGAAGGTCATCACGGTGCGTTGCTCCTGTGAAGGCTGACTGAAAGAACGCTTTTATTCATGCGATTCGATCACAAAAAATCGCTTTTAGAAATTCATTGCGAGGCAGAAGATTCGCCAAAACCACCGCGTTCGACCAACGTCATCGACTCTTCAAGGAACTCTCCATGGACTTCAAGAAACTGCCCCTCGCGCTCGGACTTGTCTTTGCCTTCACCTGCGGCGCCGCCAGTGCCCAGGACGGCGGCACGCTGCAGAAGATCAAGGAGAGCGGCACGATCCAGATCGGCGCGCGCGACAGCCAGATCCCGTTCTCGTACAAGCTCAGCGCCGACAGCGCGCCCATCGGCTTCACCAACGACATCTGCCTGAAGATCGTCGACGCCGTGAAGGCCAAGCTGGGCCTGGCCAAGATCGAGGTGCGCTACACCATGCTCAACTCGACCAACCGCATTCCGCTGCTGCAGAACGGCACCGTCGACCTCGACTGCGCCACCACCACAAACACCACGCAGCGCCAGCAGCAGGTCGACTTCGCGCCCAGCCACTTCGTTACCAACATCACTGCCGCGGTGAAGAAGGCTTCGGGCATCAATGCACTGGGCGACCTCAACGGCAAGAACGTGGCCACCGTCTCGGGCAGCACCTCGATCCAGCTGCTGCGCGGCGCGCGCAAGAGCGGCACCATCGAAGTGAACGAGATCGCCGGCAAGGACACCTCCGACGGCTTCCTGCTGCTGTCCACCGGCCGCGCCGACGCCTATGTGCTCGACGACGTGCAGCTCGCCGGCATGATCGCCAGCGCGACCAACCCGGGCGACTACAAGATCCTGAAGGAATCGCTGCGCCAGGAGCCCTACGGGATCATGCTGCGCAAGGACGACCCGCAGTTCAAGGCACTCGTCGACGAGACCGTCACGGGCCTGATGAAGTCGGGCGCCATCGAGCAGCTCTACACCAAGTGGTTCATGTCGCCGATCCCGCCGAAGAACGCGAACCTCAACTTCCCGATGACGGATGCGGTGCGCGAGATCTACAAGAACCCGAACAACAAGGGCGTCTGAGCGATGACTCTCCAGCTTCCTGCTCTCGACCGCGGCCAGGCCTTTTCCGATGCGCTGATGCGCGAGGTGAAAGCACGCTTCCTGCAGGTCGATCATGACCACCACGGCCGCGAGCGCCTGTACTTCGACAACGCCGGCGGCTCGTTCCGCCTCAAGGCCGCGGTCGAGCGCTTCGCGCAGGTCGATGCCATTCCCGACAACGCCGAGCGCATCCATGCCACGGCCGTCGAGCTGCAGAACATCCAGGCCAAGGGCAGCACCGACCTGCGCACCATCCTCAACGCCACGGGCGGCAGCGTGTACGCCTCGTTCAGCGCCTCGGGCGCCATGTTCGACATGGTGCGCGCCATCGCGGAGAACGTGCCGGGCACGAACATGGTCACCACCGTGCTCGAACACCCGTCGGCCTTCGACGCGATGAGCCTCTACGCCCAGCGCCTCGGCCGCGAGCTGCGCGTGGCGCAGAGCAACCCCGTCACCGGTGGCGTCGACGTGGAAGAGATCGTGCGGCTGGTCGACAAAGACACCTGCCTGCTCAACGTGATCTACGCGTCGAACATCTCCGGCGCCAAGCTAGACATGGCCGAAATCGTGCGCCGCGCGCGCGAGATCAAGCCCGACCTGTACATCCTGGTGGACGCCGTGCAGCATGCGCCGCACGGCCTCATCGACCTGCAGAAGACGCCGGTGGACGGCATCAACCTCGCGCCCTACAAGTTCTTCGGCTGCCGGGGCTCGGGGCTGTCGTGGGTGTCCGAGCGCGCGGCCGTGCTGCCGCACCACAAGCTGGCGGGCAAGAAGCCCGACTACTGGGACCTGGGCAGCGCGGCGCCGTGGCAGTTCGCGGTGCTCACGGAAATCGTTGACTACGTTTGCTGGCTGGGCGGCCACTTCAGCGACGCCACCGACCGGCGCGCACTGTTCATCGCCGGCATCACGCACATCGAACTGCACGAGCGCGCGCTGCTGGCACTGCTGCTCGACGGCAACGCGAACACCACCGGCATGCGGGAGATGAAGGGCGTCAACGTCTTCCTCGACCACGAAGACCTGACGAAGCGCGACCTGATCCTGGGCATCGGCTTCGACCGTATCGACTGCACGCAGGCGGTGGTCGAGTACGGCAAGCGCGGCGTGACCGTCTACGAGCGTGTGGCGACCAGCATCTACTCGAAGCGAATGCTCGAATCCTTCGGGCTCGCGGGCACCGTTCGGGTGTCGCCGCTGCATTGCAATTCCGTCGCCGACATCGAGAAATTCCTGCGCATTACCCAGGAAATAGCCACCGACATCTGACTGTCACAAACCGTCATATTCGGTAGTTAGCATGTTTCTCTACCCCCGTTCACAGGGGGAGAGGAGCATGAGATTTGGAAATCCGCAAGCTGATCGCACCAGCGCTGGCCGTCGTCCTGCTGGCCGCGGTCGGGTCCGGCGTCTGGTACTCGAACACCCGCCTGCACGATGAATCGGCCACCGCCGCCGCCGCGCGCATCGAGCAGCAGAAACAGGTCACGCTGCGCGGCCTGATCGGCTCCGAAAAAGAAACCTTCTTTGCCGACCCGCGCGTGCAGAAGGCGCTGGCCGCGCAGGGCATCACTGTCACCGTCGAGAAGGCAGGTTCGCGTGCCATTGCCAGCCGCTACGACGCCACCAAGTTCGACTTCGGCTTTCCCTCGGGCGCGCCCGCTGCGGCGCAGCTCAAGACGCTGGCCAAGGCGCCTAACGTCTTCAACCCGTTCTACACGCCCATCGTGCTGGCCAGCTGGCGGCCGATTGCGGAAATTCTCGTGGCCAACGGCATCGCGCAGAAGCAGGGCGACTTCTACTACGTGGTCGACCTGCCGGGCCTGATGGCCATGATCGAGAAGGGCACGCGCTGGAAGGAGCTCAAGGCCAGCAGCGCGTTTTCCACCAGCAAGTCGCTGCTCATCAACTCGACCGATGTGCGCACCTCCAACTCGGCGGCGATGTACCTTGCGCTCGCGAGCTACCTCGCCAACAGCCAGCAGATCGTGCAGAGCCAGGAAGACGTGGATCGCGTCATGCCCGTGGTTGCACCGCTCTTCCTGCGCCAGGGCTTCCAGGAGCAATCGTCGGCCGGGCCGTTCGAAGACTATCTCGCGCTCGGCATGGGCAAGGCGCCGCTGCTGGTGGCCTACGAGTCGCAAATGATCGAGTTCTGGCTGAAGAACCCCGACCGCCTCAAGAGCGACATGGTGCTGCTCTACCCCAAGCCCACCGTCTATTCGAAGCACGTGCTGGTGCCCTACACGCCCGGCGGCGCGCGGCTCGGCGCGGCGCTGGAAAACGACCCGGCCCTGCGCGAGCTCGCGCACGAATACGGCTACCGCACCGGCGGCGACGCCAAGGGCCCCGAAACCTGGGCCGCGCGCGGCGTGAAGGTGCCCGACGTGCTGGTCGACGTGATCGACCCGCCGAGCTTCGAGTGGCTCGAGCGAATGACCACGGGCATCGAAGCCCGCTTCAAGTGAACGACCGAACGACTGAACCAAGGAACGCATTCATGAACGCGCCTGTCACCGCAACCACCACCACCGCAACGGCCCCCGCGCCCATCGACCTGCAGCCGCCGCAGGCCTTCACGCTCGAACCGCCCGCGCCCGTTGCCCTGGTGCCGGTCGAGTCGGCCAGCGGCAAGGTGCGCCTGAAGCCCGAGGACGTAGCCGAGCTCGACGCGCAGGTGGCGCGCTTCATCGACGACATCACCGCACACGACAGCCAGCATCCGCAGTTCAAAGAGGCCGTGGAGCGCGTCCACTCGATGGGCAACAAGGACATCGAGGCCTCTGCATCGGTCTCCAACCGCATGCTCGACCGGCCCGTGGGTTCGCTGCGCAACGGGCTGTTCGACAAGGGCGCGCAGATCGGGCAGTCGCTGATCGACTTGCGCCACCAGGTGGAAGACCTCGACCCCTCGAAGCAGGGCGACCTGTTCTCGGCGCGCAAGCTGCTCGGCATCATTCCGCTGGGCAACAAGCTGCTCGCTTACTTCGAGCGCTACCAGTCGTCGCAGACGCATCTGAACGCCATCATCGAATCGCTCAAGCGCGGCAAGGACGAGCTGCTGCGCGACAACACCGCCATCGAACAGGAAAAGGTCAACCTCTGGACGCTGATGGAGCGGCTCGAGAAATACGTGCACATCGGCAAGGCCCTCGACGGCCAGCTCGACGCCAAGGCCCGCGCGCTGGAAACCACCGACCCCGAGAAGGCCCGCGTGATCCGCGAGGAAATGCTGTTCTATTCGCGCCAGAAGGTCACCGACCTGCTCACGCAGCTCGCGGTGAACATCCAGGGCTACCTCGCGCTGGACATGATCCGCAAGAACAACCTGGAGCTGATGAAGGGCGTGGACCGCGCCACCACCACCACCGTGGCCGCGCTGCGCACCGCGGTGATCGTGGCGCAGGCGTTGTCCAACCAGAAGCTGGTGCTCGACCAGATCAGCGCGCTCAACGCCACCACCGGCAACCTCATTGCCAGCACCAGCGAGATGCTGCGCGACCAGAGCAGTGCCATCCACCAGCAGGCGGCCTCCAGCACCATCGAGATCGCCAAGCTGCAGCAGGCCTTCGCCAACATCTACCAGACCATGGACACGATCGCCGACTTCAAGAGCAAGGCGCTCGACTCCATGCAGACCACGGTGGACACGCTGACGAATGAAGTCGCCAAGAGCCGCACCTATCTCGACCGCGTGCGCCGCCAGGAAACGACAGAGGCGCTGCAGTCGCCGCGCGGCGAGGTCGCGCTGTGAGCCTGCTGACCCGGCTGCTGACTCTGACGGCTGTGGTGCTGGGCCTCGCGGCCTGTGGCAAGGAAGAGCCGCCACAGGCGATGAACGCCGCGCCGGCCGCGCAAGCCACCGCGACCTTCACCATCCTCGCGGGCTCCGAACTCAAGGACCTCGAAGCCCCCATCGTTGCCGCCGCGAAGGCGGCCGGCGTGGACGTGAAGCTCTCGTACGCCGGCACGCTCGACATCGTCGAGCGCATCAACGCCGGCGAGCGCTTCGACGCGATCCTGCCGCCCAACGGCGCATACCCCGCACTCGCGCTGCAGACCAAGCCGCTGGCGCGCGACAAGCTCTTCTATTCGCGCATCGCGCTCGGCGTGAAGAGCGCCAAGGCCGCGCAGCTCGGGTGGAACAAGAAACCGCCAGGCTGGGCCGAAATTGCGAAGGCCGCGGGCGCAGGCCAGCTGCGCTACGGCATGACCAATGCCACCAGCTCCAACACCGGCATGAGCGCGCTGTTCGCCGTGGCCTCCGCGCTCGCGGGCAAGACCGAAGACCTGGCCGCCCAGGACGTGGACGAGAAAACGCTGAAGGCCTTTCTCTCCGGCCAGAAGCTCACCGCCGGCAGCTCGGGCTGGCTGGCCGATGCCTACATCAAGGACCCGTCGGCCATCGACGCGATGGTCAACTACGAAGCCGTGATCCTGCGCGCCAATGAGAAGCTGACCGCCGCCGACCAGCTCACGCTGATCTACCCGCGCGACGGCATGATCTCGGCCGACTACCCGCTGATGCTGCTCAACGCCGACAAGCGCGAGGCCTACACCCAGCTCGTCGCCACGCTGAAGGCCGCGCCGTTCCAGCGCGATGCACTCTCGACTGCCTTTCTGCGCCCCGCCAACCCCGAGGTTGCCGCCGCCGGCGCCTTGCCTACCGCCGCCGTGGCCGAGCTGGGCTTTCCCAACCGGCTGGAGGTGATCGACGCGGTGCTCGGCATCTACCAGTCGAAATGGCGCAAGCCCGCCACCTCGATCTTCGTGCTCGACCTCAGCGGCTCGATGGCGGGCAAGCGACTGGCCTCGATGCGCGAGGCGCTCAAGTTGCTGTCGGGTGCTGACGAAGCCACCACCGCAAGCGCTCGCTACAGCGCCTTCCAGAGCCGCGAGCGCGTGGTGCTCATCACCTTCTCAACCGAGGTGCAGGAGCCGGTGTGGGTGCGCTTCGATGCCGACCGGATCGATGCGGCCCGCGCCACGCTGCGCGAGCAGGCCGACGCGATGACGGCCAACGGCGGCACGGCCATCTATTCGGCACTCGCCGCCGCTGAAGAAGTGGCGCGCAAGGAACAGCAGCGCGAGCCTGACCGCTTCGTGAGCATCGTGCTGCTGACCGACGGCGAGAACAACGCGGGCCTGAAGCCGCGCGAGTTCCGCGAGCGCTATGCCGCGGGCGGCC
Organism: Variovorax sp. YR634; assembly: GCF_900106655.1. Classification (NCBI taxonomy): domain Bacteria; kingdom Pseudomonadati; phylum Pseudomonadota; class Betaproteobacteria; order Burkholderiales; family Comamonadaceae; genus Variovorax; species Variovorax sp. YR634. The sequence goes on from NZ_FNOL01000001.1 coordinate 324,751, forward strand.
TGCCCGCGCGCATCTTCCCCATCCTCTTCGGCGAGGCCAACGTGAGCGAGATGCAGGAGATCGCGCAGCTCTCTGGCGGCCGCGAGTTCGACGGCCGCAAGCTGCAGCTGGGGCAGGTGTTCAAGGAAATCCGGGGCTACCAGTGATGCCGGAGCGCTCGCTCAAACTGCGCGCGCTGCTGTTTCTCTACGGCAACGGCAACATCCTCGGCTGCGCGCTGGCGCTGCTGGGGCCGGCACTGCTGTTTGCCGGCGTCATCGACACCGGGTGGCTGCTGATCACCGCCGGCCTGTACGTAGCCGGCTGGCTGCTGGGCCGCAGGGCACCCGAACTCGAACGCCGCATCGAAGACAGCCTCAGCGTCGAGCAGACGCTGGAGCGCCTCGACCGCGTGGTCGCGCAGGCGCAGCCGCACCTCACCGAAGACATGCGCAAGAGCCTCGACAACGTGCGCGGCTCGGTGGGCGAGGTGCTGCCGCGCCTCGTCGGTACGGGCTCGCATGGCGACGACCTGTTCACCGTGCGCGAGACCGTGCTGCGCTACCTGCCTGAAACGCTCGCCAACTACGTCGCGCTGCCGCCGGCCTTTCGCATCACGCATGCGGTGAAGGACGGCAAGACCGCGCGCCAGTTGCTCGGCGAGCAACTGGGCCTGCTCGATGCAAAGCTGCGCGAGATCGTCGCCAACGTCGCTTCGAGCGACGCGGCCGCGCTGGTGGCCAACGGGCAATTTCTTGAAAAGAAGTTTCGCCAGCCGGACTTCCTGGCGGGCTGAAGCGTTCTTTCAGAACGGGTAGTGCCGCGGCGTCGTCTGCACCGTGATCCAGCGCAGTTCCGTGAAGGCCTCCACGCCGGCCCGGCCGCCGAAGCGCCCGTAGCCCGATGCCTTGACACCGCCGAAGGGCATCTGCGCCTCGTCGTGCACCGTGGGGCCGTTGACGTGGCAGATGCCGGACTCGATGCGCTGCGCCACGTTCCACGCACGCGCCACGTCGCTGCCGAACACGGCCGATGAAAGGCCGAACTCGTTGTCGTTGGCAATGGCCACGGCTTCTTCCACGCCGCTCGCGCGCACCACCGCCTTCACCGGCGCGAAGGATTCCTCGTGGTAGATCTCCATTGCGGGCGTCACATGGTCGAGCACGGTGGCGGGCATCAGCGTGTTCTGGGCCTTGCCGCCGCACACCAGCTTCGCGCGGATCGCCGAGCGGCAGTGCCTGCGCGCGGGCCGCGAACTTCGCGACGAATTCATCGGCCACCGCGTTGTCGACCAGGATGCGCATGGCGCTGGCCCTGCGCAGCAGCAAGCGCCTGCTGCACAGCGCCTTCGCGGACGACGACGAAACGCTGAATGGCTACATCCAGCACCGGCGACTGGCCGCGAGCATCCGCGAACTGCTCGACCCAGCAAACGCGGCAAGGTCGATTACCGACATCGCGCTGGCTTCGGGCTTCGGCAACCTCTCGCACTTCAGCCGAGTGTTCCGCGAGCACACGGGCGGCAGCCCGAGCGAATTCAGGCGGCAGGCGGCGTTGCGCTGATTGACGCAAATACTGCGTCTGCGGTGACGCAGAAAAGCGGCAACTCGGGCCGCAACAAATCAATGTTCGGGTCGATATCATCCTGGGCGGGTGCATCGAAGCAAGCCTGCAGGTCGATGACTTGCATGTTCCGGGGTACCCACATCAACAACGAGAAATTAATTTCCGGGAGGCCGTATGGCAATTCAAATTGACACGGATGGAATGATCATTCACGCGAAAGTCCGCAATGCGCGCAGCCCTGCGATCGAACGCGGTAGACGTACGAGCACGATCACAGGCATCGTTGTGCACCAGACCGATGCGGACACTTCAGCATCCTCGCTGAACAGCTACAAACGCCCAAAGGCCAATGGCGCGCACTTTCTTGTCGACACCGATGGAACTATTTACCAGACCGCCGCGATCTACCAGCGCACGAACCATGTCGGGCCACTGAAGGCGAGGTGCCTGATCACCGGGAGTGCTCTCCGCGAGACTACCCTGCGGGCGTGAACGCGGTGGATCCGATGCATCGCATCGAGATGCGCAGGGCACCTAGCGACCGGTATCCAGGCAACATGGAGGGCATTGGTATCGAGATGGTGGGCAGGGCCAGACTACCAGCAGGGTTCCAGGTACCACGAAACAACAAACTCTCCACGGATGAATTGAGAGGACGGTACGGTGTATACGACACGCCGACCACCGCCCAGAACCAAGCACTCTCGTGGCTTGTCAAGGCGCTCGAGGACTCCATGCAGATCGCACCGAGCGAGATATTTCGACATCCAGAAGCCAGCAGAAAAAATACGACCGAGGCACAAGGTGCGAATTGGAATCTGGTGGTCCCGACGCCATGAGAAAAGTCATCGTTCTTGCGGTAACGCTGGCTACCGTAGCTATGGCCCTGTCAGTTCACGCGGCAGACAAGCGCTATCCGGCAGCCTTCGTAAAGTCGATCAAGATCGACAACCCGTCGGGGAAAACAGCGTGGGAGAACAAAGATTTTCTAGATTGTCAGGATGTTGTTTTGACCGTCGAAGATGTGTTCTATGCGCTACGTCATATGCGGAGGGTCTCAAAGAGGTCGTATCTCGTGCCGCAGGCGCAAGAAACCGGATGCGAGGGCAGTGCGCTCGTTACATTCAAGAACGGAAAAATCCTCGCTATCGGCATTGAGCCCACGGGGAGAATCAGTACCGCGGAGTTGGACGAGGCGCTTGGGCCCACGACTGATCCCGGAAGCTACTACGACTGCGAACCCTGCAACGATCGCAAGATGGCACTGCTCAAAGATGCTCTCAATCGGGCAGATGAACGGCGCCTCAAGCGACTGGAGGCAGAAGGTCGGATTCCACCAGGTCAGGCGAAACCACGGCTTAAAACTCTGCGGGAAAGCCGCGAGCCCAAGCCACCCCCCAAGAGCTGAAATCCACACGGTTGAACACGCTGCCTCCGACGGCAGGTGATCAAGAAGACCGTGGTGTCCTGTTTTCTGGTTGCACCGCATCGTCGACGCTCCAGGGCGCGTACACCTCGGCATGCAGGTCGGGCGAATTCACCTTCGCGAGCAGATCGCGCACGTCGTCCTTCACGCGCGCCAGCGACAGGCGCAGGCCGCGCACCCGCACGTATGCGGCGAAGTCGCACAGCGCCTCGATGCTCGTCGCGTCGAGGTCGGCCGATTCTTCCAGGCTCAGCACCATGCGCCGCAGGCCCGGCGTCGCGTCGATACGTGCGCGGATCGATGCGAACACTGCATCCGCATTGCCGAAGAACAGCGGCACATCGGGCCGCGCGATCAGCACGCCCGGCGGCACCACGGCTTCGGGGTGGCGCGCGGTGTCTACAAAGTCGTGGCTCTGCCCAAGCCGGCCGAGCCAGCTCACGGTGGTGCGCGAGAAGCCGCGCAGCAGCAACAGCAGGCTCACGCCGATCGCAGCCAGCAGCCCGTTGAGCACGCCCAGCAGCAGCACCGCGGCAATCGCCACCAGCGCCACCAGCCGGTCGCGCCGCCACTGGAAATACGGCCGCAGCGCCGCCGGGCTCAACGTGTGGCTCACCGCGTGGATGACGATGGCCGCCAGCAGTGGCTCGGGCGTGTGAGCGATCCACGGCAGCAGCGTGAGCACCGCCACCAGCACCACCAGCCCTGCCACGATGCCGGCCGCGCGAGTCTTCGCGCCGGCCGATTCGTTGGCCGACGTGGCCGAATAGCCCGCGCCCACCGGCATGCCCTGGAACAGCGCCGACAGCAGGTTCGCACCGCCGAGCGCCAGCAGGTCGCGGTTGGCCGACACGTTGTCGCCATGGCGCATCGCGAAGGTGCGGATAGACCCGTAAGACTCGGCATAGAGGATCAGCGCCATCGCGAAGGCCAGCCCGCCGAGGCTCTGCCACTGTTCCCGGTCGAGCTGCGGCACACCCGGGTGCGAGAAGTCGAGCGAGATCGGCCCCACCGCCGCCACGCCCCAGGCATGGCACAGGCCGCTCACGTCGAGCACGATACCGGCCACGATCACCAGCAGGGCCGCCGGCACCGCGCGCCATCGTGCCAGGCCGCGCAGCAGCACCAGCGCGACAAGCGCCATGGCCGCGCCCGCAAGATTCCAATGCCGCCATTCGGCCACCAGCCCCGCGGCAAGGCGGAAGAAATCGCTGTGCGCCGGCTGCACCGCGAGCACCTTGGGCAACTGCTTGACCACGATGGTGAGCGCCAGCCCGAGTGCGAAGCCGCGCAGCACCGGCTTGGCGATCAGGCTAGACACAGCGCCGAGTCGGGCGATGCCCGCAATCACGAAGAACACCCCGGCCAGCAGCACGATGCCCGCGCCCAACGCAAGCCGCGTGACCGCATCGACACCCGTCACCGACATCGTGGCCGCGAACAGCACCGCGGCGGAAGACGAGGTGGCCGAGACGATCGCGAAGCGGCTGCTGCCGAAGAGGCCGTACACCAGCAGCCCCGCGAACAGCGCGATCACGCCGGCCTGCGGTGGCAGCCCCGCTATGCCCGAATAAGCGACCGCCTCGGGCAGCAGCAGGCCCGCGATGGAGACGCCCGCGACGACGTCGGCAAGGCCGGGGCGGTGTGGGGCGGTCGTGGGCGTGGGCATCGGGGGAGTTTCTGCGGTCATGGGCAAGTTTGTTGTTGTCGCTTCATGCTGGCAATGGGTAGCGGACCGGAACCTGACGGCGCAGCGGGATACCGGCGCGCGACCGTGCATACTCTCGCGCGCCCTAAAAACCATATTTCAGCAAGGATCCCATGTCAGGACACGGCTTTCACGTGCACGGCCCGCACGACCACGAACTGGAACACGCTGCATCAGGCGGCCATGGCGGTGGCCATGACGACGCAGCAGCAGCGCATTCCGGCGGCATGAGCATGACGAGCAAGATCGCGGTGTGCACCGCCGTGATCGCCACCGTCGGCGCGATCTTCTCGTACATGGGCGGGGCCACGCAGGCCAACGCCGGCCTCTACAAGAACAACGCCGCGATCAAGAAGACCGAGGCATCTAACCAGTGGAATTACTTCCAGTCGAAGAGCACCAAGCAGGCGCTGGCCGAGTTCGCGCGCGACACCGCGACCGACGACACCCGCAGGCAGGGTTGGCAGGTCAAAGTAGCGCGCTACGAGCAGGAGAAGACCGACATCCAGACCGAGGCGAAGAAGCTGGAGGCGGAGGCGAGCCGGTGGGATGCGCAGTCTGATGAGCAGATGCATCAGCACCATCGGTGGGCTCAGGCTACTACTGTGCTGCAGGTGTCGATTGCGCTGGCTGCCATTGCGCTGCTGACGAAGAAGAAATGGCTTGAGCGAGCGATGTTCGGCGTGGCGGCTGCGGGGCTTGTGGTGGGTGGGTTGGCGGCGTTTCACATCTAGTGCGTACCGCCTTCGCTCAAGGCGACACGCAACGACTGCATCGTGGTGTCGGCTGTTTCGATCCGCCGCTGCAATTCTTCATTAACCACCCGCACCAGCGCGCTGAGTTCGGTGCGTGTCGGATAAACCTCTTCGGTATCGTTCACCCCCTGTGAAACGATGAGCTTTTCGAGACCTACGTACGCACGCTGCACCTCGTGAAGACTGTCGATGTCATCGCATGCTTGCAGCGCAAGCGATTCAACGCTGGCGGCTTCAGAAGATTCGGGAAGTGAGTGAAGGTGCGCGGACGCGCGAGCGGATGCAGCCATGAATGGCCTCCAAGTGATTGCGGTTTGCTGAAACCGACGCACTCAACGCCAATTGAGGGCGGCAGCTCGACGGGTTGGCGTACCGGGCAATCACTTGCGTGAAACCGGCAGGGCGCGAGCCCTCCCGTCGAGCCGCCAAAACTGGAGGCACGAACGACAAAGCCGCAGACTCTGCGGAGAAACTGCGGCTTGCGTCGCAGTGATTGCACGGGACGCCAATCCCGATCACGCCTGTTTTTGACGTGACGGCGCGCAGTATAGCCACGCAGATACCTGTGATTCGAGGAGGGGCGGGATGGTCCTGCGCCTCACAGCCCCGGAGTTGGACCTGCTTCGGTGGAATGCTGCAGTGCGATACAAGCCAAGCCCATGACAGGTACGATTTCGCCGTGGCCGCATCCACACGGCCACCGTCTCCTCCCGCGTATGCCCCTAACCCGAGCAACCTCGTCCATGACCGCCTCCCACCGCCAGCCCGTTGCACTGAACAAAGCCTACCGCCTGCTGAACCACGGCCCCACCGTGCTGGTGAGTGCCGCGCATGGCGGCCAGCGCAACATCATGGCGGCAGCCTGGGCCATGCCGCTCGATTTTGATCCGCCCAAGGTGGCGGTGGTGCTCGACAAGAGCACCTGGACGCGTGTGCTGCTTGAGGGCGCGGGCAGCTTCGCGCTGCAGGTGCCGGTGCGTGCGCAGCTCGACCTGACCGAAGCGCTGGGCAACAGCTCTGGCCGCGAGATCGTCGAGAAGTCGGGGCAGGACAAGTTCGCCGCCTATGGCCTGGAGACCTTCGCGGGCACGGCCACCGATGCGCCGCTGCTCGAAGGCTGCGCGGCCTGGCTCGAATGCCGGCTGCTGCCCGAGCCCTCGATCCAGCAGCGCTACGACCTGTTCCTTGGCGAGGTGATCGCCGCGCAGGCCGATGAGCGCGTGTTTGCCAACGGTCGCTGGAACTTCACTGGGCACGACGAGCTGCGCACCTTGCACCACGTGGCGGGCGGGCACTTCATCGTCGATGGCGATGCAGTCGACGCGCAGCCACTGCCGCCGCTGTCTCGCTAGAAGAAGTTCAGGCTGAAGTGCCCCGTGCCGCGCGCGGCACCAGCATCGCCCGCAAGGCCAGCACGCCGCACACGGCTGCCGCCAGTGCCAGCAGCACGGCCCAGAGCAGGCGCGAGGGCGACGCAGCGTCCAGCCAGTCGGCCAGCAGCAAGGTGGTTGTGTTGTAGGCGGCGTGCAGCGCAATGCACGGAATGAGCGAGCGCGTGCGCTCGTACAGCCATGCGAGCACAGTGCCCATCACGAAGCCGACCACGAACTGGTAGATGTTCATGTGCGCCGCGCCGAAGAACAGTGCCGACATGAAGATCGCCTGCCCCCGCGGATAGCGCTGCAGGAAGCCGCGCAGCACGATGCCGCGGAACAGCATTTCCTCCAGCAGCGGCGCCAGCACGCACACCGCGAGCACGGCGGCGATGCTGCCGTCGGCCATGCGGCTGAACATCGATTCTTCCCAGGCCGACAGCGGAACAACGCGCATCAGCAGGTTGAGCGCGGAAGTAATCGTCAGCAGCAGCGCGGGCACCAGCAGCAGCACAGGCGGCACCACGAGCATGAGCACTGCCCCGGCGGAAGCCGGCGACTGGTGGAACAGCTCGCGGTACGTGAGCTTCTGGGCGTGCATCACCACCGCGAACACGCAGCCGTTGCCCAGCACGGCTGCGAGCACACCGATCTGCATGGTGTTGAGCTCCAGCCATCCGTTGGCGTCGCGCAGCGCTGCGCCAATGACGAACTCGCAGAGGAACAGCGCCACGAACAGGAGGGCGGCTTGCACCGCCGAGGGAAAGGCGGCGCTTTTCGGGGAGGGCATTGGGCGGGGCGCGGAGGGAGGGTGGCGCGGATGTTACGCGACCGGCTTGTCAGCCTCGCTGCAGGTGTTGCGAGAGCGGCGCGAGCGCTATCCCGCTGCTGCCGTCCTGCGCCGCCAGCACCAGTTCTCGCAGCAATGCGTACTCGCGCAACCGGGCAGCGCCATGCGGGTCGCCCGGCTCGATGCCGGCGGAGGGGTGGCACATGAGCACGTCGCCGGTATTGCATGCCGAGATCCATTCGGACAGGCGCTGCTCGTGTTGCTGCATGTCGCCCGAAAAATCGTAGACGCCCAGCAGGCGGGTGCTCACGGGAATGCCGCGCCGCGCGGCCAGTGCGGCCAACTGCGGGCCACCCAGTGCGTGGATGACCCGGGCCTTCAGCCGCTCGGGGCCCTGGCGCAAGCCCGGCGCCGTGCTGCGGATCCAGGGCGGCGACGTGGCATAGCGCCGCGCGATTTCCTCCACCAGCAGATCGCGTACGACCGGAAACTGGTGCACGTGCCGGTGCCCGTCGACGAAGGCGGGCGCGCGGCCCATGGCGTCCTCGAAGCGCGTCAGCTGGTCGCGGATGTCGGCCTGCAGCCCCGGTGCGAACACCGTGCGCGTGTACGTCCGTGCGAGCAGCCCCAAGAGCCCGGGCTCGGTGCCACCAGCACGGGCGGGCCGCGTGAGGTCCAGATGCAGGCCGGTATCGAACCGCGCCGGGTCAATGCGCCGCAGCATCCTCGTTCCGGTCAGCCAGGCATCGCGTCGCACCATGCAGCTGGCCGCGGAGATCTTTCCCTGCTCGGCCAGATCGAACACGGCGGAGTTGATGCCCGCGCTCATGCCGAAGTCGTCCGCGCAGATGCAGAGGTAGCGCAAGGCCTCACTCATCGCCGTTCGTTCCGGAGGTTGGGGCGGGTGCGGCATCAAGGCAGTGCGGGTCGTTCGTGGCGCTGCCTGCGAAACGCCAGACGGCGGCGCCGTCGTTCACTGCCACCAGTTGCATGCGAAAGAGCCAGGGATGCATGAGCTGCGCCGTGTTCGAAGCGACGAGCCATGTGGTGCGGGGCACGCACAGCGTCGCCGCGAGTTGCGAGTGGTCGATCAGCGTGCGGGCCGCGCGCTCCGGCTCGAAGCGGCCGGCGTCGGAGATCTCCTTGCGCCAGTTGTCGCGGGTGTCCAGCGCTGCCGCCTTCCAGTCGTCCGACACCAATACCGGCCCGCGCAGGTTCCAGTAGAAGGGAATGTCGTAGTAATAGCTGTCGAGCATCAGCACCTGGTCGCCGGGCGCCGCCGCCTGCCCGACCGGCAGCCGCAGCCGTGTGCCCGGCGGCGATGAAAGGATCGAAATGGCAACCACGCAGGCGATGCACACGGCGGCGGCCCCCAGCGCCATTACGCGCACCTTGGGTAGCAGCGTCTCCAGCACGCGGCCGGCGAGCACGCGCTGCGCGATCAGGTACGCCAGCGGCGGCAGGGCAGGCAGCACGTAGCCGACGAGCTTGGAGCGCGGCAGCGAGAAGAACACCACGATGACTGCGAGCCAGATCCACATCAACCAGTCGACATCGCTGAGCCGGGGGCGCGCGGTGCCGTCCTTGCCCCTGGGCACGAACACCCACGCGAACCAAGGCAGCGTGAAGCCTGCGAGCACCGGCAGGTAGAACCAGAAGCCATGCTCGTTGTTGAAGCCCGATGAAGCAAAGCGCCGGAAGTGCTGCGTGATGACGAAGTAGTCGAAGAACTCCGGGTACTTCATCTGCATCGCGATGAACCAAGGGCCGGCCACCGCCAGCACGATTGCCCAGCCGGGCAGCCACAACGCGAGCCGCAGTGTTGCGAGCCTGCGCGTTGCCGCGCACCAGATCGCGATCACCATCGCGGGCAGCACGAGGCCGATCAGGCCCTTGGCCAGCAAGCCGGCCGCGGCGAACAGGTAGGCGCCCGCAAGCAGCGCCCGCCATGGTTCCCGGCGCTCCTTCGCCATTGCGGCGCCGGCCGCCAGAAGCACCGTGGCAGAGATGCAGCCGGCCACCAGCATGTCGAGGTTCGCGAACTGCGCGCCCAGGAAGAAGAAGGGCGTGGTCACCAGCACCACCGTCGACAGCAGCGCCTGCGGCACTGTCGTCCATCGGCGCAGGAAGAAGAACAGCGAAGCCGCCGCTGCGCCACCACCCAGGACGGACGGCAGCCGCGCCGCCCATTCCACCGGCCCCGTCACCGCCATCGCGGCGGCGCCGATCCAGTAGAACAGCGGCGGCTTGTGGAAGAAGGGCAGGCCGTCGAGCCGAGGCACCAGCCAGTCGCCGGAGTGCAGCATCGCGAGCGCGACGCCGCCGTAGCGGCCCTCGTCAGGCGCCATCAGCGGACGGAGCCAGGCGGTGGCCAGCAGCCACGCGAAGAGCGCGGCAATGAGCCACAGCGGCCGGGGCACGGTCCGCCATGCAGAGTCGAATTGCTTCATGGCTTGCCGGTCTCGATCCCCGTGCCGCGCTCTTCGCGCACCACATACAGCGGACGGCCCTTGACCTCCTCGTAGATGCGCGCGATGTATTCGCCCACGATACCGGTAGAGATCATCTGGATGCCGATGAAGAACATCAGGCTCACGACGATGGTGGTCCAGCCCGAGACGGCATTGCCGAACAACAGGTGGTCGATTGCCACGAAGGCGCCATAGCCGAAGGCCGGCAACGCCAGCAGCAGGCCCACCACGCTGACCATGCGCAGCGGCCAGGTGGTGAAGGCAGTGAGCCCGTCGATGGCCAGGCGCACCAGCCGGCGTACGTTGAAAGTGCTGCGGCCTTCCGCACGCGGTGCGGGCGTGTAAGGCAGCGCCACTGCGCGAAACCCCACCCAGGCGTACAGCCCCTTCATGAAGCGGCTGCGCTCCGGAAGGCTCATGAGCGCATCGACCACCTTGCGGTCCATCAGGCGGAAGTCGCCCGCATCCTTGGGCACGGCGAAGCGGTCCGACGAATTGACGAGGCTGTAGAAGAGCCGGCTGCCGATCTGCTTGAAGCGGCTCTCGTCGCTGCGCTCTTCGCGCACCGCATACACCACCTCCGCGCCGGCCACCCACTGCGCGACCATTGTGTGGATGAGTTGCGGCGAGTGCTGCAGGTCGCCGTCGAGCAGCACCACCGCATCGCCCGTGGCAGCGGCAAGGCCTGCAGTGAGTGCGGCCTCCTTGCCGAAGTTGCGCGACAGCGAGATGCAGCGAAAGCCCGAGAGCTCGCACCACGCCTCGGCCACCGCGGCGGTGTCGTCGGTGCTGCCGTCGTCCACCACGATGATCTCCCAGCGCATGTGCGTGGCCCAGAGGATGTCTTCGAGCAATGGCAGCAGGTGCCGCAGGTTGGCCGCTTCGTTGAAGCAGGGGATCACACAGGAGATGCTGCGCGCTCCGGTCGGCGGAGTGAAAGGCGTGGCTGCGCGTGGTGCGGGCGCCTCGGCCTGCTGCAGCCTGGCCGGTGCGCGCGAATGCCTGCTGGCGTTGCTCGGGGAGATCATGGATGCCTCCAGAAAGAAGCGGCCGCTGTCTTGTCGTCGCGCGCGCGGCCAGCGTGCGACGCCGGAAAAGAAATGAACCGGTGCGCGAGCCATTGCACGGCGGCGAGCAGCCCTGCGATCGCGACCGCGAGCAGCAGGCCGGCTGCGATGTCGAGCGGGAAATGAACGCCCACGTAGACGCGCGCCCATCCGGTGATGGCGGCCAGCAGCAGCAGTGGCACGCTCAGCCTGCGCAGGCTGGGGCGCAGCAGGAAGGCCAGCGCCACCATGAACATCACCGTCGCGTGCGTGCTGGGCAGCGAGCCGCGGCCCGCATGCTCGATGTACGAAGGCGCCAGCCCCAGCATGAAGGGCCGCGGAGCGTTGAGCGACAGCGCAATCGCGTGCGAGGCCATCGATGCGAAGCCCGCGAGCGCTGCCACGATGCAAAGGTAGGCCCGGTCGGCGCGATGCCGCCACAGCGCCACAACGAGCACGCCCGCGCACAGCCAGCTGCCCCAGAGCGCGAAGGCCGATGCAACCGACAGCACCCACGGCGTCGGCTGGCTGCCGGCCGTGAGCCATTGAAAGAGTGTGAGGTTCAGCGCATTCATGGCGCCACCTTCTTCGGCAAGCTGGAGAAAACAGTGGGCGTGCGACAGCACCCGGTGCGGCGCGCGCACCAGAAAAATCCGGACATGGTCAAACCTTTCGAGAGGGACGCAGGAGCCCGCAGCGCGAAGCAGCGGACCACCAGACGCGCGAGGCGTCGTGTCTCAGATCCCGGAAGGTGGTGCAGCAGTGGGCGGCAGAAGCCGCCAGGGCTGCGAGAGAGGCGGGGCACCACCGTGCGGCGGCACGTGTTCGGGTGCTTCGCGCACGATGGGCATCACCAGCCGTGCGGCAGCCACGGCCAGCGGCAGCAGTGCCAGCACCATCGCCATCAGCGTGTTCAGCCCGAGCTTGAAGGCATCGGGGTGGTCGATGCTCGCCGGCGCCTGGGTGAACACCGTGGTCTCGCGGTCGGACGGATGATCCGCACGGTCGTCGGCTTCGAACTGCGTGGTTTCGCTGAGGTTGCGCAAACGCAGCATCGGCTCGTCTTCCAGCCCGTCGCAGCGGAAATGCACTGCGATGAACGGCTGCAGAAAGATCAGCAGGATGCCGGCAACGCACCACGCCTTGTAGTGCGCCTCAGCAAAACGACGGATGCGTGCGAGCAGCATGCACGAATGCTAGGAGGCTCGTGTGAACAGAACCTGATCGGGCGGGTCAGCATCCCGCAAGGTTGAGGATGACGTGCGTGTGAAAAGGCCTTCGTGGACTGCTTCATCGACCCCTCGTGCCGCAAGGCTGCTTCTTGACCCTGGAGTGGCTTTGGGGCTTTCAATCGCCTGCATGAATCCAGCTCTTCAGCATCAGGCTTTTGACCGTGAAATGTCATTCGCGCGCGCCGCACTGGCAAACGGCGACACCGCACAAGGGTGGCGTGCGCTCGAACTTGCACACGTCATCGGGCAGTCGCGCTTCCTTCTGCATCTGCGCGTCCATATGGCGATGCTCGGTGTCGCGGTGCGGCACAACGACCTGAAGGAAACGGGCGCACAACTGCTGCGCTTGGCCTTGGTTCCATTGGGTCACATGCTTGGCCGCCTGCCCGCCTTCAACCCCGGCAGTGGCCGCGTGAGTGCGCTATCGCCTGCTGACTGGCCTGGCGAACTCGACCCTCACTCTCTCGAGCGGATCGATCCTTCGGCATCACCACGCCGTTGCTGAACGGCGCTCACGCGGAGACGAGCTTCGGCCGCCCGCTAAAGCAAAAACGGAATAAACCGCCGCGTGCCCCGCATGTAAGCACGGTAGTCATCGCCGAAGTGCGCGATGCACTCCTGCTCGTCGCGCAGCGCCGTCAGAAACAGCAGCACCGTGGCCGCAACAACCAGCGCCAGCGTGAGCCATGTGAACTGCTTGAGAAAAGCACCCCACGCCAGCAGCATCAGCGCCGTATACATCGGGTGGCGGATGTAGCGGAAGGCGCCGGTGCTGACGATGGCTGAGGTTTTCTCGAAACCGTACAGCGCGGGGTCGTCGCTGCGCGCCTCGGTCGGCTTGCCCTGCGCCTTGAGCAGCCGCACCGCGTGGATCGGCAGCCAGATCGACAGCACGAAGAAGAGCGACGAGACGATCTGCTTGGGCGAGAACGGATCGTCATGCCACATGGGCAGGTTCACGACGATCAGCACCAGCATGCATTCCCATGCGAAGAAGCGGTAGAAACCGTGCGAGCCGGGCTGGCTCAGCGGGCCGCGCGACACATACAGCAAAGCGGCCGTGCCGGCGACGAAAAGGAAGAGCTGAATCCAGAAGAGCATGGCGGGCGAATTTACACGGCCCGCGGGCATCAGCCCGAAATGGAAAACCCGCCGTCGACGGGAATGGCCGTGCCCGTCACGTAGTCCGACGCGGGGCTCGCGAGGAACACGGCGGTGCCGGCAATGTCGGCCGGCTGGCCCCAGCGGCCGGCGGCGGCGCGTGCCTTCACCCGCTCGTACAGGCCCGGAACCTGGCTGCGTGCGCCGTCGGTCAGTTCGGTCTCGAACCAGCCCGGCAGGATCGCGTTGACCTGGATGTTGTCGGCCGCCCACGAGAGCGCCGTCGACTTGGTGAGCTGCACGATGCCGGCCTTGCTCGCGGCATAGGCCGGCGCATAGGGCGCGCCGAAGATCGACATCATCGAGCCGATGTTGATGATCTTGCCGCCGCCCGCGGCCTTCAGGTGCGGGTGCGCGGCGCGGCTGCACAGGAAGGCGCTGGTGAGGTTGGTGTTCATCACCTTGTGCCACTCGTCCAGCGAGAGCTGGTCGACCGGCTTGCGCACGGTGGTGCCGGCGTTGTTGACCAGGATGTCGAGCCGGCCGCAGCGCGCGGCGGCGTCGTCGAACAGCTTCTGCACCGAGGCTTCGTCGCTCACGTCGGCTTCGAGCGCGAAGCTGTCGCTGCCCAGCGCCTTCAGTGCTTCGACGGCAGCGGCCGACTTCTGCGCATTGCGCGCGGCGACGATGACGCGCGCGCCGGCCTTGGCAAGGCCCTGCGCCATGCCGAGGCCGATGCCCCCGTTGCCGCCCGTGACGAGCGCGACTTTGCCAGTGAGATCGAACATCAGGTAGAGGCTGGAGTGGAGGTGGTTTCGGGTTTCTTGGAAACGAGCGTCAGGATATCGTAGCTGGCGACCAGCTCGCCGTCCTGGTTCGTCACTTCCACGTCCCATGCCACCACGCCCTGGCCCTGGCCGCTCGCGTCCTTCTTGTTGCGGTCGATCTTGCGCTTGCAGGTCAGGCGCGCCTGGATGGTGTCGCCGATGCCCACGGGCTTGGTGAAGCGCAGCGTGTCGAGGCCGTAGTTGGCCAGCACCGGTCCCGGCGATGGCGACACGAACAGCCCGGCCGCGGCCGACAGCACGAAGTACCCGTGCGCAATGCGCTTGCCGAAGGGCGACTGCTTCGCGGCCACCTCGTCGAAGTGCATGTAGAAGTAGTCGCCCGAGATGCCGCCGAAGGCCACGATGTCGGCCTCGCCGACGGTGCGGCGGTGCGTGAGCAGCGAGTCGCCGATGCGCAGGTCTTCGAAGTAGCGGCGGAAGGGGTGCACATCGCTCTCGCGCACGGCCGCGCCGCGCACGTGCTCGCCGGTGATGGCGGCCAGCATGGTGGGCGAGCCCTGCACCGCGGCGCGCTGGAGGTAGTGCTTCACGGCGCGCAGTCCGCCGAGCTCTTCGCCGCCGCCCGCGCGGCCGGGGCCGCCGTGCTTGAGCTGCGGCAGCGGCGAGCCGTGGCCAGTCGACTCGGCCGCGGCCTCGCGGTCGAGCACCAGCAGGCGGCCGTGCCATGCGGCAGCAACCGGGATCGCCTTGGCCGCGATGGCCGGGTCGCGCGTGACCAGCGTGCCCACCAGGCTGCCGCGGCCGCGCGCGGCCAGTGCCAGCGCTTCGTCGATGCCGTCGTAGGGCATCAGCGTGCTGACGGGGCCGAAGGCCTCGACATCGTGCGCAGCGTCGTGTTCGAGCGGCTTGCGGCTCAGCAGCAGCGTGGGCGCGAAGAACGCACCTTCGCTCACGCCGTCGCCCACCGGCGAGAAACCGTCGCGCTCGCCGTACACCAGTTCCGCGCCCTTCAGCAGCGTGGCCACGCGTTCGGCCACGTCGGCTTGCTGGTCGCGCGAGGCGAGGGCGCCCATGCGCACTTCTTCGCGTGACGGATCGCCGACGACAGTTTTCGCGAGCCGCGCGCGCAGCCGCTCGGCCACCGCATCGAGATGCTGGCGCGGCACGATCGCGCGGCGGATGGCCGTGCACTTCTGGCCGGCCTTGGTGGTCATCTCGCGCGCCACTTCCTTCACGAAGAGATCGAACTCCTCGTCGTCGGGCGTCACGTCGGGCGCGAGGATCGCGCAGTTCAGCGAGTCGGCCTCGGCGTTGAACGGGATCGACTGGCGCACGATGTTCGGATGCACGCGCAGCTTGGCAGCGGTATCGGCCGAGCCGGTGAAGGTCACCACGTCGGGGCCTTCGAGCCGGTCGAGCAGGTCGCCCGTGCTGCCGATCACGAGTTGCAAGCTGCCCGCAGGCAGGATGCCCGACTGCACGATGAGGCGCATCAGCGCTTCGGTGAGGTAGCTGGTGGCCGTGGCCGGCTTGCCGATGCAGGGCATGCCCGCGAGGAAGCTGGGCGCGAACTTCTCGAGTAGGCCCCAGATGGGAAAGTTGAATGCGTCGATGTGCACCGCCACACCGCCGCGCGGCACCAGGATGTGCGTACCCGCGAAGCCCCCCTTCTTGCCGAGCGGGAAGGCCGGGCCTTCGTGCACGAGGTTGCCCGAGGGCAGCTCATTGGTGCCGATGCTGGCGTAAGCGCTCAGCGTGCCCGCGCCACCCTCGATGTCGATCCAGCTGTCGGCGCGCGTCGCACCCGTGTGGGCCGAGACGGCGTAGAGCGCTTCCTTGTTCGCGGCCAGGTACTTGGCCAGCGCCTTCAGGCGTTCGGCGCGCTGCTGGAAGTCGAGCGCCATCAGCGCGGGAATGCCGGTGCGGCGCGCGTACTGCAGTGCCTCGGCGAAGTCGATGGCCTCGGCGTGCGTGCTTGCCACGGGCTGGCCGTTGACGGCACTGCGCAGTTGCTGCGCGGCCTGCTGGCCGATCCAGCGGCCGGCGATGTAGCTTTGGAGGGTGGTGGTCATGGTGCGTGTCCTTTGGTCAATGGCGCCGGGTCGAAGACTGGGTCAGTCCTTCTTGCCGATGCCCAGGTAGGTGTCGATGATTCGTTGGTCGTGCAGCAGGTCGCGCGCCTTGCCTTCGAGCGCCACGGCGCCCATTTCGAGCACGTAGGCGCGGTCGGCCACCTGCAGCGCGGCGCGCGCGTTCTGCTCCACCAGCAGCACCGACACGCCATGGCTGCGCAGCTGCGACACCACGCGCAGCACTTCGCGCACCACCAGCGGTGCAAGGCCGAGCGAAGGTTCGTCGAGCATCAGCAGGCGGGGCCGCGCCATCAGCGCGCGGCCGATGGCCAGCATCTGGCGTTCGCCGCCCGAGAGCGTCGATGCCATCTGCGGACGGCGTTCGCGCAGGCGCGGGAAGATCTCGAAGATTTCGTCCATGCGCGCACGCTGGTCGCGCTTGCCCTTGCGCCACTGGTAGAAGCCACCGAGCAGCAGGTTGTCTTCGACCGACATCTCGCCGAACAGCTCGCGCCGCTCGGGCACCAGCGCCACGCCGCGCGCCACCATCGTTTCGACGCCGGGGCGAGCGATGCGCTCGCCGCCCAGCGAGAGCCGGCCGGTGGACTGCAGCAGGCCCATGGCAGCGCACAGCAGCGTGGTCTTGCCGGCGCCGTTGGGGCCGATCACGGTGACGATCTCGCCTTCGTTCACCTGCAGGCGCACGCTGTGCACCGCCTCCACGGTGCGGTAGGCAACGCAGAAGTCCTCGAGTTGAAGCAGAGGGTGGCTCATCGTGCGTCTTCCAGCAGTTCGTCGTCGGCGCCGCCGAGGTAAGCCTCGAGCACGCGCGGGTTGGCCTGCACTTCGGCGGGCGTGCCGGTGGCGATGACGGTGCCGAATTCGAGCACCGTGATGCGGTCGGCGAGATTCATCACGAACTCCATGTCGTGCTCCACCACGAGGATGCCGAGGCCCTCTGCGCGCAGCTGGCTCAGCAGCACCGAGAGGGCGCGTTTTTCAAGATGGCGCAGGCCGGCCGCGGGTTCGTCGAGCA
The DNA here is from genome assembly GCF_900106655.1 of Variovorax sp. YR634. NCBI lineage: Bacteria > Pseudomonadati > Pseudomonadota > Betaproteobacteria > Burkholderiales > Comamonadaceae > Variovorax > Variovorax sp. YR634. The sequence goes on from NZ_FNOL01000001.1 coordinate 342,094, forward strand.
GCAGCACCGAAGGCTGGCCGGCGAGCGCGCGGGCGATTTCGACCACGCGCTGCTGTCCCAAAGAAAGCGATGCGGCGGGCGTGTCGGCATGTGGGCCTAGGCCGCAGCGTTCGATCTGCTTGCGGGCTTCGGCCATCAGCGCGGCTTCTTCGGCGCGGTCCAGCCGCAGCATTGCCGCGAGCCAGCCGCGCTTTGCGCGCAGGTGGGCGCCGAGCGCGACGTTCTCGACCACGCTGCGCTGGCCGAGCAGGCGCACGTGCTGGAAGGTGCGGCCCAGGCCCAGTGCGGCAAAGGCGCGCGACGGCTTCGTTGCCATCGACTGGCCTGCGAGCTTCACCTCGCCCGAGGTGGGATCGTCCACGCCCGAGATCATGTTGAAGAAGGTGCTCTTACCAGCGCCGTTCGGGCCGATCAGCGCGTGGATCTCGCCGGCCTTCAGCGTCATCGAGATCGAGTTGTTGGCGACGAGGCCGCCGAAACGCTTGCTCACGTCGCTGGCTTGCAGAAGCAGTTCGCCACTAGGGGGCAGGGCGCGTTGTGCGAGCTGCACGGTAGAGGGAGTCTTGACGAGCGCTGCTGCTGCGGCGGCCTTGCCCGCCGAGTCATCGCGCACCCAGCGGCGCACGATGCGCGCCAGCGTGGGCCACAGGCCATCGGAGAAGCGCTGCAGCACGAAGAGCATCAGCAGACCGAACACGATCACTTCGAAGTTGCCGCTGCTGCCGAGCAGCGCGGGCAGGATGTCCTGCAGCTTTTCCTTCAGCAGCGTGATCAGCGTTGCGCCCAGCACCGCGCCCCACAGATGGCCCGCGCCACCGACCACCGCCATGAACAGCAGCTCGATGCCGATGTTCAGGTTGAAGGGCGTCGGGTTCACGAAGCGCTGCAGGTGCGCGTAGAGCCAGCCCGACACCGCCGCGAGCAGCGCGGCCAGCACAAAGAGCTTGATGCGGTGGCGTGCCGTGTCCACCCCCATCGATTCGGCCATGAGCCGCCCGCCCTTGAGCGCGCGGATGGCGCGGCCTTCGCGCGAATCGAGCAGGTTGTGCAGTGCCCACAGCGCCAGCAGCAGCGCCGCCCAGATCACCACGCCCAGCATGCGCGGCGTGGCCAGCGACACGCCGGCCACCACCAGCGGCGGCACGCCGGTGATGCCGGTCTGCCCGCCCAGGAAGTCCATGTTGCCCAGCAGGTAGTACAGGCTCAGGCCCCAGGCGATGGTGCACAGCGGCAGGTAGTGGCCTTGCAGCTTGAGCGTGACCGAACCCAGCGCCCAGGCCAGCGCGAAGGTGAACACCAGGCCCAGCAGCAGGCCGGCCCATGGCAGCAGCGCCGGGCTGACCGCGCCGCCCAGCCACGCGGCGGCGGTGGGCGACGTGCAGATCCACGCCGTGGCATACGCGCCCATGCCCACGAAGGCGGCCTGGCCGAAAGAGGTCATGCCGCCCACGCCGGTCAGCATGACCAGCCCGGCCGCGACCAGCGCATACAGGCCGATGTTGCTGAGCACCGAGACGGTGAATTCGGGCAGGAAGCCCCAGGCCAATGCCAGCAGCACCACGCACACCAGCGTGAGCTGGCGCGGCGTGACCAGCGGCTTGCCTTCGGGTTGTGCGGGCACGGCAATGTTGTTCGAAGAAGACGCGCTCATTCTTCGTCCTCCACATGATGGCTGTTGAGCGAACGCCACCACAGCACGGGAATGATCAGGGTGAAGACCAGCACTTCCTTGAACGGGCTGGCCCAGAAAGAGGCGAACGATTCGAGCTGGCCGACCAGCAGCGCGCCGGCCAGTGCCAGCGGATAGCTTGCGAGCCCGCCGACGATGGCGGCGACGAAGCCCTTCAGGCCTATGAGGAAGCCGGTGTCGTAATACACCGTGGTGATCGGCGCGATCAGCAGGCCCGAGATGGCGCCGATGAGCGCCGCGAGCGCGAAGCTCAGGTCGCCCGACAGTTCGGTCGGAATGCCCGACAGCCGTGCACCTACGCGGTTGATGGCGGTTGCGCGCAACGCCTTGCCCACCATCGAGCGGCCGAAGAACAGGAACATGGCAATCACCAGCAGCAGCGTCACGCCCACCACCACCAGCGATTGCCCAGTGACCGGAATGCCGCCTATGTCGAAGCGCGCTTCTGAGAACGGCGTGGTGCGCGAACCCTCGGCGCCGAAGAACAGCAGGCCCAGGCCGACCAGCACGCCGTGCAGCGCGACCGAGACGATCAGCAGCATCAGCACGTTGGCATCCGCCAGTGGCCGGTAGGCCAGGCGATAGAGCAGCGGGCCGAGCGGCATGATGAGCAGCAGCGTGGCGAGCGTCTGGCCCGTCATCGATGTCGGCTTGAGCAGCAGCACCAGCGCGGCCGCCGCCGCCGGCAGCACCACGCACCACGCGAGCGCAGAGGCCCAGTCGACCACCGCGCCGCGCTTCCAGCGCCAGAACTCCACCAGCAGCACCGCGACAGCCAGCACCAGCAGAAGCCACAGCGTGGCCGGCACGCGGCCTGCCTGCAGCATCGCCATGGAGAGCGCCCCGAAGGCGACGAACTCGCCCTGGGGAATGAAGATGACGCGCGTGACTGAAAACACCAGCACCAGCGCGAGCGCCATCAAACCGTAGACGGCACCGTTGACGATGCCGTCCTGCCCCAGCAAAAGGGCGATCTGCGAATCCATATAACAACAGCCTTCGGGCGGCGCCCGTTAGTCAGATCGGGAACACCGAGGAACCGGCTTTGCCGGGCCTCCGGTGTTGCCCCCGGTAGGGGGTAGGAGAAGCGACACGAAGTGCGCGAAGCCTGGGGGCGAGCCCAGTTGATCAGGGCTGGTATTTCCAGGCGCCGTTTTCGATCTTCACCATCACGCGGGCGCGTTGGTCCAGGCCCAGGTGGTCCTTCTCGGTCATGTTGAAAACGCCATGTGCGCCCGACACTTCCTTGGTCTGCTCCAGCGCGTCGCGCAATGCGGCGCGGAACTCGGGCGTGCCGGGCTGTGCCTTCTTCAGCGCGACCGGCACGGCCGAACTCATCAGCAGGCCGGCGTCCCAGGCGTGCGCGCCGAAGGTCGACACCGTGCCCTTGCCGTAGGCGGCTTCGTAGGCTGTCACATAGGTCATGGCCGACTTCTTCACCGGGTTGCTGGCGGGCAGCTGGTCGGCCACGAGCACCGGGCCGGCTGGCAGGAAGGTGCCTTCTACGTCCTTGCCGCCGACGCGCAGGAAGTCGGCGTTCGCCACGCCGTGCGTCTGGTACATCTTGCCGGTGTAGCCGCGCTCCTTGAGCGCCTTCTGCGGCAGCGCGGCCGGAGTGCCCGCACCCGCGACCAGCACGGCGTCAGCCTTCGAGGCCATCATCTTCAGGACCTGGCCCGTCACCGAGGTGTCGGTGCGCGCATAGCGTTCGTTGGCGACCACGGTGATCTTCTTCAGCGCGGCGGCCTTGGCGAATTCTTCAGACCAGCCTTCGCCGTAGGCGTCGGCAAAGCCGATGAAGGCGACGGTCTTCACGCCGTTGGAGGCCATGTGCTCGGCAATGGCGAGCGACATCATGATGTCGTTCTGCGGGGTCTTGAACACCCAGCGCTTCTTGGCGTCCACCGGCTCGACGATGCGGGCCGAAGCTGCCACCGAGATCATCGGCACCTTGGCCTCGCTGACCACGTCGATCATGGCGAGCGAGGTGGGCGTGGTGGAAGAACCGAGCACGATGTCGACCTTGTTCTCGGTGATGAGCTTGCGCGTGTTGGCCACGGCTGCGGTGGTGTCCGATGCGTCGTCGAGCACGATGTAGTTGATCTTCTGGCCCCCGAGGGTCTTGGGCATCAGCGAGATGGTGTTCTTCTCGGGGATGCCGAGCGAGGCGGCAGGGCCGGTGGCCGAGACCGTCACGCCGACAGTGACGTCGGCCCACGATGCGGCGGCGGTGGCGCACAGCACGGCGATCAACAGGGGCTTGAAGAAGAATTTCATTTGGTCTTGTCTCCGGGTTGAAAAAAACGTTGAAGTGCTAGCGCTCGTCGAATGAGAGCGTTACTCGTTCGGTCAGGGGGTGGGCCTGGCAGGTCAGGATGAATCCCGCGGCTACTTCATTCTTGTCGAGCGCGAAGTTTCTTTCCATGCGGACTTCCCCGTCAACGCACTTTGCGCGGCAGGTGCCGCACACGCCCGAGGTGCACGAGAAGGGCACTTCAAGGCCCGCAGCCGATGCCGCGTCGAGGATGCTGGGTTGCCCTTCGGTGTAGGTGATCTCGCGCTGCAGGCCGTCGCGCACGATGACGATGCGCGCCTGCTTGGCGTCTCCGGGCTGCGCCTCGTGCACCACCGCGCCCACCTGGGTGGCCGAGGGCAGGGCGACGCCGAAGCGCTCGATGTGGATGCGGTCTTCGGGCACACCGGCTGCCAGCAGCGCGGCCTCGGCTTCGTCGTTCATCTGGAACGGGCCGCACACGTACACGTGGTCGATCTGCGCTGCCGGCACCACGCTCTTGAGAAACTCGCCGATCTTCTCGCGGTTCATCACGCCAAAGCCCAACGGCGAATCGGTGTGCTCGTCGGAGAACACATGCTGCAGCACGAGGCGCGTCATGTAGCGGTTCTTCAGGTCCTCGATTTCTTCCTTGAACATCGTGGACTGGAGCTGGCGGTTGCCGTAGATCAGCGTGAAGCGGCTCGCGGGCTCGCGCGCCAGCACCGTCTTCATGATCGACAGGATGGGCGTGATGCCGCTGCCGCCTGCAATGCCCACGTGATGGCGGGCCGAGGCCGGCTCGATGGGCACGAAGAAGCGGCCTTGCGGCGCCATCACCTGCAGGGTGTCGCCGGGCTGCAGGCTGGCGTTGATCCAGTTGGAGAACACGCCACCGCGCACCTTGCGCACGCCGACGCGCAGCTCGCCGTCGTCGAGGCCGGCGCAGATCGAATAGGAACGGCGCAGGTCCTGGCCGTCGATGTCGTGGCGCAGGGTGAGGTACTGGCCCTGGGTGAAGCCGAAGACTTGCTGCAGGTCGCCCGGCACTTCGAACGAGACGATGACGGCCTCGGCCGTATCGGGCTCGATGGCCTTCACGCGCAAGGGGTGGAAGAGGGTGCTCATCGCTTGGGGCGCTTTTTAGATTGGCTTGAAATGTTCGAAAGGCTCGCGGCAGGCCATGCAGCGATAGAGCGCCTTGCAGGCGGTCGAGCCGAAGGCCGAAAGGCGCTCGGTACGCTCGCTCGCGCAGCGCGGGCAGGCGATGCGTTCGCCTGCGATGCGGCCGAAGAGCTTGATCGGCATTGCGGTGTTGGCCGCGGCTTCGGGTGTGAGGTGGGCCGGCGGCGCGATGCCGTAGGCCTTGAGCTTGGCGCGGCCTTCGTCGCTGATCCAGTCGCTGCTCCAGGCGGGGGCGCGGCGCAGGGTGGCGCGGGCGTGGCCGAGGCCGGCCTGCTCGATTGCGGCCAGCACGTCGTGCTCGATGGCTTCGGTCGCGGGGCAGCCGGAGTACGTTGGCGTGAGCACGATCTCCAGGCCGTCGTCGTGCTCGATCACGTCGCGCACGATGCCGAGGTCGCAGACCGACACGGCCGGCACCTCGGGGTCGAGCACGGTGTGCAGCACGGCCCACGCGGCATCGACGCGCGAGGCTGCCATGAGGTCGACCGTGGTCACCACACGCCCCCGGGGTAGCTGCGCTGCAGGTGCTGCATCTCCGCGAGGATGTAGCCCATGTGCTCGCTGTGCACGCCGCGCTTGCCGTTGCTGCGGAAAGCGGCTTCCTTCGGCATGGCGAGGCCGGCCGCGTCGAGCACCTGCTGCATCTCGGCCAGCCAGGGTTCGCGCAGCTCGCTCCACGCCGGGCCGAGGCCGCTGGCGCTGGCTTCGGCATCCACCGCATCGCTTTCGAATAGCTCGGGCATGTAGAGCCACAGCTGCTTCAGCGCTTTTTCAGTGCGTTGGCGCGATTCGTCGGTGCCGTCGCCCAGGCGCACCACCCAGTCGCCCGAGTGCTGCTGGTGGTAGCGCGCTTCCTTCACGGCCTTGCCGGCGATGGCGGCCACTTCGGCGTCGTTCGATGCGGCGAGGCGCTGCCACAGCAGCTTGAGCAGCGTCGAGACCATCGTGTTGCGCACGACGGCAAAGGCGAAGTCGCCGCGCGGCAGTTCGGCGATGGTGAGGTTGAAGTAGTCGCGCTCGTCGCGCAGGTAGGCCAGCTGGTCTTCGTCGTGTTCGCGGCCGGCTCCTTCGAGCTTGCCGGCGTGCGTGAGCAGCGCGCGCGCCTGGCCGACGAGGTCGAGCGCGATGTTGGCCATCGCGATGTCTTCCTCCAGCACGGGCGCGTGGCCGCACCATTCACCCAGGCGCTGCGCGAGCACCAGGCAGGTGTCGCCGATGCGCAGCAGGTACTGCACGGCGGGCGTGCGGTTCAGTTCGATCGATGCTTGCATGGTCCTGGCCTTGCTCACATGTGGTCGACCGACTTGGGCAGCGCGTAGAAGGTCGGGTGGCGGTACACCTTGTCTTCAGCCGGGTCGAAGAACATGTCCTTGTCGCCCGGGTCGCTGGCCACGATCTGCTCGGAGCGCACCACCCAGATGCTGCTGCCTTCCTGGCGGCGCGTGTACACGTCACGCGCCATCTGGATCGCCATCTTCGAATCTGCCGCGTGCAGGCTGCCGCAGTGCTTGTGGTCGAGGCCGGCCTTGCTGCGAACGAACACTTCCCACAGGGGCCACTCTTGCTTGCTGTCTTGGGTATTTGGGGCGCTCATGCGGCCTCCTTCATTGGTTGCTTGTTGGCGTGGGCCATCGCGGCTTCGCGTACCCATGCGCCGTCTTCCCACGCGTCGACGCGCGCCTGCAGCCGCTCGCGGTTGCAGGGGCCGTCGCCGCCGATCACGCGCCAGAACTCGCTCCAGTCGATGGCTCCGAAGTCGTGCGCCTGGCGCTCTTCGTTCCACTTCAAGTCGGGGTCGGGCAGGGTCACGCCGAGGATGGCGGCCTGCTCGACGGCGGCGTCGATGAACTTCTGGCGCAGCTCGTCGTTGCTGAAGCGCTTGATGCCCCAGCGCATCGATTGCGCGCTGTTGGGCGACTGGTCGTCCGGCGGGCCGAACATCATGATCGACGGCCACCACCAGCGGTTGACCGCGTCCTGCACCATCGCCTTCTGCGCGTCGGTGCCGTGGGTCATCATGGTCAGCAGGGCTTCGTAGCCCTGGCGCTGGTGAAAGCTCTCCTCGCGGCAGATGCGGATCATGGCGCGGGCGTACGGCGCGTACGAGCAGCGGCAGATCGGCACCTGGTTCATGATGGCCGCGCCATCGACCAGCCAGCCGATGGTGCCCATGTCGGCCCAGGTCAGCGTGGGGTAGTTGAAGATCGAGCTGTACTTGGCCTTGCCGCTGTGCAGCGCGTCGAACATCTGGTCGCGCGAGGTGCCCAGTGTTTCGGCAGCGGCATACAGGTAGAGGCCGTGGCCGCCTTCGTCCTGCACCTTGGCCAGCAGGATGGCCTTGCGCTTGAGCGTGGGCGCGCGGCTGATCCAGTTGCCTTCGGGCAGCATGCCGACGATTTCGGAGTGCGCGTGCTGGCTGATCTGGCGCACCAGCGTCTTGCGGTAGTGCTCGGGCATCCAGTCTTTTGCCTCGATGAAGTCGCCGGCATCGATGTGCGCGTCGAAGCGCTCTTCGAGCTGCATTTCCTCGGCGGAGCGCACGGCCTTCTGCTTGCCGTCGCCTGCGTCCTTGCCCATGGTGTCCATTGCCTGGGTGTACATGTGCGTGTCCTTTCGGTGGGGTGTGAGGGGCGGCTCAGCGCGGACGCGTGTCGATCACGCGGCGTGCCTTGCCGGTCTGGGTGCGTTCCATCTCGTTGGGCGCGTGAACCACCACGCGCGTGGAAATGCCGATGAGCGTCTTCACGCGGTGCTGCACCCATTCGCCGATGGCGGTGCGGTCCGCCGAGGCGGCGTCGGCGGGGTTGAGCTCGCAGTGCACCTCGACCTGGTCGAGCTTGTCGGCGCGGCTCACGTGCACCTGGTAGAGGCCCGACAGCGCCTTGTGCGCGAGCACGATTTCTTCGACCTGCGTGGGAAAGACGTTGACGCCGCGGATGATCATCATGTCGTCGCTGCGCCCGACGATCTTGCCCATGCGGCGGAACGAACGCGAGGTGGGCGGCAGCAGGCGCGTGAGGTCGCGCGTGCGGTAGCGCACGATGGGCATGGCCTCCTTGCTCAGCGAGGTGAAGACCAGTTCGCCTTCTTCGCCGTCGGCCTTCAGCTCGCCGGTCTCGGGGTCGATGATCTCGGGGTAGAAGTGGTCTTCCCAGATGACGGGGCCATCTTTGCTCTCGACGCATTCGCTGGCCACGCCGGGGCCCATCACTTCGCTCAGGCCGTAGATGTCGACGGCGTCGATGCCGGCCTTGGCCTCGATGTCGCGGCGCATGGCTTCGGTCCACGGCTCGGCGCCGAAGATGCCGACCTTCAGCGAGCTGTCTTTGGCGTCGAGGCCCTGGCGCTCGAACTGCTCGATGATCACCTGCATGTAGCTGGGCGTGACCATGATGATGTCCGGCTTGAAGTCCTGAATGATCTGCACCTGCTTCTCGGTCTGGCCGCCCGACATCGGGATGACGGTGCAGCCCGCGCGCTCGGCGCCGTAGTGCGCGCCGAGGCCGCCGGTGAAGAGGCCGTAGCCGTACGACACGTGCACCATGTCGCCGGGCCGCCCGCCCGCAGCGCGGATGGAACGCGCCACGAGATCGGCCCAGGTGTCGATGTCCTTCAGCGTGTAGCCGACCACGGTCGGCTTGCCGGTGGTGCCCGACGACGCATGGATGCGCGCGACGTTTTCGCGCGGCACGGCGAACATGCCGAAGGGGTAGTTGTCGCGCAGGTCGCTCTTTACCGTGAACGGAAACTTCGACAGATCGGCGAGCGACTTCAGGTCGTCGGGGTGCACGCCCTTGGCATCGAAGGCCTTGCGGTAGTGCGGCACGTTGTCGTAGGCGCGCTGCAGCGTGGCGCGCAGGCGGGTGAGCTGCAGCGCGGCGATCTCGTCGCGGCTGGCGGTTTCGATGGGGTCGAGGTCGCCGGGGGCGGGGTGCTTCACGGTCATGTCTGTTGTCTCCTCAGGCGGCAGCGGCGTTCGGGACGGCGGGGCGGCCCTTGGCTGTGTAGGAACGGCCGCGGAACATCGCGATGCGCTCGCCGCGCTGGTTGATGATTTCGGTGTCGTACAGGCCGGTGCGGCCGGCCTTGGACACCTCGTGGCAGCGCGCGGTGAGCAGGTCGCCCTCGCGCGCCGGGGCGATGAAGTCGATGGCAAAGCCCGAGGCCACGGTCAGCTCGTTGTACGAGTTGCAGGCAAAGGCGAAGGTCGAGTCGGCCAGCGTGGCCATGAAGCCGCCGTGGCAGATGGCGTGGCCGTTGAGCATGTCGGCGCGCACGCGCATCTCGATGGTGGCCTGGCCGGGGCCGACCTCGACGATGCGCATGCCCAGGCCCTTGCTGGCGTTGTCGTTCTCGAACATGCCGTCGCGGACGTACTCGGCCGTCTGCTGGGGTGTGCGGGTGGTGTCGGTCATGGCTCAGCGATCCTTGAACACGGGGGCGCGCTTGGCGCGGAAGGCTTCGACGCCTTCGCGGTAGTCGTTGGCGTTGCCCATGTCGCGCTGGAGGCGGGCTTCTTCGGCGAGTGCCGCGTCGAGGTCCATGTCTTGCGCGGCGGCCATGGCCTGGCGCGTGGCGACGAGGGCGCGGGTCGGCATGCCGGCCAGCTTCAGCGCGAGCGCCGCCGTGGTTTCAGTCAGCGCCGCGTCGTCCACGCATTGCCAGATCAGGCCGATGCGAGCGGCTTCTTCGGCGGGCAGCTTGTCGCCCAGCAGCGCGATGCCGAGCGCGCGGGCCGAACCCACGAGGCGCGGCAGCAGCCAGGTGCCACCGGTGTCGGGCACGAGGCCGATCTTGGTGAAGGCCTGGATGAAGCTGGCCGAGCGGGCGGCCACCACGAGGTCGCAGCACAGCGCGAGGTTGGCGCCCGCTCCGGCCGCAACACCGTTGACAGCTGCGATCACCGGCACCGGCATCGAGCGCAGGCGCGCGACCAGCGGGGCGTAGTAAGTGGAGATGACGTGGCCCAGGTCCTTGGGCGCGGCGCCGGGCGTCGGGTCGGGGGCGACCGAAGGATCGGCCAGGTCCTGCCCTGCGCAGAAGGCGCGGCCTGCGCCCGTGAGCACTACGCAGCGCACGCTCGCGTCTTGGGCCGCCAGCTCCAGCGCCGCCATGAGTTCGGCGTGCAGCTGCGTCGTGAAGCTGTTGAGCGCCGCGGGGCGGTTGAGGCTCAACGTGCGCACGGCGCCGGCGTTGCCGGTGAGTACCAAAGGCTCAGTCATCGCGTGTCTCTTTCATCCTTTGTGGGAGCGGATCGGAGTGCAAACACTATTGACCGACCGTTCGGTTGATTTTAGTATCGAGCCTGCTACCGGCACAAGCGGGAGCTATTCAGGGCAAACCCTGAGTCCCGCGAAAAACAAAGGAGACCGAATGCCCAGCTATTCCATCGACGGCGTAATTCCGGTCGTCGACCCGAGCGCGTACGTGCACCCCACTGCCGTGCTGATCGGCGACGTGATCGTCGGCCCGAACTGTTATGTGGGCCCCTGCGCCAGCCTGCGCGGCGACTTCGGCCGCATCGTGCTGGAGGAGGGCTCGAACGTGCAGGACCACTGCTGTGTGCACGGCTTTCCCGACAACGACACGGTGATCGAGGTCAACGGCCACATCGGCCATGGAGCGATCCTGCACAGCTGCATCGTTCGGCGCGACGCGCTGGTGGGCATGAACGCTGTGGTGATGGACGAGGCCGAGATCGGCGAGAAGGCCATCGTCGCGGCCTGTGCCTTCGTGCCGGCCGGCATGAAGGTGCCGGCACGTTCGCTGGTCGCGGGCATTCCGGCAAAGGTGAAGCGCGAGTTGAGCGAGGACGAGATCGCGTGGAAGCTCGAAGGCACGCAGACCTATCAGGAGCTCACGGTGCGCAGCCTCGCGAGCCTGCATGAAGTGGCGCCGCTCGCGCAGGTGGAGGCAGACCGCCCGCGCCTGCCGGCCACCGAGGTGCGTTCGCTCATTGCCACCAAGCGGGGCTGACCCCATTCGCGCTTCGTGCAAGATCGCGCGTTGTCTCCAACAGTCCAACCCAGGAAACCGACCCGATGCCGCGTGGAAGATCCGCCACTTACGACGATCAGCGTGAACTGATCCTCGCGCAGGCCGCCCAGCTGTTCGCGCGCAGCGGCTATCCCGCCACCTCGATGAACCAGGTGGCCGAGGCCTGCGGCCTCTCGAAGGCCACGCTCTATCACTATTACAAGGACAAGAGCAGCCTGCTGATCAGCATTGCCGAGACGCACGTCTCCAAGCTCGCGGCGCTGGTAGCCGAGGAAGAGGCCTCGACGCACACCGACGAGCAGCGCCTGCGCCGCTTCATCTACCGCATCGTCGAGGAATACGCCGGCGCGCAGGACGCGCACCGCGTGCTGACCGACGACGTGCGCTTTCTCGCGGAAGCCGACCGCGAACGCGTGCTCGACAAGGAGCGCGAGGTGGTCGCGGGCTTTGCGCGTGCGGTGTCTGCGCTGCGCCCCGGTGCGCCGAGTGACGACCTTGCCAAGCCGCTGACCATGCTGCTGTTCGGCATGATCAACTGGATGTTCACCTGGATGAAGCCCGGCGGCCGGCTCGATCACGCGGCCATTGCGCCGATCGTGGCCGATCTGTTCCTGGGGGGCATCGGGGCGGTCAAGACGCCCGATGCGCCTGCGGCCAAGCCACGCAGATCCTCTAAAGAATCCGGTTGAACCAGAGCAGCGACAGCCCCGCCGACAGCAGCGTCAGCACCGCCGCGCACATCGCGAACAGCGCCGAGATTTCGGTTTCCTTTTTCTCCACCGTGAGCTTGGAGCTCAGTGTCTCGTAGACCTTCTTCAGGTCGTTCGCGGTGCCGGCGTAGAAGTACTCGGCGTTCGTCTTGTTGGCGATGGCCTTGAGCGTGTCTTCGTCGAGCCGCACGCGCATCGACCAGCCTTCGAAGCCGATGGTTTCGCCGTCGACGGTGCCCACGCCCACCGTGTAGATGCGCACGCCGCGGTCGGCCGCGGCCTTGGCCGCGTCGAGCGGGTCGACGCCGGTGGTGCGCTGGCCATCGGTCAGCATGATGATCGCGGCGGAGGTGAAGGAACCCGGCGCCACGGGTGTGAACTCCTTGAGCTTCTTCTCGTTCTGGTCGATCGGCATGCCGCGCTGGCGGCTTGGCGCGCTGAACTGCTCGACGTCGATGCCCGCATCGGGGAACAGCGTGGCCAGCGACACCACGATGGCATTGCCCGTGGCGGTGGCGCGCTGGAGCTGGAAGCTGTCGATGGCTGTCACCAGGTCTTCGTGGTTGGTGGTGGGCAGTTGCGCCACCTGCGCGCTGCCCGCGAAGGCGACGATGCCCACCTTCACGCTGCGCGGCAGGTCCTTGATGAAGCTCTTGGCTGCCTCCTGCGCCGCCACGAGCCGGTTGGGCTGCACGTCGGCCGCGCGCATGCTGCCCGACACGTCCATCGCCAGGATGATGGTCTGCTGGTTCGACGGCAGCACCACCACCGCCATCGGCCGCGCCGCGGCCACCAGCATCGCGGCCATGGCCAGCAGGAAAAGCAAGGGCGGAATGTGCCGCCGGATGCTCTGCCCGGCGCCCATGGCTTCGCGCACGATCGACAGGCTGGCGTAGCGCACGGCCAGCTTCTTCTTGCGCCGCAGCAGCCAGAGGTAGAGCAGGATCAGCAGTGGCAGGGCCGCCAGCAGCCAGAGGAATTGAGGCCAGAGAAAAGTCATGCTGCCACCGCCTTCATGCCAGCTGGGCCTCCGATGCGCGTGCGGCGCTTGCGCATATCGGCGAAACGGACGATGGCTTCCACCAGGTCGTCCTGGGTCGAGAGCTCGAGTGCGTCGACGCCTGCCCTTGCCAGCGCCTCGCGCAGTGCGGTTTCACGTTCGGACGCCAGGCGCGCGAAGCGCTTGCGAAAACCGGCGTCATGGGTGTCGACCCACAGCTGCTCGCCGGTCTCGGCATCGCGCAGCGGCACCAGGCCGAGGTCGGGCAGTTCGAGTTCGAGCGGGTCGAACAGGCGCACGGCGACCACTTCATGGCGTTGCACCAGCTGGCCCAGCGGGCGCTCCCAGCCGGGTTCGCTCAGAAAGTCGGACACCACGAACACGGTGGAGCGGCGCGGCATCAGCGTGGCGGCCGACTTGAGCAGGCCGTCCAGGCGCGTCATCCCTTTCTGCGTGGGGGCGGTCTCGGCCTTGCCGGCGCGCTTTTCCATCGCATGCAGCAGGTGCAGCACGTGGCGCCGTCCGCTGCGCGGCGGAATCACCGCTTCGAGGTCGCTGCCGTAGACCAGTGCGCCGACCCGGTTGCCGTGCCGCGTGAGCAGCCGTGCCAGCACGCCGACGAAGCCCGCCGAGATCTCGCGCTTGGCCTTCAGGCCCGAGCCGAAATCGACCGAGCGGCTCAGGTCGAGCACGAACCACGCGGCCATCTCGCGGTCTTCGGTGAACACGCGCACATGCGGCGTTTGCAACCGCGCCGTGACGTTCCAGTCGATGTGGCGCACGTCGTCATGGTGCTGGTACTCGCGCAGGTCGGCCAGGTCGAGCCCGGTGCCGCGCATCAGCGTGCGGTAGTCGCCCTGCAGCAGGCCGTCGAGGCGGCGGATCACGGTCCATTCGAGCCGGCGCAGCGCGCGCTCGGCCCCACCGGCTTCTGCGGCGAGCCGTTCGTCGTTTGCGGCCGTAGGGGCCTTACGCCACCAGCTTTTCATGCGATTTCAGGGAACACCGCGGAACCGGCTTTGCCGGGCCGCTGGTGTTGCCCCCTGCAAGGGGGTTGGCGAAGCGACACGAAGTGCGCGAAGACTGGGGGTGTGCTCATTTCAGGCCACCAGCTTTTCATGTTCGAGCGGTTTGGGTGGGGCGGGGACTGCACGCATGATCTTCTCGACCAGGCCATCGGGCGTCAGGCCTTCGGACAAGCCTTCGTAGGAAAGCGTCACGCGGTGGCGCAGCACGTCGGGCACCAGCGCCGTCATGTCTTCCGGCAGCGCATAGCTGCGGCCGCGCAAGAGCGCCAGGGCGCGTGCGCCTTCGGTCAGGCTGATGCTCGCGCGCGGGCTGGCGCCGAAGGTGATGAAGCGGCGCAGGTCCTTCAGGCCGTGCTTCTCGGGTGTGCGCGTGGCCGACACCAGCTTCACGGCGTATTGAATGAGCGAAGGGTCGACGTACACGCGCCGCGCCTCGGCCTGCAGCGCCGCGAGCTGCTCGGTGGTGGCGACCGGCGTGGCGTTGACGGGCGGGCCGATCACGCGCTGGACGATGACGAACTCTTCCTCGTCGCTCGGGTAGTCGACCAGCACCTTCATCATGAAGCGGTCGACCTGCGCCTCGGGCAGCGGATAGGTGCCCTCGGTCTCGATGGGGTTCTGCGTGGCCATCACGAGGAAGGGGCGCGGCACCTTGTGCGTTTCGCCGGCAATGGTGACCTGGCGCTCCTGCATCACTTCGAGCAGCGCGCTCTGCACCTTGGCCGGCGCGCGGTTGATTTCGTCGGCCAGCAGCAGGTTGGCGAACACGGGGCCCAGCGAGGTGCTGAACTCGCCGGTCTTCTGGTTGTAGATGCGCGTGCCCACGAGGTCGGCCGGCACCAGGTCGGGCGTGAACTGGATGCGCTTGAACTGGCCGCGCACGGTGTCGGCCAGCGTCTTGATGGTAAGCGTCTTCGCAAGGCCCGGCACGCCTTCGACCAGCAGGTGCCCACCCGCGAGCATGCCGACCATCACGCGCTCCAGAAAGCGGTCCTGGCCCACGACCACGCGCTTCACCTCGTAGAGGATCTGCTCCATCAGTTCGGCGGTGCCGGCGGGTGTGGGGTTGACGGTCTCTGCTGTGCTCATGCGAAGGACTTTCGAAGAAGGATCGGTCAGAACGGTGGCGAACCCGCGGCGGACGCGGCGTTCTCGATGGGCACCGCGAAGCCGATGCCGATGAAAGTGCGCTGCTGCGTCGGGTTGAGGATGGCGGTGACGATGCCGAGCACCTCGCCGTCCATATTGATCAGCGGGCCGCCTGAATTGCCCGGATTGGCTGCGGCATCGAACTGGATCAGGTTGCCCAGCTCCTGCTTGCCTTCGGGCGAACGGAACGAGCGCTTCAGGCCCGACACCACACCAGCCGACACCGATGGCCCGATGCCGAACGGAAAGCCCACGGCCGCCACCTGGTCGCCGGGGCGCAGGTCGGCGGTCGAGCGCATGGTGGCGGGGATCAGGTCGTCGGGAATCTTCTGCGCCTGCAGCACCGCGAGGTCGTTCTCGGGCTGCACGCCGGTGATGGTGGCGATGGCTTCCAGCCCGTCGTAGAAGGTGACCTTGATCTTGTCGGCGCCTGCGACCACGTGCAGGTTGGTGAGGATCACGCCCTTGTCGACGATCACCACGCCCGTGCCCACGCCGCGCTCGACCTCGCCCGGGGCCTCGCCGTCGTTGGGGGCTTCAGGCGGCTTGCCCTTGGCGATGTTGCGTCCGCGCTTCTGGGTCTTGGCTTCGGGCGTGTGCTTTTCTTCGCCGTAGCTCACCACCCGTACCACCGAGGGCCGGATGATGTCGGCCGCCTTGGCCGCGGGCGAGGGCAGGGTGTTGGTCTGCAGCGTGCGCAGCACGGCCGCGTCGATGTCTTTTTGCGTGAGTGCCTTGGCGCCCGGGCGCGGCATCCACAGGGCGGCGCCGGTGACCAGCGCGGCCGACAGCAGGAAGAGCAGCGCGAAGCTGCGGCGACCGGGTTGCCAGCCGGGTTTTTTCGCGGGAGCAGCCTGCAGGGACTGGCCCCCGCCGGCGTTTTCAGCCGATGCTGGCGCATCCGCCCGTTCGGCCGCCTCGTCTGCGGCCGGTGGCAGCGTGCGGGGCGAACGGCTGTAGAAAGCGGGCCTGCGCATCGGAGCACCTCCGGCTAAAAAATCGCGTGAAGGAGTTCACAGTAGCACGCTTTCCGCGCCTGCGCATCCCATCAGGCATCATCGTGCGATGGCTACCTTCGTCGATACCCACTGCCATCTGGATGCGCCCGAATTCGGTGCGGAGATGCCGGCCCTTCGCGCCCGCGCCGCCGGGCTGGGGGTGGCGATGTGCGTGATCCCGGCGGTGGCCGTCTTCAACTTCGCCACCGTGCGCGAACTGGCCCACGCGCAGGGCGATGCCTACGCGCTGGGAATCCACCCGTTGTGCACCGGCGAGGCGAAGGACGAAGACCTCGAAACCCTCGATGCCGAACTGACCGCACGGCGCGGCGACCCGCGGCTCGTGGCGGTCGGCGAGATCGGGCTCGACTACTTCGTCGAGGGGCTCGACGGCCCGAAGCAGGAGCGCTTTTTTCACACTCAGTTGCAACTGGCACGCAAGCATGGGTTACCCGTACTCATCCACGTGCGGCGCTCGGTCGACAAGGTGCTCAAGCATCTTCGCCAGACGGCGGGCGGCAGGCCGTGGCAGGGCATTGCCCATGCCTTCAACGGCAGCGAGCAGCAGGCCCATGCGTGCATCGATCTCGGGTTGAAGCTCGGCTTCGGCGGCGCGGTGACCTTCGAGCGGGCCCTGCAGCTGCGGCGGCTGGCCACCACGCTGCCAATCGAATCGATCGTGATGGAGACCGATGCGCCCGACATCCAGCCGCACTGGCTGTACCGCACGCAGGCCCAGCGCGACGCCGGCGAACCGCAGGGCCGCAACGAGCCGGCCGAGCTGCCGCGCATCGCCGAAGTGGTGGCCGGCCTGCGGGGCATGGGCATCGACGAACTGGCCGCGGCCACCACCCGGAACGCGCTCGAAACGCTTCCGCGTCTCGAAAACCTCATGGCCATGTCGGAACGCCCGCCGCAACCCGCGTAGGCCAATGCCCCGACCTGCCCGGATACGTGCAGATGCCGTGGATTTGCTGTCATCCTTGAACTTCACCAGTTCGTTGCTGGTTCAGTGGCAAGTCAGTCACTCAAAACTTCATCCAACAAGGAGCTTTACATGACCACGTCTTTCATTCGCACCGTGCCCGTCGTCCTCGCGCTGGCGCTCGCCTCCATCGGCGTGTCGGCCGTGGCCCAGACCACCGCGCCTGCTGCCACCGCCCCGGCCCCGGCCGAGCCCTCCACCACTGAAAAGGTGAAGGAAGCCGGCAAGGACGCCGTTGACGCCACCAAGCGCACCACCAAGAAGGCCGTCGCCGCCACCGAAAAGGGCACCAAGAAGGCCTGGAGCGCCACCAAGCGCACCACCAAGAAGGCCACCACCGCCACCAAGCATGCGGCCACCAAGACCGGCGAAGTCGTCGAGAACGCCGGCCACAAGACGGCCGACGGCATGCGCAGCACCGGCAAGGCCATCGGCGAGAAGATCCCCGGCACAGCCGAGAACGAAGCAGCCAAGAAGTAATTTCGGGCCTGTTTCGGTCCTCTCTCGAAAGAACCCGCTTCGGCGGGTTTTTTCATGTGCCGCGCAAGTGCACGCGGGACGGTGGCACGATTGCCGCCCATGAATCCACCCGCCGCATCCGATGCCGCCAGCTCCATGCTCACGGGGTTGGCGCCCATCGTCTCGCCTGCAACGGCCGTGCTCATTCTCGGCAGCTTCCCCGGGGTCAAGTCGCTCGAGCGGCAGCAGTACTATGCACACCCCCAAAACCAGTTCTGGAAGATCTTGCAAGCTGTCTGGCCCGAAGTCCCCTTGCCGTCGGGCGTAGACAGCTACGCGCAGCGCTGCCGCTGGTTGCTCGACCGCGGCCTGGGCGTGTGGGACGTGTACGCGTCCTGCGAGCGCGAGGGCAGCCTCGACTCGGCCATCCGCGCGCCCGTGGCGAACGACATTGCCGGGCTGCATCTGCCGAAGCTCGCCGCCATTGCGCACAACGGCGGCGAGAGCTTCAAGCATGCGCGCCATACGCGCACCCTCGGCGTGCCGGTCTACCAGCTGCCTTCCACCAGTCCTGCCAATGCGTCGTGGAGCTTCGAGCGCAAGCTTGCGGCGTGGCGCGAGGTGCTGGCCACCCACAAACTAGTCGTCTGACGGCATCGATGGCATCGAGCAAAACTTCTATTTCTCTCCCCGAGGTCAATTTCTCCGACTGGGGCGATATCCGCTACCTGCACCTGGGCACCGAATGGGTCCAGGGTTCGATGAAGCTCGACGCGCCTTTCGAGATCGAACTCGAATACGTGCAGCGCATGATGGCCTGGCTGCTGTTTGCCGACGGCAAGACCGTGGCCACCCGCCATGCGATGCAGCTCGGCCTGGGGGCGGCCACGCTCACCAAGTTCAGCCGCAAGATCCTGCGCATGCGCACCACCGCGATCGAGCTCAATCCGCAGGTGGTGTCGGCCTGCCGCGGCTGGTTCAAGCTGCCGCCCGACGACCCGAAGCTGCGCGTGGTGATCGCCGACGCGGCCGCCGAGATCCGCAAGCCCGAATGGCACGGCACTGTCGATGCCTTGCAGGTCGACCTGTACGACCACGAGGCCGCCGCGCCCGTGCTCGACAGCGAAGACTTCTATGCCGACTGCCGCGCGCTGCTCACCGAAGACGGCTGCATGACGGTCAATCTCTTCGGCCGCTCGTCGAGCTACGAGCGCAGCCTCGAAAAGATCGCCGGCGCATTCGGCGCCGACGCCGTCTGGGCCTTCAAGCCGACGCGCGAAGGCAACACGGTGGTGCTCGCGCAGCGCACGCCGAGCCGTCCGAAGCGCGAGGCGCTTGCCGAGCGCGCCCAAACGATCCAGACTCGCTGGGGCTTGCCCGCGCCGAAATGGTTGCGAGTCTTCAAGCCCCTGAATATTTCAATCACTCGACCTGCCGGCTCATGAGCGCTGTTCCCGCTGTTTCTGCTCCCGCCCCCCTGGCCGCCCGCCACGAAGGCCCGCTCGACCTGCGGCGCCTTATTGAATGGCTCGCCGCCGATGGCGTGATTTCCCCGGTCGAAGCCAAGCGCACCATCGCGCGCTGCGCACAGGCCGAAAGCCGGCAGGCACCGCTGGTGCGGCTGGCCAATGTGGCCATGACGCGAGAGAGCGACAACAAGCCGCTGGACCTTGAAATGCTTACGCAATGGCTCGCGGGCCGCGCCGGGCTCACGTACCTGCGCATCGACCCGCTCAAGGTCGACGTGGGCAAGGTGGCCGACACCATGAGCGCCGCCTACGCGGAGCGCCACAAGGTGCTGCCGGTGCAGGTGCTGCCCAACGAGGTGGTGGTGGCCACGGCCGAGCCCTTCCTCACCGACTGGATCGCCGAGGTCGAGCGCCAGGCGCGCCGCTCGGTGCGCCGCGTGGTCGCCAACCCGGCCGACATCCAGCGCTACACGGCCGAGTTCTTCGCGCTCGCGAAGTCGGTGCGCGCCGCGCAGAAGGCCGGCGGCAACACCGGCGGCGCGAGCTTCGAGCAGCTGGTGGAGCTCGGCAAGAGCAACAAGCAGCTCGACGCCAACGACCAGAGCGTGGTGCAGGTGGTCGACTGGCTGTGGCAATACGCCTTCGACCAGCGCGCGAGCGACATCCACCTGGAGCCGCGCCGCGAGCAGGGCGTGATCCGCTTTCGCATCGACGGCATCCTGCATCCGGCCTACCAGATGCCGATGGGCGTGATGAACGCGATGGTCGCGCGCATCAAGCTGCTGGGCCGCATGGACGTGGTGGAAAAGCGCCGCCCGCTCGACGGCCGCATCAAGACCCGCAACATGCGCGGCGACGAAGTCGAAATGCGCCTGTCGACCCTGCCGACCGCCTTCGGCGAGAAGATGGTGATGCGGATCTTCGACCCCGACACGGCAGTGAAAGACCTCGACGCGCTGGGCTTTGCGCAGCACGACGCGCAACGCTGGGAACAGCTGGTCACGCGGCCCAACGGCATCATCCTCGTGACTGGGCCCACGGGCTCGGGCAAGACCACCACGCTGTATTCCACGCTCAAGCGCGTGGCGACCGAAGAGGTCAACGTGAGCACGGTGGAAGACCCGATCGAAATGATCGAGCCCTCGTTCAACCAGACGCAGGTGCAGCCGCAGCTGGACTTCGGGTTTACCGAAGGCCTGCGCGCGCTGATGCGGCAGGACCCGGACATCATCATGGTCGGCGAAATCCGCGACCTCGCCACCGCCGAGATGGCGGTGCAGGCCGCGCTCACCGGCCACCTGGTGTTCAGCACGCTGCACACCAACGACGCGCCGAGCGCCATCACGCGGATGATGGAGCTGGGCGTGCCTTCGTACCTCATCAACGCGGTGATGCTGGGCGTGCTCGCGCAGCGGCTGGTGCGCACGCTGTGCCCCAACTGCAAGCAGCCCGACGACACCGTCACCCGCGAGAAGCTGGAGACCATCGTCAAGCCGTGGCAGATCACGGGCTCGGTGCGCGCGTACAAGCCGGTGGGTTGCGTCGATTGCCGCATGACCGGGTACATGGGCCGCATGGGGCTGTACGAACTGCTGAGCATCAGCGAGGCGTTCAAGGCGCAGGTCACGAAGGAGCCCAACCTGGGCGGGCTGCGCAGGCAGGCCGTGATCGACGGCATGCGGCCGCTGCGGCTGGCCGGCGCGCTGCGCGTGGCCGAAGGCGTGACGACCATCGAAGAGGTGCTGAGCGCCACGCCGCCGCTGGAATAATCCGGCAGTTCAGCATCTGAGAGGCCGCTGAGACCTTTCGGGTTATCCCTAGGCCGGCGGTTAGTGGAATCCACATCAGTCTGACCGGAAGCTGACTCGACAATCCCGCATCGAAATTTGTTCGAGGAGACTGTTCGTGAAGATCAAGAGTCAGAAAGACTTTTTCTCGGGTCTGATGTTCACGGTGGTGGGTGTGGCGTTCGCATGGGGCGCCACCACCTACACCGTGGGCACCGGGGCCCGCATGGGTCCGGGTTATTTCCCGTTGATGCTCGGCATCCTGATGGCCCTCATCGGCCTCGGGATCATGTTCAGCGGGCTCACCGTTGAAACCACCGACGGCGAAAAGATCGGCAAGTGGGCCTGGAAGCAGGTGGTGTTCATCCTGGGCGCCAACCTCGCATTCGGCATCCTGCTCGGCGGCCTGCCGAGCATCGGCGTGCCGGCCATGGGCATGATCATCGCCATCTACGCGCTGGTGATCATCTCCAGCCTTGCGGGCCATGAGTTCAAGCTGCCCAGCGTGCTCGTCCTGGCCACTGTGCTGGCCGTCGGCAGCTATGTCGCGTTCATCTGGGCGCTGAAGCTCCAGATCCAGGTCTGGCCGACCTTCATCACCGGCTGAGAAGAAAGCTGCTCACATCATGGAATTGGTTGAACACCTCTCGATGGGTTTTGGCGTTGCCTTTACCTTCACCAACCTGCTGTACTGCCTCGTCGGCTGCATTCTTGGCACGCTGATCGGCGTGCTCCCGGGCATCGGCCCGGTCGCGACCATCGCGATGCTGCTGCCCGCCACGTACGCGCTGCCGCCCGTGTCGGCGCTGATCATGCTGGCCGGCATCTACTACGGCGCGCAGTACGGCGGCTCCACCACCGCGATTCTGGTCAACCTGCCGGGCGAATCATCGTCGGTGGTGACCGTGATCGACGGCTACCAGATGGCGCGCAAGGGCCGCGCGGGTCCGGCACTCGCCGCCGCCGGCCTGGGTTCGTTCTTCGCTGGTTGCGTCGGCACGTTGATCCTGGCCGCCTTCGCACCGCCGCTGACCGAGCTGGCCTTCAAGTTCGGCCCGGCCGAATACTTCTCGCTGATGATCCTGGGCCTGATCGGCGCCGTGGTGCTGGCTTCGGGCTCGCTGCTCAAGGCCATCGCGATGATCGTGCTGGGCCTGCTGATGGGTCTGGTCGGCACCGACGTGAACTCGGGTGTCGCTCGCTACAGCTTCGACATTCCGGAGCTCACCGACGGCATCGGCTTCGTGGCCATCGCCATGGGCGTGTTCGGTTATGGCGAAATCATTGCCAACCTCTCGCGCCCCGATGACGAGCGTGAAGTGTTCACTGCCAAGGTCTCGGGCCTGTTCCCGACCAAGGAAGACTTCAAGCGCATGGTTCCCGCGGTGCTTCGCGGCACGGCACTGGGCGCGGCTCTTGGCATCCTGCCTGGCGGCGGTGCGCTGCTGGCGGCTTTCGCGGCCTACACGATCGAGAAGAAGACCAAGCTGAAGCCGGGCGAAGTGCCCTTCGGCAAGGGCAACATCCGCGGCGTGGCGGCTCCCGAGTCGGCCAACAATGCCGGTGCGCAAACTTCCTTCATCCCGCTGCTGACGCTGGGCATTCCGCCCAACGCGGTGATGGCGCTGATGGTGGGCGCAATGACGATCCACAACATCCAGCCGGGTCCGCAGGTCATGACCAGCAACCCCGAGCTGTTCTGGGGCCTGATCGCCTCGATGTGGATCGGCAACGCGATGCTGATCATCCTGAACCTGCCGCTGATCGGCATGTGGATCAAATTGCTGTCGGTGCCGTACAAGTACCTGTTCCCCGCCATCGTGCTGTTCTGCGCGATCGGCGTGTACTCGACCAACAACAACACCTTCGACATCTGGATGGTGGGCATCTTCGGTCTGGTGGGCTACACCTTCTTCAAGCTGGGTTGCGAGCCTGCACCATTGCTGCTGGGCTTCATCCTCGGGCCGATGATGGAAGAGAACCTGCGCCGTTCGCTGCTGCTGTCGCGCGGCGACTGGAGCGTGTTCGTGACGCGTCCGATCTCGGCGAGCCTGCTGGCTGCAGCTGCGCTGCTGCTGATCATCGTGCTGCTGCCGGCTGTGAAGTCGAAGCGCGAAGAGGCCTTCGTCGAAGACTGACGGCGTTCTGCTCCCTTCAAGACGGCGCCTTCGGGCGCCGTTTTTCGTTTATGCGACGACTCTTTAGGTGCGCGTTCGCGGCGGCTTCATATGCTGCCGAGCCATCGCCAGAAAAGCCATGGCAGCCGGGTTGAGCGGGTGCTTGGCCAGCCGGATGGCGACCACCGGGTACTCCAGCGTGGGCCGCACCACGCCCAACGCCCGCAGGTTGGCCGGCATCAGCACTTCCACATAGCGCGGCAGCAGCGCTACCCCTGCACCCGCCTGGATGAGGCCGAAGGCTGTCGACAGCATCGACACGTGATGCACCACGCGCGGGTACACGTTGGCCATGCTCGACAGTTGGCGGCTCACGGCACGCCACACATTGGCGTCGGGGTTGACGTGGATGAAGGGCAGCGCCTCCAGGTGCCGGGCCTCGACCACGGCGTGCTGCGCCAGCGCATGGTCGTCCCGCACGAAGAGGGCCATGCGGTCGGAGAACAGCGGCTCCGTTGCCAGCTCCGAATGCTTCTGGCCGATGTCGGAGCCGAAGCCCAGGTCGGCCTCCTGCGAGAGGATGCGCGAGATCATCTGATCCGCGGTGCTGTCGAGCAGCGTGGTCGCGAGCGTCGGGTGCTTCTGCGAAAAACGGCCGAGCAACGGCGGCAACAGGGCGCCTGCAGTCAGATGGCCCACCGCCAGCACGATGCGGCCTTCGCGCAGCTGCGACTGCGAGCGGCAGGCATCGACGGATTCATCGATCAGCCGCAGCGCACGCACGGCCGTGTCGACCATCATCTGGCCCGCGTTGGTCATGCGGATGCGACGGCCGCGCACGACCAGCGGCTGCGCCAGCTCCTCTTCCAGGCGCTTGACCAGATGGCTGATGGCCGGCTGCGTGAGCTGCAATGCCTCGGCCGCCAGTGTGAAGCTGCCCGTTTCGGCCACCGCCGTCAGCGCCCGCAACTGCTGCAGCGAGATCTCTTCAGCGGTGTTCCTTGCCATAAACAGCTTTGATAGTTGAATAAGCAGAATTATCTGGCTTGATGCGCTCCCGCTGCATAGCATCCTTTTTTCGTTCACAGGCACAGAATTCCGTACATGAAACGCCTCCAGTTCCTCCAGGTGCTCGCCGTTGCGCTCGGCATGGCCGCCTCGTCCGCCAGCCTGGCCCAGGGCTACCCGAACAAGCCGATCCGCCTGATCGTGCCGTTCCCGGCGGCCGGCGCCACCGACCTCTTCGCCCGCACGCTGGGGCAGAAGATGGGCGAGAAGCTCGGCACCACACTGGTGGTCGACAACAAGCCCGGCGCCGGTGGTGCCATCGGTTCCGACCAGGCTGCCAAGGCCCCGGCCGATGGCTACACGATCCTGCTGGCCACCACCAGCACGCATTCGATCGGCCCGGCCGTCAGCAAGCTGCCCTACGACACGGTGCGCGACTTCACGCCCATCGCGCATGTAGGCGACGCGGCCAGCATCATGCTGGTGCCGGTCAATTCGCCCGCCAAGACGGTGCGCGAGTGGATCGACTACGCGAAGAAGAACCCCGGCAAGCTCAACTATGCATCGAGCGGCAACGGCACCATCGTGCAGCTCACGGCCGAGCTGTTCAAGGCGCAGGCCGGCGTGTTCGTCACGCACATTCCCTACAAGGGCACGGCGCTGGCCATTCCCGACCTGATCAGCGGCAAGGTCGACGTGCTGTTCGACTCGCTGCCCACCGGCATGCCGCACGTGCGTGACGGCCGCCTGCGCGCACTGGGCGTTACCTCGCTCAAGCGCAGCCCGCTGGCGCCCGAACTGCCGCCCATTGCCGAGACGCTCCCGGGTTACGAATCGAACACGTGGTTCGGCTTCTACGGCCCGAAGGGCCTGCCGGCCGACATCGTCGCGAAGATCAACAAGGCGGCCAACGAGGCACTTGCCGATCCTGAAGTGAAAGAGAAACTCGCGCGCCTGGGCATCGAAACCGCGACTCCGGGCACGCCCGACCAGTTCGCGAAGATGGTCGCCGCCGACGCTGCCAAGTGGAAGAAGATCGTCGTCGACCGCAAGATCACCAACGAATGACGCAGAGAAAGTAGAGCACGCCTAAATGAACTTCGATTTCAACAACCCCTACCTCTCGACCCGCATCCCGATCTTCGCGCGCAACGTGGTGTCGACCTCGCACCCGCTGGCCTCGCAGGCCGGCCTGCGCATCCTGCAGCAGGGCGGCAACGCGGTCGATGCGGCCATTGCCACTGCCGCCGTGATGACGCTGGTCGAGCCGGTGAGCAACGGCCTGGGCAGCGATGCCTTCTGCATCCTGTGGGACGGCAAGGAACTGCACGGCCTCAATGCCTCGGGCCCGGCGCCCAAGGCCTGGACGCCCGAGTACTTCAAGGCCAAGTACGGTGCCGACGCGGCCAATCCGCCCATGCGCGGCATCGACTCGGTCACGGTGCCGGGCGCTGTGCGCGGCTGGGTGGCCATGAGCGAGCGCTTCGGCAAGCTGCCGTTCGCCGACCTGCTGGTGCCGGCCATCGACATCGCCGAGCGCGGCTATCTGGTGCCGCCGGTGGTGCAGGGCAAGTGGGCTGCGGCCACGCCGCTGCTGGGCTCGCAACCGGGCTTTGCGCAGACCTTCCTGCCGTGGGGCCGCGCGCCCGAGGTGGGCGAGCTGTTCCGCTTCACGGCCGCCGCGCGTGCGCTCAAGGCCATTGCACGCACCAAGGGCGAGGCCTACTACAACGGCGAGATCGCCGAGGCGCTGGCGAAGTTCTCGGCCGAGCAGGGCGGTGCGCTCACGGTGGCCGACCTCGCGGCCTACCAGCCCGAGTGGGTCAAGCCGATATCGCGCGACTACCGCGGCCACACGCTGCACGAGATTCCGCCTAACGGCCAGGGCATTGCCGCGCTCATCGCGCTCGGCATTCTCGAAAAGTTCGACATCGCCTCGCTGCCGGTCGACTCGGTGCAATCGCAGCATCTGCAGATCGAAGCGATGAAGCTGGCCTTTGCCGACGTGTACCGCTACGTGTCGGAACGCAAGACGATGGAAGTCACGACCGAGCAGATGCTCGACGATGCGTACCTCGCCTCACGCGCCCGCCTCATCGATGCGAAGAAGGCGCAAGACTTCAAGGCCGGCAACCCCGTGAAGGGCGGCACCATCTACCTCACGGCCGCCGACGAGAGCGGCATGATGGTGAGCTTCATCCAGAGCAACTACATGGGCTTCGGCTCGGGCTGCGTGGAGCCCGAATTCGGCATCAGCCTGCAGAACCGTGGTCACGGCTTCAGCCTGAAGGCCGAGAGCCCGAACGTGGTGGCGCCGGGCAAGCGCCCGTTCCACACCATCATTCCGGCCTTCCTCACCAAGGACGGCCAGCCGGTGATGAGCTTCGGCGTGATGGGCGGAAACATGCAGCCGCAGGGCCACATGCAGACGCTGGTGCGCATGCTCGACTACAAGCAGAACCCGCAGGCCGCCTGCGACGCGCCGCGCTGGCGCTTCAACGCGGGGCTCGAGATCAACGTCGAGGCTGCGATGAACCCGGCCACGGTGCAGGGCCTGCGCGACCTGGGCCACCACCTGGAAGTGATCAACGACTCGTACCAGGACTTCGGCGCCGGCCAGTTCATCTGGCGCGCGGGCGAGCCTTCGGTCGAAGGCTACGTGGCTGCCAGCGATCCGCGCCGCGACGGTGTGGCGGCGGGGTATTGAGCAAGGTCTCGAGGTTCCCGCGATGATCGGGGGATGAACAAGACAGCCGCATCGCTCGGCATCCCAACTCACGACGGCGCAAGAAAAGGCTATGCGTCCGGTCTGATTCTTGCCACGCTGGGCGCCATCGCGTTCAGCGGCAAGGCCATCATCGTCAAGCTGGCGTACCGCTACGGCGTGGACGCCATCACGCTCATCATGCTGCGCATGCTGTTCGCGCTGCCGCTCTTTGCCGTGATGGCATGGTGGGCGGGGCGCGGCAAGCCTGCGCTGACGGGCCGCGACTGGATCGGCGTGATCGGGCTCGGCTTCTCGGGCTACTACCTTGCGAGCTTTCTCGACTTTGCGGGGCTCGCGTACATCTCGGCCAGCTTCGAGCGGCTGATCCTGTATCTCAACCCCACGCTGGTGCTGCTGTTCGGCTGGCTGATGTACCGGCGGCGCGCTACGCGCCAGCAGGTGCTGGGCATGGTCGTGAGCTATGCCGGCGTGCTGCTGGTGTTCGGCCACGAACTGTGGACCGGGGGCGGCGGCAAGGGCGGCGGGGCGGCGGCGTGGGGCGCGTTCCTGGTGTTCCTGAGCGCGGTGAGCTATGCGGGCTACCTCGTCTACAGCGGCGAGTTCGTCAAGCGCTTGGGGTCGCTGCGGCTCGTGGGCCTGGCTACCACGGTGGCTTGCGTGCTGTGCATCCTGCAGTTCGTGCTGACGCGGCCGATGAGCGTGGCGATGCAGGTGGCGCCCGAGGTGATCTGGCTGTCGGTGCTCAACGCCACGCTTTGCACGGCAGTGCCCGTGCTGATGGTGATGATGGCCATCGAGCGCATCGGCCCGGCCGTGGCCGCGCAAACCGGCATGATCGGGCCGCTGTCGACCATCCTCATGGGGGTGGTCATACTGGGCGAGCCGTTCACGCCGTGGATCGCGGCCGGCACCGTGCTCGTCATCGCGGGCATTTTCGTTTTCACACGCAAGGGGCGCTGAAGCCCGTTGCCGTACTGACTGACTCACAGGAGCAACAACATGGATCTGGGTATTGCAGGCAAGACCGCGCTGGTGTGCGGCGCGAGCAAGGGGCTGGGCTACGGCTGCGCCGAGGCGCTGGTGCGCGAAGGCGTGAACGTGGTGATCGTGGCGCGCGGCGCCGAGGCACTGGAAGCGGCCGCGAAGAAGCTGACGGAAGCTGCAGGCGCATCGGGCCCGTTCGTCAAGCACGTGGCCGCCGACATCACGACCGAAGCCGGCCGCGCCGCAGTGTTCGCGCTGGGCCATGACTTCGACATCGTCGTCACCAACGCGGGCGGCCCGCCGCCCGGTGATTTCCGCAACTGGGACCGCGAGGCGTGGATCAAGGCGGTCGACGCCAACATGCTCACGCCCATCGAGCTGATCAAGGCCACGGTCGACGGCATGGCCAAGCGCGGCTTCGGCCGCATCGTGAACATCACGTCGAGCTCGGTGAAGTCGCCCATCGACATCCTGGGCCTGTCGAACGGCGCGCGCAGCGGCCTCACCGGCTTCGTGGCCGGCGTGGCGCGAACGCCCATCGCAGCGCAGGGCGTGACCATCAACAACCTGCTGCCGGGCTCCTTCGACACCGACCGCCTCAAGGGCACGATGGCCGGCGCGGCGCAGAAGTCGGGCCAGGACTTCGATACCGTGTGGGAAGCCCGCAAGAAGAACATTCCTGCGAAGCGCTTCGGCACGCCGGCCGAGTTCGGCGCCATCTGTGCCTTCCTGTGCAGCATGCAGGCCGGCTACATGACCGGCCAGAACGTGCTCGCCGACGGCGGGGCCTACCCGGGCACGTACTGAGCTCGCCCCCAGGCTGCGCGAGGCCCGGTGTTTTCAGCGCCGGGACGCCACCACGATCCCGCCCACGATAAGCAAAAACGCCGCGCCGTGGTACCAATGCGGCGGCTCCCGCAAAAAGGCCGCCGACAGCACCGCCGCGAACAGCGGCGTGAGGTTCATGAAGATGCTTGCCGCCTGCGGGCCCGCGCGTTGCACGCCGGTGCCCCAGCAGCGATACGCCACCACCGCGGGCCCGATGCCGATGAACAGCATCGCGGCGATGAGCGGCCAGCCCAGGTCGATGTGGGCGGGTGTCAGCGTCCATTCACCGGCGGCCAGCGCGCCCGACCATGCGACACCGAACACCAATTGCGACATCAGGAACGCGGCCCAGTCCTGCCGCACGGCCTTGGGCTCGTGCGTGCGCGCAAGCAGCCAGCTGTAGAAGGCCCAGGCGATGGTGCCCAAAATCATGTAGAGGTCGCCCGGCACCAGCCGCAGCCTGAGCAGTTGCTGCCATTCGCCGCGGCTGAGCACCAGCAGCACGCCCACCATCGACAGCAGCGCGCCACCGATTTCGCGGGCACTGATGCGTGCGCTGAAGAACAGCGCCCCGGTCGCGAGCATCCACAGCGGCAGGCTGGAGCCGACCAGCGTCACGTTGATGGGCGTGGAGGTCTGCAGCGCCAAGTACTGGAACGCGTTGTACAGGCCGATGCCCAGCAGCCCGAGCACCGCGTAGCGTTTCCAGTGCGCCCACAGCGGGCTGTTGCGGCGCAACACCGGCGCGGCCAGCGGCAACAGCAGCGCGAACGCGATGACCCAGCGCACGAAGTTCAGCGTGAGCGGCGACACCATGTCGCGCACCAGCCGGCCGACCACGGCATTGCTGGCCCAGAGCAGCGGCGGAACGACGAGCAGGAGAACGGTGAGGGGAGCGAGGCGCTGCGGCTGTGTCTGCATGGCCGCCGACTCTACCGGGCAATGATGCCCCGCGCCGCCACGGGAAACCCAGACGTGGCAGGATGCCCATCCCTCTTCTTTTCCTGTGTGTGGAGACTGCAACGATGATGAGCAAAGCCGTCCGTATCGACCGCCATGGCGGCCCCGAAGAACTGAAGATCGTCGACGTGGAAGTCGGCGAGCCCGGCCCCGGCGAGATCCGCATCCGCCACAAGGCCGTGGGCCTGAATTTCATCGACACCTATCAGCGCAGCGGGCTCTACCCGTTCGCGATGCCGCTGCAGTTGGGCATGGAGGCCTCGGGCATCGTCGAGGCGGTGGGCGAGGGCGTGACGCACCTGAAGCCCGGCGACCGCGCCGCCTATGCCAGCCCGCCGCCGGGCGCCTACTGCGAACTGCGCGTGATGCCGGCCAAGTGCGTGTGCAAGCTGCCCGACGACATCTCCTTCGAGACTGGCGCGGCCATGATGCTCAAGGGCCTGACCACCCAGTACCTGCTGAAGAAGACGCTGCCGGCCGAAGGCCTGCAGGCCGGCGACTTCATCCTGTTCCATGCAGCGGCCGGCGGGGTGGGCCTGATCGCCTGCCAGTGGGCCAAGGCGCTGGGCCTGCAGCTGATCGGCACGGCCGGCAGCGATGCCAAGTGCAAGCTCGCGCTGGCGCACGGCGCGGCGCACGCCATCAACTACAGCACCGAGAACTTCGCGGCCCGCGTGAAGGAAATTACCGGCGGCAAGGGCGTGAAGGTGGTGTACGACTCGGTGGGCAAGGACACCTTCGAAGGCTCGATCGACTGCCTGCGCCCCTTCGGCCTGCTTGCCATCTTCGGCAATGGCTCGGGCCCGGTGCCGCCGGTCAACCTCGGCTTGCTGGCGTCCAAGGGCTCGCTCTATGTGACGCGGCCAACACTGTTCACGCACATGGCCACGCGCGAAAGCACGCAGGCGATGGCCGACGACCTGTTCGCGGTGGTGCGAAGCGGCGCGGTGAAGATCCCGATCGACCAGCGCTATGCACTGGCCGACGTGCAGCAGGCGCACCGCGACCTGGAGGCGCGCAAGACCACGGGCTGCACGATCCTGACGCTCTGAATGGCTCCGGTGGGGCAGGGCGCCAGTCTTGTCCTACCGGCGGTGGGGTGTCATGCCTTCGACTTGTGCCGGGTGCACTTTGTAGCCTGTGAACACAGCGTAGAGACGAGCCAGCCCATGACCACAGTTCGCACTTTCATCGTCGAAGACAACCCGACCATCCGCAAGAGCCTTGTGGGCACGCTGCGCGAGGTGGCGCGAGTCGATCCGGTCGGCGAGGCCGAGTCGGAGGAGGAGGGCTCGCGTTGGCTTTCAGACAACCTGTCGCAATGGGACCTGGCCATCGTCGACCTGTTCCTGAAGGACGGCACCGGCTTTCGCGTGCTCGAAGCGTGTCGCCACCGCGGCCCGTCGCAGAAGATGGTGGTGCTCAGCAACTACGCCACGCCCGACATGCGGCGCAAATGCGTGCACCTCGGTGCCGATGCCGTGTTCGACAAGGCCACCGAAATCGACGACCTGATCGACTACTGCCTGCGCCATCGTCAGGCGCAGTTCAGTTCGCCCGCCGCACACTGAGGCAGGGGCATTTTTCGCCGACCGGCAACCGAGCCGGACTTCGCCGAAAATGCACCCTCAAAGGCGCGAGGAGCACGCGCCGGGCTCCGCAAATTGGCGACGAGATTCATGCGCGGAAATCACACATTCCCCTGCTGAGTCGGCCTGCGCGCCTGCAACGCGCAGCGCCCCAAGTTGCAACATGTCCCGCCCCCGCTTTCTTCCCGACAACTTCACCTTCGCGCTTCTCTCGGTCGTGACCTTTGCCAGCCTGCTGCCTGCAAGCGGCAAGGTGGCGCATTTCTTCGAACTGCTCACGACCGCCGCCATCGGGCTGCTGTTCTTCCTGCACGGCGCCAAGCTGTCGCGCGAGGCGATCTTGAACGGGCTCACGCACTGGCGGCTGCACCTGCTGGTGTTCGGCAGCACCTTCGTGCTGTTTCCCATGCTCGGGCTGGCGCTCAAGCCCCTGCTCCTGCCGTTGGTGACACCAGAGCTCTACACCGGCGTGCTCTATCTGTGCGTGCTGCCTGCCACGGTGCAGTCGGCTATCGCATTCACGGCGATGGCTCGAGGCAACATGCCCGCCGCCATCTGCAGCGCGTCGGCCTCCACGCTGCTGGGTGTGTTCATCACGCCGATTCTGGTCAATCTGGTGGTGCTGCCGAACGGCGGCCATGCGAGTTCGTCGCTGGACTCGATCGGACGCATCCTGCTGCAGCTGATGGTGCCGTTCGTGGTGGGGCACCTGCTGCGGCCGTTGATCGGCAAGTGGATACAGCGCCGCGCGGCGGTGCTGAAGTTCGTGGATCAGGGCTCGATCCTGCTGGTCGTCTACACGGCATTCAGCGCGGCCGTGATCGAAGGCCTGTGGAAGCAGGTGCCCGCGCATGCGCTGGTCGGGCTGCTGGTGGTGTGCGCGGTGGTGCTGGGGCTGGCGCTGAGCCTCACGACCCTGCTGGCGCGCAAGCTGGGCTTCGATACCGAGGACGAGATCACGATCGTGTTCTGCGGCTCCAAGAAGAGCCTGGCCAGCGGCATTCCGATGGCGAAGGTGCTGTTCGCTTCGCACGCGGTGGGCGCGATCGTGCTGCCGCTGATGCTGTTCCATCAGATGCAGCTGATGGTGTGCGCCGTGCTGGCGCAACGCTATGCGCGGCGGGGGCGCGAGGCTTCCGTGCTGAAGACGGCCGAGCAGGCCGACTAGTCGGTCAGCCCTCGATCTTTCCCAGTCGAGACTCTCTCAGCCGGCTGGGCGCCAAGGCTCCGGCCGACTCCAGGATCGGATACGCAATCGAGCAGATGTGCGAGTTGATCCGCTTCAGGTCGCTGATCAGGTCGATGTGCAGCGAGCTGGTCTCGATGCTCAGCGTCGTGCGGTCCGACAGCCGGTCCAGGTGGGTCGTGGCGTAGGCCCGCTCCAGGTTCCGGAAGCGCACCTTCTCTTCGAGCAGCTTCTGCGCATCGCGCACGTTGCCGTTCAGGAACACGCTCATGCTCAGCCGCAGGTTGGCCACCAGCCGCCCATGCAGCTCGACGATTTCCGCCATGCCCGCTTCAGAGAAGTTGCGCTGCGGTTTGATCTTCTTGTCTTCCACGTCGATGATCACGCGCTCGATGATGTCGCCGATCTGCTCCATGTTGATCGTGAAGCTGATGATGTCGGTCCAGCGCCGGCTTTCCTCTTCGCCCAGCGCCTCGCGCGAGATGCGGGTCATGTAGTACTTGATGGCCGAGTACAGCTCGTCCACCGTGTCGTCGAGCTGCCTCAGTTCCTGCGCGAGCCGCAGGTCGTTGTGGCGTATCACGTCGAGTGTGCCGATCAGCATGGTCTCCACGATGTCGGCCTGGTGCAGCGCCTCGCGCGCGGCATTCGAAATGGCGAGCGAGGGCGTCGACAGCGCCGATGGATCGAGGTGATGCGGCCGTGAGGTGCCCGCTGGCTGCTGCGGTACCGGCAGCATGCGCATTACCAGCTTCGCGACCCACTGCGTGAGGCCGATGAACCCCACGCTGATCACGATGTTGAACGCCAGGTGGAACAGCACCACGCCGTGTGTCTGGTTGGGCAGCTGCGGCTGCACGTAGCGGATCCACAGGCCGATGAAGGGGGCGACGACGGCCACGCCCAGTGCCTTGAAGAGCAGGTTGCCCACAGTCACCTGCCGCACCGCCACCGCCGACTTGGCTGTGGTCAGCACCGCCAGCAGGCCGCTGCCCAGGTTGGCGCCGAGCACCAGGCCGAGCGCCACGTCCAGCGGCACCACGTTCGACGTGGCCATGGCCGCGACCAGCAGCACCACCGCGAGGCTCGAATAGGCCACGATGGCCAGCACCGAGCCGATGGTGATTTCAAGCAGCACGTCGCTGCTGATCGATGCGAGCAGCGCGCGCACGGCCGGCGAGGAGAACAGCGGCTCGGTCGCCTCCACCACCAGCTGCAGCGCCAGCAGCATCAGCCCGAGCCCGATCAGCACCCGGCCGACGCGCCCCGCCACGGTGGCCGAGCGCGTGATGAACAGCACCACGCCCACGAAGATGAACATTGGAGAAAGCCATGACAGGTCTGCCGAGAACAGCACCGAGATCAGCGCAGTGCCCACGTCTGCGCCCCGCATCACCGCCAGCGCCGCCGGCAGCGTAACCAGGCCTTGCCCGACGAAGGACGAGGTCATGAGCGAGGTGGCGGTGCTCGACTGCACCAGGGCTGTCACGCCGATGCCCGAGAGGGCGGCCGTGAAACGGTTGCGCATGCTCTGCACGAGGATCTTGCGCAGGTTGGCGCCGAACACACGCAGCACGCCGGTGCGGACCAGGTGCGTGCCCCATACCAGCAGGGCCACGGCCGCCAGCAGATTCAGGAGATGCTTCATGGGGGTCGGGTTCTATCCTTTTCGTTCTGGTTCGTTTCGACCCCATTTTCCACAAGTGAGCGCTTCAGTCGATCAGTGCTCCGTTGTCGTGGAAAGGATAGGGGCCTTCGAAGCTGCCTGATGCTGCGAGATGGGTGACGAGCCGGCGTCCGCGCGCTGACCACGCGTGCACCCGGAAAGAAGGCGGCTCCAGCGTCCAGGCCGAGTCCGCGTCCGGGGCGAGATCGAGGCAGACCTGATGGGCCTGCGCCGGCGAGGTCGAGGCGATGGTGCCGCCGAAACGCACGTCGATGGCACGGTGCAGGTGGCCGCAGATGACACGCTCGACGTTGCTGTAGCGCGAGAGCAGGGCTTCCAGCGCATCGGCGCCTTGCAGCAGGCCGATCTCGTCCATGTGGCCGATCAGCGTTTCGAAGGGCGGGTGATGCATGGCGACGACGACGGGCTCGTCGCGGCAGGCGTCGAGCTGTGCCTCGAGCCAAGCCAGCCGCTTCTCGCACAGCGAGCCGTGGCTGGCACCGGGCACGCAGGTGTCGAGCGTGAGCAGGCGCAGGTCGCCGACGCGCACCGAGTACTGGATGAAGCCGTCTGTATCGGCGCCCGTGCCCATGTAGGCATGGCCGGGAAAGCTGCGGCGCAGCTGGTCGCGGTCGTCGTGGTTGCCGGGCATCAGGTAGACCGGCATGGTCAGCGGAGCCAGCAGGCGGGCGAGGTGCTCGTACTCGGTGGCGCGGCCGAAATCGGTCAGGTCGCCGGTGACGACCACTGCGTCGGGTTGCTGGCGCAAGGCGAGCACCGACTGCACGGCGCGTTCGAGGTATGGCGCGGTGTCGATGCGGCCATATGCCAGCCGGCCCGGCTCGCGGATGTGCAGGTCGGTCAGCTGGACCAGGACGGTGTTCTTGCTCTGAGTTGTCGTCATGCGCTTGTCTCCTGCGACGTCATCAGCCGGTCGGGGTGGATGCGAAGACCCACCGCGTCGCCCGGCCCAAAAGGATTGTCGCGCCCTACATCGGCCACCAGCACGGGCTGGTCTTGCAGGCGCAGGTGCAATTGCACGCGGTCGCCGAGGAAGGTGCGGCGCTCGACGGTGGCGGCGCCCCAATCGGGCTGCGGCGCGCTGACCTCGATGTCTTCAGGCCGCACGAGCAGCATCGCATGGCCTTGCCACGCGCCCGGGCAGGGCACGGTTGATCCACCGAGTCGGACAACACCTTGCGCGATGGCATCGGCCTCGCGCTCCAGGCGGTTGACCCGGCCCAGGAACTCGGCCACGAAAGGATGCGCGGGCGCACGGTACAGGTCTTCGCCACGGCCCACCTGCACGATGCGGCCGGCGCGCATTACCGCGAGCCGGTCTGCGATGGCGAGCGCCTCCTGCTGGTCGTGCGTGACGTGGATGGCCGTGATGTGCAGGCGGCGCAGCAGCTCGGCTAGCTCGTCGCGCAGCGATTCCTTGAGCTTGGCGTCTAGTGCGGCCAGCGGCTCGTCGAGTAGCAGCACGCGCGGGCGCACGGCCACGGCGCGCGCCAGGGCCACGCGCTGGCGCTGGCCGCCGGAGAGTTCGGCGGGGCGCTTGTTTTCCAGGCCGCCCAGGCGCACCAGGTCGACCAGCTCGCCGACGCTGCGCTTTTCCTCATCGGGCGAGACGCCGCGAATGCGCAGGCCGTAGCCGATGTTGGCCGCCACCGTCATCTGCGGAAAGAGCGCGTAGCTCTGGAACACCATGCCTACGCCGCGGTGCTCGACCGGGCGCTGCGTGACGTCTTGGCCGCCGAACACGATGCGGCTGCCCGCGTCGGGCGCTTCCAGCCCCGCGATCAGCCGCAGCAGCGTGGTCTTGCCGCAGCCCGAAGGGCCCAGCAGCGCGAGCACCTCGCCAGCCTCGACCTTCAGGTCGGTGGGCTGCAGGCCGCGCGTGCCGTCTGCGTAGGTCTTTGCGCAGTTCGTAATGTCGACGGGGATGCGTTCAAGTTCCATGGCGTTTCTGCATCAGGTTGGCAAGGTACTGCAGGCCCCACAGCACCGGAAGAATGACGGCGAAGAAGACCAGCGTGTAGGCCGATCCGATCTCGATGCGCATCGAGGCATAGCTGTCGGCCAGGCCCACGGGCAGCGTGCGGGTGAGCGGGGTGTGCAGCATCCACGTGAGGTTGAATTCGCCCACCGACAGCGTGAACACCATCAGGCTGCCGGCCACGATGGCCGGGAACACGGCCGGCACCAGGATGCCCATGAAGCGCTGGCGGAAGTTGGCGCCCAGCGAGCGTGCGGCCTCTTCCAGCGCAAGCAGGTCGTCGCGCTGGAAGGCCGAACTCACGGTGCGCACCATGAAGGGCAGCGTGAAGATCATGTGGCCGACGAGGATGAAGGCGAAGCTCTGGCGGAAGGCGGTGAGCTGGCCGTAGGCGAGGATCAAAGCCAGCGCCGTCGCAAGGCCCGGCACTGCGACCGGCAGTGTCAGCAGCTCTTCGAAGATGCGCGCGGCGCGCGAGCGGCTGCGCGCCAGCGCATAGGCGCAGGGCACGCCCAGCAGCACGGTGCCGACGACGCAGGCCACGGCCAGCGCGAGCGACCAGCCGACGGTGCCGCCGTAGTTCTCCCACACCTCGCCGAGCCAGCGCAGCGTAAGGCCGCTCTTGAGCCCGGCGCTGTAGTTATTGACGAGCCCCGCCATCACCGACAGCAACATCGGCGCGATCATGAAAAGGCTCACGATCACCGTGACGGCGAGCAGGAAGGGGGCCTTCGGTTGTGTGTTCTTGCGCATGTGCGTGGGTCTCAACGTGCGACGGGGTTCGCGCCGAAGCGGCGCGCCACGAACAGCACCAGCCAGGTCACGATGCCCAGCGAGATCGACAGCGACGCGGCGAGCGCGAAGTTGGCGTAGTTGGTGAACTCGTTGTAGATGGTGATCGGGATCACCTCGAACTTGCTGGCCAACGTGAAGGCTGTGCCGAACGCGCCCATCGACGTGGCGAACAGGATGGCGCCGCACGCCAGCGTGGTGGGCGCGAGTTCGGGCATCCACACGTCGCGCGCCACTCGCAGCCGCGAGGCGCCGAGCGAACGCGCCGCTTCTTCGAGCTGCGTGTTCATCGACTCGGCTGCCGCTGCATAAGTGGCAATGGCGCGCGGCAGCGAGAAATACAGGTACGCCAGGAACAGCCCGAGCAGGCCGTAGGCGAAGGTGATGCGCTCGCCGAACAGGCTGTCGCCGATGTCGGCCACCACGCCTTGCCGCCCGCCCAGCAGGATCACGAAGAAGCCGATGATCACGCCCGGAAACGACAGCGGCAGCGTGAGCAGCGACAGCAGCACACGCTTGCCGATAAAGGCATGGCGCGCGAGGTAGATGCCCACCGCCGCGCCCAGCACCAGCGTGGCCAGCGTCACGGCCACCGAGAGCGCGACCGTGTTGGCCATGCTCGTGAGGTAGCGCGCATCGGTCAGCACCGCGAAGTAGGTGGCCCAGCCTTTGTCGGCCGGCAGCGTGAGCAGGCGCACCACCGGCAGCAGCCAGAAGGCCGCGAAGAAGGCGGCCGCGGGCGCGACGCAGGCCAGCAGGCGCCAGCGCGGGTTCCAGGCGTTGGAAGCGTTGGAGAGAGTGGCTTGCGTCATCGCGCGTGGCGTCCGCTCAGCGGACTTCCTTCAGGTACTCGTCGGAGAAGGCGCGCTGCGCTGCGGCCATGCGGCCGTAGTCCACGCTCTTGGCGCGGGCGTATTCGCTCGCAGGCAGGAACTGCGCCTCGATGTCCTTGGGCATCGCATTGGCGCGCACCGGCCGCAGGTAGGCCTTGGCCCAGATCGCCTGGCCTTCGTCGGACAGAGTGAAGTCGAGCACCTTCTTCGCGTCGGCCGCGTGCGGGGCCTTGGCGACCAGGCTCATCACGTAGGGCACGGCCAGCGTGCCTTCGCTCGGGATCACGAAGGCGACGTTGGCCTTGTCCTTGTACTTGGCGCGGTAAGCGTTGAAGTCGTAGTCGAGCAGGATCGCGATTTCGCCCGACAGCACGCGCGCGTACGAGGTCTGCTTCGGCACGATGGGCTCGTTCTTCTGCAGCGCCTTGAAGTAGTCGATGGCCGGCTTGAAGTTGTCGAGCGTGCCGCCGCGCGCTTCGTTCACCGCGACCGCGCCGACGTAACCGACGAAGGCCGAGGCGGGGTCGAGGTAGCCGATCAGGCCCTTGTATTCGGGCTTGAGCAGGTCGGCCCACGACTTCGGAATCGGCTTGCCCTTGAGCGCATCGACGTTGACCATGAAGCCGAGCGTGCCCGAGTGGACGGTGAACCAGTTGCCGGCCGGGTCCTTCAGGCCGTCGGGAATGTCTTTCCATGCGGCCGGCTTGTAGGGCTCGACCAGGCCGTCCTTGGCTGCCTGCACCGCGAAGGTCACGCCGAGGTAGGTGACGTCGGCCACGGGGCTGGCCTTCTCGGCCGCCATCTGGGCGAGCGACTGGCCCGAGTTCTTGTTGTCGGGCGGCACGGTGACGCCGGTCTTGGCCTTGATGGCCTTCAGCTGCGTGCCCCAGTCGGCCCATTCGGTCGGGCAGTTGTAGCAAATGGCGGTCTGCGCCATGGCGCTGCCGGCGACGAGCGTGGCGGCGAGCAGGCCGAGGCGGGCCATGCGGTGGAAGCGAAGAGACATGATGAAGAAGCTCCTTGGATGGATGTAGGCAAAGAACGAGAAGTGGTCAGGGTCGTGAAATGGCGGCGTTGTTGTCTTCGTGCACCGAAGCGCACGACTCGCCGTCTCGGAAGGCATGGGGAAGCAGAAGGCTCGCATCGGCCTGCAGCGTGGCGCCGCTGGCCATGGCCTGGATCAGCAGCTCTACGCTGTGGCGGCCGATGTCGCTGTTGGGTTGGGTGATGGTGGTAAGCGCGGGCGTGAGGTCTTCACCGAGCGCAATGCCGTCGAAGCCGACGACGCTGAGGTCGCCGGGCACCGACAGGCCGCTGAGATGCGCGGCGCGGATGCTGCGAATGGCCAGCAGGTCGTTGGAGCAGATCAGTGCGGTAGGGCGGTTGCGCGCCTGCAGCTGGCTGGAGAGCGCATCGACGGCCGTTTCGACGAAGGGCACTTCGATAAGTGCGGGTGCCGCGAGCCCGGCCTCGGTCATGCCCTTCAGGTAGCCGCGGTAGCGCTGCTGCGCTCGGTCCGACGCGGCGAGCGTGCCGCTGACCATGGCGATGCGGCGGTGGCCCAGCAGCACGAGGCGCGTGACCGCGTCGGCCACCGCGCCTTCGCTGTCGACCGATACGCAAGGGTGATCCGGGTGCCGGTTGTAGGCGAGCACATAGGGCACGCCGGCTGCCTGCAGGCGGGGCAGGGCGGCCGAAGTGGAGGGGTTCGACACCACGAGGATCAGCCCGTCGACATTGCCTGCCAGCAGCAGATGAACGGCACGCTCTTCTTCGTCGAGCTTGTAGCCCGTGGTGACGGGAATGATCGCGTAGCCACCCGCGACGGCTGCGCGCGCAATGCCTTGCAGGCACTCGGCGAAGGTCGGGTTCAGCAGCGTGGGCAGCACCACGCCGAGCACACGGCTGCGCTGGGTGCGCAAGGTGCGCGCGCTGGCATTCGGCACGTAGTTGAGTTCGCGTGCCACGCGCTCCACCAGCTCGCGCGTGGCGGGCGTCACCTTGCCGGGGAAATTGAAGGCGCGCGAGACGGTGGCCACGGAGACCCCGGCTTTGGCTGCAACGGCTTGAATGCTCATTGTGCGGTGTTCATGTAATCGATTACATTGGACCGCCGCAGTATGACTTTGTTATGACATCGCGAGAAAGCGGGAGAAACCCGAGAGGGCTTTGTGTTTGTGGGCTCGGCGGTGGGTGCTGTGCCCTTGGACGGCC
Source organism: Variovorax sp. YR634 (assembly GCF_900106655.1). NCBI lineage: Bacteria > Pseudomonadati > Pseudomonadota > Betaproteobacteria > Burkholderiales > Comamonadaceae > Variovorax > Variovorax sp. YR634. The sequence goes on from NZ_FNOL01000001.1 coordinate 381,727, forward strand.
GACGTCACCGGCCCTTCGGGCTTCCCTGCGCTGCTCACGACGGGCGGGGTCTCGCCCAAACTCGCTTCGCTCAGACAAGGGCGAGCCCTGATCCGCCCCTCGCTGCGCTGCTCGGCGGTGCCTCAACGGCCACCCAAGGGCACAGCACCCACCGCCGTGGTCAGAGCAGTTGTTGAGCCCCACTCCTTGAAGCCCGCGCATTGTTTTGCTCCCTCTCCCTCTCGGAGAGGGCTGGGGTGAGGGCGACGGCATTCACGTCACGACAGGCGCCCGGCAGGTGGTGCGGTGTGGGCGGCCCCTCTGTGCCGCCGAGGAGCGCAGCGTTTCGCGGATCAGGGCTCGCAGCTGTCTGAGCGAAGCGAGTTCTGCGAGACCCCGCGAAACGCGAGCACCGCAGGGAAGCCGCGAAGCGGCCGGCATAGTGGGGCCGATCGCGCCGTACCGCCTGCCGGGTGCCCCAAAAAAGTCACTTACCCCGACGAACTCGCCGGATCTCGTCCAGGATCAGACAGATGGCCCCGAGCGTGATCGCACTGTCCGCAGCATTGAAAGCCGGGAAGTACCAGTTCCCAGCATGAAAGCTCAGAAAGTCGACGACATAGCCGTGCATCATCCGGTCGACCACGTTCCCGATGGCCCCGCCCAGGATGCAGGCCATGGCGAACGAAAACAGCTTCTGCCCCGCGTGCGACTTCAGCATCCACACGATGAACACCGCAGCCGCCACGCCGATGATCGTGAACAGCCAGCGCTGCCATCCCGAGTGATCCGCGAGGAATGAAAAGGCGGCCCCCGTGTTGTGCGCGCGGACGACGTTGAAGAAGCTCGTCACATAGGTCGCGTCGCCGAGCTTGTAGTAGCCCAGGATCAGCGTCTTGGTGAACTGGTCGATGATCACGATGATCACCGCCAGCCCGAGCCACGGCCAGATGCTGCCGCCGCGCGAACGCGATGCAGAAGACATGGAGCGGGTGGCGGCCATCAGGCAACGCTCCGCGATTCGCCGGCGCCGAACAGGTTGCTCGTGCAGCGCCCGCAGATCGTCGGGTGTGCCGCATCGTGGCCCACGTCGTCGCGGTAGTGCCAGCAGCGCTCGCACTTCTGCGCGGCGCTCGGCGTCACCACCGTCGACAGCGCTTCACCGGCGGCCAGCGCGATGGCCGAGGTGATGAAGACGAACTTCAGGTCATCACCCAGCGAGCCCAGCAGCGCGAAGTCGTCGGCAGGCGCGGTCAGCTGCAGATTGGCCTGCAGCGACGAGCCGACCTTGCCTTCGGCACGCACCGCTTCGATGTCCTTGTTCACCGCATCGCGGATCTCGCGGATGCGGCTCCACTTGGCGAGCAGGGCTTCGTCGGGCGCGGCGAACTGGCTGTAGGTTTGCGCGAAGATCGATTCGCCCGGCTTGCCGGTGCTCACGAACTTCCAGGCTTCCTCGGCTGTGAAGCTGAGGAACGGCGCCATCCAGCGCAGCATGGCTTGCGAGATGTGCCACAGCGCCGTTTGAGCGCTGCGGCGAGCCAGCGAGCCCGGGGCCGTCGTGTAGAGCCGGTCCTTCAGGATGTCAAGGTAGAAGCCGCCCAGGTCTTCCGAGCAGTAGATCTGCAGCTTGGCCACCACCGGGTGGAACTCGTACACCTTGTAGTGCGCGAGGATCTCGGCCTGGAACTGCGCCGCGCGCGACAGCGCATAGCGGTCGATCTCGAACAGCTGGTCGAGCGGCACCGCATCTTTGCCAGCGTCGAAGTCGCTCGTGTTCGCGAGCAGGAAGCGCAGCGTGTTGCGGATGCGGCGGTACGCATCGACCACGCGCGCCAGGATCTTGTCGTCGCCAGCGATGTCGCCCGAATAGTCGCTCGCGGCCACCCACAGGCGGATGATTTCCGAACCCAGCTTGTTGCTGATTTCCTGCGGATCGATGCCGTTCTTGAGCGACTTGCTCATCTTGATGCCCTTGGCATCGACCGTGAAGCCGTGCGTCAGCAGGCCCCGGTACGGCGCGCGGTCTTCCAGCGCGCAGGCGATCAGCAGCGACGAGTGGAACCACCCGCGATGCTGGTCGTGGCCTTCGAGGTACAGGTCGGCTTCAGGCCCCGTGTCGTGGTGCACGGCGGGGTGCGTGCCGCGCAGCACGTGGGAGAAGGTCGAGCCCGAGTCGAACCACACTTCGAGGATGTCGGTGCTCTTCGTGTAGTGCGGCGCGTCTTCGGCACCGAGGATCTCTTCGACTGTGGCGCGGCTCCAGGCCTCGATGCCGCCCTTTTCGACGATGTCGGCGGCCTGGTCGATGATCTCCATCGTGCGCGGATGCAGTTCACCCGAATCCTTGTGCAGGAAGAACGGGATCGGCACGCCCCAGCTGCGCTGGCGGCTGATGCACCAGTCGGGACGCCCGGCGATCATGTCGTGCAGGCGCGCCTTGCCGTTCTCCGGATAGAAGCTGGTCTGCTCGATGGCGTCGAGCGCGGTCTGGCGCAGCGTCTTGGGCGCCTTGTCCTTGGTGAACACGCCTTCGCCTTCGTCCATGCGGATGAACCACTGCGCCGCGGCGCGGTAGATCACCGGCGTCTTGTGGCGCCAGCAGTGCGGGTAGCTGTGGGTGATGGTCTCGCTTGTCAGCACACGGTTGGCGTCGCGCAGCGCGGCGATGATTTCCGGCACGGCCTTCCAGATGTTCTGGCCGCCGAACAGCGGGAAGTCGGCCGCGTAGCTGCCGTTGCCTTGCACCGGGTTCAGGATGTCGTCGTACGCCACTCCGTGGGCGATGCAGGAGTTGAAGTCGTCCACGCCGTAGGCGGGCGAGGAGTGCACCAGGCCCGTGCCGTCGGTGGCGGTGGCGTAGTCGGCCAGGTACACGGGCGACAGGCGCTTGTAGCCGGCATCCACGTCGTACAGCGGGTGCTCGAATTCGAGGCCGCCGAGCTTCTCGCCCTTGACCGTGGCCAGCACCTTGCCGTCGAGCGCATAGCGCGTCATGCACATCTCGACCAGCGAGTTGGCAAGGATCAGCAGGCCGCGCTCGGTGTCGACCAGCGAGTACTCGAGGTCGGGGTTCAGGTTGATCGCCTGGTTGGCCGGGATGGTCCACGCGGTGGTGGTCCAGATCACGGCGAAGACGTCGCCGAGGATCGTGTGGTCGGTGCCGAAGGCCTTGAGCACCTTCTCGCGCTCGTGCGCCTTGAAGGCCACGTCGACGGTCTGGCTCTTCTTGTCGGCGTATTCGATTTCGAACTCGGCCAGCGAGGAGCCGCAGTCGAAGCACCAGTACACCGGCTTCAGGCCGCGGTAGACAAAACCACGCTCGATCACGCGCTTGAACGCGCGCAGCTCGCCGGCTTCATTGGCGAAGTCCATCGTCTTGTAGGGATGGTCCCACTCGCCCAGCACGCCCAGGCGCTGGAAATCGACCATCTGCTGGGCGATCTGCTCGGTGGCGAAGGCGCGGCTCTTGGCCTGCATCTCGTCGCGGCTCAGGTTGCGGCCGTACTGCTTTTCGATGGCGTTCTCGATCGGCAGGCCATGGCAGTCCCAGCCGGGCACGTAGAGCGCGTCGTAGCCTTCGAGCTGGCGCGCCTTGGTGATCATGTCCTTCAGGATCTTGTTCACCGCGTGGCCCATGTGGATCTGGCCGTTGGCGTACGGCGGGCCGTCGTGCAGGATGAACTTGGGCGCGCCGTGGCGGGCGTCGCGCAGGCGGTGGTAGCGGCCTTCGTCGTTCCATTCCTTCACCCAGCCCGGTTCGCGCTTGGGCAGGTCGCCGCGCATCGGGAAGGGGGTGTCGGGCAGGTTCAGCGTGGAACGGTAATCTTTGGGGGAAGCAGCGTCAGACATGTTGGGGTGCGAAACAGGGGGCTTCGACAGGCTCAGCCCGAACTGCATGAAGCGTGTCGGTGCGGAAGGTAAAGCCGTTCGCCCTGAGCTTGTCGAAGGGCGGCAGCACGGTGCGTGCAGGGCTAAATTCGGTCGCGCGTGGTCTGGCGGTGGGTTTCCGCGTGGGTCGATGCAAAGAACGCGCGCGCGTCGCGGCCATCCTTCGCGATGCCCGCAGTGAGGGCCTCGAGGCTGGTGTAGCGCAATTCGTCGTGCAGTTTGTGCAGAAGTTCCACGCGGACGATTTTACCGTAGGCCCCTTCGGCGCCCAGATGGGAGGGCCACTCCAGGCAATGCGTCTCCAGCAAAACACGCCCGGCGTTGACGTCGTTGGCGTCCAGCGAGGGGCGCACGCCGAGGTTCGCTACGCCCGGCAGCGGCTGGTCAGCCAGGCCGTGCACCAGCACCGCGAAGATGCCGCTGGCGGCCGGCTTCCAGTGCTTGAAGCGCAGGTTGAGGGTGCGAAAACCGTCGTCCTTGCCCGGTGCCGAGGCGCCTAGCGCCCGGCCGAGCTTGCGGCCATGGACCACGTGGCCGGAGATGGTGTACGGGCGCCCGAGCAGTGTCTGGGCGTCGGCCATGCGGCCTTCGGCCAGCGCTTCGCGCACGGCGGAACTCGAAACCCGCAGGCCGTGCACTTCGTAGCTGTTCATGCGTGCCACGTCGAAGCCGCGGGCATCGCCGGCCGCATCGAGCATGGCGTAGTCGCCGGCCCGCTTGGCGCCGAAGCGGAAGTCGTCGCCCACCAGCACGTAGCGCGCGCCCAGGCCGTCGATCAGCACCTCCTGGATGAACTCCTCAGGCGACCGGGAGGCCAGCCTGCCGTCGAACGGCAGCACGATGGTCTGCGCCACGCCGCAGGCAGCCAGCTCGCTGAGCTTGTCTCGCAGCGTGCCGATGCGTGCCGGCGCAAGGTCGGGTTTCTTGGTGATGGCGGCGAAATAGTCGCGCGGGTGGGGCTCGAAGGTGAGCACGCAACTCGGCAGCCCGCGCTGGCGGGCCTCGGTCTGCAAGAGCGCGAGCATGGCCTGGTGGCCACGGTGCACGCCGTCGAAATTGCCAATGGTGAGGGCGCAGGCAGGAGCTACGCCCGGGTGCCGGAAGCCGCGAAAAACCTGCATCGGTGAGTATCTTTTTGATAGCGCCTTTCGCCCGTCAAATGGGCGAATCAGGCCGATTTGTCACAAAGCCGGTATATTGTGACGTAGTGCGTTGATTGGCGTCGGTCTTCAATGCGCTCCGTGTCCCTGGTCTTTCCGTGTTCTCTCACTTTTCGAGGAGGCGTGTGTGAAGGTCTTGAAGCTGTCGGCCCAAGGGCTGCCCCAGTCATGGATTTCGCTGGAACAGGCGGTGATCCACTATGCGGCGGACGAAGTTCGCTGGGAAGTGGGCGCGCAGGTGGCGGTGTTCCGTGGCGGCCACAACGCGATCACGGGCGAGCAGTCGCAGATTGCGATCAACAGCATCATCGGCACCAAGGGCGTGCCACGCATCAACCCCTTCGCGCAGCGGCCCGGGCTCACCAACAGCAAGTTGTTTTCGCGCGACCGCAACATCTGCGCGTACTGCGGCGGGCACTTCCACGAAGACGAGCTCACGCGCGAGCACATCATTCCGTTTGCCCAGAAGGGCATCGACACCTGGATGAACGTGGTCACGGCCTGCAAGCCGTGCAACCACCGCAAGAGCAGCCGCACGCCCGAACAGGCGAACATGCCGCTGCTGTACGCGCCCTACGTGCCCAGCCTCTGGGAAGATTTCATTCTGCGAAACAGGCGAATCCTCGCCGACCAGATGGAGTTCCTGATGGCGCATCTGCCGCAAAGCTCGCGGCTGCACGACACCTAGCTTCAGCGCTTCCAGTCGGGCGGGCGCTTCTCGATGAAGGCCTGAACGCCTTCCAGCGCGCTCTCGTCCATCATGTTGCAGGCCATGGTCTGGCTGGCGTCGGCTAGCGCGGCCTCGATGCCGGTTTCCAGTTGGCGGTAGAACAGGGCTTTGCCCAAAGCGAGCGCCTGGCGGGGCTTGGCAACGATGCTGGCCACCAGTGTCTCGACGGCCGCGTCGAGTTCTCCGGGCGGGGCCACCCGGTTGACCAGTCCCTTTTCGCGCGCTTCCTGCGCGCTGATGAATTCGCCCGTCACCAGCATCTCGAAGGCTTCCTTGCGGCCGAGATTGCGCGAGAGCGTGACGCTCGGCGTGGCGCAGAACAGCCCCACGTTCACGCCGCTGACCGCAAAGCGCGCCTCGCTCGAGGCCACAGCCAGGTCGCAGACCGCGACCAGCTGGCAGCCTGCCGCCGTCGCGATGCCGTGCACGCGCGCGATCACCGGCACTGGCAGCTTCTGGATCGACAGCATCATCGCGCCGCAGCGCTCGAACAGCTGCTGGTAGTAGCCGAGCGAAGGTTCGGCGCGCATTTCCTTCAGGTCATGGCCGGCGCAGAAAGCCTTGCCCGCCGCAGCGATGACGACGGCGCGCACGGTCTCGTCGGCCGCGATCTCGCCGAGCGCCTGTTCGAGCGCGCCCAGCATGCCTTCCGAGAGCGCGTTGAACGAGGCCGGCCGGTTCAGCGTAAGCGTGACCACGCCGCGCTCGTCGCGCGCCTGCAGGACGAAGGGGGTGTCCGTGTCGGTCATGGCCGCCTGTGCCTCAGTAGGTCAGCTCGAGCACGGTCGTGTGTTCGCTCGCGGCCGGCCAGGTCAGGCCCGTGATGCGCTCGCCGTTGAATTCGCCGCTCACGGCACGCGGCGCGCCGCCGCCCTCGATGCGCAGCCGCGATGTCGACACGCCCGACCCCTTCGGCGGCACGCCGGCGGGCGGGCTCTTGCCATCGAAGCGCATGGTGTCGCGCTGTGCGTCGAAGTAGCCGCGCGGGCGCGTGAACACGACGACGGCACTGGCCCCGTTGTCGGCGGGTATGACGCGCTCCGGCCGCAGGTTCACGACGCTGCTGCTGCGCGGGAACGGGCTGCGGTAGATGTGCGTGGTGCCGTAGCTGGGCGTGGCCAGGACGAACTCGTAGGCCGCGTCGCCGCGCGCCTTGAAGGGCCCCCAGCGGCCGTCGGCGCCGACGGACTTGGTGAAGACGGCTTCGCCGAGCCGCGCGCCGGTGGCGGGGTCGACGGCATAGACGGTCACCTTCGCGCCGTTCAGCGAAAGGTTTTCCGCGCCGATCGCACGGCCGTTGAGCACCACATCCGTCTCCGCCGCGACATCCGTGCTGCGCGGCGCCTGCCCGGTCAGAAACTGCCACGTCGCGGCGAACGCGGCGGGCGAGAACGAAGTCTCGCGGTGGTCGACGCGCGGCAGCACGATGTTGGTCGCGCCCTTGAGCGCCGGCCCGTCGAAGCCGATGTTGGTCGGCTTGCCGGGCGCGCCGATCCACACGCCGTCAGGCTGTGCGTACTTGTCGTTGTTGTCGGAGCGCAGGGTCATCCATTTCACGCCCGGCGTGACTTCCTCGCCGTTCGGTCCCTTCGGCGCATTGAGCTGCTGCATGAAACCTGACAGCCCCGAGAACTCGTTGTTCTCGCGGAAGCCCTTCACCGCCCAGATGCCGTGCGCCGGATTGCCGCCCAGCACAACGTGGCTCACCACTGCCGCGCCGCCGCCGTTCTGCACGTAGTTCCGGATGGTGTTGCCGCCACGCGAGTTGCCGATCAGCACGACCTTGCTGGCGCCCGTCACCTTTAGCACCTTGTCGACTTCAGCCTTGAGGAACACCGCCGACTCGCCGGTCGAACTGCGCCCGGGCTGGGCCACGGCGTCGTCGTCGCGCGCGACCGGATTGGGTTGGTCGACCGTGAAGAGCCGGTCGCGCGGCCAGCCGTTCGACTCGAAGCGCCATATCGTCGTCTGCCAGAGCGCGGCCGAGTCGCCGTTGCCGTGCATGAACACGATGGGTGGGCGCTCGGTGTACGAAGGCGTAGGGGAGGTGGCGCAGGCGGTCAGCATGGCTGTGGCGGCTGTCCCTGTGACGGCCATGGCAAGAAGAAGGGTGCGGCGGGATTGCATGTTTCGTTCCTGGGTTCCTGGAGTTCTGGGTTCCAAGTGAAAACGCCCGCCGGCGCGAAGGCGGGCGGGCGTTGGATGCTAGGGGAAAAAGTCCGTCAGGCGAAGACGCCAGCCGTGTCCTGCATGCGGGCCGACACTTCGCCCAGATGGTGCAGCGTGTCGCCGAAGGTCATTTCCATCTGCGTGAGCTTGCGGAAGTAGTGGCTGCCGATGTATTCGTCGGTCACACCGATACCGCCGTGCAGCTGCACCGAGTTGGCGGCCACATAGCGCATCGACACGCCGAGCTGGTACTTGGCGCGGGCCAGCGCCTGACGGCGCTCGTCGGCCGGGGCGTTGAGCTTGAGCGTCGCGTAGTAGCTCATCGAGCGCGCGAGTTCGAGCTGCATCTTCATGTCGGCGACGCGGTGGCGCAGCGCCTGGAAGGTGGAGATGGTCACGCCGAACTGCTTGCGCTGGTTCATGTAGTCGATGGTGACGGCCACGGTCTTGTCCATCACGCCGACGGCTTCGGCGCAGGTGGCGGCAATGCCGACGTCCACGGCGTACTCGAGCGCGGCCAGGCCGTCGAGTGTGACCAGTGTGGCGTCGGCCTTGTCGAACACCACTTCGGCGGCACGGGCGCCGTCCTGCGTGCCGTAGCCGCGGGCTTCGACACCGCTGGCGCTGCGCTCGACCAGGAAGAGGGCGATCTTGCCGTCGACCTTGGCGGGCACGAGATAAGCGTCGGCTTCGTCGCCCACGGGCACCACGCTCTTGGCGCCGTTCAGCGACCAGCCGGTGCCGGTCTTTGCTGCGTGGGCGTCGCACACGTCGAGGCGGTAGCGTGCCTTGCGTTCCTGGTACGCCAGCACCACGATGGCCTGGCCGCCCGCGATGCGCGGCAGCCAGCTGTCCTTGGTGTCGGCAGCGGCATAGCCGCTGAGCACGGCACCGGCGATCAGCGTCTGCGCGAAGGGCTCCAGCACGATGCCGCGGCCCAGCTCTTCCATCACGACCATGCCGGCCACCGGGCCCATGCCCAGGCCGCCGTCGTCCTCGCTGATGTAGAGGCCGCCCAGGCCGAGCTCGGCCAGTTCGTCCCAGGCCTCGCGAGAGAAGCCGCCCTTGGCCTCGATACCGCGGCGGCGCTCGAAGTCATAGCCCTTGTCGACCCACTTGCGAACGGCGTCGCGCAGTTGTTCCTGGTCGTCGGAAAAATTGAAATCCATGTGCGTGTCTCCTCAGCCCAGAACCGTCTGCGCGACGATGTTGCGTTGCACTTCGTTCGAGCCACCGTAGATGGTGGTCTTGCGCATGTTGAAGAAGGTCGACGTCAGCGGCGCGAGCGCCGGGTTGCCGCCCGGGAAGTTGCCCTGCCAGCCGGCTTCCATCGCCTCGCGGATCAGCGGCAGCGAATACGGGCCGCCGGCCAGCATCATCAGTTCGCTGTAGCGCTGCTGGATCTCGCTGCCGCGGATCTTGAGCAGGCCAGCCACGTCGAGCGAGTTCTTGCCCGAGGTGGCGGCGGAGAGCACGCGCAGCACCATCATCTCGAGTGCGACGATGTCGACTTCGAGCTTGGCGATCTCGTCGCGGAAGCGATGGTCTTCGTAGACGCCTTCGCTCCTGGCGATGCGCTTCAAGCGCTCGAGCTCGCGCTTGGCGCGGTTCACGTCGGCGATGTTGGTGCGCTCGTGCGAGAGCAGGTGCTTGGCGTAGGTCCAGCCCTTGTTCTCTTCGCCGATCAGGTTCTCGGCGGGCACTTCGACGTTGTCGAAGAACACTTCGTTCACTTCGTGGCCGCCGTCGAGCAGCTTGATGGGGCGAACAGTGACGCCGGGCGACTTCATGTCGAGCAGCAGGAAGCTGATGCCGGTCTGGGGCTTGCCTTCGTTGCTGGTGCGCACGAGGTTGAACATCCAGTCGCCGTACTGGCCGAGCGTGGTCCAGGTCTTCTGGCCGTTGACGATGTACTTGTCGCCTTTGCGCTCGGCCTTTGTCTTGACAGACGCCAGGTCGGAGCCCGAACCGGGTTCGCTGTAGCCCTGGCTCCACCAGACTTCGCCGCTGGCGATGCCGGGGAGGAAGCGCTTTTGCTGCTCGGCATTGCCGAAGGCCATGATCACCGGTGCGACCATCACGGGGCCGAACGGGACGATGCGCGGTGCGCCGGCGAGGGCGGTTTCTTCCTCGAACAGATGGCGCTGGACGGCGGTCCAGCCCGGGCCGCCGAACTCGGTGGGCCAGCCGTAGCCCAGCCAGCCCTTCTTGCCGAGGATCTTGGCCCAGCCTTGCAGATCGTCGCGCGTCAATTCGAGCGCGTTGTGCACCTTGTGCGAAATCTCCTTGGGGAGGTTTTCTTTGACCCAGGCGCGAACCTCTTCGCGGAACTTCTGTTCTTCGGGTGTGAAGCTCAAATCCATGCGTGCCTCGCTGTGTTGATCGGTTCACCGCAGACGCGGTGTGTCTCCGGAACTGCGAGTTTTAGCACGGTCGTGCTGTGAATCGGTGTCCGCGCGGCGACAAGACACGCGCCACGGATAATCCCGCCTCCCATGAAGAACATCGTGATCCTGATCTCCGGCGGCGGCTCCAACATGGCGGCCATCGTGCGCGCCGCCGAGCGCGACCGCTGGGCCGAGCGTTTCGGCGCTCGCATTGCCGCAGTAGTAAGCAACAAGGCCGAGGCCGGCGGGCTGGCGATCGCCAAGGCCCACGGCATCGACACCGCGGTGGTCCCGCACAAGGATTTCGCCTCCCGCGAGGCCTTCGACGAGGCGCTGGCGAAGGTGATCGACGGCTATGCGCCAGCGCTGGTGGTGCTGGCGGGTTTCATGCGCATCCTGACGCCGGGCTTCGTCGGCCGCTATGCAGGTCGGCTGGTGAATATCCATCCCTCGCTGCTGCCGGCGTTTCCGGGTCTCCACACGCATCAGCGCGCCATCGAGGCGGGCTGCAAGGTGGCGGGCGTGACGGTCCACCAGGTGACCACCGAACTCGACCACGGGCCGATCCTGGCGCAGGCCGTCGTGCCGGTGCTGCCCGATGACACCGCGGCCACCCTGGCCGGGCGGGTCCTGGCGCAGGAGCATCTGTTGTATCCGCGTGCCATCGCCGGATGGTTGTCAGATACATTGAGTCACAAACCTTAAAGTTGTTTATATTCGCGGGTTTTCGGGAGTCCAGAAAGTGAAAACCAAATCGTTGCTGTTGGCCGTTGCCGGCGCTGCCCTGATGGCGGGCTGTGCCGCTCCGGCGCCCGCGCCCGCCCCGGCACCTGCGCCGCCGCCTGAACCGGTCTACCAATGCAACGCAGATGGCGCCCGCTTTGCCGTAGGCCAGCCGCTGACGCCCCAGCTCGAAGCCGCCGCCCGCGTGCGCTCGGGCGCCGGAATCGTGCGAGTGCTGAAGCCTGGCGATGCGGCCACGATGGAACTCAATGGCGGACGGCTCAATCTCGATGTCGACGCCCGCGGCCGCGTAACGGACGTCCGCTGCGGTTGAAGGAATGTGGATTGCTACTGAAAAGGTAGCAATCTTTTGAGTCAGGGCGGGCGTGCGCAGCCTGACTGGCTAGATCGGAATAAATCTTCGCCGGGGCACGCCGTCAATCTCGACGGTTTCGCCGAACATGGCGGCTGGCCGGACCCAGAGGCCATGGGCGCCATACAGGGCGCGGTACAGCGTCATCGGCTCCAGCGTCTCGCTGTGCCGCACGGTGCCGAGCACTTCGTATTCGCCGCCCTTGTAGTGGCGGTAGCGGCCAAGGGGCGTTTCGATCAGGGGTGGGAGGTCTTCGTCGTTCAACGGGGGCTTCTTTCTTCAAAAACTGTCGGGGCTTGATTTGACGGGAGTCGGATGGATCGCGCTGATTTTGTTCACCTGGTTCGACTGAGCGAGCATGCCAGTGCGGACGACAGTGCGCGCTATCGACGCAGCGTCGCGGCCTTTGCCGCGCTCGGCTACCTGTGGGTGCTGGGCTGCCTCGGGCTCTCGGTGGGCCTCATCGTCTGGGTGCTCTCCTCGATCGGGGAGGTGCGATTCAACTTCACACGGGGCTGGCTGCTGCTGTTCGCCGCGGGCCTGCTGTGGGCCACGTTGCGAGCGCTCTGGGTGCGCTTCGACGAGCCTGAGGGCATCGAGCTCCATCGGGAAGACGCGCCGGCACTCTTCGAGGCGCTGGACCGCATTCGCAGCAAGATCAAGGGGCCGCCGGTCCACCACGTCTATCTCGACGACGAATTCAACGCCAGCATCCGGCAGGTGCCGCGCTTCGGGTTGTTCGGCGGCGCGGTCAACTCGCTGAGCATCGGCCTGCCGCTCTTGATGATGCTCGACCGGCGGCGGCTTCTGTCGGTGCTGGCGCACGAGTACGGCCACCTCCGCGGCAACCACGGCAAGCTGAGCGCGTGGATCTACCGCACCCGGCTGTCGTGGCTCAAGCTCGACGCCAACCTGCAGCGCAACGAGGGCGTGATGGCGCTGTTCTCGCAGGCCTTCTTCCGCTGGTACTTTCCGCGCTTCGCGGCCAAGACTTTCGCGCTGGCCCGCCAGGACGAGTATGAGGCCGACCGTATCTCGGGCCGGCTGCTGGGCAGTTCCGTGGCGGCGGCCGCGCTGACCGAGATCGCGATCAAGGGCAACTGGTACGCCAACGAATTCTGGCCGTGGCACTGGGCCCGCGCCGAGCACGAGCCGCAGCCGCCGGGCCCGTTCGCGGCCCTGCGCAAGCGCGTGCGCACACCGCCCGGCGACGACTTCGCGCGCCAGGCGTTGCGCGAGGCGATGCGCCGCGTCAGCGACCTGGAGGACACCCACCCGGTCTTGCGGGACCGTCTGGAGGCGCTCGGCCAGAAGGCGGCCATGCCCGAGTGGTCGATGCGTCCGGCGCTCGAATTGCTGGCCGACCGCAAGAAGTGGATCGAGTATTTCGACAGCCAGTGGCGCCGCGCCCATGCCGCCGACTGGAAGCAGCACCATGCGCATCGGGCACGCATCCGCGAGCGCATCGCGGTGCTGGCCGCGCGAGGCGAGCGCAACACGCCGGACGAGATGGTCGAATGGGCCGATTCCGAGCGGCGGCTTGACCCGGCAGCTCCTGTGCGCTTGCGCTACGAGAGCGCCCTGCAGATCGCGCCGGAGCATCCCGGCGCGCTGCGGGGACTGGCCCAGATGCTGCCCGCGAGCGATCGCGAGGCGCGCCTTGCCGTGCTCGAGCGCTTGCATGGCTCCGGCGCGGCCAGCCGGTGGTGGGCGGCCAGGAGCGCCGTGGCCTCGCTCGAAGATCCAGACGCGGGCCCGCACGATGAAGAGGCGCTGAAGTTGTGGCGCGGCCGCCTCAAGGAAGCAGAAGAGGCCGAGGAGCGCGCCTGGGAAGAGATCACCGGCACGCCGTTTTTCAGCCAGATCTCGCGGCACGACCTCAACGACTACGAGCTGGGCGAACTGCGGGCTGACCTCGTGCGTTGCCTGTCCGCCTCGCGGGCCTGGCTGGTGCGCAAGAACTTGCGCGAATTCCCGTGGCGCCGTGCCTACATTGTTTTCGTCGAACTGCCGGGGCTCGACGACGAAGACCGCTGGAACCTGTGCCGTCAGCTGGAGCAGACCCTCACGCTGCCAGGCGCTGCGCTGGTGCTGTGGGCTGGTCATTCGCCGAAGCTGGAAGACATCGAACGGGAAGCCTTCGGGGCGGTCTGGACGCGCGGCGCATAGCCCTTCGGGTCGGGCAGGGCTGCGGCTGAGACAATCGGGGGATGCACCCCAAAGCCCTGTTGGAGGCCACCGCCGATCTGGTCGGCCTTGTCCTGAAATTCGATCACCCGGCCGACCAGGTCGTTTCGCGGTTCTTCCGCGACCACCGCGAGTTCGGTCCGCGCGAGCGCGCGACGCTTGCCGAAACCGTCTACACCGTGCTTCGCAAGAAGCTGCTGTTCGACCACCTCTCGCCCTCGGGCAGTGGCTCGAAGGAGCGCCGCATGGCGATCCTGGGCTTTCACGGCCCGCGCGACTTTTTGAAGGGCGCTCTCAACGACACCGAGAAGCGCTGGCTCGACAACTGCGACGCCGTCAAGCCGGACGATCTGCTGGAGCGTCATCGCCACAACCTGCCCGAGTGGCTGGTGGCCCCGCTGAAGGCGCAACTGGGCGATGGTTTCTGGCCGCTGGTCGAAGCCCTGCAACAGCCTGCGCCGCTCGATCTGCGCGTCAATGCGCTGACCGACAAGCGCGCGGATGTGAAGGCTGAGCTTGCCAAGGCTGCTATCAAATCGGAAGCGACTCCGTTCTCGCCCTGGGGCTTGCGCATCGACGGCAAGCCGGCGCTGACCAAGCTGGATGCCTTTGTCCGTGGCGCCATCGAGGTGCAGGACGAGGGCTCGCAGTTGCTGGCGCTGCTGCTGGATGCCAAGCGCGGCGAGATGGTGGTCGATTTTTGTGCTGGCGCGGGCGGCAAGACGCTGGCCATTGGCGCGACGATGCGCAATACCGGCCGGCTGTATGCCTTCGACACGTCGGCGCACCGGCTCGACGCGCTCAAGCCGCGACTGGCGCGCAGCAAGCTGTCGAATGTTCATCCGGCCGCCATCGCCCATGAGCGCGACGACCGTATCAAGCGCCTGGCGGGCAAGATCGACCGCGTGCTGGTCGATGCGCCCTGCTCGGGGTTGGGCACGCTGCGACGCAATCCCGACCTGAAATGGCGCCAATCGGTCAAGTCGGTCGAGGAATTGACGGTCAAGCAGACCGCTATCCTGCAAAGCGCGGCGCGGCTCGTGAAATCGGGTGGTCGTCTGGTTTACGCCACTTGCAGCGTGCTGCCGGAGGAAAATGAGGCGATTGCGGAGGCTTTCAGCGCCGCCAATCCCGATTTCGTGCCCGTGGATGTGGCGGAATTGCTGCAGGGCCTGAAAATCGAAGGTTTCGAGGCGCTTTGCGCCGGCGGGGAGGGCGCAAAGCGCTACCTGCGCCTGTGGCCGCACCGCCATTCGACCGACGGTTTCTTTGCCGCGGTGTGGAACCGCAAATAGGGGCGGGACTCCAAACTAGGGTTAATCTGCGCTTTTCTTGAAGGTTTAAAGGCTTTGTTTTAGGCCTGCCGCTTTAAAATCGCGGGTTATCTGAAGGCTGCACCTTCGTGTGGCCATGGAGTACCTGACTCAATGTTGCTTCCTGACTCCGCCGTTTTGAACGCGGCCATCCAATGGCTCGGACACGGCCTGTGGGACATCGCATGGTGGCAAGTCGTGCTGTACACGCTCGTCACCACGCACATCACGATTGCCGCGGTCACGATCTTCCTGCACCGCACGCAAACGCACCGGGCCATGGATCTGGGCCCGATCCCGTCGCATTTTTTCCGCTTCTGGCTGTGGCTCGGCACCGGCATGGTGACGAAGGAATGGGTCGCCATTCACCGCAAGCACCACGCCAAGTGCGAAACGCAGGACGACCCGCACAGCCCGCAGGTCAAGGGCATCGACGAAGTGCTCTGGCGCGGCGCCGAGCTGTATCGTGCCGAGTCGAAGAACAAGGAAACGATGGAGCGCTACGGTCACGGCACGCCCGATGACTGGATCGAGCGCAACCTGTATTCGCGTTACAGCTGGCAAGGCGTGGGCCTGATGCTGGTGATCAACCTGGCGCTGTTCGGCACGCTCGGCATGGCCGTGTGGGCTGTGCAGATGCTCTGGATTCCCATCACCGCTGCCGGCGTTATCAACGGCATTGGTCACTACTGGGGCTATCGCAACTTCGAGGCGCCCGACGCCAGCCGCAACATCATGCCCTGGGGCCTGATCATCGGCGGCGAAGAGCTGCACAACAACCACCACACCTACCCGACTTCGGCCAAGTTCTCGGTCAAGAAGTACGAGTTCGACATCGGCTGGATCTACATCCAGGCGCTCCAGAAGCTCGGCTGGGCCAAGGTCAAGAAGGTGCCGCCGAAGATGTTGATGGGCGACATCCAGCCTGTGGCCAACGAGAAGACGCTCGAGGCCGTCATCGCCAACCGCTATGAAGTCATGGCCGGCTATGCGCGCGAAATGCGCCGTGCCACCAGCCAGGAGCTGGATGCGTTGAAGACCAAGGGTGCCGACCTGTCGGTGCTCAAGGCCGCCAAGCGCTGGCTGCACCGCGACGACGACAAGGTGCCTGCTTCGGCTCGCTCGCATGTCGTGCAGGCCCGCGCTGCCCACCCGGTGCTCGACAAGATGGTCACGATGCGTGAAGAGCTGCGTCAGCTGTGGCTGAACACCTCGCAATCGCGCGAGCAGCTGGCGGCCGATCTGGCGGCTTGGTGCCATCGGGCGGAAGCCAGCGGCATTGCCGGTCTGCGCGACTTCTCGACCCGCCTGCGCGCTGCCCGCGCCTGACGATTCCGCGCTCAATGAAAAAGCCGACCCAGGGTCGGCTTTTTTATGTCCGCCGTTCTTGCATTGCAAATCGACGGGCAACAAAAAACCCGCTGGGTTAGCAGCGGGTTTTTATTGGGAAAACCGGAGCCGAATTACTTCAGCTTGATTTCCTTGTATTCGACGTGCTTGCGCGCCTTCGGGTCGAACTTCATGATCGACATCTTTTCAGGCATCGTCTTCTTGTTCTTGCTGGTCGTGTAGAAGTGGCCGGTACCCGCGGTGGATTCCAGCTTGATCTTTTCGCGTCCGCCTTTGCTCGTTGCCATGTTTCAGCTCCTTAAGCTTGGCCGCGTGCGCGCAGGTCTGCGAGCACGGCGTCGATGCCGTTCTTGTCGATCAGGCGCAGTGCAGCGCTCGAAACACGCAGGCGAACCCAGCGGTTTTCAGTCTCGACCCAGAAACGGCGGTATTGCAGGTTCGGCAGGAACCGGCGCTTGGTTTTGTTGTTGGCGTGGGAAACGTTGTTTCCGACCATCGGGCCTTTGCCCGTTACGTCGCATACGCGTGCCATGAGGACACTCTTTCTTGAACAGCTGGCACCGGCGCAATCAGGGCGATTGCAGGGTGTTTTGCAGCTTGACCTCGCCAGAAACGGGTGGCGGTACCCCGACTTTGCCGCGGCTCGTGAGAGAGCCCTGTTTCGGCAAAGCCTCGGATTATAGCCCTTTTGGGGGCCGCATTGGCTACAGGGTGCCGTCCTGCTCCAGGAAGCGCTGGGCGTCGAGTGCCGCCATGCAGCCGGTACCAGCGCTCGTGATGGCCTGGCGGTACACGTTGTCCTGCACGTCGCCGGCGGCAAAGACGCCCGGAATGCTGGTCATAGTGGCAAAACCCTGCAGGCCCGAGCGGGTCAGGATGTAGTTGTCCTTCATCTCCAGTTGGCCCTGGAAGATGTCGGTGTTGGGGTGGTGCCCGATGGCGATGAAGCAGCCCTTGAGGTCGATCTGCTCGGTAGCGCCGGTTTGCGTGTTCTTGATCCGGATGCCCGTCACGCCCGAGTCGTCGCCCAGCACCTGGTCGAGTTCGTTGTGCAGCTTCAGCACGATCTTGCCTTCGGCGACCTTCTCCTTGACCTTGTCGATCAGGATGGGTTCGGCGCGGAACTTGTCCCGGCGATGGACCAGCGTCACCTTGTTCGCGATGTTGGCGAGATAGAGTGCTTCTTCGATGGCCGTGTTGCCGCCGCCGATCACGCAGACCTCCTGCTCGCGGTAGAAGAAGCCGTCGCAAGTCGCGCATGCGGAGACGCCGCGGCCCATGAACTTTTGTTCCGAATCGAGGCCCAGATACTTCGCGGAAGCGCCCGTGGCGATGATCAGCGAGTCGCAGGTGTAGGTGCCGCTGTCGCCGGTGAGGGTGAAGGGGCGCTTGCTCAGGTCGACCTTGTTGATGTGGTCGAACACGATCTGCGTCTTGAAGCGTTCGGCGTGCTCCAGGAAGCGCTGCATCAGGTCGGGGCCCTGCACGCCATGAACGTCGGCCGGCCAGTTATCGACCTCGGTCGTGGTCATCAATTGCCCGCCCTGGGCGATGCCAGTGATGAGCAGGGGCTGAAGGTTTGCGCGGGCTGCGTAGACGGCGGCGGTATAGCCGGCCGGACCGGAGCCGAGAATCAAAACCTTGGCGTGTTGGGAAGCGGACATGGGTAGAAAACCTAGGATATGCGCTGCGTCAGCGTGTACATTTTCAGGGTGGTAGCGATATATATGGAGTATCACTGCCCGGTTCAACACCGGGTGAACGGTGTTTTCAATGCGCGCGATTGTAGTAATCCATTGGCTTGCCCTCTGGGTCGCTCCGTGCGCTGTCTCAGGGATTGATAAATGTCGATGCTGTCCAACCTCGAATTGCTTCGGCGCGTTCCTTTGTTCGCGTCGCTGACGGCCACGCAGTCCGCCAGCATCGCGGACGCGATCATCAAGAAGCGCTTCAAGCGCGCAGAAGTCGTCGTGGAGCAGGGCAAGAAGTCCGATGCGCTGTACATCATCCTGACCGGGCGCGCACGCGTCACCAGCGCCGACAGCCGTGGGCGCGAGGTCATCCTTGCCACGCTGCATCCCGGCGACTACCTGGGCGAGATGAGCCTGATCGACGACGAGCCGCACTCGGCCACCGTGCGCACCGAAATCCAGTGCGATGTGCTCATGCTGGGCCGCGACGCCTTCGCGCGTTGCCTGCCCGAGAACTCCTCGATGGCCTACAACATCATGCGCGGCCTGGTGCAGCGCCTGCGCCATGCCGACCGCAAGATCGAGTCGCTGGCGTTGATGGATGTCTACGGACGCGTGGCCCGCTCGCTGCTCGAATTCGCCATCGACGACGGCGCTGGCAATCTCAAGGTGCGCGACAAGATCTCCCGCCAGGACTTGGCCAAGATGGTCGGTGCCTCGCGCGAAATGGTGAGCCGCGTGATGAAGGATCTCGAAGAGCGCGGTTTCGTGCAGACCATGGATGACGGATCGATGATCGTCAAGGAACGGCTCCTGTCACTGGCTTGAGCCTCCGGGGCCGGGCCCGCCGTTACCGGCGGTCCCGGCCTTTTGTTGTAGTGTTCGTGCCTCCGGCCCCTGATTTCCCGGGCCGGGCGCCGTGTTTTTCATGACCTATTCGCTCAATACGCTTCAATCTTCTTCTGCTGCCGAGGGGCAACCCGTGCGCATGCGCGCGATGCGCTTCGCTCACGAAATCACGCTGATCGCAGGATTTGCCGCGCTGTTGTTCTGGCTGCTCGCAATGCTGAGCTTCACGCCTTCCGATGCCGCCTGGTCGACTTCGGGCACCGGGGGCGAAATCAAGAACTGGGGCGGCCGCATTGGCGCCTGGCTGGCCGATGGCAGCTACTACGTTGCAGGCTATTCCGTCTGGTGGTGCCTATTCGCCGGGTTGCGCGCCTGGTTGTCGTCGCTGGCCAACTGGCTGCGCGGCGGCGAACCGTCGTCCGGCGAACAACCGGCGCCGCGCGGTCGCTTCAACCGCAGCCGTCTCGCCTTCTGGTTCGGCCTCATCCTGCTGCTGTGTGCGAGCACCGTGCTCGAATGGTCGCGCCTGTACCGGCTCGAAGCCCACCTGCCGGGCTCTGGTGGCGGCGCACTGGGCTACCTCGTGGGTCCGGCCAGCGTGCGCTGGATGGGCTTCACTGGTTCGGCGCTGGTGGCCATCGCAGGCGGCGTGATCGGCTCGGCGCTGGTGTTCCGCTTCTCCTGGAGCCTGATCGCCGAGCGCATCGGTGCGCGTGCCTACTCGCTGTTCGAGTCGCGTCGCGAGAAGCGCGAACTGGCCGCCGACATCGCCATGGGCAAGCAGGCCGCCCGCGAGCGTGCCGAGGCCGACGAACCGGCGTTCACGCGCGGTGGCGATCAGGGCCGCTCTGAGCCCTCGCTGGCACCGTCGTCCGGCGCCTTCGACGACGACGAAGAAGAAATCCGCATCGAGCCGCGCCCCAAGCGCCGCCCCCCTTCGCCGCCGGTGCAGATCGAGCCCGCGATGACCGAGGTGCCCAGGAGCGATCGCGTCGTCAAGGAGCGCCAGAAGCCGCTCTTCAAGGAACTGCCCGACAGCAAGTTGCCTCAGGTCGACCTGCTCGATGCCGCGCAGACGCGCCAGGAAACGGTTTCGGCCGACACGCTCGAGATGACCTCGCGCATGATCGAGAAGAAGCTCAAGGACTTCGGCGTCGAGGTGCGCGTGGTACTGGCCTCGCCCGGCCCAGTGATCACCCGCTACGAAATCGAGCCCGCCACCGGCGTCAAGGGTTCGCAGATTCTTGGCCTGGCCAAGGACCTGGCGCGTTCGCTTTCGCTGGTGTCGATCCGCGTGGTCGAAACCATTCCGGGCAAGAACTACATGGCGCTCGAACTGCCGAACGCCAAGCGCCAGTCGATCAAGCTCAGCGAAATCCTGGGCTCGCAGATCTACAACGAAGGCAAGTCGATGCTCACCATGGGCCTCGGCAAGGACATCATCGGCAACCCTGTGGTGGCCGACCTCGCGAAGATGCCGCACGTGCTGGTGGCCGGTACCACCGGTTCGGGCAAGTCGGTCGGTATCAACGCGATGATTCTTTCGCTGCTCTACAAGGCCGAGGCACGCGACGTTCGCCTGCTCATGATCGACCCGAAGATGCTCGAAATGTCGGTCTACGAAGGCATCCCGCACCTGCTGGCGCCCGTGGTCACCGACATGCGACAGGCGGCCCATGGCCTGAACTGGTGCGTGGCCGAGATGGAGCGCCGCTACAAGCTCATGAGCAAGCTCGGCGTGCGCAACCTGGCCGGCTACAACACCAAGATTGACGAAGCCAAGGCGCGCGAGGAGTTCATCTACAACCCCTTCAGCCTCACGCCCGACGATCCGGAGCCGCTCAAGCGCGAGCCGCACATCGTCGTCGTGATCGACGAGCTGGCCGACCTGATGATGGTGGTCGGCAAGAAGATCGAAGAGCTGATCGCCCGCCTCGCGCAGAAGGCGCGAGCCGCCGGCATTCACCTCATTCTTGCCACGCAGCGCCCGAGCGTCGACGTGATCACCGGCCTCATCAAGGCCAACATCCCGACCCGCATCGCCTTCCAGGTGTCGAGCAAGATCGACAGCCGCACCATCCTCGACCAGATGGGCGCCGAAGCGCTGCTCGGCATGGGCGACATGCTCTACATGCCCAGTGGCACGGGCCTGCCGATCCGCGTGCACGGCGCCTTCGTGAGCGACGAGGAAGTGCACCGCGTGGTGGCCTACCTCAAGAGCCAGGGCGAGCCCGACTACATCGAGGGCGTGCTCGAAGGCGGGACGGTCGATGGCGATGGTGAAGGCGATCTGCTGGGTGGCAGCGATGGCGAGAAAGACCCGATGTACGACCAGGCGGTCGAGGTCGTGCTCAAGAATCGCAAGGCCAGCATCTCGCTGGTGCAGCGCCACCTGAAGATCGGCTACAACCGCGCCGCGCGCCTTGTCGAAGACATGGAAAAGGCGGGCCTCGTCAGTGCCATGAGCGGCAGCGGCCAGCGAGAAATCCTGGTGCCGGCGCGCGCAGCGGAGTAATTCGCCGCGGGGCTTTCGAAATTCAGGTTACGTGCTGAAAGGCAATTTGCAAAAACGCCTTGCGGCATTGCAAATCTTCATCAAGGCCTACACCTGCCGCAATTCGCGGCGGGTAGGGTCGAAGCCCAGTGCCACAGCTATTCAGAGGAATCCAAATTGAAATTGCGTCATTGGCTATTGATCGCCCTCCTGAGTTCCGCCAACGCCTGGGCCGGCGGGCTCGAAAGCCTTGAAACCTTCGTGAAGACGGTCAAATCCGGCCGCGCCGATTTCACCCAGACCGTGACTGCTCCGGCGCGCGAAGGGCAACCGGGCCGCACCAAGACATCGACCGGCACCTTCGAATTCCAGCGCCCCGGCAAATTCAAGTTCGACTACCAGAAGCCCTTTGCGCAGAACATCGTGGCCGACGGCAAGACGCTGTGGCTCTACGACGCCGACCTGAACCAGGTCACGCAGCGCGCGCAGGCGCAGGCGCTGGGCTCCACGCCCGCGGCGCTGATTGCCGCCGCACCCGATCTGCGAGCCTTGCAGGCCGATTTCACGCTCGAAGCCGCGCCGGAGCGCGACGGCCTGCAGTGGGTCAAGGCAACGCCGAAGAACAAGGACGGCCAACTGCAGAGCGTGCAGGTCGGCTTCCAGGGCGATGCGCTGGCGGCGCTTGAAATCCTCGACAGCTTCGGCCAGCGCTCGGTGCTCAAGTTCAGCAAGGTCGAGGTGAACCCCTCGTTGCCGGCCAGCGTGTTCGACTTCAAGCCGCCGGCCGGCGCGGACGTCGTCAAGCAATAAGCCACAGGCTTGGCCAACACTGCTCATCAACCCCTTGCCGAGCGCCTGCGTCCCAAGACGCTGGGCGAGGTGATCGGCCAGCAGCACCTGCTCGGCCCGGGCATGCCGCTGCGCATTGCCTTCGAGTCGGGCCAGCCGCATTCCTGCATCCTCTGGGGGCCGCCAGGCACCGGCAAGACCACCATTGCGCGGCTCATGGCCGATGCCTTCGACGCACAGTTCCTGAGCATCAGCGCGGTGCTGGGTGGCGTGAAGGACATCCGCGAAGCCGTCGACCGTGCCACCTCCGCGCGCGACGGGCTGGAGCAGCGGCGCACCATCATCTTCGTGGACGAGGTGCACCGCTTCAACAAGAGCCAGCAGGACGCCTTCCTGCCGCACGTGGAGTCGGGCCTCTTCACCTTCATCGGCGCGACCACCGAGAACCCTTCGTTCGAAGTCAATTCGGCCTTGCTCTCGCGTGCAGCCGTCTACGTGCTGCAGTCGCTCGGCGAAGACGACCTCAAGCAGATCGTGGCGCGCGCACAGGCCATCCAGGCCGTGCCCGCCATCGACGCCGCGGCGGTCGACCGCCTCGTGGCCTATGCCGACGGCGATGCGCGCCGGCTCCTCAACACGCTCGAAACGCTCGCCGTCGCGGCCCGTGCCGAAAAGCTCGACCACATCACCGACGAGTGGCTGCTGCGCGTGCTCGGCGAGCGCATGCGGCGCTACGACAAGGGCGGCGAACAGTTCTACGACACCATCAGCGCGCTGCACAAATCCGTGCGCGGCAGCGACCCCGATGCCGCGCTCTACTGGTTCGTGCGCATGCTCGACGGCGGTGCCGATCCGCGCTACATGGCGCGCCGATTGGTTCGCATGGCCAGCGAAGACATCGGCCTGGCCGATCCGCGCGCGCTGCGCCTGGCGCTCGATGCGGCCGAGGTGTACGAACGCCTGGGCACGCCCGAGGGCGAACTGGCGCTGGCCGAATGCGTGGTCTACCTCGCGATCGCGCCCAAGTCGAACGCCGTCTACAAGGCCTACAACGCGGTGCGTGCCCTCGTGAAGACGGACAGCACACGCCCGGTGCCCATGCACCTGCGCAATGCACCCACCAAGCTCATGAAGGAACTCGACTACGGCAAGGGTTATCGCTATGCGCACGACGAGGAGGGCGGTTTCGCCGCCGGCGAGCGCTACCTTCCCGACGGGCTGGAAGGCCAGGTTTTCTACGAACCTGTAGAGCGTGGACTCGAGATCCGCATCGCGGAAAAGCTGCGCGAACTGCGCCGCCGGAACGCCGAAGGCAACAGCTGACAAGATCGTCGATACCCACATCGATACCGTCTTGCAGCATGCGCGCAAAGCGTGCATGACCCCACGCGCATACAGCATGACGTGAGCGGGTAAACCCCGGTCCAAGCGCACCAAATCAGCGCCGGTGCGTGCTTACAATCCCGCCCACAAATCCGCCAGCGACACATGTTGGCTGGTTTTTTGCTTGTCAGCTCAGGGGCGCCAAACCGGTGCCCTGGTGGGTGAATGGCACCCCGCAACGGTGCAACACATAGGGAATCGCGATATGGACATTTTGCTGCAGCAGATCATCAACGGTCTGGTTCTCGGCAGCATGTATGCCTTGATAGCCTTGGGCTACACCATGGTGTACGGCATCATCAATCTGATCAACTTTGCGCACGGAGAAGTGCTGATGGTCGGGGCTCTCACGAGCTGGACCATCATCGGGCTCATGAAGGACGGCATGCCCAACACACCGGGCTGGCTGATCCTCCTCATCGCGTTGATCATTGCCTGCGTTGTCGCGGCAACCCTCAACTTCGTGATCGAGAAAGTGGCCTACCGGCCGCTGCGCAACAGCCCCAAGCTCGCGCCGCTGATCACCGCCATCGGCATGTCGATCCTGCTGCAGACGCTGGCAATGATCATCTGGAAGCCGACCAACAAGGCGTATCCCAACCTGCTGTCGACCGATCCCATCCACGTGGGCGGTGCGGTGATCTCGCCCACGCAGGTGATGATCCTCAGCGTCACGGCGTTCTCGCTCGTGGTGCTCATGTGGCTGGTCAACTACACCAAGCTTGGCCGCGCAATGCGCGCCACCGCGGAGAACCCGCGCGTCGCCGCGCTCATGGGCATCCGCCCCGACATGGTCATCTCGGCCACCTTCATCATCGGCGCCGTGCTCGCGGCCATCGCCGGCGTGATGTACGCGTCCAACTACGGCATCGCGCAGCATGCGATGGGCTTCCTGCCCGGCCTCAAGGCCTTCACGGCTGCCGTGTTCGGCGGCATCGGCAACCTGGCCGGCGCGGTGGTCGGCGGCATCCTGCTCGGTCTCATCGAGGCCATCGGCTCGGGCTACATCGGCACCATCACGGGCGGTGTGCTGGGCAGCAACTACAGCGACATCTTCGCGTTCATCGTGCTGATCGTCATGCTCACGCTGCGTCCGTCCGGCCTGCTCGGCGAACGCGTGGCGGACCGTGCGTAAGGAGCGAGACATGAAGAACAGCAAGAACCTCGCCCTCTACGTCATCGGCATCATCGCGGTGCTCGCGCTGCCCCTGCTGCTGCAGATGCAGGGCAACGCCTGGGTGCGCATCGCCGACATCGCTCTGCTCTACGTGCTGCTGGCCCTGGGCCTGAACATCGTGGTCGGCTACGCCGGCCTGCTCGACCTGGGCTACGTCGCCTTCTTCGCGGTGGGGGCCTACCTCTTCGCGCTCATGGGCTCGTCGCACCTGACCGAGACCTTCCCGTGGTTCGCGCAGATGTTCCCGAACGGCATGCACACCTCGCTGCTGATCGTGATACCGCTGGCGCTGGTGGTGGCCGCCGTGCTCGGCGTGCTGCTCGGCGCGCCCACGCTCAAGCTGCGCGGCGACTACCTCGCCATCGTCACGCTGGGCTTCGGCGAAATCATCCGCGTGTTCCTGAACAACCTCGACCAACCGGTCAACATCACCAACGGTCCGAAGGGCATCACGGCCATCGACTCCATCAAGTTCTGGGGCCTGGACCTCGGCAAGGCATGGAAGTTCGACGGCTTCTCGATCTCTTCGGTCTCGCTGTACTACTACCTGTTCCTTGCGCTGGTGATCGCCACTGTGATCATTTCGCACCGCCTGCAGGTCTCGCGCATCGGCCGCGCCTGGATGGCCATTCGCGAAGACGAAATCGCCGCCAAGGCGATGGGCATCAACACCCGCAACATGAAGCTGCTGGCATTCGGCATGGGCGCGAGCTTCGGCGGCGTGTCGGGCGCGATGTTCGCGGCCTTCCAGGGCTTCGTGTCGCCCGAATCCTTCAGCCTGATGGAGTCGGTGATGATCGTGGCCATGGTCGTGCTCGGCGGCATTGGCCATCTGCCCGGCGTCATTCTCGGTGCCGTGCTGCTTGCAGCGCTGCCCGAAGTGCTGCGCTACGTTGCCGGCCCGCTGCAGTCGCTGACCGGTGGCCGCCTCGACGCGTCCATCCTGCGCCAGCTCTTCATTGCACTCGCCATGATCATCATCATGCTGGTGCGTCCGCGCGGCCTCTGGCCCTCGCCGGAGCACGGCAAGACGCTGACGAAGAAGGGCGGCGTGCCCGTCGACCCGGCCCATGCGGCCGTGGCCCCCGGATCGCTGCAAACGCACGCGCCGGGCATCGATACGCCTGCCGACGAAGTGCCGGGTGCGGCTTCGCGTCCCATGTCGATCAATCCCTGAACGCCGAAGGAAAAATCAACATGACGACAGACACCATCCTCGACGTTCGTGGAATTTCCAAGCGCTTCGGTGGGCTGCAGGCCCTGTCCGACGTGGGCATCACCATCAAGCGCGGCCAGGTCTACGGCCTGATCGGCCCCAACGGCGCAGGCAAGACCACCTTCTTCAACGTGATCACCGGGCTGTACACGCCCGACAGCGGCACCTTCGAACTCGCAGGCAAGCCCTACCAGCCGACGGCCGTGCATGAAGTGGCCAAGGCCGGCATTGCACGCACCTTCCAGAACATCCGCCTCTTCGCCGAAATGACGGCGCTCGAGAACGTGATGGTCGGGCGCCACATCCGCACGCAGTCGGGCATCTTCGGCGCCATGCTGCGCACGGGCAGCTTCAAGGCTGAAGAGAAGGCCATTGCGAAGCGCGCACAGGAACTGCTCGACTACGTGGGCATCGGCAAGTTCGCCGACTACAAGGCGCGCACGCTGTCGTACGGCGACCAGCGCCGTCTCGAAATTGCACGCGCACTGGCCACCGACCCGCAGCTCATCGCGCTCGACGAACCCGCCGCCGGCATGAACTCCACCGAGAAGGTGCTGCTGCGCGAACTGATCGACCGCATCCGCAAGGACGACCGCACCATCCTGATCATCGAACACGACGTCAAGCTCATCATGGGCCTGTGCGACCGCGTCACCGTGCTGGACTACGGCAAGCAGATTGCCGAAGGTACGCCCGCCGACGTGCAGAAGAATGAAAAAGTGATTGAGGCCTACCTCGGCACGGGAGGCCACTGAAATGAGCACCGCAACCATGACAAGCGCTGAAGAAGCAACCCGGGCCAATGCCGCACAAGCCAAGGCCACCGGCAAGACGCTGCTGAAGGTCTCCGGCCTGAAGGTCGGCTACGGCGGCATCCAGGCCGTCAAGGGCGTGGACTTCGAGGTGCGCGAAGGCGAACTGGTGTCGCTGATCGGCTCCAACGGCGCCGGCAAGACCACCACCATGAAGGCCATCACCGGCACGCTGCCGGCCGGGGCCGGCAACATCGAGTTCCTGGGCCGCAGCATCAAGGGCCGCGGCGCCTGGGACCTGGTGGAAGAGGGCCTCGTGATGGTGCCCGAAGGCCGTGGCGTGTTCACGCGCATGACCATCACCGAGAACCTGCAGATCGGCGCCTACATCCGCAAGGACAAGGCCGCCATCGCGAGCGACATGGAGCGCGTGTTCGTCACCTTCCCGCGCCTGCGCGAGCGCAAGGACCAGCTGGCCGGCACCATGTCGGGCGGCGAACAGCAGATGCTGGCCATGGGCCGCGCGCTGATGGCGCGCCCCAAGGTGCTGCTGCTGGACGAACCCACCATGGGCCTGTCGCCGATCATGTGCGACAAGATCTTCGAGGTGGTGCAGACCGTGGCCTCGCAGGGCGTCACGATCCTGCTGGTGGAGCAGAACGCCAACCGCGCGCTGCAGCTGGCCGACCGTGGCTACGTGATGGAGTCCGGCCTCATCACGATGAACGGCGATGCCAAGGAACTGCTGAGCGACCCGCGCGTGCGGGCCGCTTACTTGGGCGAGTAGTCCCGGTCTCTTCAAGAAATACCGCGGAACCGGCTTTGCCGGGCCGCCGGTATTGCCCCCTGCAAGGGGGAGGGCGAAGCGACACGAAGTGCGCGCAGCCTGGGGTTAGTCCACTTTCGCGCCGGTGGCCTTGACCACCGCTTCGTACTTGGAGAGTTCGCTCTTCATGAACGCGCCGAACTGCTCCGGCGAGCCGGCCACCGGCTCCGCCAGCAGTCCGGCGAAGCGCGTCTTCGTTTCCGGTGCGTTCAGGGCCGCTACGAACGCCTGATTGAGCTTCACGACCACGTCGTGCGGCGTACCCGCCGGCGCGACCAGGCCCCACCAGGTGTCGATCGAGAAGCCCTTGAGCGTGTCGGCGATGGGCGGCACATCGGGCAGCGAGGCGCTGCGCTGCAGCGTCGTCACTGCAATCGCCTTCAGCTTGCCCGAGCGGATGTTCGGCGCGGCGGTGGCGAGGTTGTCGAAGTTGAAATCGACCTGCCCCGAGATCAGCGCCAGTTGCGCCGGGCTGCCGCCGTTGTACGGAATGTGCAGCGCGAAGATGCCTGCTTCCTTCTTGAACAGCTCGCCCGCGAGGTGCCCCGCGCTGCCGTTGCCGCCGCTGCCGTAGTTGAGCTTGGCCGGGTTGGCCTTGGCATAGCGGATCAGGTCGGCCACGCTGTTGATGTTCAGGCGCTTGGCCGTGTCGGCGTTCATCACCAGCACGTTGGGCACGCGGACCATCTGCGTGATTGGTGCGAAGTCGGTTGCGGCGTTGAACGGAATCTTGTTGTAGAGCCACGGATTCACCGCGTTGGTGGCGGTGGCCGCGATGCCGATCGTCAGGCCGTCGGCGGGCGCCTTCGCCACGATGTCGGCGCCGATGTTGCCGCCCGCGCCGGGCTTGTTGTCGATGATGACCGGGCCCAGCGTGTCCTTGACGCGTTCGGCCAGGATGCGAGCCGTGTTGTCGATCGGGCCGCCTGCGGCGTAGGGAACGACGAGGCGGATGGGGCGCTGTTGCTGCGCCATGGCGTGGCCGGCACCCAGCAGGGCGGTGGTGCTTGCGATCAGGGTGAGGAGGAAGTGTCTCGTTTTCATTTTTTCTTGGGATTCTCTTTTTGGTTTTGTCTCAGGGAAGGGCTTTATCAGCCTCTGTAGTGAACGCGTCGGCAAAAAATTCTTCCTCGGGCAGGCCCGCCAGCGCCACGTAGTCGCGCTTGGCCGAGTCGACCACGATGGGTGCGCCGCAGGCATAGACCTGGTGGCCCGACAGGTCGGCGAAGTCTTCGAGCACGGCCTGGTGAACGAAGCCGGTGCGGCCGGTCCAGTTGTCTTCGGGCGTGGCGTTGGAGATGACGGGCACGTAGCGCAGGTTCGGCATCTGCGTCATCTGCTCGCGCACCCATGCGTCCATGTACAGGTCTTCCGGCCGGCGGCCGCCCCAGTAGAGCGTGGCGGGCCGGTCGATGGCCTTGAACTGCATGTGTTCCAGCAGCGCCTTGATCGGCGCGAAGCCCGTGCCCGAGGCCAGCAGGATCATCGGCTTGGCGGAGTCCTCGCGCAGGAAGAAGCTGCCGAAGGGGCCTTCGATGCGCAGGATTTCCTTTTCCTTCATCGTGCCGAACACATGGTCGGTGAACTTGCCGCCGGGCAGGTGCCGCAGATGCAGTTCGATGCCCGTGCCGGGCTCGCCCAGCGTGTGCGGCGCATTGGCCATCGAGTAGCTGCGGCGCGCGCCGTCGCGCAGGATGAATTCCACATACTGGCCAGCGTAGAACTGCAGCGGCTCGCCGGCCGGCAGTTGCAGGCGCACCATCATCACGTCGTGCGACTGGCGCGTGAGGGCCAGCACCCGCACCGGCATCTTGCGAATCGGCAGCGCTCCGGCCTCAGTGACCTGCCGCGATTCGAGCACCACGTCGCTCCTGGCGTGCGCGCAGCAAGTCAGCACGTAGCCGGCGAGCTGTTCCTCGGCGCTCAGGGCCTTGCTCTGGTGCGGGCCGAGGGTGACCTCGCCTGAGAGCTTCTTGCACTTGCACGAGCCGCAGGCGCCGTCCTTGCAGCCATAGGGAAGGCCGATGCCCTGGCGAATGCCGGCCGCCAGGATGGTTTCGTCGCCGTGGACCACGAAATGGCGTCCGCTGGGTTCGACGTGGATGGAAAAGCCCGCTTCATGCGGCGCTGTAGCAGTCATCGGTATTCTTCGAGGGTGAACTCTGCCCGGGCCGTGCGTAAGACCCGGTGAGCAACTGAATTGGGACAGGAACAGGATTTTGCCTTCAATCAATAGCCCCTCCGGCGCTCTGCCAGCGCGTTTCCGGCGCGAACGCCTGCTGATCGTCGGGTGCGGCGACGTCGGCCAGCGCGTGGCGCGCGACCTGCGCGGCCGCATGCAACTGGTGGCGCTCACTTCGTCGGCCGACCGCGTGGGCGCCCTGCGCACGGCCGGCATCCGCCCGCTGGTGGGCAATCTGGACGACGCAGCAACCCTGCGCCGCCTGGCGGGCATCGCAACGCGGGTGCTGCACCTGGCACCGCCCGCCCGTGACGGTGGCGCCGCCTGGTGGCGCGACCAGCGCACTACTGCACTGGCGCGGGCACTGCGGCTGCGGTCGGTGCCTTCCGCCTTCGTCTACGGCTCGACCAGCGGCGTATACGGCGACTGCGGCGGCGCCCGCGTGAACGAAACCCGCGTTGTGCGCCCCGACACCCCACGCTCCCACCGCCGCGTGGACGCCGAACGAGCCGTGCGCTGGCTGGGCCGCAGCGCAGGCGTGCGCGCCAGCATCCTGCGCATTCCGGGCATCTACGCCCCCGACCGCGAAAACGGCACCCCGCGCGGCCGCCTGCAGCGCGGCACGCCCGTGCTGAGGCACGAAGACGACGTCTACACCAGCCACATCCACGCAGACGACCTTGCGCGCGCCTGTATCGCCGCGTTGTTTCGAGGCAAGCCGCAGCGCATCGTGCATGCCTCGGACGACACCGAACTGCGCATGGGCGACTACGTAGACCTGGCCGCCGATATGTACGGCATGCCCCGCCCGCCGCGAGTGGCCCGTGGCGAGGCCGAGCGGCAACTGCCGCTGCAACTGCTGAGTTTCATGGGGGAATCGCGCCGGCTGGACAACACACGTCTCAAGCGCGAACTGCGGGTGCGGCTTTCGCACCCGACGGTGCATACAGGCCTGCGCGAACAGAACGAGCCGACATAGGGGAGAGCAGGGCCCATTCCAGGGACACCGTGGAACCGGCTTCGCCGGGCCACCGGTGTCGCCCCCGGTAGGGGGAAGGCGAAGCGACACGAAGTGCGCGTAGCCTGGGGGCGAGCCAAAGTGTGGTGCCCGGGGCCGGAATCGAACCGGCACACCTTTCGGTGGGGGATTTTGAGTCCCCTGCGTCTACCAATTTCACCACCCGGGCAGGGTTCTGAACGAAGCCCAAAATTATGGCACAGTGGCTGCCATGAATTATCCGACGATCGAAGACGCCATTGGCAAGACCCCCCTGGTCGCCCTGCAACGCATCAACGCCGCAGAAAACGCCAAGCGCGGCAACGTGATTCTCGGCAAG
The DNA here is from genome assembly GCF_900106655.1 of Variovorax sp. YR634. Lineage (NCBI taxonomy): Bacteria > Pseudomonadati > Pseudomonadota > Betaproteobacteria > Burkholderiales > Comamonadaceae > Variovorax > Variovorax sp. YR634. The sequence goes on from NZ_FNOL01000001.1 coordinate 412,685, forward strand.
CTCGAAGGCAACAATCCGGCTGGTTCGGTCAAAGACCGGCCGGCCCTCTCGATGATCCGGCGCGCCGAGGAGCGCGGCGAGATCAAGCCTGGCGACACCCTCATCGAAGCCACCTCCGGCAACACCGGCATCGCCCTGGCCATGGCCGCGGCCATCAAGGGCTACCGCATGGTGCTCATCATGCCGGAGGACCTGTCGGTGGAGCGCGCGCAGACCATGAAGGCCTTCGGCGCCGAGCTGGTGCTCACGCCCAAGAGCGGCGGCATGGAATACGCGCGCGACCTCGCCGAGCAGATGGTCGCGCAGGGCAAGGGACGCGTGCTCGATCAGTTCGCCAACCCCGACAACCCGCGCATCCATTACGAGACCACCGGCCCCGAGATCTGGGCCGACACCAAGGGCAAGGTCACGCACTTCGTGAGCGCCATGGGCACCACCGGCACCATCACCGGCGTCTCGCGCTTCCTGAAAGAGAAGAACCCGGCAGTGCGCATCATCGGCGCGCAGCCGGCCGAAGGCTCGCGCATTCCGGGCATCCGCAAATGGCCTGCGGAGTACATGCCGAAAATCTTCGACCCGAGCCGGGTCGACGAAGAAATCAGCGTGAGCCAGGACGACGCAGAAGAAATGTGCCGGCGCCTCGCGCGCGAAGAGGGCATCTTCGGCGGCATCTCGGCCGCAGGTGCGTTGTGGGCCGCGCTCGAAGTGGCGAAGACGGTGGAGAACGCCACCATCGTGTTCGTTGTCTGCGACCGGGGCGACCGCTACCTTTCGACGGGCGTCTTTCCCGCATAAGCAACGACCGGCAGCAGCGCCCGCTCAAGGCGCTCAGGCAGCCACAAAAAAGAAAAGAGACCCCATGCCCCATCCCAAGTTTTGCCAGGTCTGCGCTACGCCGCTCGAGTGGATCGCGTTGATGGAAGACGGCGGCCCCAAGGAGCGCCTGCGCTGCCCCAACTGTGGCCACACCCACTGGAACAACCCGACCCCCGTGCTCGCGGCCATCGTCGAGTACCGCGGCCAGGTGCTGCTGGCGCGCAATGCGGCATGGCCGGGCAAGATGTTCGCGCTGATCACCGGCTTCATGGAAGCCGGCGAGACGCCCGAGGAGGGCGTTGCGCGCGAGGTGAAAGAAGAAACCAACCTCGACGTCAGCGCAACCAAGCTCGTCGGCGCGTACGACTTCCAGCGCATGAACCAGATCATCATCGCGTACCACGTGGTGGCCGATGGTGAGGTGAAGCTCTCGCCCGAACTGGTCGACTACCGCCTCTACGACCTACCCGATCTCCGGTGCTGGCCCGCCGGCACCGGCTATGCGCTGGCCGACTGGCTGCGCACGCGCGGGCACGAGCCCGTGTTCTTCACCGCCGCGGAAAACGAAGAGCGCCGCCGCGGCCTGAACCTGCCGCCGGAGCCGGGCAATGCAAGTTGACCGCGAGCTCGACACGCGCGGGCTGAACTGCCCATTGCCCATTCTCAAGGCGAAGAAATCGCTTAACGAGATGCTGAGCGGGCAATTGCTGAAGGTGGTGTCGACCGATCCGGGATCGATCCGCGACTTTCAGGCCTTTGCGCGCCAGACGGGCAACGAGCTGATGGAGCAGGAAACCGTCGGCAGCGACTTCATCCACGTGCTCAAGCGCCGCTGACGAAGCAAAAGAAACAAAAGAAAAGGGCCGCTACTGCGGCCCTTTGTTCATGATGGCACCTCGAAGCAGAGACGATTACAGCTTCAGGCTCTTGAGGTATTCGCGGAATTCCGCGCCCACTTCGGGGTGCGCCAGCGCCAGTTCCACCGATGCCTGCAGAAAGCCTTCCTTGCTGCCGCAGTCGTAGCGGATGCCCTTGTACGAATAGGCGTAGACCGATTCCTTCTTCATCAGCGCCGCGATGCCGTCGGTCAGCTGGATCTCGCCGCCCGCGCCCTTGGGCTGGTTGCGAATTTCGTCGAACACGCCCGGCGTGAGGATGTAGCGGCCCGCCACGCCCAGGCGCGAGGGCGCGTCTTCGGGCTTCGGCTTCTCGACCATGCGGTTGACCTTTATCAGGCCGTCTTCGACCGCGTCGCCGGCCACGATGCCGTAGCGCTTGACGTGCGCCAGCGGCACTTCCTGCACTGCCAGCAGCGAGCCGCCGAGGCGGGCGAAAGCTGCGGTCATTTGCGCCAGCACGGGCTCGCCGCCATCGGGGCCGACCATCAGGTCGTCTGCCAGCAGCACGGCGAAGGGTTCGTTGCCCACCAGGTGTTCGGCGCACAGCACCGCATGGCCCAGGCCCAGCATGCGCGGCTGGCGCACGTAGGAGCAGGTCATGTCGTCGGGCATGACCGAGCGCGCGATGTTGAGCAGGGCGGTCTTGCCGCTGGCCTCGAGCTGGCTTTCGAGCTCGTAGGCGGTGTCGTAGTGATCCTCGATGGCGCGCTTGTTGCGGCCGGTCACGAAGATCATGTCGCGGATGCCCGCGGCATACGCCTCTTCGACGGCGTACTGGATCAGCGGCTTGTCGACCACCGGCAGCATTTCCTTTGGCTGTGCCTTGGTGGCTGGCAAGAAGCGAGTACCAAAGCCTGCAACAGGGAATACGGCCTTGCGGATGCGGGTCGAGGAAGTGGACATGGGCAGCTCAGCGTCTTTCTTGAAGAGGGGAGTTAGGAGGCGCAGCGGCGCGCAGCCGCTCCTGGAATCCTAAACGCCCTCAAAGCCCTGCGTCTGTCAGCCGAGGCGCACAAGCTGGTCGCGCAAACGCTCCAGAGTGGCCGTGAAGTCAGTCAGACGTTTACGTTCTTGCTCGATCACGGCCGGCGGAGCCTTTGCGACGAAGGCTTCGTTGCTGAGCTTGCCGTGCACCTTGGCGATCTCGCCTTCGATGCGCGCGATTTCCTTGCCGATGCGAACTTTCTCCGCAGCCTTGTCGATCTCCATGTGCAGGCACAGGCGCGCTGCACCCACCACCGCCACCGGCGCCGCTTCGGCCGCGGCCGACCACGAGGCCTCGTCGTCGAAGACCTTCACTTCCTTCAGCTTGGCAAGCGCCTGCAGCACAGGTGCCGATTCGCGCAGGAAGGCCGCGCCCTCGGCGTCGTCGGCCACTGCGTAGAGCGGCAGGCGCGTGGCTGGCGAAACATTCATCTCGCCGCGCAGCGTGCGGCATGCATCGACCAGCGCCTTCAGCCGCGCCACATATGCCTCGGCCGCTTCATCGATCTTCTCCGGCTGGCTCTTCGGATAGGCCGCGATCATGATCGACTCGCCCTCACGTCCTGCAACCTTCGACACCTTCTGCCACAGCTCTTCCGTGATGAACGGAATCACCGGGTGTGCCAGGCGCAGCAGCGTTTCGAGCGTGCGGATCAGCGTGCGGCGCGTGGCGCGCTTCTGCGAATCGTCGCCGGTCTGGATCTGCACCTTGGCGATTTCCAGGTACCAGTCGCAGAACTCGTCCCAGGCGAACTGGTAGATCGCATTGGCCACGTTGTCGAGGCGGTATTCCTCGAAGCCCTTGGCCACTTCGGCCTCCACGCGCTGCAGTTGCGACACGATCCAGTAGTCGGCGCGGCTGAACTTCAGGTAGCCATGCGCCGGGCCGCCGACCTTGCACTCTTCCTTCGTGTGCTCCAGCAGGCCGCAGTCCTGGCCTTCGCAATTCATCAGCACGAAGCGCGTGGCGTTCCACAGCTTGTTGCAGAAGTTGCGATATCCCTCGCAGCGCTTCGAATCGAAGTTGATGCTGCGGCCCAGCGAAGCCAGCGAAGCGAAGGTAAAGCGCAGCGCATCGGCGCCAAAGGCCGGAATGCCGTCCGGAAACTCCTTCTGCGTGTTCTTGCGCACCGCAGGCGCCGTCTCGGGCTTGCGCAGGCCTTGCGTGCGCTTGTCCAGCAGCTGGGGCAGCTCGATGCCGTCGATCAAATCGACCGGGTCCAGCACGTTGCCTTCAGACTTGCTCATCTTCTTGCCCTGCGCGTCGCGCACCAGGCCGTGGATGTACACGTGCTTGAAGGGCACCTTGCCGATGAAGTGCTTGGTCATCATGATCATCCGGGCGACCCAGAAGAAGATGATGTCGTAGCCCGTCACCAGCACGGTCGAGGGCAGGTACAGGTCGAGGTCCTGCGTCTTCGCGGGCCAGCCGAGCGAAGAGAAGGGCACCAGCGCCGACGAGTACCAGGTGTCGAGCACGTCCTCGTCGCGCACGAGCTTCTTGCCCGGCGCCTTGGCCTGTGCATCGGCCTCGTTCTCGGCCACGTACACATTGCCTTCCTCGTCGTACCAGGCCGGGATCTGGTGGCCCCACCACAGCTGGCGCGAGATGGTCCAGTCCTGGATGTTCTCCATCCAGTGGTTGTAGGTGTTGACCCAGTTCTCGGGCACGAAGCGCACTTCGCCCGACTTCACCACGTCGATGGCCTTCTGCGCGATCGACTGGCCGTCGGCGCCGGGGCGCGTCATGGCCACGTACCACTGGTCGGTGAGCATCGGCTCGACGATGGCGCCCGAGCGCGCGCAGCGCGGCACCATCAGCTTGTGCTTCTTCACCTCGACCAGCAGGCCCAGTGCGTCGAGGTCGGCCACGATGGCCTTGCGCGCCACGAAGCGGTCGAGGCCTCGGTACTTCTCGGGTGCGTTGTCGTTGATGGTCGCGTCCAGCGTCAGCACACCGATCATCTCGAGCTTGTGGCGCTGGCCGACTGCGTAGTCGTTGTAGTCGTGGGCGGGCGTGACCTTCACCACGCCCGTGCCGAATTCCTTGTCGACGTAGTCGTCGGCAATGATTGGGATGAGTTTGTCCACCAGCGGCAGCTTCACGTGCTTGCCGATCAGGTGCTTGTAGCGCTCGTCTTCCGGGTGGACCATCACGGCCGTGTCGCCCAGCATGGTTTCGGGCCGGGTGGTGGCCACGGTCAGCGTGCCGCTGCCGTCTTCCAGCGGGTAGGCGATGTGCCAGAGCGAGCCGTCTTCTTCTTCGCTCTCGACTTCGAGATCGCTCACCGAGGTCTTGAGCACCGGGTCCCAGTTGCCCAGGCGCTTGCCGCGGTAGATGAGGCCCTCTTCGTACAGCTTCACGAAGGTCTGCGTCACGACCGCCGAGAGGTCGTCGTCCATCGTGAAGTATTCGCGGCTCCAGTCCACCGTGTCGCCCATGCGGCGCATCTGCTCGGTGATGGTGTTGCCCGACTTTTCTTTCCACTCCCACACGCGCGCCACGAAGTTCTTGCGGCCCAGGTCATGGCGGCTGACCTTCTGCTCCTGCAGCTGGCGCTCCACCACGATCTGCGTTGCGATGCCGGCGTGGTCGGTGCCCGGCACCCACAGCGTGTTGTCGCCCTTCATGCGGTGATACCGCGTGAGGCTGTCCATGATCGTCTGGTTGAACGCATGGCCCATGTGCAGCGTGCCCGTCACGTTGGGCGGCGGCAGCTGGATCGCGAACGACTCGGCGCCTTCCTTGGGTTGCTGCGTGCCGCGGAAGCCGGCCTTGGCATAGCCGCGCTTCTCCCATTCCGGGCCCCAGTGCGCCTCGATGGCGGCGGGTTCGAACGATTTCGACAGGCTGTCGAGGCCGGGCTGGGCGGAAGGGGTGATGGGTTCGCTCATGGGAAATGCAGAACGGCCCTTCAGGGAGCCGTTGGGGGACAGGGTGGGATAGCCCGCGATTTTACCGGGGCGGCCTGGCGTCACGGCAGCCACGGATAATTCCGGGATGCTCTTCCTGCTTTCCCCTGCAAAGTCGCTCGATTACGACACCCCGCTCCCCTCCGAACTCCCCGCCACCCAACCCCCTTTCGAATCCCCCCGCGGTCCTTCGGTCGAGCTGATCAAGCTGCTGCGCGAGAAGTCGCCCCAGCAGATTTCGGAGCTCATGCACCTGTCGGACAAGCTCTCGGCCCTGAACGTGGCCCGCTACGAGGCCTGGTCCAGCAAGAGCAGCGCGAAGAACGCCCGCCAGGCCGCTTTCGCCTTCGACGGCGACGTCTACGGCGGCCTTGACGCCCGCACCCTCACCAGGGCGCAGCTTGACTGGGCGCAAGACCATGTCTGCATCCTCAGCGGCCTCTACGGCCTGCTGCGCCCGCTCGACCTGCTGCAGCCCTACCGCCTCGAAATGGGCACCTCGCTCGCCAACCGCCACGGCAAGGACCTGTACGCCTTCTGGGGCTCGCGCATCGCCGAGCACCTGAACGAGCGCCTGGCGGCCGATCGCACCCCGGTGGTCGTCAACGTCGCCTCGCAGGAGTACTTCAAATCGGTCGACAAGAAGGTGCTCAAGGCCCGTGTGGTCGAATGCGTGTTCGAGGAGTGGAAGGGCGACAAGTACAAGATCGTGAGCTTCTTCGCCAAGCGTGCTCGCGGGCTGCTGGCGCGCTGGGCCGTGCAGCACAAGGCGGCCACGCCCAAGGCACTGGAAAAGTTCGACCTCGAGGGTTATGGTTTCGACGCTCAGGTGTCAACCGCCGAAAGGCTGGTGTTCAGGAGAAAAGTCTGATGTCCCAACCAATCAGTCCGGAACTGCGCGAGTGGCTGGTGGCCCAGCTCGCGGCCGGGCACTCGGTGCCGGCGCTGCGTGCGTCCATGCGCGCGGCCGGCTGGCACGATGCCGCCGCCGACACGGCGCTGGCCCAGCTCGAAGCCGGCTTCCCCAACGTGGAAGTGGCCTTGCCGCCCGTGCACACGGAAATGCCCGGCCCCGACCTCGATGGCGCGCCGCTGCATCTCGATGCCGGCGACCGCCGCGTGCAGGTGCTGCAGACCATGCGGCATCCGCGTGTCATCGTCTTCGGCAACCTGCTGTCTGGCGAAGAGTGTGAAGGTCTGATCGCCGCTGCGCGCGTGCGGCTCGCGCGCTCGCTCACCGTGGAGACGCGCACCGGCGGCGAGGTACTCAACGTCGATCGCACCAGCGACGGCATGTTCTTCGAACGTGGCGAGAACGAGATCGTCGCGCGCCTGGAGCAGCGCATCGCAGCGCTGCTGCGCTGGCCGCTCGAATTCGGCGAAGGCCTGCAGATCCTGCGCTATGCCCCCGGCGCGCAGTACCGCCCGCACTACGACTACTTCGACCCGAACGAGCCGGGCACGCCCACCATCCTCAAGCGCGGCGGCCAGCGCGTCGCCACGCTCGTGATGTACCTGCAGGAGCCCGAGGGTGGCGGCGCCACCACCTTCCCCGACGTGGGCCTCGAAGTGGCGCCCGTGCGCGGCTGCGGCGTGTTCTTCAGCTACGACCGGCCCGACCCCGTCACCCGCACCCTGCACGGCGGCGCGCCGGTGCTGGCGGGCGAAAAGTGGGTCGCCACCAAGTGGCTGCGCGAGCGCGAGTTCAAGTAGAAGACCAAGGAAAGAAGACCAGGGAACCAATGAAAGTCACCGCCAACGGGCTGCAGATCGAAGTCGACGACACCGGAGGCGAAGGGCGCCCTGTCATCCTGCTCATCATGGGCCTGGGCATGCAGCTGGTGGCCTGGCCCACCGGCTTCGTGCAGCAACTGGTGGAGGCGGGTTTTCGCGTGGTGCGCCACGACAACCGCGACATCGGCCTGAGCCAGGGCTTCGACCACGCGGGCGTCGGCAACCTGGTGTGGGAAACGATTCGCCACCGCCTCGGCCTGAAGGTGCGCTCGGCCTACACGTTGCAGGACATGACCCTCGATTCGCTCGGCGTGCTCGACGCACTGGGCATAGCCAAGGCCCACATCGTCGGTGCCTCCATGGGCGGCATGATCGCCCAGCGCCTGGCCGCCAGCGCGCCGCAACGCGCGACCAGCCTCGTGAGCATCATGAGTTCGAGTGGTGCGCGCGGCCTGCCCGGGCCGCGCCGCGAAGTCACTTCCATGCTCATGCGCCGTCCGTCAGGCAGCAGCGAGGCCGAACTGGTCGCGCACAGCATCAGGCTGCTGCGGCTCATCCAGAGCCCCGCCTACCCGCAAAGCGATGAAGACCTGGCCGAGCGCCTCACCTTCAGCATGCGGCGCTCGTACCACCCGGCCGGCCTGATGCGCCAGATGCTGGCCATCGGCGCCGATGCCGACCGCCCCCAGGTGCTGCCCCGCATCCAGTCGCCCACGCTGGTGCTGCACGGCGAGGCCGATGCGCTCGTACCCATCGCCTGCGGAGAGGACACGGCCAAACGCATTCCGGGCTCGAAGTTCGTCCCCGTTCCCGGCATGGGCCATGACCTGCCGCCCGAGGTGTGCACCATCCTCGCCAACCACATTGCTCCGTTCGCGCACGCGGCGGAATCCAGAGAAGCCAAGCCATGAGCCACGACCCGACGAACCCCAACACGCCCGAGCAATCGCAGCTCGGCCGCGCCTCGGCCTACGCCGACCACTACGACCCCACGCTGCTGTTTCCCATCGCGCGCGCCACGCAGCGCGAGGCCATGGGCATCAAGGCCGGCGCCTTGCCGTTCTTCGGCGCCGACCTCTGGAGCGCCTTCGAAGTGAGCTGGCTCAACCTGCGCGGCAAGCCGCAACTGGCCATCGCGCACTTCACCATTCCGTGCGAGACGCCCAACATCATCGAGAGCAAGAGCTTCAAGCTCTACCTCAACAGCTTCAACAACAGCCAGTTCGCGAGCATCGACGCGGTGCGCGAGCGCCTGCGCGCCGACCTGTCGGAGGCCGCATGGCGCGGCAGCGACCAGTCGGCCGGCATCGGCGTGAATCTGCTGGCGCCCGACATGTTCGACCGCGAGCCGGTGCACGAACTCGACGGCCTCGACCTCGACCGCCTCGACATCGAGTGCACCCACTACCAGCCCGCCCCCGAGCTGCTGAGCAGCGACGCCACGCAGGTGCACGTGAACGAAACCCTCACCAGCCGCCTGCTCAAGAGCAACTGCCTCGTCACCGGCCAGCCCGACTGGGGCAGCGTGCAGATCCGCTACAGCGGCCCGCCCATCGACCAAGCCGGGCTGCTGGCGTACATCGTGAGCTTTCGCAATCACAACGAATTCCACGAGCCCTGCGCCGAGCGCATGTTCACGGACATCTGGAGCCGCTGCAAGCCGACCAAGCTCATGGTGTATGCGCGCTACACGCGTCGTGGCGGGCTGGACATCAATCCGTTCCGCACGAGCTGGCCGCAGGCGCTGCCGTTGAATATCCGCACGGCGCGGCAGTAAGCCGAAGCAGCCCTTAAGCCCCTCTTCGGAAACCCGAAACCCGTTCCTGCCCCGCCTGTGGCATTCTGAAATTCGCCCGCGAACCCGCGGGCGAACATCCGGAGCAGAGACAAACATGGTTGAAGGAAAAGTGGTCGTCGTCACGGGCGCGGGCGGCGGCATCGGGCGCGACATTGCGCTGGCCATGGCGGCCCACGGTGCGAAGGTGGTGGTCAATGACATCGGCGCCGCGCTCGATGGAGCACTCGACGCCGAAGGAGGCGGCCCAACCCGCAGCGCAGGCCCCGCCCAGCAGGTGGTCGACGAGATCCGCGCGGCCGGCGGGCAGGCCGTGCCCAACACCGACAACGTGGCAGACGCCGCCAGCGCGGCGCGCATCGTGCAGTGCGCGGTCGACAGCTTCGGGCGCATCGATGCGGTGGTCAACAACGCCGGCATCCTGCGCGACCGCTTCTTCCACAAGATGTCGGTCGACGAGTGGGACTCGGTGCTCAAGGTGCACCTGTACGGCTCCTACTACGTGAGCCGCGCGGCAGCCACGCATTTCAAGGAGCAGAACTCGGGCGCGCTGGTGCACATGACCTCGACCTCGGGCCTCATCGGCAACTTCGGCCAGGCCAACTATTCGGCCGCCAAGCTCGGCATCGTGGCGCTGTCGAAGTCGATTGCACTCGACATGCAGAAATTCAACGTGCGCTCCAATTGCATCGCACCCTTTGCCTGGAGCCGCATGATCGGCGCCATTCCTACCGACACCGACGAGCAGCGCGCCCGCGTCGACAAGATCAAGCAGATGACGCCAGCCAAGGTCGCGCCGCTCGCCGTCTACCTTGCGAGCGATGCGGCCGGCGCGGTCAACGGCCAGATCTTTTCGGTGCGCAACAACGAGATCTCGCTCATCAGCCAGCCGCGCCCGGTGCGCTCCATCCACCGCTCCGAAGGCTGGACGCCGCAGAGCATCGCCGAGCACGCCATGCCCGCGATGCGCGCCAGCTTCTTCCCGCTGGACCGCTCGGCCGACGTGTTCAGCTGGGACCCGGTCTGAGGAGAAACCCGCAAGAGGGTACGCACGGCACCATTCGCCGGACAATGCGCGTTCCCTTCCTCTTTGATGCCCGCGCCCGGTGAACCTGCACTTCGACCTGTTCGACCTGAAACTGTTCGTCTACGTGGCGGACGCGCGCAGCCTCACGCGCGGCGCCGAGAAGGCCTGCATCTCGCTGGCCGCCGCCTCCACCCGCATCAAGCAGATGGAAGAGGCCGTGGGAGGCAAGCTGTTGCACCGCAGCGCGCAGGGCGTGAGCCTCACTGCCGCGGGGCAGGCGGTGCTGTACCACGCCAAGCGCGTGATGCAGCAGATGGAGCACCTGCGCTGCGACATGCAGGACTTCGGCAAGGGCATCAAGGGCCATGTGCGCGTGTTCGCCAACACCACCTCGATCACCGAGTACCTGCCGCAGAAGCTCGCGGGCTTTCTCACGCAGCACCCGGCCGTGCAGGTCGACCTGCGCGAATACCTGAGCGAAGAAATCGTGCGCGCGGTGGCAGACGGCGAGGCCGACATCGGCATCCTCGCCGGCGACGTGCACACGGGCGACTTCGATGCACGCCCGTTCGGCAGCAACCAGCTCGTGCTGGTCGTGCCCACCACGCACCACCTCGCGGGCGCGTCTTCAGTGGCCTTTGCCGACACGCTAGACGAGCAGCACGTGGGCCTGCACCACGGCAGCGCCATCCACCGCTTCCTGCAGCGCCGCGCCGAGCTCGCGGGACGGGGCTTCAACCCGCGCATCCAGGTCAGCAGCTTCGAAGCCATCTGCCTGATGATCGAAGCGGGCGTGGGGGTCGGCGTGCTGCCGGCGTCTTCTGCGCAGCGGTTATCGATGGCGATGCGCATCTCGACCGTGGCGCTCAGCGATGCATGGGCCGAGCGAGAGCTGAAGCTGATCGCGCGCAACCGCGAGCAGCTGCCGGCCTCGGCGCGCGAACTGTTCGACCACCTCGTCGCGCATTGAGGGCGCGGCCGTCATGTCCGCCGACCTGAAGTCGCTGCGCCTGTTCGTGGCCGTGGCCGATCACGGCAGCATCAGCGAGGGCGCCAAGCGCTGCCATATCGCGCTCGCGGCGGCCAGCAAACGAATCTCCGATCTTGAAGCCCGCGCGCGGTTGCCTCTGCTGGTGCGCCATGCACGCGGCGTCACGCTCACGTCGGCGGGGCATGGCCTGCTGCTGCATGCGCGCGCGGTGCTCTCGGCCATGGACCGGCTCGGCGCCGAGCTGGACGATTTCCAGAACGGTGTGGCGGGCGTGGTCAGCATCACGGCCAATGCATCGACCATCGCGCAGTTTCTGCCGGCGCAGATCGGCTCCTTCCTGCGGCTGCACCCGGTGCTGAAGATCGACCTGCAGGAGCGCGCCAGCACCGAGGTGGTGAAGGCCGTGCAGGCAGGCCTGGCCGACATCGGCGTGATCGAGGGCAACACGTCCGCCGACGGCCTCGAATGCCTGCCCTACCGCAACGACGAGCTGGCCGTGGTGATCGCGCGCGACCACCCACTGGCCCGGCGCAAGCGCATCGATGTAGACGAGGTGCTGCGCCACGACCATATCGTGGTGCGCGAAGGCACGGCCCTGCACCGCGTGCTGCTGGCCGCTGCGCTGGAGGCGCAGGTGCCGCTCAAGGTGCGCATGCAGGTGGGCAGCTTCGACATGGTGTGCCGCATGGTGGAGCAGGGCGTGGGCATCGGCGTGCTGCCCTATGCGGCCATCCTGCCGCAGCTGCATATATTGAAGCTGCGCTGCCTGAAGCTCGATGCGCCCTGGGCCATGCGTCGCCACCTGCTGTGCGTGCGCAGGCAGCAAGATTTGACCGTGGCTGCGCGCTCGGTGCTGGAGCACCTAGGCCGGCCAGACTGAGCACGAGGCTTCGCGCTGCGCGAAGCCTCGCGCCCGCCAAAAACGAATTGTTCTCTCGCGGCTTGCGCGCAAAGAATCGCGCAGCAAGAGCAAAGGAGACACCCTTGAAGATCGTTCGCGTCAGCGCCACGCCGCTGAACATTCCCGTCACCATCGACGTGGTCGGCCTGAACAAGCGGACATCGCTGTCGCTGTGTCTCACAGAGATCGAGACCGACACCGGCCTCGTCGGCCACGGCATGACTGCCATCACCGAGGAAGAAATCGTCGCCGCAGCCGTGCGCGAGGTGGCGGGCCCCGCACTGATCGGCGAAGACCCGATGGCCACCGAGCGCCTGTGGGACAAGCTCTACTGGCTGCTTTCCCCACGCGGCCAGACCGGCTACGCCAGCCATGCCATCGCAGCGCTCGACATCGCGCTGTGGGACATCAAGGCCCGTGCGCTGGGCCAGCCGCTGTGGCGCCTGCTCGGCGGCGCGCGCCCCAAGGTGCCGGTGTACGCCACCTTCGGCTTCGGCTTCTTCGAGCGCGACCAGCTCGCGGCCGCCGCGAAGCTGTGGGTGTCGCAGGGCTTCCAGCGCCTGAAGATGACCGTCGGAAACCACGCGCTCGCGCGCCGCGACGAGCCGCGTCCGCTTGACGAAGTCATCGCCGAAGACGTGCGCCGCGTCGCCGCCGTGCGCGAGGCCGTGGGCCCCGACGTGAAGCTGTACGTCGACGCCAACTGCGGTCTCGACCTGTTCCATGCTACCGAACTCGCACACCGCATCGAGCCCTACGGCATCAGCTTCTTCGAGGAGCCGCTCACGCAGAACGACGTGCGCCAGATGGCACAGCTGCGCGCACGCACCCGTATTCCGCTCGCCTGCGGCCAGAACGAAGGCCTGGCCTTCCGCTTCCGCGACCTGCTGGTGAACCAGGCAGCGGACGTGCTGCAGCCCAACGTGACCATCTCGGGCGGCTACTCGCAGTGCCTGAAGATCGCGGGCATGGCGCAGGCTTTCAACGTGCCCATCGACAACGGTGGTGCCTGGCCCTTCCACAACATGCACTTGCACGCGGGCGTGTCGAATGGCGGGCTGGTCGAATATCACTACGTCGCGGTGCAGATGCTCAAGCAGATCTTCGACGGCCTGCCGGTGCCCGAGCAGGGCTGGCTGACTCTGCCCGAGACACCGGGCTTGGGCTTCGCGCCCAATGCAGAGCGCGTGCGAGAGCTGGCGAAACTGCCGACCTCGCACGGCAAGGGCAAGGCCTGAGCCGCCCTGCGAATCAAAAAATAAAACGGAGACACGATGAAAGCCAGACAAGCGATTCGCGCGGCAGTGGCCCTGGGCCTTGCGGGTGCGTTCACCCTCGCGGCGCCCGTGGCCTGGGCCCAGAAGTACCCCGACAAGCCGATTCGCCTCGTGGTCGGCTATTCGGCCGGCGGCGGTGTCGATGCGGTGGCCCGCCTGCTCGGCGTGCGCCTGTCGGCCGTGCTGGGCCAGCAGGTGCTGGTGGAGAACCGCACCGGCGCCACGGGGCTCATCGCGGCCGAGTTCGTCGCCAAGGCGCCGCCCGACGGCTACACGCTGATGATGGGCGACAGCGCCTTGCTCATTGCCAAGCTGCTGCAGCCGAAGATCGGCATCGATCCGCTCACCAGCTTCAAGCCGGTGGCGGGCGCCTTCATCTCGCCGCTGATGATCGTCGCCAACAACGACTTTCCCGCGAAGACGCCGGCCGAGCTGGTGAAGGAGCTCAAGGCCAATGCCTCGCGCTATTCGTATGCCACGTCGGGTGTCGGCACGGTGCAGCATCTGGGCTTCGAGATGCTCAAACAGGCCACCGGCAGTTCGGTGGTGCATGTGCCGTACCGCGGCGCCGCGCAGATCGTGCCGGACGTGATCGGCGGGCAGATTCCTCTTGGCGTGGTGAGCGCGACGGCGGGCATGGCGCAGGCCAAGGCGGGCAAGCTGCGCGCGGTGGCGCTGATGAACACGGCCACGCTGGAAGGCGCGGAGAGCGTGCCGCCGTTGGCCGATGCGCTGCCGGGGTTCGATGTGGCGCCGCGCATCTTTGTGCTGGCACCCGCGGGCACGCCGAACGATGTGGTCGAGAAGCTGTCGGCTGCGGTGAAGTCGGTGCTCGATACGCCGGAGGCCGGCACGGCTGCCGCGGCGCAGGGCACGCTGCGTGCCTATGCAACGCCTTCGCAGCTTGGGAAGGACATGGCTGCGGAGACTTCTCGGTGGAAGAAGATCATTTCTGATCAGCGCATCGTGGCTGAGGGGAATTGAGTTTTTTTGTTCGTGGGGCGCTCACGCCGACGGGGTACCTTGCTCCGCGAATGTCCCCGGGGCTTCGCCCCTCCTCCTTTATTTCGCTGCGCAAGGCACCCCGCCGTCGTGATCGTTCAGAGCACTGGTTAATCAGCCGCAAACCGACAGCACGTCCGGTGCACAGGGCGCCGGGTGCTCCCCGCAGCGAAATAAAGGAGGAGGCCGCAGGCCGGGGGACATTCGCGGAGGGGAGTACCCGGTGGCCTGTGCACATACCCCGAAACAAGAGCCAAAAAAAGCATGGAGCCATCGAAATGACCACACCTCACCTGGGCCTGATCGTCCCCCCCGCAGCCGGCGAAGTGCCGGTAGACGGCCCGCTGCTTTACGGCGAACGCATCCGCTTCAGTGCCAAAGGCCTGGGCCTTGGAGAAATCTCGACACGCGGTTATCTCGACGTCATCGACTCCGTGGTCGAGAAAGCCGTGGCGCTCAAGGAGGAGGGCGTGAGCGCGGTCTCGCTCATGGGCACCTCGCTGAGCTTCTTTCGCGGTGCGGCCTTCAACCGGCAACTCGAAGTCGAGATGGCGCGTGCCACTGGATTGCCCTGCACCACCATGAGCAACGCCATCGTCGGCGCACTGCGTCACCTCGGAGTGCGGCGCGTGGCGGTGGCCACCGCGTACATCGACGAAGTCAACCTGCACCTGCGCAAGTACCTGGAACAGAGCGACTTCGAACCCCTCGCGCTCGAAGGCCTTTCCATCTCCGACGTGAAGGCCGTGGGCGAAGTTCCGACGCAGGTGCTGGTCGATCTGTGCCTGAAGGTCTTCGATGCCCAGCCCGGCGCCGACGGCATTCTCATCTCTTGCGGCGGGCTGGTCACGCTCGATGCGGTGCGCGAAGTCGAAGCGCGCCTGCGGGTGCCCGTGGTCTCAAGTTCGCCCGCAGGCTTCTGGGACCTCGTCGGCACCGCCGGGCTCGATCCGCGCGTGCCCGGCCAGGGACGCCTGTTCGCCTGAGCCGCTTCAGCCGATAAGCCAGCGCCCCACGCGCGGCGTATCGGCCAGTTGCCAGACCCGCTCGCACAGCGCCTTCGCCTCGTCGGCGGTGGCGCCTTCGCCGTAGAGCGCCAGGCGTTGCATCTTGTCCTCGATCTCCGCGCGATCCAGGCTGTTGCCCGGGTCGCCCTTGGGCTCGTCCACGCGGCCCTGCAGCATGCGGCCGTCGGTGGTGCGGACGCTGACCTTGCCGATCCAGCGCGCCGGGTAGGCGGTGTCGACTTCCTCGTCGAGTTCCATCGTCACCTTCTCGCGGAAGGCCGAGACCTCGGGCGCGAGGAAGTCGCGGTCGAACTCGCCCAGGCCCGCGCGGCCGTGCACCGCGATCAGGCCCAGCACCGTGCCCATCGAGAACTTGCCCTGGTGCACGGTGGCCGGCACGTCCACGCGGCCCAGCACGTCGATGGCGCCCTGGTGCACGTGCGTGGTCACGCGCGACACGTCGGCGGGTTTCAGTTTGTTCCTCTGCATCACCTGCAGCAGCGCGTCGGCTGCGGGATGCGTGTGGCGGCAGGAGGCGTGGTACTTGAACGATGTCTCGGCCAGCGTCCAGCGCGTGCCGAGGCCGTCAGTAAGCCTGGCCGGGTCGGCGTCGCTCGACATGCCCACGCCCAGGCCCTGCGCGCCTTCGAGAATCTTCGCGGCGCCGGTGAAGCCGTCCTGCGCGAGGTAGGCCGACATCAAGCCGCTCGCCGCCGCATGCGCGCAGTGCAACTGCTTGGAATCGGCCGCGTCGCGCAGGAACTCCCACACGCCGGCCGATTGCGTGCCTGCCGAGCCGAAGGCATGCAGCATCTGCTGCGGCGTGAGGCCGAGCAGGTGGCCCACCGCCGCCGCCGCGGCCAGCGTGCCCGCCGTCGCGGTCGTATGAAAGGTCTTGTAGTGCGAGCGGCCGAGGAATTCGCCGACGCGGATGCCCACCTCGTAGCCCGCGACCACGGCCGTCAGCAGTTGTGCGCCGCTCGCGCCGAGGCTCTGCGCCACGGCCAGCGCAGGCGCAATCACCACGGCGGCCGGATGGAACACCGAGCCGTTGTGCACATCGTCCTGCTCCACGAAATGCGAGGCCGCTGCATTGACCAGCGCAGCGAACACTGGCGAGCTGGTGCGGCGCGAGGTCAGTATCTCGCTGGGTCCGTCGGCGGGGCCCATCATCTGCGCGAAGCGTTCGATGCTGCGCACCGGCCGTGCGGTGCGGGCCGCGAGCACGGAGCCCAGCCAGTCGAGCATCAGGTCTTCGGTGCGGCGCAGCACTGGGGCAGGAATGTCAGCGAACTGCAGTTCAGCGGCGAAGGTCGCGAGCACCTTGCTCGGATGGTCGACTGGGTTCATGTGCATTCCTTCAGAACGAACGAGGCAGGCCGAGCATGTGCTCCGCCACATAGCTGAGGATGAGATTCGTCGAGATCGGCGCCACCTGGTACAGCCGCGTCTCCCTGAACTTGCGCTCGATGTCGTATTCACACGCAAAGCCGAAGCCGCCATGGAACTGCAGGCACGCGTTCGCCGCCTCCCAGCTCGCCTTGGCCGCAAGGTACTTCGCCATGTTGGCCTGCGCGCCGCAGGGCTGGTGCGCGTCGAATAGGCGACAGGCCTCGTAGCGCATCAGGTTGGCTGCTTCCACTTCGATGAATGCCTCGGCAATCGGAAACTGCACGCCCTGGTTCTGACCGATGGGCCGGCCGAACACCACGCGCTCCTTGGTGTAGGCCGTCACGCGGTCGATGAACCAGTAACCGTCGCCTATGCATTCGGCCGCGATCAGCGTGCGCTCTGCGTTGAGTCCGTCGAGGATGTACTTGAAGCCCTGGCCCTCCTCGCCGATCAGGTTCTCGGCCGGGATCTCGAGGTTCTCGAAGAACAGTTCGTTGGTCTCGTGGTTCACCATGTTCAGGATGGGCTGTACCGTGAGCCCCTTGCCGATGGCCTCGCGCAGGTCGACGATGAAGATCGACATGCCCTCGGACTTCTTCTTCACGTCCGCCAGCGGCGTGGTGCGCGCCAGCAAAATCATCAGGTCCGAATGCTGGATGCGAGAGATCCATACCTTCTGGCCGTTGATGACGTAGCGGTCACCCTTCTTCACCGCCGTGGTCTTGATCTTCGTGGTGTCGGTGCCGGTGGTGGGCTCGGTCACGCCCATCGACTGCAGGCGCAGTTCGCCGTTGGCGATCTTCGGCAGGTAGTTGCGCTTCTGTGCCTCGCTGCCGTGGCGCAGCAGCGTGCCCATGTTGTACATCTGGCCGTGGCAGGCGCCGGAGTTGCCGCCGCAGCGGTTGATTTCTTCCATGATCACCGAGGCCTCGGTCAGCCCCAGGCCCGAGCCGCCGTACTCCTGCGGGATCAGCGCGGCCATCCAGCCGGCCTTGGTGAGCGCGTCGACGAATTCGGCGGGGTAGCCGCGTGCCTCGTCGATCTTGCGGAAGTAGGCATCGGGAAACTGCGCGCACAGGTCGCGCACGGCGTCGCGAATGTCGGGAAAGCTCTTGTCGTTGGCGTTGTTCATCGGTCGTTGTTCATCGGTTGTTGCTCAGTCAGTCCTGGCGGGGTCCGCCGGCTTCTTTCTCCACGCGTTGCCAGATCTCGATGGCCATCGGGTCGTCGATCTCCTCCAGGATGTGGCCCACGAGGCCGATGGCGCGCGCCATCACGCCGAAGCCGCGAATGATCTTCCACGGAAAGCCGAACTCGGCCGCAATCGCGCCGATGGCCCCGGTCGCGTTGATCGGTAGCGACTTGCCCGACACGCGCTCGGCTTCTTCCTGCACCGCCTGCATCAGCGCGACGTAGTGCGTGGAGAGCTCGTTCTCCGCCGCGATCTGGAACAGGCGCGGCGTGCGCGGGTCGATGGGCTTGTGCAGCGGATGGCCGAGGCCCGGCACGATCTGCTTGCGCGCGCGGTAGTCGGCCACGATGTCCTTCGCCATGTCGGCGAGCGGGCGCGTGGGCTTCTCGCCGAAGGGAATCGCCTCGTAGAGCATCTTCGCGGCGCCCTCGGTACTGCCGACGAACACCGTGCCCAGGCCGCAAAGGCCGGCAGCCACGGCGGCTTGCAGTGCTTCGGGTGCGCCCGCATAAGTGAGGCGAGCAGCCAGCGCGCTGGGCGTGATGCCGTGCTCCACCAGCGTGACGACGATGGCGTTGAAGGTGACGGATTCCTGCGGCGTCGGGATGCGCCCTGTCAGCTCCAGGAAGGCCATGTCGCCGAGATTCAGGTGGCCGAGGATTTCCGAAGGCAGGTCGCGCCCGCGCACGGTGATCTTGTCGGGCGTGCTGTGGCCCAGCTCGGTGTGCAGGGATTTCTTGATTTTCGTCATGGCAGCGAATCTAGCCCGCCCTCGCGCGGGGTGGTTCTCTGATTGCGAAACCCTCCCTTCGGCAAATGCAAATGCTCGCTCGCGGGGTCTTCAGGCACGCTGCGGCGATGGATCTTGAATCACTTTCGGCAGTGCGCGAATCGGCGCTCGACTACTTCGTTCGCAGCCGCGCTATCCAGCGGCGGCGCGCATGCATGGAACAACCCGGTGCCGACGAGGCCGACGGCTGGGGCGGCATCGCCGCGCTGGGCTGGCCCGGCATGCTGGCGCCCGAATCGGCCGGCGGCCTCGCGCTGGGCCTCGACGGCGCGGCGGAAATCCTGCGGGCTGCGGGCGAGCATGTGGCGCCCGAGCCGCTGCTGGCCGTGGCTGGCCTCAGCGCGCTGCTGCTGGCACGGCTCGGCACGCCGGGCGCGGATGCCTTGCTGGCCGAACTGGTCGCGGGCCGCAGCCTGCCTGCGCTGGCGTGGCAGGAAAGCGCGGGCGACCTTAGCGCGGTGCCGCTGGCCTGCGGCTGCGAAGTACGGCCCGGGCACACAGGCGGCGTGCTGCTGCAAGGCGAAAAACTCATGGTGCTGCCCGGCGCGGCCGCCAGCGGCTGGCTGGTGTCGGCGCGCGGAGAGGACGATGCGGTGCTGCTGTGGGTGCCACGCGGCACCGAAGGCGTGACCGAAACGCTGGTGCCGCTGGTCGATGGCAGCCAGGCCTCGAACCTGCGCTTCGAGCAAGTGGCGTTGCCGCCCGGCGCAGTGCTGGCCGAAGGCCCGGCCGCGCAGGATGCGTTGCGCCATGCCCTTGCGGCCGGCCAGATCCTGCAATCGGCCGAGCTGCTGGGCGCGGGGCAGGCCATGCTGGCGCAGACGCTGGCCTACCTGCGCACGCGCTCGCAGTTCGGCAAGCCCATCGGCAGCTTCCAGGCGCTGCAGCATCGCTGTGTCGACATGTTCATCCACCTCGAAGTGGCGCAGGCCACGTTGAACGAGGTGCTGGCTCTGGCAGCACAGGGCTTGCCGGCGGACCGGATCGAAGCCGAGGCGAGCCGCGTCAACGCGCGCTGCACAGCCGCTGCGCTGCAGGCGTCGCGAGCATCGGTGCAGTTGCATGGCGCCATCGGCTACACGCAGGAGTGCGACCTGAGCCTGTTCTACAAGCGTGTGCTGTGTCTCTCGGCCTGGCTGGGTAACGTCAGCGCGCATCAGCGCCGGCATGCGTCGCTGTCGGGCGATGTGGAAGCCTCGGCGGGTGCGGCCGAGTGGCAGGGTGATTTCCCGCGCACCGCCGACTGGTCCGCCATGTCCGAGGCCGACTTCCGCAGCATGGTGCGCGCCTTCCTGCAGCAGCGCTATCCGCCACAACTGCGTTATCTCTCGCACCGCGCGCGCTGGAGCGAGATGCGCGAGTGGTATCTCACGCTGTCGGCGCAAGGCTGGATCGCGCCCGCGTGGCCGCAGGCGCATGGCGGCATGGGCCTGCCGGCGGACAAGCTCATCGCGTGGATCGAGGAGCTGGAGCAGCACGGCGTGGCGCGCGCGCCCGACCAGGGCATCGTGATGATCGGCCCGCTGCTCATCCAGCATGGCACGCCCGAGCAGCAGCAACGCTTTCTGCCGCGCATCCTGAGCGGCGAGCATGTCTGGTGCCAGGGCTACTCGGAGCCCAACGCCGGCTCCGACCTCGCGGGCCTGCGCACCGAAGCCTTGCCTGCGCGCGATGCGCAGGGCGATCACTTCGTCGTGAATGGCCAGAAGATCTGGACCACGCTCGCGCAGGACGCCAACCACATCTTCATGCTCGTGCGCACCGACAAGGACGCACGCAAGCAGGAGGGCATCAGCTTCCTGCTGTGCGACCTGCGCACGCCGGGCATCACCATCCGGCCGATTCATACGCTGGCCGGCGAGCCCGAGTTCTGCGAAGTGTTCTTCGACAACGTGCGCGTGCCGGCCGAGAACCTCGTGGGCAAGCTGCATGGCGGCTGGACCATTGCGAAGGCGCTGCTGGGCTTCGAGCGCATCTTCCTGGGCAGCCCCAAGCAGTCGCAGTACGCGCTGGGCCAGCTGGCGCGGCTGGCGCAGGCGCGGCGCCTGTTTGCCGACCCGGTGTTCGCGCAGCGCTTCGCGGCGCTGCGGCTCGACGTGCTCGACCTGTCGGCCGCCTACACGGGTTTCGCGAACATCGTGCGTGCGGGCAAGCCGCTGCCGGCTTCGGTGTCGCTGCTGAAGATCTGGGCGAGCGAGACCTATCACCGCATCGGCGCGCTGCTGGTCGAGGCGGGCGAAGAGCAGGGTGCCGTGGCCGGCGACCAGTTGCTCGACGGGCAGAGCTTCAACGTGCTCTCTCCGCTCATCGGCTCCACCGCCGCAATGATCTACGGCGGCACCAACGAGATACAGCGCAACATCCTCGCGCGGCAGGTGCTCGACCTGCCGGCCTGAGCGATGCAGCCGACGAAGAAATACACAACAGGAGACAACGCTCATGACATCGACTCACTTCTCGCGCCGACACCTCATGGCCGCGATGGCAGGCAGCGCGGCGCTGGCCGCATTGCCGCATCGTGCTTTCGCGCAGCAGCCCTTGCCGCCGCTCATCAAGCTCGTCGTCGGCTATTCCGCAGGCGGCCCGGTCGATGGCGCCGCGCGCCTGCTGGCGCCCGCGCTGAGCCAGGAGCTGGGCACGCAGGTCATCGTCGACAACCGTCCAGGCGCCAGCGGCTCGCTCGGCGGCGACGCGGTCGCCAAGGCCGCGCCTGACGGCACGATGCTGTTCTTCGGCGCGAGCCCGACCATCACCATCAACCCGAACGTGCAGCGCAAGATGGCCTTCGACCCGATGAAGGACCTGACGCCCATCGCGCCGCTGGTGGACTACACCAACGTGCTCGTCGTCAACAACGAAGTGCCGGTGCGCAACCTCGCCGAGTTGCTGGCCTACGCGAAGGCGCGGCCCGGCAAGGTGTTCTACGGCTCGGCGGGCGTGGGCGCTTCCAACCACCTGAGCGGCGCGCTGCTGGAGAAGATGACCGGCGTGCAGCTGACGCACGTGCCCTACAAGGGCAGTGCACCGGCGCTCGCCGACGTGATGGGCGGCACCGTGACCATGATGTTCGACATCATCGCCACCTCGAAGCCCTTCATCCAGACGGGCAAGGTGCGCGCGCTGGCCGTTACCTCGCGTCAGCGCAACCGCATGCTGCCCGATGTGCCGACCATGATCGAGTCGGGCGTGCCCGGCTACGACGTGGGCGGCTGGTTCGGCCTCTACGGCCCGGCGCGCATGGACCCTGCGCTGGTCGCGCGCATGAACGCCGCGGCGCAGAAGATGCTGGCGCGCGAAGACATCGCGCACCGGCTGCGCGAGCAGGGCTACGACGTGTGGTCTGGTGCGGCCGACCTGCTGGCGACGAAGGGCAGGTCAGATCGCCAGCTCTGGGCGACGGCGTCCAAGGGCATCGAGGCGGAATAGGCGATGCAGAAGATTCATCAGTTGTTGGAGGCATGCGCGGCTCACACGCCGGAGGCTGTCTTTCTTTTCGAACCCGCTGGGACGACGACGTATGCGGCGCTGCAATCGATGGTCGATGCCGCCGCAAACGACCTGCTGGCCGCCGGTGTGCGGCCGACCGACCGCGTGGTGCTGGTGGCCGAAAACTGCGCCGCGCACATTGCGCTGCTCATGGCCTGCAGCCGCGTCGGGGCCTGGTCGTGCGGCGTGAATGCGCGCATGTCGCCGGGCGAGATCGCGGCCATTGCGGAGCGTGCGGATGCACGGCTTTGCTACTTCACGACCGGGGTATCCGAAGCCGCTGAAAAGCATGCGCAGAGGGCCGGTGCAGAGCCTTCCGCACTCGAAGGCGTGATGCGCTCGGCCGTGCGTGCCGAAGCGCGCACCGAGCCCGACCCGGCATTGGCCGACACGGCCGCCATCATCTTCACTTCCGGCACCTCGGGCACGCCCAAGGGCGTGATGGTGTCGCACCGCGGCCTGCTTCATTTTGGCCGCGTCTCGGCCCAGGTGCGTGCATTGAGCGAGCGCGACCGCGCCTACGCCTTCCTGCCGATGACGCACATCTTCGGCATCGGCACGGTGCTGATGGCCGCGCTCACGGGCGGTGCCGCGCTGGTGCTGCGCGGCAGCTTCTCGCCGGTCGACATGCTGCAGGCGCTGGCGCACGAGCAGGTGTCGAACCTGCTCGGGCCGCCGACGATGTATGCGCGCCTGCTGGCACACATCGAGGCGGAGGGCGTGGCGCCGCGCTTTCCGAATCTGCGCTACGTCTACACCGGCTCGGCGCCGCTCGACCCCGCGCTCAAGCAGCGCGTGGAGCAGTTGTTCGGCCAGCCGCTGCACTATGGCTACGGGCTGTCCGAGTACGCGGGCTCGGTGTTTCTCACGCGCACCGAGTCGCCGCGCGCGGACACTTCGGCGGGCTACGCGGTGGAAGGCGGCGAGGCCCGCATCGTGACCCTCGACGGCAATGACGCCGCGCCCGGCGATACCGGCGAGATCTGGCTGCGCGGCCCCGGCCTCATGCTCGGCTACTTCCGCGATGCCGCCGCCACGGCGCAGGTGATGCGCCCCGGCGGCTGGTACGCCACCGGCGATCTCGGGCGCTTCGGCAGCGACGGTGCGCTGTTCGTGGTCGGCCGGCTGAAGGAAATGATCATCCGCTCGGGCTTCAACGTATACCCGGCGGAGATCGAGGCGGTCATCGGCCGCTTCGACGGCGTGCACCTGTGCGCGGTGGTCGGCGTGCCCGAGGCCGACGGCAACGAGCAGGTCGTCGCCTTCGTCGAACTGAAGCCCGGCGCGGTGCTCGACGAGGCGGCTCTGCGCGCGCACCTTGTCGAGCACCTGTCGCCCTACAAGCGCCCGGCCCGCATCGAGGTGATCGACGCGATACCGACCACGGCCAACGGCAAGCTGCTCAAGCGCGAGCTGCAGGCGCGTTGCGCGCCGGTTGGCTGATTCAACCGAAGATCGCGGCCCGGCCCTTCTGCGTGTCCATGTACTCGCGCACCCGGGCGATGCGGCCCTCGCGCAGCTCGAAGACGAAGCAGTAGTCGTTGTCGTAGTGCCTGCCGCTGGCCAGCGTGGCCTGCATGCGCTCTTCGAGGATCACGGTGTCGCCGTCGCAGTACAGGTGAGAGAAGCTCACCGCGACGTCCGCGACGAAGAGTTTGGGGAAAGCCTCGACCAGGAAATGCGCGATCGCAGCCGGTCCGATCATGTGGTCGGGTACGTCGAGCGCCACCGCTGTCGCGTTGCCTTTGGGCGCCAGCCATTCGGCGTCTTCGGTGAAGACGGCCTGGATGCGCTGCGGGTCGCGGCTCGCAAAGGCCTTCCAGGCTTCGGTGACGGCGTGCTTGTTCTGCTCTGGGGTCATGAGGATCGATCGGGGCGGGAGTGGACGGAGGCCTGAAGGTAGGGGCAGGGCCGAGCGCCGGCACGCCGTTTCCGGACATTCCCAACCGGTGGGCGGGGCCATCGTAGGTACGCTCCTACACCCGCACCCGGGGTCGGGCACGATACTTGTTAACTCCCCCGTTTCAGGAAGTACCTCGTGACCGTGCCGATGAACCCGACGCCCGTGGCTGCTGCGCAATGAAGGCCTCGCCCAGTGCGCGCAGCTGGATCGCCGCCGGCGTGCGCCACGAACTGCTCACACGTGCGTTGCCCGCCCTGCGGCACGACATGGCGGCGCCCGTCTCGGTGATCCGCATGGCGCTGCTGATGCTCAAGCGGCAGGTTGGCGCCGCCACCATCGACGCCGTGGCCTGCGAAGAGCGGGTGGCGCTGATCGACAACCAGGTGTCGGAGCTGATCGAAGCCGTCCGCTCGCTGCGCGACTGGGAACTGGCCACCACCGACGACGGCATCACCCGCAGCGCGCTGGTGGCGCAATGCGTGGCGCTGATGCGCTCGGCCTTCGACCTGCACGGCGTGTCGCTCGACGCCGATGCCTCGCTCGATCCGCAGGAAGACGAGCACCGCTGGCCTGCCGCGGCGGCCCTGCGCTATCTGTTCCTCGGGGCGTTGGGGTACCTGCACGACGGTGCGGCCGAGGCGGGTGCCATCCGAGTCGAGGCAGATGGTGCGAATGCACTGCGCCTCACGGCCCTGCCGCGCGAACCCGGTGGCACGCCCGCCGTGCTCGATGCGCACCGCGCACCACGCGCCCTCGCCATCGACGCCGTCGCGCTGCAGAACCTGGCTGAAGACCTTGGCTACGCCGTGGCGCTGGATGGCGACAGCGTGCGCCTCGTGCTCGCGACCGGCAACTGAGTCTTGCTGCTGCGGCCTCGCGCCGCATGCCTCCCCCGTGGCGCTCGCAGGAAGGCCAGCAGCCGCCGTTCGGCCGCATGCAGCCCACGCGATGGCCTGGCCGTGCCGTGCCCGGCGATCCTTTCGAACAGTGCGCCGGTGGCTTCGTCGCCCTCCGAGAGCGCACTGCCCAGCGCCAGCACGGCCGGGTGCACGTACGCCTTCTTGCAGACTGCGGGCGTGTTGCCGAGTTGCCTGGCGACGGCCGCGAGGATGTCCTTTGCGCTGTAGCGATTGCCGTCGGCAGCGGTGCGGCCCGGCTCGCAGGCCAGCCGGGTGAGTTCCAGCGCCTGCACGGTGCCGTGCCAGGTGCGGAAATCCTTCGCGGTGAAGCGCTCGCCCTGCGCGGCTTCGGCCAGGTAGTCGTTCACGTCGGTGGACGAGACGCTGCGCAGTTCGCCATTTCCGCCTCCCTCTGCATCCTCGTCCACGTACTGGAACAGCGCCTGCCCCGGCAGTTGCTGGCATTGCCGCACCACCCGGGCCACGCGCGGGTCGTCGAGCTTCGCCTCGTGCATCACGCCGCTCTTGCCCCGAAAGCGCAGCCGCAGGGCCTGGCCCTGCACGGCCGCATGCCGGTTGCGCAGCGTGGTGAGGCCGTAGGAGCCGTTGCTGCTCGCGTATTCCTCGTTGCCCACGCGCAGCAGCGTGGTGTCGAGCAGGCGCACCACCGCCGCGAGCACCTGGCTGCGGCCCGGCGCCTTCTGGCCCCTTGGCAATTGCAGGTCGCGCGCCACACGGGCGCGGATGCGCGGCAGCGCGAGCGCGAAGGCTTCGAGGCGGTCGAACTTGGTCTCGTCCTTCATCGAGCGCCAGTCGGCGTGATAGCGGTACTGCTTGCGCCCGCGCGCGTCGATGCCGGTGGCCTGCAGGTGGCCGTTGGGCAGCGGGCAGATCCACACCTGGGTGTAGGCCGGCGGAATGGCCAGCATGCGGATGCGCGAGATCTCGTCCACGTCGCGCAGCCATTGCCCCTTGGCATCGCGATAGCGAAAGCGCTCGCCGTGCTTCAGGCGGCGGATGCCGGGCATGTCGGGGTTCACGTAGACGAGGCCGTTGGCGATGGGCGTCGGCTTTGACGGAGGCTTTGCAGGAGTGGAAGAGTCCGGCATGGTGTTTGCGTGATGGCGTTACATCGCGCTTTTGCCAGCACCGACAATCGGCGGTTGTAGGACGCCGGGCGCGCTTGTTGTCCTTGTCCTGCCGTCCTTGTCCTTCTTAACGGGTTCCAGAATGACTTCTTTCAAGTCCTCCTTTTTCACCGCCCGCTGGCTGGCCGTGCCTGCCGCGGCGCTGCTGTTCACGGCCTGTGCTTCCACTTCGACCCCGACCGCATCTGCCCCGGCTGCGCCCGTGAAGGTCAAGGTCTTCGTCGCCGCCATGTTCGAGATCGGCCAGAACACCGGTGACCGCGCCGGCGAGTTCCAGCACTGGTACGAGCGCTACTGGAAGGGCGCCAGGCCCATTGCGGTGCCCGGCGCACTGCAGCCCGTGTACTGCAACACCGACGGCGTGTGCGGCGCGGTGCTCGGCATGGGCAAGGTCAACTCGTCGTCGTCGATGCAGGCCATCTTGCTGAACCCGCAGTTCGACTTCTCGCAGAGCTACTACGTGATCTCGGGCGTGGCCGGCACGCCGCCCTCGCGCGGCACCATCGGCGAAGTGAGCTGGGCCACCTGGCTGGTCGACTACGACCTGGGCCACCGCTGGGCACCCGAAGAGAACAAGCCAGGAGAACCAACCTTCATGCCGCGCAAGGGCTACGAGGAATACCGCCGCTTCAAGCTCAACCCCGACCTCGTGGGCTGGGCCATGAAGCTCTCGGCCGACACGCCGCTGAAAGACGCCGACTCGGCCCGCAAGTACCGCCTGCGCTACCCCGACGCCGCGGCCCGCCGCGCGCCCTTCGTAGGTACCGGCACGCACATGACCGGCGACACCTTCTTCCACGGCCCCGGCATGTCGAAGCAGGCGCAGTACATCGCCAAGCTCTACGGCGCCGACGACTACGTCATCACCGAAATGGAAGCCGCCGCCATCACCCTCGTGATCAAGCGCACCCACGGCACCGACCGCGTGATGAGCCTGCGCGGCGCCGTCAACTTCGACCAGGGCAGCCCGAAGGAAACCACGCTGCAGCACCTGGACCCTGCACCGGGCGAAACGGCCGGCGGCTTTGCCGAGACGGTGGAAAACATCGAGCTGGTGGGCAGCCGCGTGGTCGATCACATCGTCGCGAACTGGCCACAGTGGTCGGCCGGCGTGCCCAAGCCCTGAGCTTCGTCGCTCAGGGCCGCACCGGCTTCAGGTGCCACGTCACCGTGAAGTCGAAGGGCGTCCAGCGGCTGACGGTGACGCCCGAGCGCCGCAGCCCGCGCCCAGTCCAGGTGTTGCAGGTCTCGAAGAGGTTGTAGCCGCCTTCGGCTTCGTAGAAGGCGTCCTGGCTGTCGTAGTGCGCGCCCGCAATGGGCGTGGCCTGGCCCGAGGGCAGCGCGGCGCGCACGTAGCCGGCCAGTTGCGCGTACTGCGCCTGCGAGAGTGGCAGGCTGTAGGCGCCGCGCCCCAGTTGGTTGCGCCGCAGGTAGCTCACATGCATCAGCGCGCGGTTGCCGCCCGACAGCGCCCCGAAGGCGCGCGCCGCCGTCAGGTCGCCCCAGGTGGGCGTGTTCAGGTAGAACTCGCGGTCGCCCCAGCCGATGGCGATGAACTCGGCATCGGGCGGCGGCGCCTTGAAGTCTTTCAGCGGGAACACCTGCAGCCAGTCGACGGTGGCCGATCGGATGGGGAACACGTAGTCGGTGTGCACGCCGTTGCTCAGCACCCAGGTCTGTACGTCGGCGGTCGCATCGTTCGATGGCTTCGCATTGGCCGGCCAGAACACCAGCACGCAGGCCGCGGCCACGTAGAGGCCGACCAGTGCAACGAAGCCCAGCAGCGTGAAGGCGATGCGCCGCAGCCAGCGTTTCACCATGGCGTGTTCAGAACAGCGACGCGGTGGTCGCCGCCGGTTCCGACGCGGCGCGATGCGCACCGGCCCCGGCAGGCGCCAGCGCCTCGGGGCTGCCCGCCTTCGCCAGCGCGCCCACGCGCACGCCCAGGAGGCGCAGCGGGCGCTCCAGCGGCACGCGTTTCAGGCACAGACCGCCCGTGTGGCGGATGGTCTTCGCGTCGTCCGTGAAGCGGTCGATGGTCTGGTCGCGCGTGGCGATCTTGAAATCGTCGTAACGCAGCTTGATGCCGATGGTCTTGCCCACGTAGCCCTTGCGCTGCAGGTCGGCGGCGAGCTGCTCGCACAGCTGCGTGAAGATCGCGCCCAGCTCGGCGCGGTCGCGCACCGCGTGCAGGTCGCGGTCGAAGGTGGTCTCGCGGCTCATCGACACGGGCTCGCTTTCGGTCACCACCGGGCGGTTGTCGCGGCCCCAGGCCACCTCGTGCATCCATGCGCCGGTGGCCTTGCCGAAGGTGGCAATGAGCCAGTCGCGGTCGCGCGCCGCGAGCTGGCCCACCGTTTCGATGCCGAAGCGCTTGAGCTTTTCGTCGGCCTTGGGGCCGATGCCGTTCACCTTGCGGCAGGGTAGCGGCCAGATGCGCGATTCGAGATCGTCCTCGTAGACGATGGAGATGCCGTTGGGCTTGTTGAACTCGCTCGCCATCTTGGCGATGAGCTTGTTGGGCGCCACGCCGATGGAGCAGGTCAGGCCGGTGGCATCGAAGATGGCTTTTTGCAGCAGTCGTGCCAGCGAGCGCCCGCCGTCGCGCTGGCCGCCGGGCACGTCGGTGAAGTCGATGTACACCTCGTCCACGCCGCGGTCTTCCATGAGCGGCGCGACCTCCAGGATGAGGTTCTTGAAGGCGCGCGAATAGCGCCGGTACTCGTCGAAGTCCACCGGCAGGATGATGGCCTGCGGGCACAGCTTGGCCGCCTTCATGAGCCCCATGGCCGAGCCCACGCCGAACTGCCGCGCCGGGTAGGTGGCGGTGGTGATCACGCCGCGGCCGGTGTAGTCCTTCAGCAGCGGAAAGGACTCGACCGGAATGTCGGCCAGCGTGCCGCCCTCGGGAAGGTTGCGGATGGCTTCGTCCACGCGCCGCCGCCCGCCGCCGATCACCACCGGCAGGCCCTTGAGCTGCGGATAGCGCAGCAGCTCGACCGACGCGTAGAAGGCGTCCATGTCGAGGTGCGCGATGCGGCGGATCGGCGGTGTCGCAGGTGACGGTGGCTGGGTCTGTGAACTCACGGCCACGATTGTCTCGCGGTCGGGCGGCGTGTGCCCGTGCGGGGGAGATTCGGTCAGCGGGTTTCGACGGTCACGAGCAGCGGCGATTCGAACATCGCCACCGGCGAGATCACCGGCTCGTCCATCGGCACCTTGTCGCCATAGCGCTCGCGCATCTTGGCGCGCACCGCAGGGTCGCCCAGGTTGAATTCGCGGATCTTCTGCAGCTCGCCGATGCGCACGCCCAGCGCGCGCTGGTAGAGCTTCCACACGAGTTCGGAGCAGTAGATGCGCTTGTCGGACCATTCGAAGGTCAGGTCGTAGGGCCGCCCTTCGAAGTCAGAGGTACCCGCGCGCAGTTTGGCCACCGCGCCCGGTGTCAGTAGCGTGTCGGCATTGCGCAGCCGCTTCACCACGTAGTGCCCGCCGTTGCCGCGCGCGGTCCATTGCGCAAGCGGCGTGTAGCGCACCGTCGACACCGCCTCGAACACATAAGGCTTGCCGCGCCGCAACAGCACGATGCCCATGTGGCTGTAGCGCGAGCCGGTGGCGCGCTGCACCGCGATGCTCTGCGCCGAACGCGAGGTGTGGAAGATGATGTCGCCGTCTTTCAACGCCGCCGCATGGCTGGCGCTGGAGGACAGGACGAGCGCGAGCGCGACGGGGAGCTTGAATGTCATACGCCGCGCATTGTGCGGCACGCCGCGGCGCTATTTCTCCTCTGGTGGAGCGGCGCTGTCGCCGGTGTCGGGCGGCGCCATCTCGCGCATCAGGCGGTCCACCGCTTCATCGTTCATCGGCTCGGCGGGCGCGAGCGCGGTTGGCGAGGTGCGCAGCCAGCGCGTGGTCTCGGGCAGCGCCATCACCAGTGCTGTCACGGTGGCGAGCACCGCCAGGTAAGGCGCCAGTGCCCGCGCTACGGCAGCCACCGGCGGGCGCGGCGCGACCTGTCCGCGTGCCAGCACCAGCGCATAGCCGAAAGGCGGCAGCAGGAAGCCGGCCTGCAGCACCAGCAGGGTCAGGGTGGCGATCCATGCGGCGTCGTCGAGCTGGGCGAGCACCGGCGGCATGACGATGGGCACGATGAGGAAGATCAGCTCGAAGGCGTCGAGAACGAAGGCGCAGGCCAGCAGCACGGCCAGCACCGCCATGAGTCCGACCATGGGGTGGCCCTGCAGCGACAGCATGAGCCGCGCGATCAGCCCGTCGGTGCCGAAGCCGCGCAACAGCAGCGAGAAAGTGGTGGCGGCCACCAGCAGCGCATACAGCGCGCCGGTGAGCGCCATCGCGTCGTCGAGCACCTGCCACAGCACCGCTCGCGTGAGCTGGCGCGACACCAGGCCCCAGCCGAGCAGCAGCACGCAGGCGGCGGCCGCGCCCTCGACCGCGCGCACCCTGCCCAGCGTGACCAGCACGAGCAAAGCGCCGATCAGCAGGGGCACGAGCAGCAGCGTCCAGCTCTCACGTGGCGCCATCGGTTCGCGCGGCGCTGCAGTGGCGGCGGGCTTGTTGCGCCGCGCGCCGAACCACGCGACTGCGAGCCAGCCGAGCAGCAGCGCCGCTGCTGGCACCAGCGCGGCCTGCAGGATGTCCTGCGTGTTGACGATGCGATTGGCGGTAGCGGTGGGCAGCGCCAGCGTGCGCGCCATGTTCACGCCCTCGGTGTGGGCGCGCAGCATCGCGTCGCCGAGCAGCAGAAGCACAAGCGATGGCGGCACGATCACGCCCAGCGTGCTGGTCACGGCCACGAGCGCGGTGCGTTGTGCCGCGGGCAGGCCTTCGGCTGCCCAGCCCTTGCCGGCCGTGCGCGCCAGCGTCAGCAGGCTGGCGCCGACCGAGCCGTTCATCGGCGCGAGCATCAGGCCCAGCACCATGCCGGCCAGCTCCGATGCGGCGCGCGGCGCGACGAAAGCCAGCGCCTTGCGCAAGCCGTTGTACAGGTGCTCGGCCATCGCCAGCCGGTTGAGCAGCGCGCCCACCAGTGCATAGAGCGCCAGCGCCTGAAGCAGGTCGTGCTCCAGCAGGCCGACGATGCGCCACGGCAGGTTCTGCAGCAGCGCCGCATCGAACGCGCCCAGCGCCAGCCCGGCCACAGCGCCCAGCGTGCACACGCCCAGCAGCACGGCATAAGTCGGCCAGCCGGTGGTCATCATCAGCGCCAGGGCCAGCGCGAGCAGGGCGAGTCCGAGCCAGGCCATTCAGTGCCCGCGTGGATGGCGCAGTTCGCGCAGGAGATCGAGCGCGCTCTGCACCGCCAGCAACACCGCGAGCAGCAGCAGCGCCACCTTGATCATGAAATAGCCGGGGTTGAAAGTGTCGGGGAACAGCTCGAACGCGGCCACCGAGCGCCACACCGGCACCGTGGCCGTCACGATCAGGAACAGCGCCCACGGCAGCACGCACAGCGCCGCGCCGATGCGGCGCAGCCGCGCAAAGCGCCCGCTGGTGTCGGCAGCCAGGTCGGGCCGCGCCACGAGGTGCGCGCCGCGGCGCCCGGCGTGCCGCAGCGCCACGGCCACGTACAGCGCGAACAGCCACTGCGCAAGGTCGTTGGCCTGCGTGGGGCCATTGCCCGAGCCGGCCAGGTCGCGCAGCGGCCATTGGGCGAACAGCAGCAGGGCGATTGCGATGGCAAAGGGCATCGCCGCGCGGTCGATCCAGTCGAGCCAGCGCGGGGCCGGCGGCGGGGGAGGGGCTGGAAGATCGGCAGATGGCGGCGTCATGCGACGCCGATAGTCTTCCCGGAACCTGACCACCACCTGCGGCCGCGCGGGTCATTGCTTGCGCGGTGCAGCATGCCGGTGCCATCATCCGCGCCATGCAAACAGTCGCCTCCATCCTTTGGCGCAGGCTCGATGTACCGGGCCACGACGCCTGCCGTCTAGAACGCAATGCCTCGGCCTGGCAACTCGATGGCGCGGCCGTGTTCCGACAGGAAGACGGCCGCATCGGCCAACTGCACTACCGCGTGCGCTGCGACCTGCACTGGCACACCCAATGGGGCACCGTGCGCGGCTGGCTGGGCGACGTGGCCGTCGATCTGTCGATTGCCCGCGACCCGCGTGGCCACTGGAAGCTCAACGACGAGGCGGTGCCCGACCTGTCGCACTGCGTCGATCTCGACCTGGGCTTCACGCCTGCAACCAACCTGCTGCAGTTGCGACGGCTCAACCTGGCGAAGGGCGAGGGCGCCGATGCTCCGGCGGCCTGGGTCGATCTGGATGGTGGTGGCGTGCTGAGCGAACTGGCGCAGCGCTACGAGCGGCGTAGCGAGAGCGAATATGCCTACGAGGCCAAGCGCTTCGACTATGCGGCGACGTTGAGCGTGACGGAAGACGGCTTCGTGCGCGACTACCCGAGGCTCTGG
This sequence comes from Variovorax sp. YR634, assembly GCF_900106655.1. Lineage (NCBI taxonomy): Bacteria > Pseudomonadati > Pseudomonadota > Betaproteobacteria > Burkholderiales > Comamonadaceae > Variovorax > Variovorax sp. YR634. The sequence goes on from NZ_FNOL01000001.1 coordinate 445,274, forward strand.
GTCGCCGAGAAGTAATCAGTCGAACTGTGAGCGGTCGCCCGCGACCAGTTCGCGATTGCGCCGTCGATCAACCGCTATCTCGTGCGCGAAATCGTCGGTGCCACCACCAGCCGGCAGGTTGTAGGCCCCACGCAGCCGCGCACGCACCACACTGCTGTCCAGCACACGATTGATCTCCGCATTGAGCCGCTGCACCACCGCCACCGGCGTGCGCGCAGGCGCGAAGATGCCGAAGAGCGAATCGCGGTTCGCCTTCTCGAAGCCCAGCTCCGCGAGCGTGGGCACCGCTGGCAGTGCCTCGATGCGTGCAGGCGCGCCGACTGCAAGCGCCTGGAAGCGCCCGCCTTCGATGTACTGAAGCTGCTGCGCCGCGACGTTGGTCGACAGCACCTCGAACTGTCCGCTCAGCGCATCGTTGAGTTGAGGCCCGCCGCCCTGGTAGGGGATGTGCGTGATGTCGGTGCGGCTCTGCACGCGCACCTGCGCCAGCACCAGGTGGCCGATGGTCGCCACGCCCGAGGTGGCCCAGCGCACCTCGCCCGGCTGCCGGCGTGCCTGCGCGATCAGCTGGCCAAAGCCGTGCCCTGTGAAGGCCGGCGTGCCCACCACCAGCACCGGTGTGCGCATCACGCTGGCCACGGGCACGAAGGCGCGCTGCGGGTCGTAGGGCACGCGCGCCAGCAGCGGGTGCAGCGTGAGCGGGCTGATGGCGGAGAAGGCCAGTGTGCAGCCGTCGGGCGTGGCGCGCGCGAGCGCATCCATGCCGAGACTGCCGCCCGCGCCGGGACGGTTCTCGATCAGCACCGGCACGCCCAGCGACTGCGCCAGAGGCTCCGCCAGCACGCGTGCCATGCCGTCGCTCACGCCGCCGGGCGGGTAGACCACGATCAGGCGCACCGGGCGGCTCGGCCATGGCGCGGCATGCGACACCTCCGGCAGTGCGCACATCGCCGCCGCGAGCACGCCGCCCGCGCGCTGGATGAAATGACGACGCCGCAGCAAGCTCATGACCCAGGATTTTCGACAGCCAACCTGCGCAGCAGCTCCGCGAAATGCTGCGCGGGCAGGTTGTCTTCCTCTACGCGCGACACCAGTGTGAGCGGCGCATCGAGCTGGCCGCCATCGGCCAGCCGCGCATAGGCGATGGCGTGTGCGTGCACGCCGGTCATCGAGGCCGGCACCACCGACAGGCCGACACCGGCGGCCACTAGGTTCAGGTTGGTCATCATGCGATCGACTTCGGCCACCACGCGCGGGCGCAGGCCCTTGGCGTGGCACAGCGCTAGCAGGTCGGCATAGAGGCCGGGCGCGCCGGGGCGGCGCACGAGGATGATGCCTTCCTCGCACAGCTTCGCGAGCAGTAGCGGGCGCGAGGCCTTGTTGCGGCCGAGGGCAAAGCGATGGTCGCTGGGCATGGCGACGAGCACCGGTTCGCGCAGCAGCGTCTCGAACACCAGCCCCTCGGGCCGCGCGACCGGCACGCGCAACAGGCCGCAGTGCAGTCGGCCCGCGGCCAGCGCCTCGGTGAGTTCGGCGGCGTTGTCTTCGCGCAGCTGAAGCTCCACCGCCGGGTACGCCCGGCGGAACTCGCGCAGCGCCTCGGGCATGAAGCGGTGCGCCGCGGCCGAACTGGTGAAGCCGACTGCGAGCGTGCCGGCCTGGCCCTTGGCTACACGCACCATGCGCTGCTTCATGGCGTCCATGTCCTGCAGCATGCGCAGCGCCTCGGTCTGAAAGAGGCGGCCCGCGTCGGTGAGGGCCACGCCGCGCGGATGGCGGCGAAACAGCAGCACACCCAGCTCGCGTTCCAGCGCCTTGATCTGCTGGCTGAGCGGCGGCTGCTGGATGCCCAGTTGCTCGGCCGCGCGTGTCATGTGGCCGGTCTCCGCGACGGCGGCGAAGTAGCGCAGTGCCCGTATGTCCATATTTTTTTCGTATGAAGAGTGCCTTGTTATTTTATTTGACCCTAAGTCACCCTGAATCTATCGTCCGGCCGCCTATTCAAAAAGCGGCCCACCGAGGCCGCATGCCGGAGACAAATCCATGCGCACAACGCGCCCCGCCTCGATGTTTCGTGCCGTCGTTTCCGCGATCGGTATTGCGCTGATCCTTGCCGCCTGTGGTGGCGGCGGTGGGGGAGGCGGCGGTGCCGGCTTCCTCCCGATCCTGCCCACAACCCCGCCCGCCAGCGACGGCAATAACCCGCCCGCCGACAACCCGCCGGACGGCCCGCCCGACAACCCGCCGCCCCCGCCCGTGCAGCCGGTCGTCTCCTGTGCCGACCTGTCGGGCAAGAGCCTGCCCGCCTCGCTCATCAGCCTGCCCACGCAAGGCGCCACCGTCACCAGTGCCACGCCCGTGGCCGCGGGCGACGTGGGCAACACGCTCGGCGACTACTGCCGCGTGCGCGGCACCATCCAGCCGGTGGACCCCGCTTCGCAGGTCATCAACTTCGCGGTGAACCTGCCCGAGAAGTGGAACCAGAAGACCATCCACTTCGGCGGCGGCGGCTTCGACGGCGTGCTCATCGACGGCACCGAGGTCATCCGCTTCGGCCCCGCCGACAAGCCCGCGCCGCTGGCGCTGGGCTATGCCACCTACGGCGACGACTCGGGCCACCAGTCGGGCAGCATCACCGACGGCAAGTTCGCGGCCAACGACGAGCAGCTTGCCAACTACGGCGGCCTCTCGCTCAAGAAGACGCGCGACGTGGCGCAGGCGCTGGTGCTCGCGCGCTACGGCATGGCGCCCAAGCACGCCTACTTTCTCGGCACCTCGACCGGCGGGCGCGACGCGCTGAGCTACATCCAGCGCTGGCCGCTGGACTACGACGGCGTGATCGCCAACGAACCCGCGCTCAACTACACCGGCACGCGCCTGTCGAACGTGGCCGTGGGCCGCGCCCTGTACCGCAACGGCGGCGTGGGCTGGATGAACGTGACCAAGACGCTGCTGGTGCAGAAGACCGTGATGAACGCCTGCGACAAGCTCGACGGCGCAGCCGACAACCTCATCAGCAACGTGGAGAGCTGCCGCCTGCTGAACACGCAGATCCTGGCCTCGCTGCGCTGCCCCGGTGGCACGGACACGGGCAACACCTGCCTGTCGGACGCGCAGCTCGACACCGTGCGCGCCATCGAGAACCCGCTGGACTTCACGACCTACTCGCTGGCCAACGGCGTGAAGCGCGCGGGCGGCTACAACATCCTCGAAGGCACGCTGGTGGCCGGCCCGTACACCACGCGCGACCTCGGCACGCGCGCCGTGCCGGGCAACCCGGCCACCTCGCTGGACGCCAACATGTACGTCACCGGCGACCAGTGGGTGAAGTACTTCGTCACGCGCATCGACGCCTTCGATTCGCTCACCTTCGACCCACTCGACCCGGGCGCCTACACCGCGCGAGTGACGGCGGTATCGAACCTCACGGACGCGACCAATCCCAACCTGGCGCCGTTCTTCGGCCATGGCGGCCGGCTCATCATGCTGCACGGGCTGGCCGACGAGGTGATCAGCAACAACTCGACCATCGACTATTACAAGCAGGTCGTCGCCACGCTGGGCCAGGCGGCGGTCGACCAGGGCATGCGCTTCTACACCGTGCCCGGCATGGGCCACGGCACCGGCAGCTTCATTCCCAACTGGGACTCGCTCGCCGCGCTCGAAGGCTGGGTGGAAGGCGGCCTCGCGCCCGCCACCGGCATCGCGGCCGACGCGGTGGCCGGCACCTATGGCCGCACGCGCCCGCTGTGCCGCTTTCCGGCATGGCCCAAGTACCGCGGCAGCGGCAGCCTGGACGCGGCCGTCAACTACAGCTGCGTGACCGAGGTCGGCGACCCGCTGGCCTGCCCGAACCTGCCCGCCTCCGTCACCAGCTACAAGGGCGGCAACAGCTTCGGCGAAGAGCTGCGCGTGCAGATCGACCCCGCCGCCATGACCTACGCCATAACCATCGACGCCAGCCTGCAGCGCACCGTGGGCACGCAGCGCACCGGCTCGCTCATTGCCGAGGGCAACTGCAGCTATTCGAGCGCCGAGAGCGGCGCGGTGTTCAGCTTCGGGCCCGGCGGCGTGGTGTCGGGCGGCGTGAATGCGCCCAGCGGCGGCGGCTTTGCGCCCCTGGTGGCGTTCCAGAACACCTTCGCGGCGGCGCCGGTGTCGGGCGACTTCAAGTCGGTGGCGAACATCTTCAACGCGGTGGGTGTGCAGCAGGGCACGGGCGGCACCAGCGCGCAGTCGCTGGCCGTGCGGCTGCGCAATGCGGGCACCTTCCAGTACTGCCGCGACCCCGTGTCGGGCGGCTTCATGATCTACGACGCCAACTGCACGCAGACCGAGAAGGGCTACGTCGCCTACAACACCACGCGCGCCTCGTTCGACCTGTTCACCACCTCGCCCACGGGCAGCGCCGTGACCACCGGCGGCACGCTCACCGGCTCGATGGTGATCGGCCTCGTCAACGGCGTGGCCGTGCCGGTGCACCTGGTGCGCGAGTCGGCCGCGAATGCGGGGCTGCGTGTGTTCGGCCTGCAGCAGAGCCTGACGCCCGGCACGGCCGACGGGAGCTATGCGCTGGTCAGTGTCAAGGGCGAGAACCACGATGCCACGGTGGCCGGCAACGGTCTCAATCTGGCGGGTGCTGCCGCGGTGCTGAGCTACGACGCGCCCGTGCTGGGCGTGGTGCAGGCCGATGCGGGCCGACCGGGCAATTTCATCTTCAACAGCGGCGTTCTCGCCTTCGTCTCCGACCCGGGAGCGAACGCGGCGCTCGAATTCGGAGTACGCCATTGAAAAAACGACTGTCCAGCCTCGCGGCATTCGCACTGATCGGCGCTGCGCCGATGTTGTCCGCGCATGCGGCGGCGACCGCACCCAAGGCCACCACCTGCCCCGCGCCGGTGCCTGAGGCCGCGCGCTGCTACACCGGTGAGGACGGCACGGGCGCCCTCTACTGGATCGCCATTCCGAAGGACTGGAACCGCGGCGTGCTCGTCATGCACGCCCACGGCGGCCCCGAGACCGGAGCGCCCAAGCTCGAGCGCAGCGCGGAAGACCTCAAGCGCTGGGCCGTCACCGTGAAGGCCGGCTACGCCTGGGCCGGTTCCACCTACCGACGCGGCGGCTACGGCGTGACCATGTCGGCCGAAGACACCGAGCGCCTGCGCCAGATCTTCGTGCGCCACTTCGGCCAGCCGCGCCGCACGCTGCTGCACGGGCAGAGCTACGGCGCGGGCGTGGCGGCGAAAGCGGCCGAGCTGTATGCGCCGGCCGGCGGCGCGAAGAGCCCGTACGACGGCCTGCTGCTGACCAGCGGCGTGCTCGGCGGCGGCAACAGCGCCTACGACTTCCGGCTCGACCTGCGCGTGGTGTACCAGTACGTCTGCCGCAACCACCCGCGCCCCGACGAGCCGCAGTACCCGCTGTGGATGGGCCTGCCGATGGACTCGAAGCTCACGCGTGCCGAACTTGCAGAACGCGTGAAGGCATGTACCGGCGTCGGCCTGCCCGCCGCGCAGCGCACGCCGGAGCAGGCGGCGAAACTGAAGACCATTCTTTCAGTCGTGAAGATCCAGGAGCGCTCGTTGGTAGGGCACCTCACATGGGCGACCTGGCTGTTCCAGGACCTGGTGCAGAAACGGCTGAACGGCCGCAACCCCTTCGGCAACATCGGCGTGGTCTACAGCGGCTCGGCCGACGACGCGGCGCTCAATGCCGGCGTGGCGCGCTACGCGGCCGACCCGCAGGCCAAGGGCGCACTGGCGGCCGACAGCCAGCCCACCGGCCGCACCGCGCTGCCCACCGTGGGCCTGCATGCCATCGACGACCCGACCGCTTTCGTCGAGCTGGAAAATTCCTATCGCCGCATCCGCGATGCGGCAGGCACCGGTGACCTGCTGGTGCAGAGCTTCAGCAACGAGCGCGAGCACAGCTACCTCAGCGATTCGGAATATCCCGCGCTCTTTGCCGCGCTGCTCGACTGGATCGACAAGGGCGAGAAGCCCACGCCCGAAAGCCTCGCGCAGCGCTGCAAATCGCTGATGCCTCGCTACGATGCCGACGGCAAGAACGGCTGCCACATCCAGCCCACGTGGCAGCCGCCCGCGCTCGAAAGCCGCGTGCCGTCACGCGCGTCCTGATCTACTTTTTTCATCCTCTTTTTTTCCAACGTCCCGGAGACTCCATGAAGAAATTGTTCGCCCTCGCGGCGATCGCCGCTGCCGCTGTCGCTGCCCACGCGCAGGACTTTCCGGGCAGCAAGCCCGTCACCATCGTCGTGCCCTTCGCGGCCGGCGGCCCGACCGACCGCGTGGCGCGCGACCTTGCCGAGGCGCTGCGCAAGCCGCTCGGCGGCAACACCGTCATCATCGACAACGTGCCTGGCGCCGGCAGCTCCATTGGCGCGGCCAAGGTGGCGCGCGCCGCACCCGACGGCTACACGCTGCTGCTGAACCACATCGCGATGGCAACCGTGCCGAGCCTGGTGCGCAACGTGCCGTTCAAGGTCGAGACCGACTTCGAATACCTGGGCATCGTCAACGACGTGCCGATGACGCTCATCTCCAAGCCCAGCATTCCCGCCAGCAACTACAAGGAACTGAGCACCTGGATCGCCGCCAACAAGGGCAAGATCAACATCGGCAACGCGGGCGTGGGCTCGGCCTCGCACCTGTGCGGCCTGCTGTACCAGAGCGCCACCAAGACCGAGATGACGCCCGTGCCCTACAAGGGCACCGCCCCGGCCATCACCGACCTGATCGGCGGCCAGATCGACCTGCTGTGCGACCAGACCACCAACACCACGCCGCAGATCCAGGCCGGTAAGGTAAAGGCCTTTGCCGTCACCACATCGAAGCGGCTTGCGCTGCCGATGCTGAAAGATTTGCCGACGCTCGACGAAGCCGGGCTGAAGAACTTCCAGGTCACCATCTGGCACGGTCTCTATGCGCCGAAGGGCACGCCTGCGCCGGTGCTGAAGAAGCTCAACGATGCGCTCAAGGTTGCGCTGAAAGACCCGGACTTCATCCATCGTGAAGAGCTGCTGGGCGCCGTGGTGGCTACTGATGGGCGCATCGAGCCGGCGGGTCACAAGAAGTTCGTGATCGAAGAGATCGCCAAGTGGACGCCTGTGATCAAGGCGGCTGGCGTCTACGCGGACTGAGGGCTGGCTCCCTTTCCTCGCTGCGGATGATCTGGTGCAGGGTGCGCAGCAGCACCTCCGGCTGAACCGGCTTGAACATCACGACCAGATCGCTGGCGTAAGCGGCACGCACACGCTCGGGGTCGGTATCGCCCGTGACCAGGATCGTGGGCACGCGACGGCCGGCAAGCTGGCGCAGTTCCGCGGTCGCCTGGATGCCGTCCTGCGGGTCAGCAAGCCGAAAGTCGACGATGAAAGCGTCGAAGTCTTCCGGCGTTGCCCGCACCTGTGCGCAGGCATCGGACAGCCGGGTGGTGATTTCGATGCGCTCGCAGTAGGGTGCCAGCCACATGCGCACCGCCTCACCCACAGGTTGCTCGTCGTCGAGCAGCAGTACGCGTGGCGGCACCAGCGGTAGCTCCGTGGTGTCGATCGCGGCGGGAGCGGGCGTCGCCGTGGGCGCGAGGGCCGGGGCTGCCGGTGCCGGTGGTCGGCGCGGCAGGTCGACCCAGAACACGCTGCCATGGTCCTGCCGGGAACGCACGCCGACTTCACCGCCGAGCAGGTCGACCAGGCGCTTGACGATGGCCAGCCCGATGCCCAGGCCACGCGCGACATCACGTTGCGGGTTGTCGACCTGGTAGAACTCGTCGAACACATGAGGCAGATGCTCGGGTGCGATGCCCAGGCCCGTGTCCCACACGGCCAGGCGCAAACGGTCGCCGCGTGGTCGCGCGCTCACAAGAATGCCGCCGTGCCGTGTGTACTTGAGGGCGTTGTCGACGAAGTTGGTCAGCACGCGCAGCAGCAGGTCGGCATCGGTTTTCAGCCATTCGGGCCCGGTATGGAACCGCAGCGAGAGCCCCGCCTGCTGGGCACGCGGCTCGAAGAGTTGCGACAGCCGCAGGAACAGCGGGTCCACGGCGATCTCCATGGGCTGGGGCACCACAGTGCCCGCATCGATCTTGGAGATGTCCAGCATCGCGTTGAGCAGGCCGCTCACTGCGTCGGTCGCCTGCACGACGCGGCCGGCCACGGGGGCAAGCGGGTGGTCCGCGAGGTCGCGCTCCAGCGAGCGCGAGAACAGCGCCAGTGCATGCACGGGTTGGCGCAGGTCATGGCTGGCTGACGCGAAAAACCGGCTGCGCTCGCGGTTGAGCCGCTGCAGCTCGAACGACTGGCGCAGCAGCTGCTCGCTCAGCAGTTCCTTGTCGATCTGGTCAGACAGGCTGCGCCGGATGAGCTGGTGCTGCGACAGTGCGTAGCGCGCCATCGAGCCGCCGAACAGCAGGCCGACCACGCAGGTGAACCAGCCGTCCGTGCCGCCCATCCACGCGAAGCGCGTCACCACGCCCAGCGTGAGAGGAATGGTGACCACGGGCACCATGGCGCGCCATGTGGCGATCACCGGCACCGAGCCCATCAGCACGGCGAACATGCCCAGCAGCAGTATCAGGATTCGCATGGGCGATTCCGTACCCGGCGGCATCAGCGCCCAGGGCGCCAGTGTCCACATGGACATGTAGGCACCCAGCGGGCACATGAAGCGCCACGCGCCGTCGGGCTGGCGCAAGGTGAACTCGGGCTCCGGGTACAGACGCGCGTTCCAGCGCATGAACACCAGCCTCAGGCCGAGCAGCGCGCAGATCACGAAGCCCCACATCAATGCGCCGAGGCCGCGGGTCATCCAGAAGAACACGCCGGCCATCGCGATGGCCGCGGCCAGCGCTGTGAGCACCGTGGGTGGGCCCATCACGAACATGCGGCGCAACAGGCGTTCGCGAACCAGCTGGGCATGGGAGTCGCCGGGGCCAGGCGGTGCATCTGCGCCTGTGATCGTGTTGCCTGGCGCGGATGAGGGTGAGCCCTGCGTACTCATGAAGGGCAGTGTAAGGGAGGCGATACGTGTGCAAGGCTTGCAGGAGTTCGTGCGGCGCGCTCCGGTGCTTTCAAGGTGCGCGTGCAACGACCATCCAGCAGGCGGCGGTCAGGCGCACTTCGTCGCCATGCACAAAAGGCTCGAAGGCGGCACGCACCGTGTCGATGACCCGTGCACGCATGCGCTCGTTCGCCTGCTGAAGCACATTGCCGACGGGGCCGAGCCGGCTCAGGTAGCCAAGCAGTTCTGTCTCGCGCATGGTGCAGGGCACGTCGATGGGCTGGATGTCGATGTCGGCCCAGCCGCTCTCTTCGAGGATGGCGTGGATCCGGCGCTTGTCGCCGAAGGCGAACTGGCCCGGCGCATCCGGCCGGCGGGCGGGGAGGTTCGGCAGCAGCGGCGCGGCGGCGCGCTCGGCGGTGGTCATGAACGGGTTTTCTGCCGCACTGCGCCAGGCGATGAAGCGCAGCTCGGCGTTGTCCCTTGCGGCAGTCCGCAGGTTGGCAAAGGCCCGCGCGGGGTCGTCGAAGAACATCACGCCGAAGCGCGACATGATGCTGTCGAAGCTCGCGGGCTCGAAGGCGTGGGTCTGCGCGTTGGCGCAGATGAAGCTTGCCGGCGAGCCTTCGCGCTCGGCGCGGCTGCGGGCGACGGCAATCATCGGCTCCGAGATGTCGATGCCGACGCAACCGCCTTCGGCGCCGTGCAGCCGTGCGAATGCGAGCGTGGTGCTGCCGGTGCCGCAGCCCACGTCTAGCACGAGGCTTCCCGGTCGGGCGGACGCAGCCTCGACGAGCAGGTCTTCGAAGGGCTGGAACAGGCGGTCGAGCGTTGCCTGCGTGTCGACCCAGGCGCGTCCGGCCGAGCCGTTCCAGAGCCTTGCCTGTTCGTCGCCGGCCTGCGGGGTGGTGTCGTCCATGGTCGTTTCCTTTGGCTTGCCTTCATGAGGCGGAAAACGCACTATGCAAGTTCAAGTCGGCTTGAGGTCAAGAGGGTAATGAAACATCTGGATATCGGCGAGGTTGCGCAGCGCTCCGGCGTGCCCGCCTCGACGCTGCGCTATTACGACGAGAAGGGGCTGATCGCCTCGACCGGAAGGCAAGGCCTGCGCCGCCTGTTCGATGCGGGCGTGCTGGAGCGGCTCGCACTCATTGCGCTGGGGCGCGCCGCCGGCTTCTCTCTGGACGAGATCGCGCGCATGTTCGGGCCCAACGGGCAGCCGCGCATCGACCGGTTGATGCTCACAGCCAAGGCGGAAGAACTCGACAGGACGATCCGCAGCCTGAGCGCCATGCGCGACGGCCTGCGGCACGCTGCTGTGTGCCGCGCGCCCAGTCACATGGAATGCCCCACCTTTCGCCGCATCCTCGGGGCTGCGGCGTCCGGGGCCATCGGCGGGCGAAAGAAGAAGGCGCCCAAGCCTCCCGGGAACTAGGCGTTCGCGAGCAGCGAAAGGTCGCGCGCAGCCTGCAGCATCAGTTCGCGCGCGCGGTCCAGCGACGGAATGGCATGGCGGTCGATGCGCCGGATGTACGGCGTGGTGAGCACCGCCAGCGCATGCCCGTGCGGGCCGAGGATGGGGCACGAGATGTCTATCACGCCGAAGTACTGCATGCTCTCGCGCTGCCGGTAGCCGGTGGCGCGCACGGCTTCGAGCATGTGCTCCAGCTCGTCGGGCGGTATCTGCACCTCGCCGTCGAGCGCCACGTGCTCGGCCACCATCTGCTTGCGCCGCTCGTCCGATTCGCAGGCCAGCAGCACCTGGCCCGAGCCGGTGTCGAGCAGGTTCACGCGTGTGCCTGGCCGCACCGTCATGTTGCTCGCCGCCGGGCTGTTGACCTGCGCCACGATCTGAACGTTGCCCCGGTCGTACACGCCCAGGTGGCACGACTGCTCGGCCTCCTTCACGTAGCGGTCCATCACCGGAAGCGCCTGCGTGACCAGCCGGTGGTTCGGCGGGTAGCGGTGCGCCAGGTCGAACATCTTCAGGCTCAGGCTGTAGCGGTCGCCCGCGAGCGAACGCAGCACGTACTGCCGCGCCACCAGCCGTTCGAGCATGCGGTAGATCTCGCTCGGGCCACGGTCGAGCGCCTTCACGATCTCGCCGCGCGTCAGGCCCTCAGGCTGGTCGGCCAGCAGTTCGAGGATGTCCAGGCCCTTGTCGAGCGCGGGCGCGCGGTAGCGCTCAGGGTCTTCGGCGGGCTTGCTCAGGATGTCGGTTTGAATCGATTTGTTCACTGATGAATTTCAACAGCAGACATCGCTTTTTGCAAGTTTCGTTCTACGGGTAAGCACCCATGAAGTGCGCTTGACGCTAAAAGTTCGTATGTAAATACTCTGTTCACACATGGACTAGAGAGGCAAGGCGTTCGGCAGCATACCGCTGCCCGCGACCCGACATGATCCAGCGCATCGACTCGCACCAGCATTTCTGGCGGCCCGCACGCGGCGACTACACATGGTTGAGCGCGAGCGTGCCGGCGCTGGCCCCGCTGGTGCGCGACTTCCTGCCCGAAGACCTCGCGCCGCTGCTGCAGGCTCACGGCGTGGGCCGGACCGTGCTGGTGCAGGCCGCCGAATCGAAGGCCGAAACCGACTTCATGCTCGACCTGGCCACGGCGCACGACGTCATCGGCGGCGTGGTCGGCTGGGTCGACCTGAGCCGGCCCGGTGCCGTCGCTTCGCTGGAGCGGATGGCGCGGCACCCCAGGTTCAAGGGCGTGCGGCCGATGCTGCAGGACCTGCCCGACGACGACTGGATCGCGCACCGGCCGCGTCCTGATGCGCTGCGCACCTTGCTGCGGTTCGGCCTGCGCTTCGATGCGCTGGTGAAGCCACGGCACTTGCCGCCGATGCTGCGCTTCCTGAAGCAATGGCCGGAGCTGCCGGTGGTGGTCGACCATGGGGCCAAGCCACCCGTTGGCGCGCACGGCAGCGAAGACTTCGAGCGATGGCGCAAGAGCATTGCAGCGGTCGCGGCACTGCCGCAGGTGTGCTGCAAGTTCTCGGGGCTGTGGGGTGAGGCTCCGCCGTCCACGCACGGCGACGTCGATGCGGCTGTGCGCGCCGTGTGCCCGGTGTGGGAGCACCTGCTCGACGTGTTCGGGCCCGATCGCCTGATGTGGGGCAGCGACTGGCCCGTGCTCACGCTGGCCGGCGACTACGCGGGCTGGGTCGCAGTGAGCGAGGCCTGCATCGGCAGCCTTTCGCCAAGCGAGCAGGCCAGCGTGTGGCGTGGCACGGCGCAGCGCTTCTACGACCTGCCGTTGCACTGACAGGGAAAGTTCATGACGCAACCCATCGTCACCCTTCGCGACCTGAGCAAGTCTTTCGCCGGCGTGCGCGCGCTCGACAAGGCGCAGTTCGATCTGCTGCCCGGCGAGGTGCATGCGCTCATGGGCGAGAACGGCGCGGGCAAGTCCACGCTGATGAAGGTGCTGGCGGGCGTGTACCGCAAGGACTCCGGCGAAGTGCTGCTCGACGGCCAGCCCGTGGACATCGCGAGCCCGCGCGCTGCGCAGGCCCTGGGCATCGGCATCATCCATCAGGAGCTCAACCTGATGAACCACCTGAGCGCCGCGCAGAACATCTTCATCGGCCGCGAGCCGCGCGGGCGCTTCGGCCTCTTCATCGACGAAGAGGCCATGTGCGCCGAGACGCAACGCATCTTCGAGCGCATGAACCTGCGGCTCGACCCGCGCACGCCGGTCGGCGAGCTCACGGTGGCCAAGCAGCAGATGGTGGAGATCGCCAAGGCGCTGTCGTTCGACTCGCGCGTGCTCATCATGGACGAGCCCACCGCCGCGCTGAACAACGAAGAGGTGGCCGACCTGTTCCGCATCATCGGCCGGCTGAAGTCGCGGGGCGTGGCCATCGTCTACATCTCGCACAAGATGGACGAGCTCAAGCGCATCGCCGACCGCGTGACCGTGATGCGCGACGGCCAGTACATCGCCACCGTGCCGATGGCCGAAACGCCGATGGATTCGCTCATCGCCATGATGGTGGGCCGCCAGCTCGCGGAGGTGGAAACCGACATGCCCGACACCTCGGGCAACGAGATCGTGCTCGAGGCCAGGGGCATCTGCCGCGGAACGATGGTGCGCAACGCGAGCTTCGTGCTGCGCCGCGGCGAGATCCTCGGCTTTGCGGGCCTGATGGGTGCGGGCCGCACCGAGCTGGCGCGCGCGGTGTTCGGCGCCGACCGTATCGACGCGGGCGAGGTCTTCGTGCACGGCAAGAAGGTGTCGATCAAGTCGCCCGAGGACGCGGTGGCCCACGGCATCGGCTATCTGTCGGAAGACCGCAAGCACTTCGGCCTGGCCACCGGCATGGACGTGGAAACCAACATCGCGCTGCCGAGCATGAAGAAGTTCCTGTCGATGGGCCTGTTCATCGACCAGGGCGCCATCGAGGCGGCCGGCGAGCGCTACGTGAAGCAGCTCAGCATCAAGACGCCTTCGGTGCGCCAGCAGGTGCGGCTGCTGTCGGGCGGCAACCAGCAGAAGATCGTCATCGCCAAGTGGCTGCTGCGCGACTGCGGCGTGCTCTTCTTCGACGAGCCCACGCGCGGCATCGACGTGGGCGCCAAGGCCGAGATCTACCGCCTGCTCAACGAGCTTGCCGCGCAGGGCAAGGCCATCGTGATCATCTCTTCGGAGCTGCCCGAGATATTGCGCATGAGCCACCGCGTGCTCGTGATGTGCGAAGGCCGCATCACCGGCGAGCTGCCGGCGCGCGAAGCCTCGCAGGAAAAGATCATGCAGCTCGCCACCCGGCGTGAAACCACCGCTGCTGCCACCGCATGACGATTGGAGACACCCTTTGACGACCCCCACCGCCACCACCGCTGTCACGCCCGGCTTCTCGCTGAGGGCACGGCTCTTCCGCCCCGCCACCAGGCAGAAGCTGCTGGCCTTTGCCAGCCTCGTCGCGCTGATGGTGTTCTTCAGCGTCGCGTCGCCGCAGTTTCTGCAGGCCGACAACCTCGTGAGCATCCTGCAGTCGACAGCGGTGAACGGCGTGCTGGCCATTGCCTGCACCTTCGTCATCATCACCGCGGGCATCGATTTGTCGGTTGGCACGCTGATGACCTTCTGCGCCGTCATGGCCGGCGTGGTGCTCACCTACATGGGCATGCCGCTCGCATTGGGCATTGCGGCCGCGATTCTCTTCGGGGCGCTGGCAGGCTTTGTCTCTGGCGTGCTGATCGCCAAGCTCAAGATACCGCCCTTCATCGCGACGCTGGGCATGATGATGCTGCTCAAGGGCTTGTCATTGGTGATCTCGGGTACCAAGCCGATCTACTTCAACGACACGCCGGACTTTCCGGCGATCTCGCAAGACTCGCTCATCGGCTACTTCATTCCGGCGCTGCCGATTCCCAATGCGGTGCTGATCCTGTTCCTGGTGGCGGTGGCCGCGAGCATCGTGCTCAACAAGACCATCCTGGGCCGCTACACCTTCGCGCTCGGCAGCAATGAAGAAGCGGTGCGCCTGTCGGGCGTGAACACCGACTTCTGGAAGATCGTGGTGTACACGGTGAGCGGTGGCATCTGCGGCATTGCGGGGCTGTTGATTGCCTCGCGCCTGAACTCGGCGCAGCCCGCGCTGGGGCAGGGCTATGAGCTCGACGCGATTGCGGCCGTGGTGATCGGCGGCACGTCGCTCAGCGGCGGCACCGGCACCATCGTCGGCACGATCATCGGCGCCTTCATCATGAGCGTGCTCACCAACGGCCTGCGCATTCTTTCGGTTGCGCAAGAGTGGCAGACGGTGGTCACGGGCGTGATCATCATCCTGGCCGTGTACGCCGACATCCTGCGCCGCCGCGGCAGCAAGACGCACTGATTCCCCTCGCTTTCGTTTCGTTCTACAACCACAGGAGACTTCGCATGATCCAGAGAAGAACAGCCGTTGCGTGCACGCTGGGCGCGGCGCTCATCGGCCTTGCCGGCATCGCGCAGGCACAGACGCAAGAGGTCTACATTCCGCTCGTGTCCAAGGGCTTCCAGCACCAGTTCTGGCAGGCCGTGAAGTCGGGCGCCGAGCAGGCCGCGAAAGACTACAAGGTCAAGGTCACTTTCGAAGGCCCCGAGACCGAGGCCATGGTCGACAAGCAGATCGACATGCTTTCTGCCGCGCTTGCCAAGAAGCCGCAGGCCATCGGCTTTGCCGCGCTCGACAGCCAGGCGGCCATTCCGCTGCTGAAGAAGGCGCAGGCCGCGAAGATTCCGGTGGTGGCATTCGACTCGGGCGTGGACAGCGACATTCCCGTGACCACCACGACCACCGACAACAAGGCTGCCGCCGCGCTCGCAGCCGACAAGATGGCCGAGCTGATCGGCAAGAGCGGCGAAGTCGCGCTGGTGGTGCACGACCAGACCAGCCGCACGGGCGTCGACCGGCGCGACGGCTTCGTGAACCGCATCAAGTCGACCTACCCGAACATCAAGATCGTGAGCGTGCAGTACGGCGGCGGCGACCAGCTGAAGTCGACCGAGATCACCAAGTCGATATTGCAAGCCTCGCCAAACCTCAAGGGCATCTTCGGTGCCAATGAAGGCTCTGCCATCGGCGTGGTCAATGGCGTGAAGGAGATGAAGCGCAACGGCAAGGTCGTGATCATCGGCTACGACTCCGGCAAGCAGCAGAAGAACGCCATCATGGACGGCAGCATGGCCGGCGCCATCACGCAGAACCCCGTGGGCATGGGCTACAAGACCGTCGAGATGGCCGTGAAGGCCATCAAGGGTGAGAAGCTGCCGAAGGTGGTCGACACCGGGTTCTTCTGGTACGACAAGACCAACATCGCCGATCCGAAGATCGCAGCGGTGCTGTACGACTGATCGCTCGCCCGCAAAGTCCCATGACCATCGTCCGATCCATGCGCGTGCTCGACGTGCGCTTTCCCACCTCGCAGCATCTGGACGGCTCCGATGCGATGAACCCCGACCCCGACTATTCGGCGGCGTACGTCGTGCTCGAAACCGACCAGCCGGGGCTCGAAGGCCACGGCCTCACCTTCACCATCGGCCGCGGCAACGAGATCTGCTGCGCGGCCATCGAGGCGATGCGGCATCTGGTCGTGGGGCTCGACCTGGCGTGGGTGGCCGAGGACATGGGGCGCTTCTGGCGGCACGTGACATCGGACAGCCAGCTGCGCTGGATCGGCCCCGACAAGGGCGCGATTCATCTTGCGACCGGCGCGGTGGTCAACGCGATGTGGGACCTGTGGGCCAAGTCCGAAGGCAAGCCCGTGTGGCAGCTGGTGGCCGACATGAGCCCCGAGGAGCTGGTGCGATGCATCGACTTCCGCTACATCACCGACTGCATCGCGCCGGATGAGTCACTGGCCCTGCTGCGCGCGGCGGCCGTTGGCAAGGCCGAACGCATCGCCACACTGCAGGCCGAGGGCTACCCCTGCTACACCACATCGGCCGGCTGGCTGGGCTACTCCGACGAGAAGCTGCGGCGCCTCGCGCAAGAGGCTGTGGATGCGGGCTTCAACCACATCAAGCTGAAGGTGGGGCGCGACCTGCAGGACGACATCCGCCGCCTGCGCGTGGCGCGCGAGGTGCTCGGGCCCGACCGGCACCTGATGATCGACGCCAACCAGGTGTGGGAAGTCGGCCAGGCCATCGACTGGGTGCGTCAGCTGGCGTTTGCCAAGCCGTGGTTCATCGAGGAACCCACCAGCCCCGACGACGTGGAAGGCCACCGCAAGATTCGCGAGGGCATCGCACCGGTGAAAGTGGCCACGGGCGAGATGTGCCAGAACCGCATCATGTTCAAGCAGTTCATCATGCGCGGCGGCATCGACGTGGTGCAGATCGACGCGTGCAGGCTAGGCGGCGTGAACGAGATTCTTGCGGTGATGCTGATGGCCGCGAAGTACAAACTGCCCGTGTGCCCGCATGCAGGGGGAGTGGGGCTGTGCGAGTACGTGCAGCACCTGTCGATGATCGACTACCTCTGCATCTCGGGCACGCGCGAAGGCCGCGTGGTCGAGTATGTCGACCACCTGCACGAGCACTTCGTCGAGCCCTGCGAGATTCGCAATGCGGCCTACATGCCGCCGAAGGGCGCGGGCTTCTCTATCACGATGAAGCCGGAGTCGCTGGAGAAATACCGCTTTCGTGGATAAGGAAAGGCACTGCACAGCATGGACCTGAATCTGAAGGACAAGGTGGTGATCGTTACTGGTGGCGGCAGCGGAATCGGTGCGGCCATTTCGATGACGCTGGCACAGGAGGGCGCGGTGCCTGTGATCTGCGGGAAGAATCCGCTCGAAGCGCCTTTTGAAGAGGCATTGCGTTCGCTGCAGCCGCGTGCGCGGTTCTTCCAGTTCGAGCTGATGGAAGAAACCGCTTGTGCCAAGGCCATTGCCGATACCGCTGCCGAGTTCGGTCGCATCGATGGCCTGGTCAACAACGCGGGCGTGAACGACAGCGTGGGGCTGGAGGCGGGACGCGAGGCCTTCGTACGTTCACTCGAACGCAACCTCGTCCATTGCTACGTGATGGCGCACTACTGCCTGCCGCACTTGAAGGCCAGCCACGGTGCCATCGTCAACATCTCATCGAAGACGGCAATAACGGGGCAGGGCAACACCAGCGGCTACACCGCAGCCAAGGGCGGGCAACTGTCGCTGACGCGTGAGTGGGCCGCTTCATTGCTGGAGGACGGCGTTCGCGTGAACGCGGTGATCCCGGCCGAGGTGATGACGCCGCTGTACCAGCGCTGGATTTCCGCGTTCGACGAGCCTGATCGCAAGCTCGCGGAGATCACCGACAAGATCCCGCTTGGCCGCCGCATGACGACTCCACAGGAGGTTGCGGACAACGTCGTGTTCCTGTTGTCGGAGCGTGCCGCGCACACCACCGGGCAATGGGTGTTTGTGGACGGCGGATATACGCATCTGGATCGGGCGCTGACCTGATTGATTCCCTGCTTTGATCGGAACAAGCCATGCGCCATTTCCTGGCCCTCGATTTGAAAGACGACCCTGTATTGATCGCCGAGTACGAGGCTTATCACCGCAGCATCTGGCCCGAGGTGCGCGAGCACCTGAATGCGCACGGCATAACGGCCATGGAAATCTACCGGCTCGGTACGCGGATGGTGATGCTGATGGAGACGGACGATGCCTGCTACAACGCCGATGCCATGGCGCTTGCCACGCGGAGCAATCCAAAGATCAGGGAGTGGGAAGAACTGATGTGGAAGTTCCAGGCGCCCACGCCATGGACACCCGAAGGGGAGAAGTGGGTCGCAATGACGCGGATCTTCGCTTTGTAATCAAAAGATTCAAATTTGATCCAAGATTTGACATTCTTGTCCCGTGTTTACATTTGCTGGGCACAATGCCGGCATGCCAAACATTGCATCCATCCTTAAATCTGAAATCTCGCGTGTCGCCCGCAAGGAAGTCCGCGCAGAAATGGAAACCCTCAAGAAGGCATCGGTTCATCACCGTGCGGCCATCGCGGCATTGCGCCGCCAGGTGAGTTCGCTGGAGAAGGAACTGCGCAGCGTTGCCAAAGGCACGGCCCGCAGCGCACGCGCGAGCGAACCCGACGAGTCGGATGAAGGCGGAACCAAGCGCCGCTTCAGCGCCGGGCGCCTGGCTGCGCATCGCACGAAGCTGGGTATTTCCGCCGCGTCTTATGGAAAGCTGGTGGGCGTGTCGGGCCAGACGATCTACCACTGGGAACAGGGCAAGGCCCGGCCCAGGGCCGCGCAACTCGAGAACCTTGCTTCGGTGCGCGGGCTGAGCAAGCACGAAGTGGCGCAGCGTCTGGAAGCCGAGTAGCCAGCCGCCAGTGTTGGTTCAGTGATCGTGATGAAGGTAGCTCGCTTGCCTCGGCAGGCGCAGGCTCACCAGGAACGCGATCACCATCATCGCGCTCACGTACCAGAAGAATGCCGACTCGTGTCCCAGTGACTTGAGTCCCAGCGCCACGTATTCGGCCGAGCCGCCGAAGATCGCGTTGGCCACGGCATAGGCCAGTCCTACGCCCAGCGCCCGTACTTCAGGCGGGAACATCTCCGCCTTCACGATCCCGCTGATCGAAGTGTAGAAGCTCACGATGGCCAGCGCCACGATGATCAGCACGAAGGCCATCACCGGGCTCGTCGTGTGCTGCAGTGCGGTAAGGATGGGCACGGTCGTCAGCGCGCCGAGCCCGCCGAACAGCAGCATGTTGTTGCGCCGCCCGATGCGGTCCGACAGCGCGCCGAACACCGGCTGCATGCACATGTAGGCGAACAGCGCCCCGGTCATCACATAACTTGCGGTCTTGATGGGCAGGTGCACCGTGTTCACCAGGTACTTCTGCATGTACGTGGTGAAGGTGTAGAAGATCAGCGAGCCGCCGGCCGTGTAGCCCAGCACCGTGAGGAAGGCGGGCGTGTGATGCCTGAACAGGCCGGCCATGCTGCCGGCCTCCTTGTTCTTCTTGGCTTCGTCGGTCTGCGTTTCATGCAGCGTGCGGCGCAGCAGCAGCGCGACAACCGCTGCGATGGCGCCGATGACGAACGGAACACGCCAGCCCCAGGCCTTGAGTTCGGCCTCGGTCAGCAGTTGTTCGAGCACCACGATCACCAGCACCGCGAGCAGTTGCCCGCCGATCAGCGTGACGTACTGGAATGACGAGAAGAAGCCGCGCTGGCCGCGCAGTGCCACCTCGCTCATGTAGGTGGCGGTGGTGCCGTATTCGCCGCCGACCGACAGCCCCTGGAACAGGCGGCAGATCAGCAGCAGGAAGGGCGCCCACGCGCCTATCTGCGCGTAAGTCGGCAGGCACGCGATGACGAGCGAGCCGGCGCACATCATCGTCACCGAGATCAGCATCGACGTCTTGCGCCCCAGCCGGTCGGCCACGCGCCCGAAGAGCCAGCCGCCGATGGGCCGCATCAGGAAGCCGGCCGCGAATACGCCGGCGGTGTTCAGCAACTGGGCGGTGGGGTCCGATTTGGGAAAGAAGGCCGGTGCGAAGTACAGCGCCGAGAACGCATACACATAGAAGTCGAACCACTCGACCAGGTTGCCGGAAGAGGCCGCCATGATCGCGAAGACGCGGTGGCGCTTTTCTTCGGCCGTGTAGTGCGGTAGTGGCGAAGCAGAGGCCGCTGGGCCTCCCGGAACAGGCGTGACTGCGCTCATGGTGCCTTCTTGTGCCGTGCAGGCAATGTTGTTGTTGCCAAAACATTCTGCGCCGGCAAGAGGCTGCGGCGTGTCGGTCAACGCCGCATCGGCCTACCCCCGAAGTGGCCTTCGGGGGGCCTTCAGGCAAGCCTAGAACGTACCCGGCAGCAGGATGCTCGAATCGACTTCGTCGATGTTCGTGCGGCCGCAGAAAGCCATCGTGATGTCGAGCTCCTTGTGGATGAGCTGCAGCGCGCGCGTTACGCCCTCTTGCCCATAGGCACCCAGGCCATACAGGAAGCTGCGGCCGATCATGGTGCCGCGAGCGCCCAGCGCGCGGGCCTTGAGCACGTCTTGCCCGCTGCGGATGCCGCCGTCCATCCACACCTCGATCTCGGTGCCCACCGCGTCGACGATGGCGGGCAGCGCCGCGATGGATGATGGCGCGCCGTCGAGCTGCCGGCCGCCGTGGTTCGACACGATGAGCGCATCGGCGCCGCTCGAGGCTGCAAGGCGCGCGTCTTCCACGTCCATGATGCCCTTGAGGATGAGCTTGCCGCCCCAGAGCTTCTTGATCCATTCGACATCGGCCCAGCTCAGCGCGGGGTCGAACTGCTCGGCGGTCCACGACGACAGCGACGACAGGTCTTTCACGCCCTTGGCGTGGCCCGCGATGTTGCCGAAGGTGCGGCGCTTGGTGCCCAGCATGCCCATGCACCAGCGCGGCTTGGTGGCCAGGTTGATCAGGTTCTTGATGGTGGGCTTGGGCGGCGCTGTGAGACCGTTCTTGATGTCCTTGTGGCGCTGGCCGAGGATCTGCAGGTCGAGCGTGAGCTGCAGGGCCGTGACGTTGGCGGCCTTTGCGCGCTCGATGAGGCGTTCGATGAAGTCGCGGTCCTTCATCACGTAGAGCTGGAACCAGAAGGGGTGGCGGTCGGTGCCTTCGGCAATGTCTTCGAGCGAGCAGATGCTCATGGTCGACAGCGTGAACGGAATGCCGAAGGCCTTGGCCGCGCGCGCACCGAGGATTTCGCCGTCGGCATGCTGCATGCCGGTGAGGCCGGTGGGCGCAATGGCCACGGGCATTGCGGCCTCCTGGCCGACCATGGTGGTGCGGGTGGAGCGGCCTTCCATGTTCACGGCCACGCGCTGGCGCAGCTTGATCTTCTGGAAGTCGCTCTCGTTGGCGCGGTAGGTGCCCTCGGTCCAGGCGCCGGAGTCGGCGTAGTCGTAGAACATCTTCGGCACACGCCGCTTGGCGATCACCCGCAGGTCTTCGATGCTGGTGATCTTGGAAAGGTCGGACACGGGCTGTCTCCTGGCTGGTTCTTGTGGGTTGACGAAGGCGAACCGGCCATTATCGGCAGGCGCTCCGGTGCGCCATCTGAAAAAAGCCGGGCTCGCAACTGAAAAAAATTCAGATCGGTCGCTTCACTTGCGCAGGGCCTCGCGCAGCCACTCGACGAAGGTCGCGCACTCCCAGCGCTCCATGGCGCCCGGCCGCCAGCACAGGAAGTAGGCGTTGGGCGAAGGCACGCTGCGCTGCGACAGCCGCACCAGCCGCCCGTTGTCGAGCCAGGCGCTGCCCAGCCGCAGGTGCATCAGCACCACGCCGAAATCTTCGGCCGCCGCGTCGAGCGCCAGCCCGAGGTCGTTGAACTGGTGGCCCGTGGCCGGCTCGGGCAGGCCCACGCCGCAAGCCTTGAACCAGGTGCGCCACGACTCCAGCGGCGTGCGCAGCAACTGCGCGCGCGACACCTCGGCATCGGTGGCAAAGCCGTCGAAGGGGCCGTGGCGCTTCAGGTAGGCGGGGCTGCACACCGGCGAGACCTCGTCGGCCAGCAGTTGGACAAACTCGCGATCGTGAAAGGGCCCGGTGCCGAAGCGCAACTCGATGTCGGCCTCTTCGACCGTGACGTTGCGCACCGGCATGGTCACCTGCAGCATCAGCTCGATGTTCGGGTACGCGTCGCGAAACCGCGCGAGCCGCGGCAGCAGCATCTGCCGCGAGAAGGTCGGCGTGACCGCCACGCGCAGCCGCCGCATCTGCGACTCGGGCTCGCGGCCCGGTACCTGCTGCAGCGCCGCAATGGCCTCGCGCACGCGCGCCAGGTAGGCCATGCCGTCGGCGCTGAGGCTGAAATCGCTACCCACGAAGAACTTCAGCCCCAGCAGCAGTTCGAGCTGGCGGATGCGGTGGCTCACCGCGCTGGGCGTCACGCTGAGCTCTTCGGCGGCGAGGTTCACGCTGCGCAGGCGTGCAACGGCCTCGAAGGCCTGCAGGCCCTGGGTCGAGGGGAGACGCGGAGAAACCATCTTTTGCTGGCGAGGGGAGCGGGTTAGGATGGTAGCGAACGCTTTCGGCCGCTCGTGGCAGGACCATTCCCGCCTCGTGTTGCCGACTCAAAAAGATTCCAACAAAGAGGAGACAAGCGCATGGTCTGGCAACAGGTTTACAACCCGTTCGGCAACATGATCGTATCGACGGCACTGGCCGCGATACCGGTGGTGGTGATGCTGGTGTGCCTCGGGTTGCTTCACGTCAAGGCGCATTACGCGGCGGGGCTCGGCCTGCTGAGTGCGGTGGTCATCGCGGTGTTCGCTTTCGGCATGCCGGCCGACATGGCGGGCAAGGCGGCCTTTCTGGGCGGCATCACCGGCCTGCTGCCCATTGGCTGGATCGTGCTGAACATCATCTTCCTGCAGCAGCTCACGCAGCAGAACGGCAGCTTCCAGATACTGCAGGACTCGATTGCCGGCATCACGGAAGACAGGCGCCTGCAGCTGCTGCTCATCGCCTTTGCCTTCGGTGCCTTCTTCGAGGGTGCGGCCGGCTTCGGCACGCCGGTGGCGGTCACGGCGGCCATTCTCATCGGGCTGGGCTTCTCACCGCTCGCGGCCTCGGGGCTCTCGCTCATTGCCAACACGGCGCCGGTGGCCTTCGGCGCGCTGGGCACGCCAGTCATCACGCTGGCCAAGGTGCACGGCTACGACCTGATGGCAGTCACCGCGATGATCGGGCGGCAGCTGCCGTTCTTCTCGCTGCTGGTGCCGTTCTGGCTCATCTGGGCCTTCGCGGGGCGCAAGGGAATGGCTGAGGTGTGGCCGGCCATCCTGGTGACGGGCGTGTCCTTTGCGATTCCGCAGTTCCTGGTGTCGAACTACATCGGTCCCGAGCTGGTGGACATCATCGCGGCCATCGTGTCGATGGTTTGCCTGGTGCTGTTCCTGCGCGTGTGGAAGCCTAAGAAGATCTGGACCTCGGTGTCGCTCAAGGGGCACGAAACCGACGGCGGCGAGGCCGGCCCGGCCGTTGCGCCCGCGAAGCATTCGAGCGCCGCCGTGATCCGCGCCTGGACGCCGTGGCTCATCCTCACCGTGTTCGTGTTCATCTGGGGCCTGCCGGTGGTGAAGACCTGGCTCAACGGCATCTTCGCGCCCAACTTCCCCATCGACGGGCTGCACAACATGATCGAGAAGGTGGCGCCCGTGGTGCCCAAGCCGACGAAGGAGGGCGCGGTGTACCAGCTGCTGCTGTTCTCGGCCACGGGCACCGGCATCCTGGTGTCGGCCATCGTGGGCGGGCTGGTGATGAAGTACAACCCGATCCAGCTCGTGGCCGCCTATGGCCGCACGCTGTGGCTGGTGAAGTTCTCGCTGCTCACCATCATGCTGATGCTCGCGCTGGGCACGCTCACGCGCTACTCGGGGCTGGACACCACGCTGGGGCTGGCCTTTGCCAACACCGGCATGTTCTACCCGTTCTTCGGCACGCTGATGGGCTGGCTGGGCGTGGCGCTCACGGGCTCCGACACGGCGTCGAACGTGCTCTTCGGCGGCATGCAGAAGGTGGCGGCCGACCAGCTGGGCCTGAGCCCGAACCTGATGGGCGCGGCCAACAGTTCGGGCGGCGTGATGGGCAAGATGATCGATGCACAGTCGATCGTGGTTGCCTCCACCGCCACGCGCTGGTTCAACCACGAAGGCGAGATCCTTCGCTACGTCTTCTTCCACTCCATCGCGCTGGCCTGCCTCGTGGGCTTCTACGTGACCTTGCAGGCCTATGTGTGGCCGTTCACGCTGATGGTCGTTAAGTGACGAGCGCGGCTGTCAGCGCCTGAAGCAAGCGGCGCAGGTCATCGACCGCTTCGCGCGCGAGTGCGGCGTCGCCCATCTGCGCCTTGACGATGGCGCCGTCGACGCCCAGCGCGGCTGCTTGTGCGATGGCCGTGCGTTGCGGTCCATCGGGCAACAGCCCGGCAATCACCTCGACCATCTCGCGCTTGTGCTCGCGCGCGATTTCGCTGGCACCGGCCACGCTCGTGCCCACTTCCACCACCGAGTTGATGAACGCGCAGCCGCGGAACACCGGGTCGGCAAACCATTCGGCCATCACGTCGGCCAGCATCTCCAGCGCCTGTGCATCGCCGATGCGCTGCTGCGCGCCGCGCCGGCCCAGCGCATCGATGAACCATGCCATCCATCGTCCGTGCCGGTGGTCGAGAAAGGCACGCACCAGATCGTCTTTCGAAGGAAAGTGCCGGTAGAAGGTGACCTTGGTGACGCCCGACGCGGCAATGACGCGGTCGATGCCGGTGGCACGGATGCCATCGGCATAGAAGAGGTCGTGCGCGGTGAGAAGGATGCGCTCGCGCGCAGGCAGCGCAGAGATGACGGAGATGTCCATGCCGCGATTGTAGGCATGTAGACAGGTCTGTCTACATGTGGCACATTGCGGCGCATTCCCCTTCACCACTTCAACGAAAGACCCTCATGGAATCCCGTCCGCCGCTGCCGCCCTTCACCCTTGAGTCGGCCACCAGGAAAGTCCAGGCTGCCGAAGACGCCTGGAACTCGCGCGACCCCGTGCGCGTGAGCCTGGCCTACACGCCCGACACCGAATGGCGCAACCGCGCCGAGTTCGTCAATGGCCGCGAGCAGGTGGTCGAATTCTTGTCGCGCAAGTGGGTGCGCGAGCTCGACTACCGGCTGAAGAAGCAGCTATGGGCCTTCATGGACAACCGCATCGCGGTGCGCTTCGAGTACGAATGGCACGACGACGCGGGCCAGTGGTATCGCAGCCACGGCAACGAGAACTGGGAGTTCGCGGAGAACGGCCTGATGCAAAGGCGCTTTGCGAGCATCAACGACCAGCCCATCAAGGAGGCGGATCGACAGTTCCACTGGGCGCGCACCTGACCCGGCCGGGGTGCTTCGGGCACGGCTGTTGCTTGCTTTTGGTGCATGGAGACGCCCGTACTGAACCCGACCGCCAGCCACCCGCTCTGGCAGCACCAGCTAGGCCTGCTGCTTGAGTCGACGGGCGAGGGCATCTTCGGCATCGACCTCGACGGTCATTGCATGTTCATCAACCGGGCCGGCGCGCAGATGCTCGGCCACGAGGTGCGCGACGTGCTCGGTTCGAACATGCACGAGCTCACGCACCACTCGCACCCCGACGGTTCGCACTACGCCGACACCGACTGCCCCATCTTCAACGCCTTCAGACGCGGCCTGCCGTGCCGCATCGACACCGAGGTGTTCTGGCGCCGCGACGGCACCGCCTTCGCGGTCGAATATTCGAGCCACCCCATCATGGATGGCGCGCAGGTGCGCGGCGCCGTCATCACCTTCGTCGACATCACCGAGCGTCGCCGCCAGGCCGAGGCATTGCAGCAGGCCAAGGACGAACTCGGCCTGCGCGTGCAGGAGCGCACCCGTGAGCTCAGCGACGCGCTGGTGCAGCTGCGTGAACTTTCTGCCTGGCTCGACAAGGTGCGCGAGGACGAGCGGACCCGCATCGCGCGCGAGGTGCACGACGAGCTCGGAAGCCTGCTGGTGGCGCTGAAGATGGACGTCAACTGGATCGGCAAGCGCCTGGGCGAACAGCAGGAGCGCACGCCCGACGCGGCACAAGCCATGCGCGACCAGATGCGCTGCAAGTGCACGAACATGAGCCAGCTCATCGAACGCGCGGTAGACAACGTGGGGCGCATCATCACCGACCTGCGTCCCAGCATCCTCGACCATCAGGGCCTGTGGGCCGCGCTCGAATGGCAGGCGCACGAGTTCGTGCAGGCGGCGGAGCTCGAACTGGACTGGCGCTTCGACGTGCCGCCTGGCGTGGAGCTGCCCGAGCCCGCTGCCATTGCGGTGTTTCGCATCTTCCAGGAGATGCTGAGTAATGTCGGCCGTCATGCGAAGGCGAGCAGTCTTGATATCCGCATCGGTGTCGAACATGAGCAATTGAGCATCAGCGTGCGCGACGACGGCGTCGGCGCACCGGCGCAGGCCTTCGAGGCCGCCACTTCCTATGGCGTGCTCGGCATGCGGGAACGTGCGCGCCACTTCGGCGGGCGCGTCGATATCGAGAGCCGGGTGGGTGAGGGCAGCACCTTCTGTCTGCACTTGCCGCTGCCATGAAGCCCTGTCTTTCGATTTGCTGCGTCGGTTTGGGGCGCGATCACGCCGACGGGGTACCTTGCTCCGCGAATGTCCCCCGGCCTTCGGCCTCCTCCTTTATTTCGCTGCGCAAGGCACCCCATCGACGTGATCGTTCAGCGCAACGGTTGATCGGCCGGCACTACAGCCGCGTCCATGTGCGAATGGCATCGGGTGCTCCCCGCAGCGAAATAAAGGAGGAGGCCGCAGGCCGGGGGACATTCGCGGAGGGGAGTACCCGGTGTCATTCGCACGCACCCCGAACAAGAAGAACAAGCACGGACCAATGAGATGACCGACATCCGCGTACTGATAGCCGACGACCACCGCATCGTGCGAGAGGGCCTCAAGCAGATGCTCGGCGACCTCTCCAACGGCCTGCCCGCCATGACCGTCCGTGCCGAGGCGCAGACAGGCCCCGAAGTGCTGGAAGCGGTACAGGCGCTCGGAGGCCAGGAAGGCCTCGACGTGGTCCTGCTCGACATCGCATTGCCGGGCCGCGACGGCCTCGACGTGCTGCAAGCCTTGCGCAAGCAGTGGCCCACGCTCCCGGTGCTGATGCTCAGCACGTACCCCGAGAAGCAGTACGCCGTACGCTGCATCAAGCTCGGCGCCTCGGGCTATCTCAACAAGAGCGCCGACGCCGACGACATGGTCGGTGCGGTGCGCAAGGTGGCGGCCGGTGGGTTGTACGTGTCGGCGGCCACGGCCGAGGCGCTGGCCACCGCCGTCGGCCGTGGCGCCGGGCAGGGCGCCGAGATGCTCTCGCACCGCGAGCATCAGGTGTACCGCCTGCTCAGCGCCGGGCACAGCGTGAGCGAAATCGGTGCGCAGCTGGGCCTGGCGCCCAACACCGTGAGCACCTACCGCGCGCGCATCCTCGAAAAGACCGGCACCAAGAACGACGTGGAACTGGCCCTGTATGCCGAACGCCACGGCAAGCAGGGTGCGACTGGCTGAAAACACGGCCGGTGTGCACCGGCTTGTAGTGCCAGCCCTACAAGGCCTCGACATCGGCGGCACGATCTGGAGCCGCAACGCGTCGAAAGGGAGTTGCGGAGCATTTCCGGCCCGGCGCTTGCAACGGCTGCTGCATCTTTCCAACGAGGTGCACCACCATGTCCAGCCCGCACGAACAGACCGCCTGCGATCCCTACGATGCCGACCGGCCACTGAAGATGCGCTGCGCCTGCGGGCGCGTGCACGGCGCGGGTGTGCTGCCAGAAGACAAGCTCGAAGCCAGCCTCATGAAGGCGCTGTTCCCTGTCGACAGCGTGCGGCGCGGCTTCCTGCGCGCCGTTGGCGCCAACACCGCGCGCGCCGCCATCGCCTCGGTATTTCCGCTCGGCGCGCTGCAGGCCATGGCGCAGGAGAAAGCGCCGCTCGAGAAGACCAGGCTCAAGATCGGCTTCATTCCAATCACCTGCGCCACGCCGCTCATCATGGCGCACCCGCTGGGCTTCTATCAGAAGCAGGGCCTCGACGTGGAAGTGGTGAAGACGGCGGGCTGGGCGCTCATCCGCGACAAGATGCTCAACAAGGAGTACGACGCCACGCACTTCCTGTCGCCCATGCCGCTGGCCATTTCGATGGGCGCGGGCTCCAACGCGGTGCCCATGAACGTCGCGACCATCCAGAACACCAACGGCCAGGCCATCACCCTGGCCAACAAGCACAAGGACAAGCGTGACCCGAAAACCTGGAAGGGCCTTAAGTTCGCCGTGCCCTTCGAGTACAGCATGCACAACTTCCTGCTGCGCTACTACGTGGCGGAAGCGGGCCTGAACCCCGACACCGACATCCAGATCCGCGTGGTGCCGCCGCCCGAGATGGTGGCCAACCTGCGCGCCGGCAACATCGACGGCTACCTCGGCCCCGACCCGTTCAACCAGCGCGCCGTGTTCGAGGAAATCGGCTTCATCCACCTGCTCACCAAAGAGCTGTGGAACGGCCACCCGTGCTGCGCCTTCGGCTCCTCGACCGAGTTCATCGAGAAGAACCCCAACACCTTCGCCGCGCTGGTGCGCTCGGTGCTCACCGCATCGGCCATGGCGCGCGATCCGAAGAACCGCGAGCTCATCGCGAAGGTGATCGCGCCCGCGCAGTACCTGAACCAGCCCGAGACCGTGCTCATGCAGGTGCTCACCGGCAAGTTTGCCGACGGGCTGGGTAACATCCGCACCGTGCCCGACCGGGCCGACTTCGACCCTATTCCCTGGCAGTCGATGGCCGTGTGGATGCTCACGCAGATGAAGCGCTGGGGCTACGTGAAGGGCGACATCAACTACAAGCAGATCGCCGAAAAAGTCTTCCTGCTCACCGACGCGAAGAAGCGCATGAAGGACCTGGGCCAGGCCGTGCCCGATGGCGCCTACCCCAAGTTCACGATCATGGGCAAGGTGTTCGATCCGGCGAAGCCCGACGACTACGTCAAGAGCTTCGCCATTGCGAAGATGGCCTGAGCCATGCCGAAGAGGGCCCTCTCGTTCAAGGCGGCGCTGGTGTCGCTGCTGATGTTCCTGCTGCTGGTCGGCGTGTGGCAGCTGGCGACCGCACCGACCACCGGTGCCTCCGCCGCGACTGGCATGACAGCCGAGCAGATCGAATACCAGAAGATGCTTGGCAAGGACCCGACGCAGGGCCAGGTGAAGAGTTCGGGCTTTCCCACGCCGGCCGAGATGGGCGCCACCGCGTGGAAGCACCTGTCGAATCCGTTCTACGACAACGGGCCCAACGACAAGGGCATTGCCATCCAGTTGGCCTATTCGCTGGCACGCGTGGGGTTGGGCTTTGCGTTGGCGTGCCTGGTTGCAGTGCCGCTGGGCTTCGTCATCGGCATGTCGCCGCTGCTGCACAAGGCATTCGATCCGTTCATACAGGTGCTCAAGCCGATCTCGCCGCTGGCGTGGATGCCGCTGGCGCTCTACACCATCAAGGACTCGTCGGTCAGCGGCATCTTCGTGATCTTCATCTGCTCGGTGTGGCCGATGCTGCTGAACACGGCCTTCGGCGTGGCCTCGGTCAAGCGCGAATGGCTCAACGTGGCCAGCACGCTCGAGGTGAAGCCGCTGCGCCGCGCGTTCCGCGTGATCCTGCCGGCGGCAGCGCCGACCATCCTCACGGGCATGCGCATCAGCATGAGCATTGCGTGGCTTGTCATCGTGGCGGCCGAGATGCTGGTGGGCGGCACGGGCATCGGCTACTTCGTGTGGAACGAGTGGAACAACCTGTCGCTCACCAACGTGATCTTCGCGATCTTGCTGATCGGTGTCGTGGGCATGCTGCTCGACCAGGCCTTTGCGGGCCTGCAGCGGAAGGTGACGTATGTGGAGTGAGCGCACCGATCTTCCGACCCAAGGCGAAGTCATGACTCAACCCGTTGCACCCACTGCCGCCGTGGAGGCGCCAGGCGCCCGCGGCTTCCTGCGCATCGAAGGGCTCGCCAAGGCCTTTGTGCCAACACGGCCTGTGTTCGCGGACGTGTCGTTCACGCTCGACCGTGGCGAATTCGTCTGCATCATCGGCCACTCGGGCTGCGGCAAGACCACCATCCTCAACGTGCTGGCAGGCCTCGACCAGGCCAGCGCAGGCCACGTCTTCATGGATGGACGCGAGGTGGCGGGCCCCAGCCTGGAGCGCGGCGTGGTGTTCCAGAGCCATGCGCTCATGCCGTGGCTCACCGTGCGCAAGAACATCGCGTTCGCCGTGGTTTCGCGCTGGCCCGACTGGTCGGCCGCGCAGGTCGATGCGCAGGTGGAGCGCTTCGTTGCCATGGTCGGCCTGCAGGCGGCCATTGACAAGAAGCCGTCGCAGCTTTCGGGCGGCATGAAGCAGCGTGTGGGCATTGCGCGCGCCTTTGCCATCCAGCCCAAGATGCTGCTGCTCGACGAGCCCTTCGGCGCACTCGATGCGCTCACGCGCGGCACCATTCAAGATGAATTGATGGCCATCGTGCGGCAGACGCAGCAGACCGTCTTCATGATCACGCACGACGTGGACGAGGCCATCCTGCTGGCCGACCGCATCCTGCTGATGACCAATGGCGCCGACCTGCCGCAGGGCGGCTACCGTGCGGGGAACATCGTCGAAACGGTAGTCAACCCGCTGCCGCGCGAGCGCACGCGCGCCTCGCTGCACCACCTCGACGGCTACTACGCGCTGCGCAATCACATCGTCGACTTTCTCGTCACGCGCGCGAAGGCGTCGTGAGCCTTCCGCTTTTCTTCAATCCAATCAGGAGCAAACCCGCATGAACCGCAACGACGTCACCGAGAAAATCATTACCGTCAAGGTGAGCAAGGGCATTCAGTGGGCCGACGTGGCCAGGAAGGTCGGTCTCTCGAAAGAGTGGACCACCGCCGCCTGCCTCGGCCAGATGACGCTCGACGACAAGCAGGCCAAGGTCATCGGCAAGATCTTCGGCCTCACGGTCGAGGAACAGAAGTGGCTGCAGGTGGTGCCCTACAAGGGCTCGCTGCCCACGCCCGTGCCGACCGATCCGCTCATCTACCGCTGGTACGAAGTGGTGAGCGTGTACGGCACCACCATCAAGGAGTTGATCCATGAAGAGTTCGGCGACGGCATCATGAGCGCCATCGACTTCAGCATGGACATCCAGCGCCAGGCCGACCCGAAGGGCGACCGCGTCAACGTGGTGCTGTCGGGCAAGTTCCTGCCGTACAAGACTTATTGAATTACTGGACGTACACGGAGGGATGCGGCTTCTGCCTGCTGGGCGGCCGCATCGCTCCGGCCGTGATGCCATAGCCTTCGATGGCCCCGGCAATCGACCGGGCCACGGCATCCACCGGCACTGCAAGTCGCCGGTTCGTGCGCATGCGTTCGCGGGCGTAGCTGGCCGCGATGCGCTCGGCCAGCGGGTCGCTCGGGCCGTTCACGTCGGGGCTCACCACCGTCACGTGCAGGCGGCCGGCGTGCTCCTGCCGCAGCCCCTCGGAGATCGCGTTCACCGCGTACTGCGTGCCGTGGTACACGGCCGAGTTGGGCGACACGCCCTGCATCGCCACCGGCGCCACGTTCACGATGTGGCCCCAGCCCTGCTCCTGCATCGTCGGCAGCACGGCCGCGATGCCGAGCAGCACGCCGCGCAGATTCACGTCGATCATGAGTTCCCACTCCTCGATCTTGCGGTTCCACAGCGGCGACATCGGCATCACGCCCGCGGCGTTGACGAGCACGTCGATCTGCTCATGCGTCTCGAGGGCGAATTCGGCAAAGGCTTCCACGTCGGGCCGGTGCGTCACGTCGAGTCGCTGGAAGCTCGCCGTGCCGCCCGTGGCCTCGATTTCGGCCACGAGTGCCGCGAGCCTGTCGGTGCGGCGCGCACCGAGCACCACCTTGGCGCCGCGCCGCGCAAGCAGCCGCGCGGTCGCTTCGCCGATGCCGCTGCTCGCGCCGGTGATGAGAACGACTTTTTCCTGGATTGCGGTCATGGAGAACTCCTCGTGCTGGTCTGGTTGCCGTGGGGCTCACACAGAAAAGAGCGTGAGCCGGGCATGGAAAGAAGTTTCGCTTCCGAGGTGCTTGAGGTGGTATCCGAATCGAACGTGGTTTTTGCCTGATCCTGCAAAACGCGAGGCCGATCCGGTCGCCGTTCAGCGCCGCGTAGTGCTTTTGCTTTCGCGGTAGAGCACCATGCCAGCGTGGTACAGCACGCCTTCGCGGAACTCGCCGTCCGCTGTGAAGCCGGTGTCGTCGACGTAGTCGATGTGATTGCCGGTGAGCGTGTAGCGGCCCTGGTAGGCGCTCTGGCGCGTGCCGCGGGCTTCGTCGTAGCGGCCGTTTGGAAGCAGTTCGTGGCGGATATGGCCGTCTTGTGTCACCCACATGCCCACGTAGCGGTTCGGGTCTTCGAGCAGCCTGGGGCGTTGCGCCTGGGCCTGCGAAGGCCCGGAGGCCATGGCGAGGGACAGCGAGAGCGCGGTGATTGCGCCGGTGCGATGTGCGGTGTTCATGGTGCGCCTTGGGTCGTGAATGGAAGGAGCGTCCATTCTTGAAAAAGGCGCGAGCGGGGCGGTAGTCGCTTTATGCGAGTTTCTTGCCTGATTCCCCGAAGGCCGAGGATTGGTGCCGTGTGCCTGATGCATCCATCGGTAAGTCGCTTCACACCATGTTGCCGAGATTGAGCCGAGCTCGGAAATCGATGATGCTCTGCCGATGGACAAATCTCCCGAGATCCCGGCTCGCCCGCGCATCTACCTGGCGGGCCCGGACGTCTTCCGTCCCGACGCGAGAGATCACTTCATCCGGCTGACTGCCGCGTGCGATGCGGCCGGCCTCGCGGCACTGCTACCCGCCGACGGCAACGAGGAGCAAACCCCCGACGCCCCGGAAATGCAGATCTACAAAGCCAACATGCAGCGCCTTCGCAGCGCAGACGGCGTCGTTGCCAACCTCCAGTGCTTCAGAGGCATGGAGCCCGATTCCGGCACGGTGTTCGAAGTTGGCGCGGCGATTGCGCTGGGGATTCCGGTGGTGGCCTACGGCGTGCCCGAAGGCGGCTATGCAGACCGCGCGCGGGCGGCATTGCAGTGCGAGGTCGACGCGAATGACGTGCTGCGCGAAAGCGGCACGGGCATCGCGGTCGAAGACTTCGGCCAGCCGCTGAACCTGATGCTGGCCTGCTCGATCCACATCGAGCCGACGCCGGAAGCTGCGTTGAAGAAGATGGCAGCGCTATTGGCTGTCCGCCATGCGACAGAGGCTGGAAACCCCTGATCGAAGCTCCGTTCATCAGCACCTAGGATGGTGCTCCCTTCAAATCGGAGCACCGCATGCCCACCACCGAGACCCACTTCGAACTGACCGCGAACGACGGCGTCACGGTGGAGGTCCATCGCTGGCAGGGCGCGACGCAGCGCGCCGTCATCCAACTGGCGCACGGCATGGGCGAGCATTCGCTGCGCTACCGGCATCTGGCGGATGCGCTGGTGCAGGCCGGCTACGTGGTCTATGCGAACGAGCACCGCGGCCATGGCAAGGGCGCTTCAGAGCGCGGCGAACTGGGCGAGTTCGGACCGCGCGCGTTCGCCGGACTGGTGGACGACATGGCGCTGCTGAGCCACCACGTGCGCGGCGTGCATCCCGGCCTGCCGCTGATCCTTGTGGGCCACAGCATGGGCTCGTTCGCCACGCAGTACTACCTCGTCAAACACAGCGCGCTGCTGGCGGGCGCGGTGCTTTCGGGCACCTCGGCGCTCGACCTGCTGGGTGCTGCATTGCAATCGGGCTTCAAGCTGGAAGACATGAACGCCGCGTTGCCCGACGTTCGCACGCCCTTCGACTGGCTCAGCCGCGATCCGGCGCAGGTCGATGCCTACATTGCCGATCCGCTGTGCGGCTTCACGGTATCGGCCGAGGGGCTGGGTTCGATGTTCGCGAATCTCGCCGACCTGACGCCTGCCGCGATGCGCAAGCACATCCGGCCCGAGCTGCCGCTCTATCTGTTCATCGGTGATGAGGACCCGGTCAGCAACAAGGCCGAGTGGTTCTATCCGCTGGTGCAGCGCTACCGCGAGGCGGGGCTGCGCGATGTGTCGTGCCACGTGTTCGGCGGCGCGCGACACGAGACGCTGAACGAGGTCAACCGTGAGGAAGTCGAGGCGGTGCTGCTGGCTTGGATTGCACGGGTGGTGGGGAAGCGCTGAGCGCTGCCCCGTCTACTTCCTGCAGTCGCCGCCGACGGACACGGTGCCGTCCTTGCATTCGGTGAGGATCGGTTCGCCCGACGATGTGGGCGGGACCGCCGGGGCCGAGCCCGGCCCGGACCCGACGTCCTTCAGGTACACGACCTTCTTGCTGCCGAGCTCGCAGCTGCCCACCACCTGGCCGTTCGCCGATGCGTTGGCATCGACGACGGTGACGGTGAAGCGCGCCACGCCGGCCGCGGCAATCTTCGATTCGACGCGGGTGCGCAGGGCCTCGCAGTCTTCGGCCCCGTGCGCAGTGCCTGCCGCGCCAGCCAGGGCCAGCGCGGCGGGAAGCATTGCGAGCCAGGGCTTCACGGCTGCCACCCGCTCGATACCCATCAGCCCTGGGCCGACGCCAGCGCCGCGTTGAGCGTGGCGCTCGGGCGCATCACGGCTTCGAACTTGGCGGGGTCCGCCAGGTAGTAGCCGCCGATGTCCACCGGCTTGCCCTGCACGGCCGAGAGTTCGTCGACGATCTTCTGCTCGTTGCTGGCGAGCGTGCCGGCCAGCTTCACGAACTGGGCCTGCAGTTCCTTGTCGTCCGTTTGCGCGGCGAGTTCCTGCGCCCAGTACATGGCCAGGTAGAACTGGCTGCCGCGGTTGTCGAGCTGGCCGGTCTTGGGCGACGGGTTCTTGTTGTTGTCGAGCAGCTTGCCGGTGGCGGTGTCGAGCGTCTTGGCCAGGATGGCGGCTTTCTTGTTGCCGGTCTTCAGGCCCAGGTCTTCCAGGCTCACGGCCAGCGCAAGGAATTCGCCCAGCGAGTCCCAGCGCAGGTGGTTTTCTTCCACCAGCTGCTGCACATGCTTGGGGGCCGAGCCGCCCGCGCCGGTCTCGTACAGGCCGCCGCCGGCCATCAGCGGCACGATCGACAGCATCTTGGCCGAGGTACCCAGTTCCATGATGGGGAACAGGTCGGTCAGGTAGTCGCGCAGGATGTTGCCGGTGGCGCTGATGGTGTCCAGGCCGCGCACGACGCGCTCCAGCGTGTAGCGCATGGCGCGCACCTGGCTCATGATCTGGATGTCCAGGCCCGAGGTGTTGTGCTCGTGCAGGTACATCTTGACCTTGGTGATCAGCTGCGCCTCGTGCGGGCGGTAGGCGTCCAGCCAGAACACCACCGGCATGCCCGAGTTGCGCGCACGGGTAACGGCCAGCTTGACCCAGTCGCGGATCGCGGCGTCCTTGACCTGGCACATGCGCCAGATGTCGCCTTGCTCCACGTTCTCGCTCATCAGCACTTCGCCGCTGTCCAGGTCGGTGATGTTGGCGACGCCGTCCTCCGGGATCTCGAAGGTCTTGTCGTGCGAGCCGTACTCCTCGGCCTTCTGGGCCATGAGGCCCACGTTGGGCACCGTGCCCATGGTCTTTGGGTCGAAGGCGCCGTGCCACTTGCAGAAGTTGATGATCTCCTGGTAGATGCGGGCGAAGGTCGATTCGGGCATCACGGCCTTCACGTCCTTCAGGCGGCCGTCGGCGCCCCACATCTTGCCGCCGTTGCGGATCATCGCGGGCATCGAGGCGTCCACGATCACGTCGTTGGGCGAATGGAAGTTGGTAATGCCCTTGGCCGAGTCGACCATGGCCAGCTCGGGGCGGCCCTCGTGGCAGGCGTGCAGGTCGCGCTTGATCTCGTCCTGCGTGCTCTGCGGCAGCGTGGCGATCTTGTTGTAGAGATCGATCATGCCGTTGTTGACGTTGATGCCCAGCTCGTCGAACAGCTTGCCGTGCTTCTCGAAGGCTTCCTTGTAGAAGATCTTCACGCAGTGGCCGAACACGATGGGGTGCGAGACCTTCATCATGGTGGCCTTGACGTGCAGCGAGAACATGACGCCGGTCTTATGCGCGTCCTCGATCTCCTTTTCATAGAAGGCCAGCAGTGCCTTCTTGCTCATGAACATGGAGTCGATGACCTCGCGGTCCAGCAGCGCGACCTTGGGCTTGAGCACGATGGTCTTGCCGCTCTTGGTGATCAGCTCCATCTTGACGTTGCGCGCGCGGTCCAGCGTCATGGACTTTTCGCCATGGTAGAAGTCGCCGCCGTGCATGTGCGAGACGTGCGAGCGCGAGGCCTGGCTCCAGTCGGCCATGCTGTGCGGGTTCTTGCGTGCGTATTCCTTCACGGCCTTGGGCGCGCGGCGGTCGGAGTTGCCTTCGCGCAGCACCGGGTTCACCGCGCTGCCGGTGCACTTGTTGTAGCGCGCGCGGATGTCCTTGTCCTCGTCCGAGGTCGGGTTCTCGGGGTAGTCGGGGATCTTGTAGCCCTTGCCCTGCAGTTCCTTGATGGCCGACTTGAGCTGGGACACCGAGGCGCTGATGTTGGGCAGCTTGATGATGTTGGCCTCGGGCTTGAGCGTGAGCTTGCCCAGTTCGGCCAGGTTGTCGGGCACCTTCTGGTCGTCGCTCAGCAGCTCGGGAAATTCGCCCAGGATGCGGGCCGCCACGGAGATGTCGCTGGTGGCCACGTTGATGCCGGCCGGGTTGGTGAAGGCGCGGATGATGGGCAGAAACGCGTAGGTCGCCAGCAGGGGCGCCTCGTCGGTGAGGGTGTAGACGATGGTGGGTTGCTTCGAGCTCATGCGCTTGCTTCCGTAGATCCTGGGTTGTCGGGTTGGCTGGAACTTCCGGCGGAACGGGGATAGGGGTGTTTTCGCCGGAATCCCCGATTGTCGCCCGGCTGGGGCCGGGTTCGGCCGGATGGGGCCCGATGACCCCCTTCGGCGGGCGCTTTAAGGCTTCAGCATTTCCCGCGCCAGGTCGACAAAAGCGCGCAGCTTGGGTGCCTGCGCCGCGCGGCGCGGAAAGTACAAAAACAGCCCCGGCTCGTCGAAAGCCGTGCGCGGCAGCAGCTGCCGCAGGCGGCCGTCGCGCAGTTCGGCGCGCACCAGCGGCTCGAAGATGTAGGCAATGCCCACGTCGGCCAGTGCCAGATCGCGGGCATACAGCGCGTCGGTGACGCGCACCGTGCCCGGCACTTCGACCGATACGTGGGCGCCTGCTTTGTCGCGCAGGTCCCAGGCGTACACGCCGCCTGATGTGACGAACCGGAAGCCGATGCAGTTGTGCTGCTGCAGCGCGTCGATGTTGCGCGGCTCGCCAGCCGCAGCCAGGTAGCGCGGCGTGGCCACCATGATGGCCTGGAAGGGCGGCGTGAGCCGCACGGCGACCATGTCTTGCGCCACCGTGTGGCCCAGCCGCACACCCGCGTCGTGGCCGCCGGCGACGATGTCGGCCAGGCCGTCGTCGCAGGTAATTTCGACCGTGAGTTCGGGGTGGCGGCGCGACATTTCGGCCACCAGCGGCGTCATGGCCAGTGGCAGCGCCACGTGCGGCGCGTTGATGCGCAGCACGCCGCTCACGCGCCCCAATGCTTCACCGAAGCGGTCGACCGCATCGGCAATCTCGCCCATGGCGGGGCTGAGCATGCCGATGAAGCCGGCGCCGGCCTCGGTGAGCCGCACGCTGCGGGTGGTGCGTGCGAACAGCGGCTGGCCCAGGTGGTCTTCGACGGCGCGCACCGCGTGGCTCACGGCCGAGGCGCTCATGCCCAGTTCGGCCGCGGCAGCCGCGAAGCCGCCGCGCCGGTGCACCGCCAGCACGATCGCGAGGTGCGGGAGCAGGGTGCGGTCCATTCATGCATCGTATCGCAAGGTGCATTCGATTTGAACCGTCTAGTCGATGAATGCGATTGCTGGAACAGTCACGCCATGCCTCTCCAACAACCCGCAAATACCGAAGGAGCCACCCTCATGTCCACCACCGCCAACACTCCCGAAACCCGCAAGACGTGGTTCATCACCGGCGCTGCTTCCGGCTTCGGCCACGCCTTTGCCGAACACGCGCTGGCGCAGGGCCACAACGTGGTCGCCACCGCCCGCGACGCCGGCCGCCTCGCCGATCTCGTGGCGCTGGCGCCCGACCGCGTGCTGGCCACGCCGCTCGACGTGGACGCAGCCGGCGCAGCCGAAGCCGCCGTTCAAGCCGCGGTCGCGCGCTTCGGCCGTATCG
This sequence comes from Variovorax sp. YR634, assembly GCF_900106655.1. Taxonomy (NCBI): domain Bacteria; kingdom Pseudomonadati; phylum Pseudomonadota; class Betaproteobacteria; order Burkholderiales; family Comamonadaceae; genus Variovorax; species Variovorax sp. YR634. The sequence continues at coordinate 483,595 of NZ_FNOL01000001.1, forward strand.
ACGTGCTCATCAACAACGCCGGCTACGGCGTGGTCGGCGCGCTAGAAGAAACCCCCGACGCCGAGCTGCGCGCCCTGATGAACACCAACTTCTTCGGCGCCATGGCCGTCACCCGCGCCGCGCTGCCGGTGCTGCGCGCGCAGCAGTCGGGCGCTATCGTCAACATCTCCAGCCTGGGCGGGCAGTTGTCGTTCTCGGGCTTCAGCGCGTACTCGGCCTCCAAGTTCGCGCTGGAGGGCGCTTCGGAAGCGCTGGCGCAGGAGGTCGCGCCCTTCGGCATCAAGGTGCTGATCGTCGAGCCGGGCCAGTTCCGCACGCAGCTCGCGGGCAGCGGCATGCGCCACATGCCGGTGATCGAGGCCTACCAGCCGGTGGTGGGCGCCACGCGCGAGTTCGCGCACACCATGCACAACACGCAGGCCGGCGATCCGCGCAAGGCCGCGGCAGCCATCGAAAAGGCGCTGGACGCCGAACACACGCCGCTGCGCCTGCAACTGGGGGACGATTCGGTCGATGCGGTGCGTGCGCATGCGCAGGCGCTGCTCAAGGACATGGAGGCCTGGGAGGCCGTGAGCCGCAGCACGAACTTCGACGCGGCCTGAAGAGACGCTTCAGTCGAGCGGCAGCTCGATGGTGGCCGCGAGCGGCACCGTGTCGATGCGCGCCGCGCTGGCCACGATGACCGCCTGCTTCGACTGGTCCGCAAAGCCGGTGAGCGTGGCCCACAAGCAGCGGGTCGACGGCACATCGAGCCCGGCCGTCGGCTCGTCGAGCAGGATGAGCGGGCGGCCCGATGCAAGCCCGGCTGCCATCCACACCTTGCGCTTCGAACCGGTCGAGAGCATGAACATCTTCTTGTCCAGATGCGGGGCGAGCGCAAAGCCGTCGGCAATGGCCTGCCACTTCGCGTCGCTGAAGCCTGCGTCGCCCTCGACGAGCGAGGCCGTGCATTCGCGTGCGGTGAGCTGGTCGAAGCGGTCGGTCACCGGATCGACGAAGAACACCTGGCGGCGATAGGCCTCGGGCGCGGTATCGAGGCTCACCCCCGACACCGTCAGCCGCCCGGTGGCGGGCAGCGTGCCTGCAATCACCTGGAGCAGCGCCGATTTGCCGGTGCCCGTGTCGCCATAGAGCAGCGTGACGCCCGGGCCGATGGATGCGCTCCAGTTCGACACCAGCGCAGGCTGGTCGGGGTACGCGAAGCGCAGCGCATCGATCCGGAGAAGGGGAGGAGAAGAAAGATTCATGGTCGGGCCGACTTTAGCAAGCGACCCTCGCGCAACGCCCAGGCCGTGGCTACCATTCGGCTCCATGAAAAAGCTGTTGCCGCTGCTGCTCGCCCTGCCGTTCGCCGCCCCCGTGCTCGCCGCGCCGTCCGCGCAGGTGTTCGATGCCGTGAAGAAGCCAGAGGCGCTCGATGCGCAATGGCGAGCGCACCTCTGTGCCTTGCTGCCGCAGCCCTGCGACGTGCAGGAGCTCGGCCTGTACCGCCCGCGCGGCGCTTCGCCCAATGACTACGTGGTGCTCTCTGGCGAGCCGTTGGTCATGGCGCGCATCAAGCGAGGCATCGATGCGAAGAGCTGGCAGCTCGATCGCCTCCATGACTTCTCGGACTACGCGCAGGGCCTGAAGAAGGACGCCGACCGGCCCGACACGCACCTGTCGCTTGCGCCCGCGCTCTACCCGATGGCTGAAGGCAAGTGGGCCGTGGCCGTGCTGCAGACCGTGTTCGAGGGGTACTCCGGCGGTGGCGCCTCGTTCGACACGGCCGACTTCATCCCGCTCGAAGGCGGCAAGGCCGTGCAAGAAGGCATTCCGTTCTCGTGCTTCAAGATGATCCGCGCCTGCTTCAGCGAGAAGGAATACAAGACCTCGAAGCACTGCCACGACGAAAGCAACGGCAGCCTGCGCATCGCCTACGGCGAAGCCGCGAAGCCGGGTGCGCCGTATGAGTGGCAATACACCTGGCTGCAGAGCGAGTGGCCGCAGAACGAGCCGAAAAGCTCAGCGAGCAGCACGCGCATCCGCTTCACCGCGAAGACCACCGAACGCGCGGATTTCTGCGGCGGGCCGCAGTAAGGCAGCAGACCTGCTCAGTGCCGGGGCACGGTCGTCGTGCCCACGTGCATCGTGCGGCCGGCGCCCAGCCCCGCGACGACGAGCGCGATGCCCAGCCCGATGAAGAGCCACGACGAGGCGCGAAAGCTCCCCGTCCAGCCGTGCAGCAGCCCGGCCACCAGCGGACCGAAGGCCGCCACCATGTAGCCCACGCCCTGCGCCATGCCCGAGAGGTGCGCGGCCACGTGCGAGTCGGGCGAGCGCAGCACGATCATCGTGAGCGCCAGCGCGAAGGTGCCGCCCTGCGCAATGCCCAGCAGCACGGCCCAGGCCCATACCCCACCGAGCGGCGCGAACAGCATCGCCAGCATGGCGCCCACCGTGAGCATCGCCAGCACCACGGCCAGCCCGCGCTGGTTGCGCAGCTTCACCGCCAGCGCCGGCACCACGAGGCAGGTGACCACCTGCGTCATGACCGACAGCGACACCACGTAGCCGGCTGTTTCGCTGCCGAGGCCGCGCTCGCGCAATATCGGCGCGAGCCAGCCCATCACGATGTAGGCAAGGGCTGATTGCAGCCCCATGAAGAAGGTGACCTGCCACGCCAGCCTGTCGCGCCACAGGCCGCGCACCGTGAAGCCCGATTCGCTCGCCACAGGCTTGAGCGGCAGCGCCTGCGGCGCCCAGATCAGCGTGACCAGCGCGGCCGGCAGCGCCCACATAGCGAGCGCCATGGTCCAGCCTCCGCCCAGCGCGTGCTCGATGGGCACTGTGAGGCCGGCGGCGCTGGCCGCGCCGCCGCACACGGCCATGGTGTACAGGCCCATCATCAGCGCCGCCTGCGCCGCGAAGTCGCGCTTCACCAGGCCTGACAGCAGCACGTTCGACACCGCGATGCCGCTGCCCGCGATGGCCGAGGCCAGGAACAGCAGCGGAATGTTGCCGGTGCCGCGCAGCACCGTGCCGACCAGGATCAGCACCATGCACGCGAGCAGCGTTCGCTCTGTGCCGAAGCGCCGGCCCAGGCCGGGCGCGAGCGGCGCGAACACGCCGAGGCAGACGATCGGCAACGTGGTCAGCAGGCTCGCGGCGGTGGACGAGAGCCCGGTGGCCTTGATGATTTCCGGCAGCACCACCGAGAGGCTGGCGAACACCGGGCGCAGGTTGAAGGCGATCAGCACCACGCTCGCGCCGAGCAGGATTCGGCGGGCGAGTGTTGGTGCGGGTGTGGGGCGCGGCATGGGCAGGCTGTCGGCTTCGGCGTCGATCAGCAGGTCGTTGCTTGCGTGGCGCGTAGTGGCGCCGTTGCCCGGCGCGAAAGTGGCCGAACTCATCACGAGCCCAGCGCCAGCGCGTTGATCATCGGCGCCATGAAGGTGCGCACCGCCGCGGCGGCCACGTCGGGATCGCGGCTGGCAATGCCTTCCACGATGGCGCGGTGCGCGGCCTCGTCGGGCTCGGGCAGGTTGCTGCTGCCCAGCGAGCTCGCGATGGTTTCCTTGATGTAGCCCGTGATGAAGCGGCAGGTTTCGGCCAGCGCGAGATTGCCCGACACGTCGACGATGGCGAGGTGAAAGGCGAGGTCGCGTTCGATGAAGCCCGCGCCGTTGTCGCTGGCGTCGAAGGTGCCGCGCTTGTCCAGCAGGGTGTGCAGGCGGCGCAGGTCGCGCGCCGTGTGGCGCACCGCCGCGAGCCGTGCGGCCTCCACTTCGAGCGCGCGGCGCACCTCGAACTGGTCGCGCAGGCTGGCCAGGCGCATCTTCTGCAGGCTGGACGACGGGTCGAAACCCGAGCGAACGTAAGTGCCCGAGCCCTGGCGCACTTCGAGCAGCCCGCGCGACACCAGCGTCTTGACCGCCTCGCGCACCGTGCCGCGGCTCACGCCCAGCAGTTGCGCGAGTTGCGGCTCGATGGGAATGCGGGAGCCGACGGCCCAGCGGCCGGCGGAGATTTCGGCGCGGATGCTGTCGGCAGCGGTGTCCGCCAAGGATGTGCGAGGGGCTTGGGCAAGCATCAGGTGGGCCTAGTCATTCAATGATTGGACGAATTTTGCCGTCCAAAGCCCGGACTGTACATCCGGTGATTGGCCCGGACGGCAACCGGGCCAATTACCGGCGCGCGCTTTTCGTCACCACGCCCGCGCCGCGCACTTCGAGCCGGCGCTGGTCGACCACCTTGCCGCTGGCGTCCACCAGTTCGATCACGTGGCGCCCCGGCCAGGGAAACCACTGCACGCTGTTGCCGCGCGCAAAGGGCTTGCCGTCGACGCGCCACTGCACGCCGCGGCCTTCCGAGTCGAAGCGCACGCGCTGGCGCTGGGGCGGAATGTCGGGGTCGAGCGCGATGATGGTGCCGTCGGTCGGCGCGGTGATGCGCGCCGAGACGGTGTCGGCAGCCATGCCGGTGTCGAGCGCGAACAGCGGCTGCTCGGTGCCCTGCAGGAACCATTCGCTGCGCGCCGCTTCGAGCGGGTTGCCGTCGGCGCCGGGGCCGAAGCTCACGCGCGTTTCGACGAGGCCCGGCGGCGGCGCGGGCGCGCGGCTCGGCTCGCGTGCGTGCAGGAAGCGCATTACCTCGGCCCACACCGGCGCGGCGCCGCTGGTGCCGCTCACGTCCCACATCGATTCGCCGCTGGCGTTGCCGACCCACACGCCCACCGTGTAGCGCTGCGACCAGCCCACGGCCCAGTTGTCGCGCATGTCCTTGCTGGTGCCGGTCTTCACGGCCGTCCAGAAGCGGGTGGAGAGGATGCTGTCGAGGCCGAAGGTGCGCGTGCGCGCGTTCGGGTCGGAGAGGATGTCGCCGACGATGAAGGCGGCGCGCGGGTCGAGCAGCGGCGGGGCGCCTGCCTTCGTCTTGTCCGCAGGCACAGGTGGCCGCGCGGTCAGCGTCGTCGTGCCGTAGCGCCCGCCGTTGGCCAGCATGCGGTAGGCATTGGTGAGCGACAGCAGCGACACCTCGGCGCTGCCCAGCGCGAGGCTGTAGCCGTAGTAGTCACCGCTCTCGCGCAGCGGCAGGCCGGCGGCGCGCAGTTCGCGCGCGAAGGCCTCGGGCGACACCATCACCAGCGTGCGCACCGCCGGCACGTTGAGCGACGCAGCCAGCGCGGTGCGCGCCGACACAGGGCCCTTGAAGCGGCGGTCGTAGTTCTGCGGAATGTAGAGGCCGCTGGCGGTGCTGATCTGCGCCGAAGAATCCTCGATCAGCGAGGCCGCGGTGATGCGCCGCTCGGCAATCGCCTGGCCGTAGAGCAGCGGCTTGAGTGTGGAACCGGGCTGCCGCAAGGCGGTGACGCCATCGACCTCGGCCGCCTGGCTCAGCGGACCGGAGGAGCCGACCCAGGCGAGCACTTCGCCCGTCGCGTTGTCGAGCACGACGAGCGCGCCGTCTTCCACGTGGCGCTCGCGCAATTCGCGCAGGTGGCGCTGCAGGGAGTCGAGCGCAAAGCGCTGTAGCGGTGCGCGCAGCGTGGTGCGCACGCCGACTTCCCTGTCTTTATCCTTCGGCCGCTGGGAGAGGGTCGGGGTGGGGGCTGCCTCCGCATTCGCGTCCCTCAGTTCCCGCAGCACACGCCGCGCCGCATGCGGCGCAATCCCTTCGTTCGCCTCGAAGGCCTTCCGCTGCACCGCCGCGCTGGTGAACATGTCGAGCGCCTCGCAGTCGGTCTTCTGCTGCGGCTCCATCGCGCGCAGCACCTCGCAGGCGCGCTGCGCCACCACGGCGGGCTTGGCATTCGGCGCGCGCACCAGCGCCGACGCAACGGCCGCCTCGCGCGCATCGAGCCCGCTCGGCGCCTTGCCGAACAGCGTGCGCGAGAGCGCGTCGATGCCCACGATCTCGCCGCGGAACGGCACGGTGTTGAGGTACGCCTCCAGGATCTGGTCCTTGCGCCAGTTGCGCTCCAGCTGCGCGGCCGCCACCGTCTGCCCGATCTTCTGCGTGAAGCTGCGCCCGCCCGAGTTGCGGCGCAGGTCTTCGTCGAGCAGGCCTGACAGCTGCATCGTGATGGTCGAGGCGCCGCGCGTGCGCGTGTTCCACAAGTTGCCCCAGGCGGCCGCCGAAACTGCGCGCCAGTCGATGCCGCTGTGCTCGTAGAAGCGCTTGTCCTCGCTCAGCACCATGGCCGTGCGCAGCGCTGGCGACACATCGGCCAGCGCGGTCCACTGGCCGCGCCGCACGGTGGGGTCGGTACGCACGCGCTGCAGCAGCTCGCCGTTGCGGTCGAGCACCGCGGTGTCGGACGAGCGGAAATCGCGCTTCACTTCCTCGAAGCTGACGAGAGCCCAGGCAGGGTGCGCGCAAGCCACGGCCAGCAAGGCAGCGGCGAGGGTCTTGCGGGCGGGAATGAGGGGCGCGAGCTGCATCGAAAAGATTCGTGTCCGAAAGGCGTGAGGCCACGACATTCTCGGCGATGCACCACGGGAACCTCGCCTACTCGGGGACGGGCGGCCCGCCTCCTTGCCGGAGCTGGAACTCCGGCTCAGAGTTCTCTTCAGGTTCCACATCCGGTAACGAACTTCACGCGGGGGCTTCAATGCGGAAACCCAACGCGTACCGGCGTGGCCTTCAATGCAGTACCGGCTCGCAGGAGGCGAACCCCGGTTTCACAAACACTCCAAGGAGAACTCACATGACGAAGACATTGGCGATCCTGCTGGCCGCATCGGCCATCCTGGCCGGCTGTGTGGTCGCACCCTACGACCGTCCGCCGCCGCCGCGCGGCCAGCACTACGGCGACCGCGATCGCGACGGCGTGCCGAACCGCTACGACAGGGACCGTGACAACGACGGCGTCCCCAACCGCTACGACCGCAATCCGAACAACCCGTACCGCAACTGAGCGGCAACGAAAGAAAAGGCCGCGAAGCATGGCGCTTCGCGGCCTTTTTCATGGGGCTGCGCGGGTTGGCTACACCGGCCGGCGAGCCATCAGTGCCCAGATGCCCGCCGCACTCAGCAGCGAGCCACCCGCGAAGTTGAAGCGCCGCTGCGCGCGTGGCGACGACAGCAGCTTGCGCGCCGAGCCCGCGAACACTGCATAGAGCGTCGCGTTGGTTGCGGCCAGCACCACGAAGGTGACGGCCAGCACCCAGAGCTGGCGCGTCACGTCGGCCGCCGGGCTGATGAACTGCGGCAGGAAGGCCACGAAGAACACGATGCCCTTCGGGTTCAGCGCCGTCACCAGGTAGGTGTTGGCGAACAGCCGCAGCCGCGAGGCGGGCGCGGCCGGTGCGGCCACCTCGGTGGACGAGATGCCCGCGCGCAGCAGCTTGATGCCGAGGTACAGCAGGTACAGCCCGCCCACGCACTTGACCACCGTGAACCAGAAGGCCGAGGTGGCCAGCAGCGCACCCAGCCCCAGCAGCGACACCACCAGCGCCGTCGAGTCGCCCAGCGCCACGGCCGCCACCAGCGGCACGTTGGCGCGGCGGCCGTGCGACATGGAATAGCTGATCACCGTCAGGATGGTCGGCCCCGGAATGATCAGCATGACGGCGGAGGCCGCGACGAAGGCAAGCCAGAGTTCGATGGGCATGTGCATATCTCCAGATGGTGGTTTGTGCGGGAAGCGGTTCTCTTCGTCAGATTCCGATGGCTGTGCGCGCGACGTGCCAGGTGCCGCGGTGTCCGTCCACGTAGCTTATCGGCGAGTTGGCGAGGTCGTCGAGGTCCATGTCGTCCAGGCAGGTCACGTTCACGCCATAGGCGCTCGCGCCGGTCTCGGGCGAATGGCCCACGCCGAAGGAGCGCACGCTGCAATGCCTGCAGACGATGTAGTGGCTGTTGCGGGTGTCGAGCATCTGCTCGCTGAGTTCGGATCCGCCTTCGATCAGCCGGAAGGCATCGGTCGCGACGATGGCGGGCCAGAAGCGGGTCTTGGTGCAGATCGAGCAGTTGCAGCGCAGGGTGCCCAGGCTCAGGTCGATATCGGCTTCGAATCGAACGGCGCCGCAATGGCAGCCGCCCGTGTAGGTCTTTTTCATACGCTCGGAATTCGCATGGTGGTGCTGGAGAGCACCATATCAAAGGCGATGCCGCGACGCTGGCGGCAGGTTATCCGGCGGTGCTGCTGCCGAAGCGCACGGCGGCGCGGGCCTTGGCGCGCTCGGCTTCGATGGCCCGATCGCGCGGCTCGGCCGTGGTGACCAGCGAGTCGATCAGCCGCGCCGCGGTGGCGGCCACCTCATCGACCGCGCGTTCAAAGGCTTCCTCGTTGGCCCTGGACGGCACGCTGAAGCCGCTGAGCTTGCGCACGAACTGCAGCGCGGCGGCGCGGATCTCCTGCTCGGTGGCCGGCGGCTCGAAGTTGTAGAGGGTCTTGATGCTGCGGCACATGGGCACTCTCCGTTCGACGCCGCTGTCCAGTCTAGCGAAGCAGGGCCATGGCGTGGGCGTCGTAATACACGCCGTCGATCAGGTTGGCGCGGCGGTACGTGCCTTCGAGCTCGAACCCGAATCTTTCGTACAGCGCCTTGGCGTTGAGGTTGTCGGTGCGCACCGACAGCGCGATGCGCGTCAGTCCGCGTGCCCATGACTTGTCGATGGCGGCCTGCAGCAGCGCGGCGCCGAGCCCCTTGTGCCGCGCCTCGGGCAGCAGCGCGATGCCGAGCACGCCGATGTGCGCCCTCGAATGCCCGAAGACCGGCGCGACGTCACACCAGCCGACCACGGCCCGGCCATGCAAGGCCACGAAATGCGGGAAATCGTTGGCCAGCACGTCGCGATAGAAGGCGATCGATTGTTCGAGCGGCGGCGCCTCGATCAGTGCCAGGTACTTGTGTTCGCGCGCGACGATGTCGACTGCACGGTGCAAGCCTTCGAAGTGCTCTTCCGATGTGGGTATGACCGAATGACTCATCCTCTGGGTTCCTCCGTTGCGCCAAGCCGCGCTTCCAGTTGCTGTTTTACCGCCGGCCACTCGTCGTCGATGATGCTGAAGCGCACCGAATTGCGCTTGCGGCCGTCCGGCATGATGCGTTCGTTGCGCACGACGCCTTCCTGCTTCGCACCGAGCCGAAGGATGGCCGCGCGCGACTTGGCATTGATCTCGTCGGTGGTGAGCTGTACGCGCACGCATTGCAGTTCTTCGAAAGCGTAGCGCAGCATCAGCAGTTTGGCCTCGGTGTTGACGAAGGTCTTCTGCCATGAGGCCGCGATCCAGGTGCTGCCGATTTCCAGCTTGCGGTTGATGCGGTCGATTTTCCAGAAGCGCGTGGAGCCGATGACCTTGCCGGTCTCGCGCAGCACGGTGGCGAAGGGCATCACGGTGCCGGCGTCCCGGCCGGCGAGGGCGTTGCCGATGTAGGCATCGACGGTTTCGGCCGAGGGCACGACGGTGAACGGCAGGCTCCAGAGTTCGCCGTCGGAGGCTGCCTCGACGAGCGCCGCCGCGTCGGAAGCAAGCAGCGGGCGCAGCAGAAGGCGGGGGCCGGTGAGTGAGGGTTGCGCGAGCGACATGAACAGGACGATAGCCGATGACCCCGGGGCAGGGCAGCCACCAGTGGACGGCAGCGGGCCAATGCCCATAATGTGCCGGTCGTCCCAAGCCCCATGGCGTGGAGGAAAACCAAGATGTCTGCTGCCATGTTTGCCGCCCTGTTCTTCACGGTGGCACTTCTCGTCACGACGGCTTACTTCATCATGGGTTCCATCCCGCTCCTGGTGCTGAAGCACGACACGCCGCTCGACGCCCGCTTTGTGCGTGGCTTCTTCAACATCTACTACCGCGCCGCATTCGTTACCGCGGCTGCAACGGCCGTCAGCTTTGCATTTGCGGGTCGCCCGGGGCTCGCGGTGGGTGCTGCGGCGCTGGCGTTGATTGCCGTCGCGCTGCGCAAGAAGGTCATTCCCAAGATGGACGCGCTCGGGGCGCAGATCCAGTCCAACTACATGGATGCGATCCCGGGATTCCGCAGGACCCACATCACCGCAATCCTGATCAACCTCGCCCAGCTCGTGGCGATCGTGTGGAGCCTTATCGCCTTGAGCCGGTAACGGGCGGCTCAGGGGGCGATGAAGTGCGCCGCACGCTCCGCCACCATCACCGTCGGTGCATTCGTGTTGCCCGAAACCATGCAAGGGAACACCGAGGCATCGGCCACATAGAGGCCTTCGATGCCATGAACCTTCAACGTCGGGTCCACGACTGCCAGGCCGTCGATGCCCATCTTGCAGGTGCTGGTCGGGTGATACAGGGTGGATGCGTGGCCGCGAACGAAATCGCGCAGCTGCGCATCGGTGACTGCGCCCGCACTGGCTGAAATCTCATCGCCGAGGTGTTCGGCGATGGGCGCCTGGCGCAAGATCTCCCGGTTCAGGCGGATGCCTTCCACCAGAAGCTGCAGGTCGCTGCCCTGCGCGTCGCTGAAGTACCGAGGGTCGATGGCCGGCGCCTCGAGCGGATCGGCGGAACGCAGGCGCAGCTCGCCATGGCTCCGCGGTCGCTGCAGGACCGAGAAAAGCGTGATGCCCGGGCTTGCCGAGAGATGGCGGTTGTGGTCGCGGTTGGCGCTGGGGATGCAATAGAGCTGAAGGTCGGGGTCGCCGGTGCCGGGTTCGACGCGCGCGAAGCCCCCGCATGAAGACCAGTTCGAGGCGAGCGGTCCGCTGCGGTCTTGCTCCCACAGCTTCATGTGAAGCGCCGCTTCCTCGTCCGCAGCCTGTGCGATGCCGAACCGCTCGTGCGTGGCACAGGTGATGGAGGCATTGACGTGGTCCTGCAGGTTCTTGCCGACGCCGGGCAGGTCGATCAGCGGGCGTATGCCGACGCGGGAAAGCTCGTCGGCCGCACCGATGCCCGAGTTCAGCAGCAGGTGAGGCGAGCCCACGGCGCCTGTACAGAGCACCACCTCGGAAGAGGCGGTGACGCGTCCGTGAATCCCGTTGTGAAGAAACTCCACGCCGGTCGCGCGCGTACCTTCGAAGATCAGGCGCAGGAGCGTCACGCCGGTGTGCAGGGACAGGTTGGGACGCGCCAGCGCGGGCGCCAGGAACGCACTGCCGGTGCCGAAGCGCGCGCCGTCCTTCACCGTGGCCTGGAACAGCCCGACGCCTTCCTGGCGCGGGCCATTGAAATCTTCGTTCGCCGGCAAGCCGGCTGCCTGCGCGGCCTGCAGCCAGAGGCGTTCCACCGCGTCGACGTGCGCGATGTCGGAGACGACCAGCTCCCCTTTGCTGCCGTGCAGGGGCGAAGCGCCAAGCCGAAGGTTCTGCTCGGACCGCTTGAAGAACGGCAGTACCTCTTTCCAGCTCCACCCGTTGCATCCGGCCGCTGCCCAGCGGTCGTAGTCGGAGGGCACGCCGCGCATGTAGATCATCGCGTTCAGGGCGCCCGATCCACCGACCATCCTGCCTCTGGGCCAGTACAGGCGCCTTCCCTTGCAACCCGGCTGCGGCTCGGTATGAAAGCTCCAGTCCACCTCGGTGTTCAGCATCGACGACCACAGCGCCGGAATGCTGGAGGCGCGGGGCGGGGCCCTGCCCGCCTCGAGCAGCAGCACCTTGCGGGCCGGATCGGCCGACAGCCGGTTCGCCAGCACGCAGCCTGCGGTGCCGGCGCCAACGATGATCGTGTCGTACGCCTTCAAAGCGCCGGATGCCGCTGGTGCCAGTCGGTCGCCTGCTGAAAGGCCCAGCCCGCGCGCACAAGCAGTTCTTCCTCGAAATGGCGGGCGACGAACTGGAAGGCAACCGGCGTGCCGGCCTCGGTGAAGCCGCCCGGCAGCGTGATCGTGGGGCTGCCGCTCATGTCGAAGGGGCAGGTGTAGCGCAGCATGGCGGACATCAGCGCGGCGTCCTCGCCGAAGGTGGCCATGCGCGCGAGCGTGGGCGACGCCACGCCGTGGGCCGGCACCAGCAGCAGGTCGATGCCCTCGAACATCGCCCGCACCCGGCCGCTGAAGGCATGGCGGTTCAGCACGATCTTCTGGTAGTCCATGCCGCTCTGCGCGCGGCCGAGGTCGAGCAGGCCGGACAGGGCCGGGCCGTACATGTCCTTGCGTGCGGGGTAGGTCGACTCGTGCACCACGGCCGCCTCGATGCCGCAGAGCGGAAACCAGTCGGCGATGACCTGCGCCGGGTCGGGGAAGGCAACTTCGCGCACCTCGGCGCCCAGCTCGCGCACGGCCGCGAGCGCGCCTTCCATCACCTTCAGGGTCTGCGCATCGACGCCCTCGCCATTCCAGCGCGCATCGATGCCCACGCGCAAGCCGCGCAGGCCCCGCTGCATGCCCGCCAGGTAGTTGGGCACGGCCGCCAGGCTCGCGGTCGGGTCCTTGGGGTCGGCGCCCGCGATGGCGCCGAGCATCGCGCCCGCATCGGCGGCGCTGCGCGTCATCGGGCCGATGTGGTCGAGTGTCGCGGCCAGCTCGAAGGCACCGTAGCGGCTCACGCGGCCCCAGGTCGGCTTGAGGCCGGTGAGCCCGTTGGCGGCGCTGGGGAAGCGGATCGAGCCGCCCGTGTCGGTGCCCAGCGAGCTATAGCAAAGCCCCGCCGCGGTCGCGACGCCCGAGCCGCTCGATGACGCACCCGACCAGTGCGCCGCATTCCACGGATTGACCGGCGGCGTGACTGTGGGGTGGTGGTCGGCATATGCGCTCTCGGTGAGCTGCAGCTTGCCGAGGATCACGGCGCCGGCCTCGCGCAGCTTGCGCACGGCCGTGCCGTCTTCGGTGGGCACGAAGTCCCGGTAGAGCGTCATGCCGGCGGCGGTGGCCACGCCTTCGGTCCAGCACAGATCCTTTACCGCGATGGGCACGCCATGCAGCGGCCCGCGGACCTGGCCCTTTGCGATCTCGGCCTCGGCGCGGCGCGCTTCGGCCAGCGCCTGTTCGGCCGTCACGATCGCATAGCTTTTCAGCGCGCCGTCGACCTTGCCGATGCGGTCGAGCTGCGCTTGCGTGACCTCGACCGGCGAGAGCTCCTTGCGCTGGATGCGCTGGCCGATGTCCACCAGCTCGAGGTAATGCAGTTCGTTGCTCATCCATGGACTCCTGTGTATTGACTCATGATTTCGAAATCGCCGAGGTGCTCGCGCGGGATCTCCCCGCCGATCTGGCCGCGCTTGATGACGAGCACTCGCTGCGACACGGCGGCGATGAATTCGAGGTTCTGCTCCACCAGCACGATCGTGAGCTTCATGCGGTCGCGCAGCGCCGCCAGCGTTTCGGCGATCTCCTCGATGATCGAAGGCTGGATGCCTTCGGTGGGCTCGTCGAGCAGCAGCAGCGTGGGCTTTCCGGCCAGTGCGCGGGCCAGCGCCAACAGTTGCTGCTCGCCGCCCGAGAGCGAACCGCCGGGCCGTTCGAGCAGCGGCTTGAGGCGCGGAAAGTCCTCCAGCAGCGCCTCGATGGTGTGCAGCGTGCGCTCGCCGGTCTTCACCAGGCCCATGCGCAGGTTGTCCATTGCGCTCAGCGTCGGAAAGATCTCGCGCCCCTGCGGCACGTAGGCCATGCCCAGGCGGGCTCGCGCATGTGGCGCAAGGCGCGTGACGTCGGCATCGCCGAAGCGCACGGTGCCCGATGTGGCACGCAGCGCGCCGATCAGCGTGCGCAGCATGGTGGTCTTGCCCATGCCGTTGTGGCCGAGGATGCCGACCGATTCGCCTTGTGCGATCTTCAGCGAGATGTCGTGCAGCACGGGGATGGCCCCGTAGCCTGCGTGAAGCCCCGATACGTCCAGCATGTTGTGGTGCGCCTTCGGGGTCAGTGCGGCTTCTTGCCGAGGTAGATCTGCTGGATCAGCGGGTCGCTCATGATGCGGTCCGGCGTGTCCTCCTTGATCACGGCGCCCTGGTGCAGCACGGTGACCTTCCTGGCGATCATGCGGATGAAGTTCATGTCGTGTTCCACCACCACCAGCGCATGCTGGCGGTTGATTTCCAGAATGAGTTCGGCCGTGCGCGCCACCTCGGCGTCGCTCATGCCGGCGGCCGGTTCGTCGAGCAGGATCAGCGGCGGATCGGCCGCGATCACCACGCCGATCTCGACCCACTGCCGCATGCCGTGCGCCAGCAGCCCGGCCGTGACGTCGCGGTAGGCATGCATGCCCACGCGTTCGAGCGTCTCACGAGTGATGCGGTCGGCCTGCGCGGTGCTGTTCAGGCGCCGCGCCGAGAGCCACACGTTCTCCCACACGCTCAGCCCGTTGAACAGGCTCGGCACCTGGGTCTTGATGCCGATGCCCAGGCGGCCCGGGTCGTGCGGCTGCATCTTCGAGATGTCCTGGCCGCGGAACAGGATCTGGCCCGAGGTCGGCTTGACCTGGCCGGTCAGCAGCTTGAAGAAGGTGCTCTTGCCGGCGCCGTTCGGGCCGATCACGCAGCGCAGCTCGGCCTCGGCCAGCGTGAAGTTCACGTCGCGCGTGGCGTGCACGCCGCCGAAGCGCACGTTGAGGTTGCGGGTCTCGATCAGGGGTGTCGTCATGGGGCCGTCTCCGTTGCGGCCAGCGCGTGCGGCGCTTCGACCGGGGCCTTGGGGACTGCCGCGGGCGAGGCCGCCTTCGGGGCATGGGCCGGCGTCTTGCGCAGGCGCCGCCACGCCATGTCGATCAGGTCGCCGAGGGTCGGCACGATGCCGCGCGGCACCAGCAGCACGAAGACCACCAGGATGCCGCCGAGCACCAGGTTGGAATTGAAGGTCTGCTGCGTACCGATCTGCGAGGTGAGCCACTGGATGGCGATGCAGCCGACGATCGGCCCGACCAGTGTGCCCAGGCCGCCGACGATGACCCAGATGATGATCTGCGCCGACTGCCCGAGGCCGAAGATGGTGGGGCTCGTGAACGCGCCCCAGTTCGCGAACAGGCAGCCCGCCAGGCCCGCGATGGCGCCGCCCAGCGTGAAGCTGAAGAGCTTGTAGGCGCGCGCGTCGTAGCCCAGCAGCAGCACGCGCTGCTCGTTCTCCTTGGCCGCGACGATCACGCGGCCGATCTTCGAGCTGATCAGCACGCGCAGCCCCAGGTAGACCAGCAGCAGGCAGCTGAAGGTGACGTAGAACAGGTCCTTCGGCGTGAGCACCTCGTCCTGCTGCCCGGGCCAGTTGAGCGTCGGTATCGCCGGGATGCCGTTGAAGCCGCCCAGCGGCGCGCTGCCGATGCGCCACTCCGGCCCGGCGGTCGAGTTGATCAGGTTGAACAGGATCAGCGTGACGGTGAGGGTGATGACGCCCATGTACACGTCCGACAGCCGGCCGTAGAAGATCACGTAGCCCAGCAGCGCGGCGAACAGCGCGGGGACCACGATCGCGAGCAGGAAGGGCACGGTGCTGTCGCCCATGTTCATCATCGCGATCGCGTAGGTGTACGAGCCGAGCCCGAAGAAGGCTGCCTGCCCGAAGCACAGGATGCCGCCGAAGCCCCAGATGAAGGCCAGGCTCACGCCGAGGATCGACATGACGGCGTAGATCGTGACTTCGATCAGCGTGTAGTCGTCCATCACGCCGGGCAGGCCGAAGAGCAGCGCGACGCCAACGGCCAGGCTGATCGCCGCGCTGGCCCAGGACTTGGCAAAACGATTCACAGGGACCCCTTGAAGAAACGCCCGGTGATGCCTTGCGGCAGCAGCCGCAGCATCACGATCGCGGCCACGAGCAGCGCCACCTCGCCCAGCACCGGCGTGGTCACGAAGGTCGCGAGCTGGTTGATGGCGCCGAACAGCGCCGATGCGCCGATCAGGCCTGCCAGGATGGCCGGCCCGCCGCCGATCACGGTGATGAAGGCCTTGGCCACGAAGGCGGCGCCCATGGTCGGCACCACGCCCGTCAGCGGCGCGAGCAGCCCGCCGGCCAGGCCGGAGAGCGCGGCGCCCACCGCGAAGGTGACCGAGTACACGCGGCTCGGGCTGATGCCGAGTGCGTTCGCCATGTCGGGCTTCTGCATGGTGCCGCGTGCGATCAGGCCCAGCTGCGTGCGCGTGAGCACGAAGCGGATCGCGAGCGACAGCACCACGGCAACCGCGATGATCACCAGCGTGTAGCCGCTGACCGAGTAGGCGCCGACGGAGAAACTGCCCAGCGGCGCCGAGACGCCAGCCGTGGTGTTGCCCGCCACCGAGGTGACGATGCCCACCAGCAGCAGCGACAGCCCCCAGGTGGCCAGCATGGTGTCGACCATGCGGCCGTAGAGGCGGCGGATGACCAGCCGCTCCAGCACCACGCCGACCAGGCCCACCGCGATCGGCGCGACGATGAACATCGCGATCCACAGGTTGATACCGATCTTGAGCGCCGCGATGACGGCATAGGCACCGAGCATCATGAACTCGCCGTGCGCGAGGTTGATGACCTTCATCATCCCGAAGATGACGGCCAGCCCGGCCGAGACGATGACCAGGCTCGCCACCGCGTAGAGCACTTGGATGAGAACGACGAGTGCGAGATCCATGCCGGTGCCTTGCCTTCAGACCTTGATCACGTACTGCTGGTTGTCCTTCGGGTTCTTCACGAGGTTGCAGACCGCGCTGGTGTCCACCGGGGGCTGCTGCTGGAAGGTCTCGACGATGTTGAGCTGCTTGTTGCGCACCTCCGCGATGCTCACGTTCAGCACGCAGTGGTGGGTTGCCGGGTCGAGCGAGACCTTGCCGCTCGGGCCATCGATGCTGATGCCGGTCTCCAGGGCGGCGATCATCTTCTCGCGGTCCAGCGAACCGGCCTTCTTCACGCCCTCGGCCCAGAGCTTGAAGCCCTGGTAGGTACCCATCGCGAGTTCGGTGATGTTGGGATAGTCGGCGCCGAAGCGCTTGTAGAAGCGCTCCTTGAAGGCCTTGTTCTGCGGCGTGTCGAGGTTCTGGAAGTAGTTGTAGGAGATGAGAAAGCCGTCGGCCTCGGCCTGCGACAGCACGATGTGCTCATTGCCGCCCGCAAACGTCGTGGACGCGAGCGGGATCTTCTTCGTCAGGCCCGCGGCTGCCCACTGGCGGTAGAAGGAGATGTGCGCGCCGCCGACCAGCGCCGAGACGATCATGTCGGGCTTGGCCGCCTCGATCTTCGAGATGGTCGGGCCGAAGTTGGTCACGTCGAGCGGGAAGAAGTCGATGGAGGCGACCGAGCCGCCGTTCTCCTGCACGAACTTCTTGACCCATTGCGACGTGATCTGGCCGTAGTTGTAGTCGGCCGCCACCACGTAGACCTTCTTGCCCCACTTCTTCATCGCGTAGGGTATGAGCTTGGCGACGGTCTGGCCGGGCGTGACGCCGGTGCAGAAGGTGTTGCGGTCGCACACGCCTCCTTCGTACTGCGTGTTGTAGAAGTACAGCGTCTTGTTGCGCGTGAGCACCGGCCGGATCACCTCGCGCGAGGCCGAGGTGATGCCGCCCATCACGACCGTCGACTTGTCCTTCAGCGCTGATTGCTGCGCGAACTGCGCATAGAGCTGCATGTTCGACTGCGGGTCGTAGGTGGCCAGCCTGATCTTCTTGCCCAGCAGGCCGCCGGCGGCGTTCTGCTCCTCGACCGCGAGCGTCATGCAGTCGGCCATCGGCTTGCCGTAGATGTCCAGCCCGCCCGACATGTCGACGATGCTGCCGACGACGATCTCGTCGGCGGCCATGGCTGCCATCGGAAACAGCGGCACCGCGGTGCCCGCCAGGGCAGCGGCCGAAGACTGGATGAAGGAACGACGATCCATGGAACTAACTCCTCGTTGCTCGGCGGGCGCAGCCGCCACTGTGTTGTCGGGAAGGGCAGGAACAGAAGAAAGCGGGCGAAAGCGTCAGATGGCTTTCCAGTCGCCGGCCTGCTCGAAGGCATAGGCGGCGCGGTAGATGGTGGCCTCGTCGTAGCAGCGGCCGGTGAGCATCATCCCGACCGGCAGGCCGTCGATCAGCCCGCAGGGCACGCTCATCGAGGGATGGCCGGTGACGTCGAAGGGGCAGGTGTTGGGCAGCACCTCGAAGGCGCGCGTGACCACCTCCTCGATGCTGGCGCCCGGCGCCGGCAGCGGCGTGGCCGTGATCGGCAGCGTGGGCATCAGCAGCAGATCGACATCGGACAGGGCGCTGTCGTAGGCCGCGGTCAGCTGGCGGGCCAGGTTCTGCGCCTTGGCGTAGTAGTGGCCGCGGTAGTGCTTGATGAAATACTCGCCCAGCACCATGGTGAGCTTGAGCGTTTCGGAGAGCTCGTCGGCGCGGTGCTTCCAGCCGGCGTGGAAGTCGACCATGCTGGTGACGTAGAGCCCCTTCCAGTTGAAGCCGTGGCCGTTGTCTTTCATCATCTGCTGGGTGGCGCCCTCGGCGGCAATCGGCAGCCAGATCGCCGGGCCGACCGAGTGCATGGGGACCGACACCTCGCTGACGATCGCGCCCAGCCGGGTGAACACCTCGGCCGCCTTGCGCACCTTGGCACCGACGGCGGGGTCCGACTGGGGCCAGCCGAAGCCTTCCTTGACGATGCCGATGCGCAGGCCGCGCACGCCGTCCTTCATGAGCTCGCTGTAGGGCTTGGCGACCTGGCCCGCATGCTGGCGGGGGTCGAGTCCGTCGGGGCCGGCCAGCACCTCGAGCATCAGCGCGTTGTCGGTCACGTTGGCCGTCATCGGGCCGGTGTGGTCGATGGTGAGTTCGATCGGCATCACGCCGGTGTAGGGCACCAGGCCGTGGGTGGCCTTCATGCCGTAGATGCCGCAGTAGGACGCCGGCATGCGGATGGAGCCACCCTGGTCGCCGCCGATCGCGAGGTCGACCTCGCCCGCGGCCACCAGCGCTGCGCTGCCCGACGAGGAGCCTCCGGCCGAGTAGCCCATGCGGTGCGGGTTGTGGACCGGCCCGGAGGCACTGGTGTGCGAGCCGCCCGAGAAGCAGAAGTATTCGCAGACCGACTTGCCCACCACCGTGGCGCCGGCATCGAGCAGCCGGGTGACGACGGTGGCGTCGACGTTCGGCACATAGCCTTCGAGCGTGGAGGCGCCGTTCATCATCGGCACGCCGGCGAGGCAGACGTTGTCCTTGAGCACCACGGTCTTGCCGGCGAGCTTGCCCTCGGCCTTGCCCTTGATCGTGGTCTTGACGTACCAGGCGCCGTACTTGTTTTCTTCGCCCAGGGGACGGTAGCCGGGCGTGCGCGCATAGCTCACGACAGGCAGGTAGTCGGGCATCGCGTCGACCGCGTCGTAGGCGTCGAAGTTGGCCTGCAACAGCGCGTTGTAGCTGCTGGCCTGCGCTTCGGACAGATGGATGCCCAGGCCCAGGGCAACGTCCTGCAGCTGGTCGAGGGTGGGGCGCTTGATGGCCATGAGCGGACTCCGCGTTCTTCGTTGAGTGGGCGCCGGCAGCCCCGAAGAGGCGGCCGGATCGGCGTTGCGTCGGCCTTGCCGCACCGTGCGAAACAGCGGGCGCCTACAGGCTCGTCACGGCTTTATTCTGTGTGCCGATATTTTCCAAGTCAAGGATTTTATTTTCCTTGGAAAATAAAACACAACCGCTCTCAGCTCACTCAAAGTCGCGTGATGACGCGAAACGCATTGCCTTCGGCCCGGGCCAGATAGATCGGCGTGCGGTTCACTCCACCGCCCTGGTAGTCGGCTTCCCGCGCGCTGCGGTAGTGGATCGGCGTGCCGCCCAGGTGTTCCAGGCAGGCCATGGGCTGCCTGCTCCCGGCGAACAGCGCGCCCAGGAAATGCATGCCCTCGTAGGTCGACTGGCCGAAGGTGTTGAGGGTCGGCGCGCGCTCGCCGAAATGCGCGTGGTAGCGCTCCTTGAAGGCCAGGTTGGCCTCCGTGTCGAGCGTGGCGAAGTAGCCGCAGGCCATGTAGAGGTCTTCCGCGTTGTCGGCGCCGATGCCCAGGAGTTCGTTCTCCCCGATGGCGCAGGAAAGCCGCAGCATGGCGCGCGACAGGCTCGTGCGGCCGAAGGCCCGGTTGAACTCGATGGCATCCTGCCCGATGAGCGAGAGCAGGACGGCGTCGACGCTGCCCTTGTGGAGCGCGTCGAGCACCTGCGAGAAATCCGTGGTTCCGAAGGGAACGTACGTCTCTCCGACCAGCTCGCCGCCGGCTTGCGCGATGTAGCCGCGCGCCATCCGGTGCGAGACGTGCGGCCAGATGTAGTCGTTGCCGACCGCGAACCAGCGCCGCGGGTGCTTGTGGCGGCCCAGCCAGCCGATCGCCGGCTGCAGCTGGCGTGCGGCGGTCTCGCCGATCGCGAAGACACCTGGCGTGGATTCCCCGCCTTCGTACAGCGGCGTATAGACGATCGGGATCTGCCCCCCCACGGCGCGCAGGATGCGATGGCGCACGGCGCTGGTGTGCATGCCGATGATGGCGTCGATGTCGCCGGCCTGCACCAGTTCGGTCAGCGTGGCTTCGATGTCGGCCGAATCGCCCGCGGCATTGACGGTCAGCAGCCGGCATGAGCGGCCCCCGATGCCCGCGTCGCGGTTGAGCTCGGCCTGCGCCAGCTTGGCGCAGGCGAGGGAAGAGGGAGCCCATATGCCGGCCGTGCCGCCCAGCGGCACGCACAGCGCGATGTTGAGTTCCTGGCGCGCAAGCAGGGGCCGCGGCCGTTGCGCGCGGGCCGCAATCCTGTTCGATGAGAGGGCGGGCATGGGACGAGTGACCGGTGCGGAGGATGGAAGGACGGCGACTGGGGCTGAGCATGCTGCAAAAATCGCGCCAATACTTTCCAAGGCAAACGATTCTGCGTAGACTCACCCGCATCCGATTCCGACGCAGACCGCCCCGCCGCCCATGCCCGAGCAAGACATTTCCCAGTACCTGGCCTACCTGCTGGCCTCCGCCAACCGGCGCATGCGCATCGGCCTGGCCCAATCCATCGCCGCGGAAGAGGTGACGGAAGAGCACTGGCGCATCCTGCAGGTGCTGGCCGACGAGCAGGGGCGTTCCATGGGCGACCTGGCGGAAACCGTGCTGCTTAACCATCCGGCGCTGACCAAGAACATCGACAAGCTGGTGAGCCGCGGGCTGGTGCAGCGCGCAGCCGACGCCACCGACAGCCGCAGGGTGCTGGTCTACATCAGCGACCTGGGCCTGGAAACGGTCTCGCGCCTGAAGAAAAGCGTGGACGCGCACCACGATGTCATCGAAGAAGCGCTGGGGCCGCGCAAGACCAGCCAGCTCAAGAAGCTGCTCGAGAACTTCATCGACGAGTGCGAAGCGCCCTGACGCGACGCCCTACAGCGCCGCCGTCACGATGATCTCGACGCGCAGGTCGGGCGCTGCCAGCCTGGCCTCGCAGGTGGCCCGTGTGGGCATGGCATCGGCGGGAATCCACTCTGCCCAGGCGGCGTTCAGGCCGGCGAAATCTCGGTCGATGTCCTGCAGCCAGATCTGCACCGACAACAGGCGCGACTTGTTCGTGCCGACGCTCGCAAGGTAGCCGTCGATCTTGGCGAGGATGTCCGCGGCCTGCGCCTGGGCGTCGCCGCTGCGGTCGTTCGCGGTGACGCCTGCGACGTAGACCACCGAGTTGTGCACGACGATGCGGGAAAGGCGTGCGTTGGAGTCGTAGCGCTGGATGTCGCTCATGATGGTTGTCCTTGCTGGAGTGGTTGAAAAGTTGCGGCCGCTCGACGCGCGAAGCGGTCGACGGCAAAGGCTTCGATGGGCAGCGTGCTGCGGCCTTCGGTCACGAGCTCGGCAACGATCTGCCCGCCGATCGGCCCGAGCTCGAAGCCGTGCGCAGAAAAGCCGAAGGCATGCACGAGGTTCGGCGCCGCGCGGCTCGGGCCGATCACGGGAATACCGTCGGGCATGAAGGCCTCGACGCCGGCCCAGGCGCGGTTGACGCCCAGCGGCTTCAGGTGCGGGAACAAGTCGGTCACCGTGCGCGCGCTGCGGGCGAGCTTCGGCATGTCGACGATGCCATGCCGCGCGTCGAGGTCCGCGGTGCAGCGCAGCCCACCGCCGATCAGCACCGTGCCGTTCGCGAACTGCTTGAAGGACAGCGGCCGGCCGGTCGCGCCGAGCACCGGCGTGACGAAGGGCGGTGCACGGTGCGTGATCATGAGCATCAGCCCGCCCCCTTCGACCGGCACCGGGTCACCGGCCTGCGCGGCCAGCGTGCCGGCCCAGGCACCGGCGGCGTTGACCAGATGGGTGGCATCGAAGCTGCCACGCGTGGTTGCCACGTGCCAGCGGCCGGCGCGATGGTCGATGCGTTCGACGCGCGTCTCCTCGTGCACTTCTGCGCCGGCGCGCTGGGATGCCAGCCGGAATGCGGTGACGGCGCGGTACGGCAAGGCATGGCCGTCATCGCGCACCCAGATGCCGCCGACGACGTGCGGCGCAATGGCGGGCACGAGTTCGCGCACCTGTTTGGCGTCGACGAGTTCTTCATGGCCGAAGCCAAGCGAATGCAGACGCGCAACGGTGTCGCGCAGCGTCTGCAGTTCCTCATCGGTCTCGGCAACCTTCAATTGGCCGCTGGGCGCAAAACCCGCGTCATCGCCGACGAGTTCGGCCAGCCGGTGCCACATTGTTCGCGACGCCAGCGCGAGCGGAATCTCGGCGACGTGGCGCCCGAGGGTTCGCACGCCGCCCGCGTTCACGCCGGAAGCATGGCGGCCACAGAACTCGGCCTCGAGCACGATGACCGCCAGCCCGCGCTGCGCAAGATGCAGCGCGCTCGACAGGCCGTGCAGGCCGCCGCCAACGACGATCACATCCGCCGATCGCTTCATTCCGCGCCCGCGAGCTCGCCCAGCGAGATCGGCTTGATCGGCGGCCGGATGCGGTAGTAGCCCACTTCGGCCGGCGTCACGCCGCGCGCGTCCGCGATCAGCTCAGTCACGGTCAGGCCGCACTGGCGCCCCTGGCACGGGCCCATGCCGCAACGCCCGAAGGCCTTCGCCTGGTTCGGTCCGTCGCAGCCGAGCGCCACGAAATGCCGGATGGCGCCGGCAGCGACTTCCTCGCAGCGGCACACGATCACGTCGTCTGCCGGAATGCGGTTGGCCTTCTTGGGCCGGTACAGCGCATCGAGGAAGGGGCGGATGCGCAGGTGCTCGCGCAGCGCCGCGCGAAGCGGCTCGGCAAGCTTGTCGCGCTCCGCGGTGGTGATCCGGCCGAGCCCGTGCATCGCGCCGAGCGCCGCAAGCTCGCCCTGCTGCGCCGCCGCCAGCGCACCACCGATGCCGAGGCCATCGCCGGCGACGTGGATGCCGGGCACGTCGAGCGCACCCCAGGCATCCGCCTCGGGCCGCCAGCACAGTTGCGCGTCGTTCCAGGTGTGCCCGGCCCGCAGCGACCAGGTGAATTGCGTGTTCGGCACCACGCCGTGGTGCAACAGAAGGGTCGAGGTTTCGATGCGATGCGCCTTGCCGCCGGCCGTGAAGCGCAGCGCCTCCACGCCGTCATCGCCTTCCGCTGCGAGGTTCTCGGCACCGGTGTGGAAGGGCACACCGGCGCGCTTCAGCACACGCATGAGCGACAGCCCTTTCTTCAGGTAGCGCCAGCCGGCCAGCGCGCCGCCGAGGTGCGAGAGCGCGCGGCGGTAGTCTTCCATCGACGTCGTGTCGACCAGCGCGCGAATTGGCACGCCCGCGCGCACGTACTGCCAGCCGAGCAGGTAGAGCAGCGGTCCGCAGCCCGCGAGCACGACGGGCTCGGCCGGCACCACGTCGGCGCTCTTCAGCAGGATTTGCGCAGCGCCAGCGGTGAGCACGCCCGGCAGCGTCCAGCCCGGGATCGGGAACGGACGCTCCATGGCGCCCGAGCAGAGCACGACGCGTCCGGCCTGCAGCGTTGAGGTCGCGCCGTCGCGCAGGTAATGCACAGCGCCTTCGGGCGTCACCTGCCAGACGGCGGCGTTGGTCAGGTGCCGGGCGCCGCTTGCAGCGAAGGCATCGGCGAGCGAGCGGCCGGCGGCGTAGTCCGGCCCGAGCAGGTCGACCCGGCGCGCCGGCGCGTCGGTGATGGAGCGATAGATCTGCCCGCCCGCACCGCGTTGCTCGTCGAGCACGACGACGCTGGCGCCGAGCCGCGCGGCAACGATGGCGGCCGACATGCCGGCCGGTCCGGCGCCAACGATGGCGATGTCGCAACGTTCATTCGACATGCGCGGCCTCTTCGGCTATCACGGCATCAGCGCCGTCGAAGGAACGCAGGCCGGCCTGCGTCTTTACCTGCATGCCTTCGGCCACCGCGACGAGGCAGCTCTGCCGGTTGGGCTGGCCGTCGATATCGACCAGGCAATCGAAGCACGCGCCCATCATGCAGTAGGGCGCGCGCGGCGCCCCGCTCACGGGCGTGGTGCGGAAGGTAGAGACACCGTTGGCGAGCAGGGCCGCGGCCACGCTGCAACCGGCCGGAGCCTGCAGGCCACGGCCATCGAAAAACAGGTTGACCATCGGCTCGCCGCGCGGCGAAGCATCGGCCGGAACCAGGGAGCGAAAGCGGATGTTAGTGGGCATGTTGGAAGGTCTCGTTGCCGTTGAGGAAGCGGTCACCGCTGAAAGATTCGATGCCGGCCGGTGCGCCGTCCCCGGCGCTGCCGGCGATCCACGGCGCGATGGAGAACGCATGGTTGGCGGCCAGCGTCACGCCGCTGTGACAGGTCACGACGAATGCGCCAGGGCACTGCGTCGATGCTTGGTAGATCGGAAAGCCGTCGGGCGTCATCACCCGCAGCGCGCCCCATGCGCGCACCAGCCGCAGGCTCTCCAGCACCGGAAAGCTGCGCACGCCGCGACGCGCGATGGTGCTCAGTACGTCGGCGGTCGTGCCGTCGTCGAGGCCGACGTCCTCGAGCGAATCGCCGAGCTGGATCGTGCCTTCGTCCGTCTGGCGCACGTAGGTGGTCGGATGGTCGAGAAAGCGGGCGACGCGTTCGCCGACCAGCACCTGGCCCCGGTTGGGTTGCACTGGCGCAAAGAGGCCGACCTGCGGCGCCAGCTCGCGGTTGCCGAGGCCGGCCGCGAGCACCACGCGCGGCGCGTGCCATGTGGCCGTGCCGGCCTCGATCTCGAAGCCGCCGGCCTGCGGCGTGATCCGCGTCGCCCGGCTGCCCTGCGCGAAGCGCACGCCGTGATGGCGGCAGGCCGCGTGCAGCGCCCGCAGCAGCTTCAGCGGATTGGCGTGGCCATCCATCCGCGTATAGCTCGCGCCGGCGACCGCGGGCCCGATGCCGGGCAGCCGTGCCTTGAGCGATGCGTGGTCCAGCATTTCGAAGGAGTAGTTGCCGTCGAGCGCGTCGCTGATGCTGCGCATGCGCGCTTCGCGTGCCTGCATCTCCTCGTCGGAAAAGCAGAAATGAAAGCCGCCGGGCTGGCGCAGCTGCACGTCGATGCCGGTGTCGGTATTCAGTGCCTCGGCGAGCTGCGGCCATTGCGCGGCCGACCTCATCGTCCAGCGCGCATACGGCGTCATGCCGAAGCCCTTGCCCTGGACCCATACGAGTCCGAAGTTGCCGCGCGACGCACGAAAGGCATCGTCGCCCTCGTCGAGGACGGTCACGCGAGTGCCGTTGCGCGCCGCGCCGTAGGCCAGCGCGGTGCCGACCAGGCCGCCGCCGACGACGATCAAATCACTTGTGTTCATGGAATGCAGAAAAAGAAATGCCCGGATGCGAGCAGATGGGCAGAGGCGGGCAGGGCGCGCTCAGCCCTTGCCGATCAGCACGCGGTCGAGACCGACGAGGCGGTCGAGCAGCACCATCAGCACCACCGTGCCGGCGATGAGCACGGTCGATACCGACGCCACCAGCGGGTCGATGGTCTGCGCGATCTGGTTGTACATGGCGACCGGCAGAGTCGTGGTGCCCGGCGTGGCGACGAACACGGTCATGGTGAGCTCGTCGAAGCTCTGGATGAAGGCGAGCATCCAGCCGCCGACCACGCCCGGCAGGATCAGCGGCAGCACGATGCGGCGGAACGCGGTCATGCGGTTCGCGCCGAGCGAGAGCGCGGCCTTCTCTGCATCGCGATCGAGGCCCGTGGCCGAGGCCAGCACCAGCCGCAGTGCGTAGGGCATGACCACCACCACGTGCGTCAGCGCGAGCCACGCGAACGACCCCGACACGCCCACCGTGGTGAAGAAGCGCAGGAACGCCACGCCCAGCACCACATGCGGAATCATCAGCGGCGACATGAAGAAGGCCGCGAGCACGCCGCGCCCCGGAAAGCGGTAGCGCACCAGCGCCAGCGCGGCCGGCACTGCCAGTACCACGGCGACGGTCGCGCTCGCAAGGCCGAGCCAGAGCGAGATCCAGAACGCGTTGACCAGCTCGGTGGCGCCGCCGATGGCGCGGAACCAGCGCAGCGAGAAGCCGTCGGTCGGCAGCGAGATGTAGCCCTTGCCTGTGAACGACACCAGCACCACTACGACCAGCGGCGCCAGGATGAAGGCGATGAAGATCGCGTGGTAGACGAGGGAGAGCAGTCCGTTCTTGCGCATGTCGTGCCTCTTTTTCTCAGCCTTCGAAGACCTGTGCGTAGCGCCGCTCGAGCCAGCGGTTGAAGCCGGCGATGACGATGACGTTGGCCACCAGGAGCAGGATCGCGATCGACGCGCCCAGCGGCCAGTTCAGCGTGCTCAGGAACTCGTCGTACGCGGCCGTGGCCACCACCTTGAGCCGGCGCCCGCCAAGAATGGCCGGCGTGGCGAAGGCCGAGGCCGCCAGCGCGAACACGATGATCCCGCCCGACAGGATGCCTGGCAGGATCTGCGGCAGGATGACCCGGCGAAACACCGTGAAAGGCGCCGCGCCGAAGGAGAGCCCCGCGTTCTCGACCTGCGGATCGAGCTTCTGCAGCGAGGCCCACACCGAAATCACCATGAACGGCATCAGCACGTGCGTGAGCGCGATGACCACCCCGGTCATCGTGAACAGCAGGCGTACCGGTTCGTCCGTGAGGCCGAGCGCCCGCAGGCCCGCATTGATGAGCCCGTTGTTGCCCATGAGGATGGCCCAGCCCAGCGTGCGGACCACGACCGAGACCAGCAGCGGGCCAAGAATGACGATCAGGAAGATGCCGCGCCACGGCGCCTTCATGCGCGACAGGATGATGGTTTCCGGCACGCCGAACAGCACCGACAGCAGCGTGACCGCGAGCGCCAGGCCGGCCGTGCGCAGGAAGATCTCGTAGTAGTACGGGTCCGAGAAAACTTCGAAGTAGTTGCGCGCGGTGAAGTCCGGCAGCACACCGCGCGTGCCGTCGAACGAATGGAATGACAACACCGCGGTGAGCGCGAGCGGAATCACCAGCAGCCCGAGAAACAGCAGCAGCGCGGGCGCGCTGAGGAACCAGGGCGCAGAACCCGCGCGCGGCCCGGAGGCTGCCTCAGCCATTCGCGGCCTCCGTGTCGAGCAGGCGCAGGTCGTCGTCCAGCCAGTGCAGCGCGACGGCTTCGCCTTCGGCCGGTGGCACCGCGCCGATGTTGGGATGGCTTACGCGCATCGGCCCGAGCGCGCTGTCGACCTCGACCAGCCAGTGGTTGCCCAGGAAGAGCCTCGTGCGGATGGTGGCCGGAATGCCGTTCGCGGCCGAGGCCGGCGCAAGCTTCACCTTCTCGGGCCGAACATAGACGTTGACCTCGCGCGCAAGCGGCTTTTCCTGGTGCGGCACGTGCAGCAGCGAATCGCCGACACGCACTTCGCAGCAGCGCATGTTGCGGGCTTCGACGACACCTTTCAGCACGTTCGTCTTGCCGAGGAAGGACGAGGCGAATGCGGATTCGGGTCGCTCGTACGCCTCGTAGGGCGTGGCGAGCTGCACGATGCGCCCGCCGTGCATGACCGCGATGCGGTCGCTCATGGTCATGGCCTCGACCTGGTCGTGCGTGACCAGGATCGTGGTGATGCCAAGGTGCCGCTGGATGCCGCGCAGCTCGACGTGCATGTCCTCGCGCAGCTTCGCGTCGAGGTTCGACATCGGCTCGTCGAGCAGCAGCACCTCGGGGCGCACCGCCAGCGCACGGGCGATGGCAACGCGTTGCCGCTGGCCGCCCGAGAGTTCCTTTGGATAGCGCTTGCCCAGGCCCGGCAGCCGCACGAGCTCGAGCGTCTCGTCGATGCGTTTCAACTTCTCGGCGCCCCGCATGCCGCGCATCTCGAGGCCGAAGCCGATGTTGTCGGCCACGGTCATGTGCGGAAACAGCGCATAGCTCTGAAACACCACGCCCATGCCGCGCTTCTCCGGCCGCATGGCCGTGATGTCGGCGCCGTTCAGGCGGATGCGTCCGCGCGTCGGCTCGACGAAGCCCGCCACCATCTGCAGGGTGGTGGTCTTGCCGCAGCCCGAGGGGCCGAGCAGCGAGATGAACTCGCCGCGCTCGACATGGAGGCTCAGGCTCTCCACGGCGCGGAAGTCGCCGAAGGTCTTGCCGAGTTGATCGAGTTGAAGGAAGGTCATGCTTGCTCAGCGTTCGACGGTGCGGTTCCAGCGGTTGGTCCACTCGGCGCGCTTCTCGTTGACCAGCGTCCAGTCGGTGGGCAGCAGCTTGTCCATCTGTTCCTTGCCGTACGGCACCTTGGCCGCCACTGCCGGTGCCAGCTTGGTGGTCGAGTTGGCCGGGCCCCAGCCCTGCGTGTCGGCGAGGATGGCCTGCACTTCAGGCGTCAGCAGGTAGTTGACGAAGGCCTGCGAGAGCGCCGGGGCGGTGTTCTGCGCCACGGGGCAGGCAGCTATCAGCAGGGCCGGCGCGCCTTCCTTCGGAATCACGAATTGCACCGGGAAGCCCGTGTCCTTCAGCGCCTGCACGCGGCCGCTGCCCCACACGGCCAGCATGATGTCGTTGTTCTGGAACAGCTCGGTCATCTTGCCCGGCGACGGTTCCCACGCCAGCACGTTGGGCCCGACTTCGCGCGCCATTGCCGTGAAGCCCGGGTCGATGTTCTTGTCGCCGCCCTTGCGCAGCTTGGCGAAGGTCAGCAGCGTCTGCAGGCCGTAGGTGTTGCTGATCGGCGGGATCGCGACCTTCTGCTTGAAGCGCTTGTCGGTGAGCACCTCCCACGAATCCGGCGGAGGCAGGTTCGCCTTCTTGAAGGCTTCGGTGTTGTAGGCGATGCCGGCGGCGACGATGCCCACGCCGACTGCGCTGTCGGTCATGCGTGCGACGGGGTACAGGTCTTTCAGCACCGGCTGGTTGCCCAGCTTGTCGCAGAAGCCGAACTGCACAGCCTGGTACATCGGGCCGTCGTCGAGCAGCACGACGTTGAGTTCCTGCTTGCCCTTTTGTGCCTGCAGCTTGGCCAGTGTGTCTGTCGAGTTGCCCGACACGTAGACGATCCTGGCGTTGTGCTTGGCCTCGAACGCGGGGATCAGCTTCTCCTTGAAGGCCTTCTCAGTCGAGCCGCCGTAGGAGCCGACGTAGAGCGTGGTCGGCTGCTGGGCTGACGCGATGGTTGCTGCGGCAAGGGCGCAGAAGGCCAGCACGGTGGACAGCGCCGCATTCACGGCCGCGGAAACGGGACGAAGCATCATGGGATTTCCTTTGTTGCGCACCAAAAAGTCCGGGTTTTCCCTATCGTGATGCGTTTCTCTTATGGCGCACCAGAATGGGTTCTGCAGTTCGTTTCACTCGAAGAACGCAGATTAACGATGCGTTCGTTCGCTGAACAATCGTTTTTTTTCGGAAGGCCATAACATTCATGTATGGAGTGCCCGACATGAAGATTCGTCAATTGGAGGCCTTTCGCGCCGTGATGCTGTGGCAAACGGTGACACGCGCGGCCGAGTCGCTGCACGTGTCGCAGCCCGCCGTCACGCGGTTGATTGCCGACCTGGAGGAAAGCGTGGGCTTCCCGCTCTTTTTGCGTGTGCGGGGGCGCCTGCAACCCACCGCGGAGGCCGAGGCGCTGAACGAGGAGGTCGAGCGCTCGCTGCTCGGCATGGAGCGCATTGCGCGAACCGCCGAGGAGATCCGGTCGTTGCAGCGCGGCGCGCTGCGCGTTGCCGCCGCGCCGGCATTGGCGCTGTCTTTCCTGCCGCGCGCAATTGCGGGCTTCCTGGCCGAGCACAACGACATCCGGGTGTCGCTCGCCAACCATTCCTCGCGCACGGTGGTGGACCTGGTGGTGGGCGAGCGCTGCGACGTCGGATTCGTCATCCTGCCGGTAAGCCATTCGAGCACGCACGGTGAGCGGCTGATCGCGACCCGGATGGTTTGCGTAATGCGCAGCGATCACCGGCTCGCGAAGAAAAAGGTGATCCGTCCTCCAGACCTGGCTGGCGAGCACTTTGTCTCGCATCCGCATGTGATCGAGTCGCGGCTGCACGTCGACGCGCTCTTTGCGTCCTACGGCATCGAGCGCAAGCTGCAGGTCGAGACACAGGTGTCGGCCGGCGTTTGCGCCATGGTGGCTGCCGGCCTCGGCGTGTCGCTGGTGGACCCGATCACCGCGCTGGAGCACGCCGGCCAGGGCCTGAGCTTCCTGCCCTTCGAGCCGGAAATGGTGACGGATTTTTCCGTGCTCACGCCGGTGCGGCGGAGCTCGTCATTGCTGGTGAGCGCCTTCGTCGATCACGTGCGCAAGTTCGCCGTGGCGCAACTCGACCCGAGATTCGTCAGCCCCTGATTTACGTTCCGGGCTTCTACAGCGCAGCCTCCACAGCCAGCGCCACGGCCGCAAGCCGCGCATCGTCGCCGCGCATCGAGGCCAGCATCAGCCCCACCGG
The DNA here is from genome assembly GCF_900106655.1 of Variovorax sp. YR634. Taxonomy (NCBI): domain Bacteria; kingdom Pseudomonadati; phylum Pseudomonadota; class Betaproteobacteria; order Burkholderiales; family Comamonadaceae; genus Variovorax; species Variovorax sp. YR634. The sequence goes on from NZ_FNOL01000001.1 coordinate 514,215, forward strand.
CAGTTCGCCCGGCGCATGGCAGGGCAGGCTGAAGGCGCAGCCGTCGAGCAGGTTGATCGCGAAGGTGTTGCGCAGCAGCAGGCCGTTGGCCTTGAAGAAGGCGGCGTCTTCCGCCAGCGCCGCAATGGGCGGCGCGACGATCGGCACGGTCGGGCACACGAGGGCGTCGAAGCCTTCGATGGCCCGTTCGACGCGGCCGATCCAGTCGCGCCGGCGGTCTTGCATGGCGATGTAGTCGGCGGCGCGCACTTCAGTGCCGAGCGCGATGCGTGCGGCCACGCGCGAATCGAAGCCGCTGCGCTTTGCGGCGAAGCGCTCGCGATGCACCGCAGAGGCCTCGACCGGCGAGAAGCCGCCGGGCGCGTTGACGGTCGCGATCTCGGCGAGTTCGGCCAGCGTGATGTCGATGATCTGCGCGCCAGCGGCCGATAGGGCCTGCAGCGCGCGGTCGAAGGCGTGCGCCACTGCGGGCTCGATATCGTCGAACATCATCGTGCGCGGCACGGCAAGGCGCATGCCCTGCAGCGGGCGGCGGCGCACCGCGAGCGGTGCATCGGCAATGGCCGCATCGGCGATCAGGCAGTCTTCGACGCTGCGGGCCATGGCGCAGACCGTGTCTAGCGAGCGCGCCAGTTCGAAGGCACCCGTGCGCGGCACGCGCGACTGCGTGCTCTTGAAGCCCACGAGCCCGCACAGCGCGGCAGGAATGCGGATGGAGCCGCCCGTGTCCGAGCCCAGCCCCGCGACAGCGAGGCCGAGCGCCACCGACACCGCAGCGCCCGACGACGAACCACCCGGAATGCGCGCCGTGGCCGCGTCGGCCGGATTGCGCGGCGTGCCGTAGTGCGGGTTGATGCCCACGCCCGAGAACGCGAACTCGGTCATGTTGGTCTTGCCGACGATGGCAGCGCCTTGCGTGCGCAGCCGCGTCACGGCGATTGCGTCGCGCGTGGCCGGCGGCTCGCCTGCGCAGACGGCGGAGCCGGCCATGGTGGTCTCGCCGGCCACGTCGTAGAGGTCCTTGACCGACACGGGCAGGCCGGCGAGCGGGCCGAGCTCGATGCCGGCCTTGCACGCCGCATCGGCGTGCCGGGCTGTAGCGAGCGCGGCATCGGCGTAGAGCCGCGTGAAGACGTGCTCGGCAGCGGGTTGCGTGGCCGCTTCGAGCACCTGTTCGATCAGCGCCTCGTGCGACAGCTCGCCGCGCGCGATGCGTTCGCGCAGGGCTGCAATGGTGAAGCCGTCTTTCATCACGCCACCACCGGTAGTGCTTCCACCGCATAGCGATGCACGATGCGGCGCTGCAGCTTCGGGTCGTGCAGTTCGATTTCCATCTGCCCGGCAGGCCGGATGCCTTCGCCCTTCGCGTTGGGCAGTGCGCCCAGCGTGCCGCAGGTCATGAACAGGCCTTCGGGCGCGCTGCCTGCGCCGGGCATGCCGTCGCGCAGCGCGGCCAGCGGCCGGATCGACGCGAGCGTGCCGTGCTGGTAGTCGGTCCAGCGGCCATCCTCGAAGATGCGCGAGCGCAGTTCGAGTGAGTCCTGGTGCGCCTGCACGTCGCGCCAGCGCCATGCGGTCTCGGCCACGGGCTTTGCGCACATCTGTTTCGACACGGCCACCGAATAGCTCTCGACATGCCGGTCGGTGTGATCAGAGGCCACGCTCAGCCACCACTCGCCCTGCGAGAAGAAGAACACGGGCTCGGCCTCGCCGGAGCTCTGGTCGCCCAGCGCCTCGATGGCCGGCGATTGCGTCAGCAACTGGGCCGCGACGCGGTAGTACAGCGGCACGCTCGAAGGGCGCGGCACGCCGAGGGCCGCCAGCTCCTCGATGTGGTGCTCGATGGCAGCGATGTCGCGGCCGGTCCAGCCCGCCACCACGAGCGCGCGGGGCGCGACGCTGTGCAGGGTGGTGGAGCGGGTGCCGTCGTCGGCAATACTCTCGCAGGCGAAGCGCAGGGAATGATGCATGTTCGTCGTCATCACTTCTCCAGCGGGCGCTTGGCGGTTTCGCGGGCCACCACGAGGGCGATCAGCGTCAGGCCCAGTGCGGCCACCACGTACAGCGACACGGCCACGGTGGTGCCCCACGACTTGAACAGGCTCGCGATGATCAGCGGCGCGAAGCCACCGCCCACGATGCCGGCCAGCGTGTAGGCCAGCGAGGCGCCCGCATAGCGCACGCGGCCGGGGAACTGCTCGGTCACGAAGGCGGCCTGCGGGCCGTACATCATTGCGTGGATCAACAGGCCCACCACCACCGCCGCGCAGATGGCGACCGGTTGCACGCTGTCCATCAGCACGAAGAACACGAAGGCCCACACCATGCCCAGCAGCGCGCCGGCAATGTAGACCGGCCGGCGGCCGATGCGGTCAGACAGGCTGCCGAACCACGGCACTGCAATCGCGTTGCAGGCCGCGCCGATCATCGTGGCGGTGAGCGCCAGCGGCCGCGACAGGTGCAGCACCGTCGTCACGTAGGTCAGCGTGAACACCACCACCAGCGCGTACAGCACGTCGGAGCCGATGCGCGAGCCGCCGGCCACCAGCAGGCTGCGCCAGTGCTGGGTGAACACTTCCTTGATGGGGGTCTTGGCGGTGGCCTTCTTCTCTTCCATCTCGCGGAACACGGGAGTCTCGTCAACACCGCGGCGCAGCCACAGGCCGAACAGCACCAGCGCGACGCTGGAGATCAGCGGCAGGCGCCAGCCCCAGGCCTGGAACTCTTCCGGGCTCAGCCAGGCCGACACGATGGCGATGAAGCCCGTGCCTATCAGCGTGCCGCACGACGGGCCGACCTGCGTGAACGAGGCGTTGCGGCCGCGCTCGTCGGGCTTGCCGTGTTCCATCGACAGCAGCACCGCGCCGGCCCATTCGCCGCCGAGCGCCACGCCCTGCACGAAGCGCAGCGCAACCAGTGCCACCGGCGCCCAGATGCCCCACGTTGCATAGGTGGGCAGCAGGCCCATCAGGCCAGTGGACACACCCATGATGACCAGCGTGGCCACCAGCACGAAGCGCCGGCCCAGCCGGTCGCCGAGGTGGCCGAACACCATGCCGCCCAGCGGACGCGAGATGTAGCCGACCGCATAGGTCGAGAACGCGAGGATGGTGCCGGTGAGCGGGTCGAACGACGGGAAGAACACCGCGTTGAAGACCAGCGCGGCCATGATGTTGTAGACGGTGAAGTCGTACCACTCCAGCGTGGTGCCGATGGAGCTGGCCATGGCCAGGCGGCCCATCTTGGCGGACCCGGAACTGGAACCGGGTGTGGGCGGCGTGGCTGCGGTGGCCGCAGCGGGAAGAACATGTTCGGTCATTGGAATACCTTTGTTCAGGGAAGAGATGGAAGTCGGGTCAGCCCAGCTCGGCCGCGCTCAGCTTCCAGCCGAGAGCGAGCAGCCAGCCTGTGGCGGGGTCGGCATCGAAGGCGGCGGCGGCCGTGGCACGCGCGGTGCGCGCGGCGTCGGCGCTGCTGGTTTCGATCACCAGCATCGGCTGCAGCACGCGGCCTTCGGTGGATTCGCGCGGCAGCGGCGTGCTGAGCGCGGTGTCGGGCACGAGCAGGTACGACTGCACGAAGCCTGCCTGCTCTTTCTTCAGCTGAAGGCCGGTGCGCTCTGCGCTTTGCACCAGCGCTTCAGCGTCGGCGGCCACCGGCAGGGGCAGCACGACCACGTGGCTGCCGCTGCCGAAACCCGTGACGGCGCGCACGGCGCAGACGCGACGGATCGGCTGCCGCATGCGGTCGAGGTTGGCGATGGACCACGGCGTCTGCTTCTCGAAAGCGGCGCGGTAGCCCGGCGAGCCGAACACCGCCAGCGATTCGGTGCGGTACAGCCCGAGGTACTTGCGGCCGCCTTCGAGCGAGAAGTAGCGCGCGCCCGAGAGAAAGCCGGGGATGCGCACGCGCTCTTCCACGTGCTCCTGGTCGTACCAGCGGTTGAAGTCGGCATCGTCGGCCGGCTCGACATCGGAAGCGACGAACAGCAGGCCGTTCGCGTTCGCTACGGGGAAAGAAAGGTCAGGTGTGTTCATGGCGGCGGAAGAGCAGGCGGGCCTTCGAAAAATGAAGGCGCGATCTTCCGTCGCAGGGGCGAACTGTCACAAACGAGTTTTTCTGGGCTACAGCCACAAGAATTACTGGCCCCTTTTCGGGGCCGAAATGCGCTGTTTTGAGGGTTAACCCTCTGCCGATGCGCTCCAGGTTGGTGCGATTGCCGACGTGGTGAACTGGTCGGAAGCGCGGCAGGCCAGCTCGGCCACGAGCCGGATGGCGTCGGAGTCTGCGGCTTCGAGGTGGCTCACCACGATGCGCTGCGGCGAGATGAGCGCGTCGCACTCGATGATCCGCACGTCGCCGATGGCCACGTATTCATAGCAGGGCGGCAGCGGCACCAGCGCGTTGCCGAAGCCCGCCTTCACCAGCCGCGCCAATGCAGAGATCGAGCTCACGCAGTGCACCTTGCCCAGCGGAATGCCGGCCGCGCGGAACAGGTTCTTCAGCGCTTCGTGCGGCTGCGAGCCGGGGCTCATCGTGAGCACGGGCTGGCGCAGCAACTGCTCGACCGTCTGCATGGGCTCGGCGCCGGGCGGCCCGACCCAGCCCATGGGCATCGGCAGGCAGGGCGTGCTCACGATGCCCGCGCCGGCGATGTGGTCGGTCTGCAGCGCGATGTCGAGCGCGCCTTCGCGCAGGCCGCGGTGCAGGGCCAGCGTGGTCTCGGAGGTCAGCTGCACCTCGATGCCCGGGTAGGTGGAGCGCAGGTTGGTGAGAAAGCCCAGCAGCCAGGTGTGGACGACGGTCTCGATGGCGCCGATGCGAACCAGGCCGAGGATGTCTTCGCGCGGACGGCCGAGCGAGACGATCTCGCGGCGCAACTCGAGCAGGCGCTCGCCGTAGTCCATCAGCCGCACGCCCACCGGCGTGAGCCGCAGCTCGCGCGCATCGCGTTCGAACAGGCGCGCGCCGATGTCTTCCTCGAGGGAGGCGACACGGTTGGACACCGCCGCCTGCGTGATGTGGAGCCGGTCGCTCGCCGCGCGGAAGCTGCCGAGCCGTGCGGCCCAGAGAAAGGCTTCTACAAATCGTGTGTTCATGGGGGCACCTGCAGGCATTTTGCCGGTGTTCGTGCCCCCGGGGCGCCTCAGCCGCCCATCGAATAGAAGAACTCTTCGCGCACGATGGCCCCGTCCTTGACGGTGTAGAGGCCCGCTTCCTCCATCTGGAAGCGCTGGCCCGTGGGCTTCATGGTCACGTCGAAATCGAAGCCGACGATGAAGCGGTCGTCATGCGGCCAGGGGCCGGTGATCTTGAATGAATGCACTTCGTGGTTGTCGCTCCACCACTTGCCCTTGGCCTCGATGGCTGCCAGGCCGACGGCTTCGCGCTGCTGGCCGGGCGGGGCGCCCGCCTCGACGCTCACCGCGTCATCGGCGTAGAGCGATTTCGCGTCCTCGAACTTTCCTTCTCTGCACAGCGCGACGAGCTTGTTCGCGATTTCGAGCGTGGTCATGGTTGTCTCCTGGGGAAGGGGCGGGTGGGAAAGCAGTTTAGGCCGATGGGCGCGTCAGAGGGCGTTCAACACTGCCTGTGTCGCGGTCAGCCGGGGTTCAGCGAACGCATGCTGGCCACGGTTTCGTCCGACGCCCACAGCAGCGTGTTGAGGTAGGTCTCGATACGGTCGACCAGCGCGCTGCGCGGGCCTTCGCGCCATTCAGCCGAACCGTAGAACGCGGCCTGTTCCGCTTCCAGCGCCTGCCGGTTCGCATACGCACGCACGAGGTGGTAGGTCTCTTCCTCGTGGTCCGACTTGCCGTAGGTGACGACGTCCATGCCCTTGCTGCGCAGCATCGGCACGGCCCGCGTGTGCATGGCTTCGTGGAAGTCGGCGAGCGTGCCGGGCTTGAGCCTGTAGGTGCGGATTTCGAGCAGCCGGGTCATGGTGGAGTGACGGCGTCAGCAGAAAACAATCGCCGTCTTGTGCGCAATGCTCAGCCGCGCCGATTCATACAGCAGCAGCCAAGACACGTATTCCCGGTACAGGCCGCCGTCTTCCTCGATCAGCGCGTCGATGCGTTCCGCTTCCTCGTCCGAGAGCTTGCCGTTGTCGAGGTGGATGCCCAGGGCCGGAGCCACGAACACGAGTTCTTCGAGCAGGCGGTAGGACGAGCCGAGCATGCCGCCGGGGAGGCCGGCTTCCTCTTCTTCCTCGTCTTCGTCGTCCTCGTCATCCTCTTCGCAGCTGTCATCCCCGTCGAACAGCACATCCTTGAAATCGATGGGAACGTAGAAGCCCTCCGCGTCCGAGTGGCACAGCAGGTGGCTTGCCGAGCCGTCGAGCAGCGCCTGGATCTTCGGGTCGGCCGTGGGGTCGACGTCGTCCGGCAGCGGCGTCGCTACCCAGTCGGGCGAGAGCAGTCGGTGGGCGTAGGCGCGGCGCAGGTAGTGGATGAAGGAATACGGGAAGCCGTCGATCGAAGCGCGCGAGTCGAGCTCCATCGGCTCGCGTGGCTCCGTGTGCTGGGGAAGCCCCGCGGCGGCCAGCACGCGGTTGGCTTCGGCCAGTTCTTCCTCGAAGCCCTCGGCGCTTTCGGGATCGTCTTCGAGCAATTCGGCGAGCATGCCGACACAGACAGCCAGACCCATGATCTTTCCTCCAGGTTGTTGGTTCGCCGCGATGGTGACGACCGCCGGTGAAGAAGCGATGACCGCTAAATTGTTACTTCGCCGCCTCCACCTTCACCCGCGCATTCGGCGCCTCGCCGAACATCTCCGGCGCATACATCGCCTCGACGCGGCTTGGCGGCAACGCGAAGTCGCCGACGTTGTTCAGGCGCACGGTGTATTCCATCTTCACCACGCCCTTGGGCAGGTACTCGTAGTAGCTGCGGAAGGCCTCGAAGCTGCGTTCCTCGAAGGCGGCCCAGCCGGCGCCCGACTTCTTCTCGCCCTGGGTGGCGATCTGCGAGTCGCGGCCGAGGCCGCCGCCGAGGATGGTGGCACCACCGGGGATCGGGTCGCTGATGACTACCCAGGTCATGTCGGCGCTGGCGTTCACTTCCAGCGTCACGCGCAGCACGTCGCCGCGCGTGTACTTGCCCGCGGTGGCCTGCTCGACCGGCGTGATGGTCTTCTTGATGGCGTAGCCGGCCGCGAACGGCGCCTTCAGCTGCACGGCGGCAATCGACTGCAGCGTGAGCCACGGCTTGCCGGTTCCCTGCTGCGTTACCAGCAGGGTGTCGCGCACGGGTGCGCCCGACGGCGATGCTGCCCACGGCAGGAACATCGTGTTGTTCTTCAGGTTGCCCGGCGAAGCGGGCGCGCCGAAGAAGGTGGTCTGGTTCGGTGCACCGGCCGGGTCGCTGGTCTTCACGCGTTCGACCTGGCTCCAGTTGACCTGGGCTTTCACTGCACCGAGCGTGGCGGCAGTGACGCCGGCCACCGGCGTGCTTTCGAACACCTTGCTGAACTTCTCCAGCGCCAGCCCGCCCCACAGGTTGGCGGTGGTGGTGTGCCATGCGCCGTTCTGCTGACGGCCGATGAAGCCGTTGGCGAGCTTGCCGATGTCGTCCTTCCAGCTCGGGTCGTCCATCACGCTGAGCAGCAGGCGGGCGGTGTTGACGTCGCCGTTGGTCATCAGCCACCACCAGTAGTCGTCCTGCTCGGTGCTGAAGATCAGCTTGGTGCCCTGGTATGAGAGACGGGCCTTCAGCACGTTGTTGGCTTCGTCCAGGCGCTGCTGGCGCTGCGGCACGTCGTTCACGCGCTTGAGGATGTTGAGCCAGTCGATCACCGCGCTGGTGGGCCACTGGTTCGGCGCAATGGTGATGCTGCCGAGCATGCTGCCCTTGGCCTTGCCGTAGCGCGAGAGCGCTTCGAGCGCGGCGAGCTTGCGCACGTCGAGGTCCTTGCGCGGGCTCCAGAACTCGCGCGTGATGCGGCCTTCGACGAAGGCGATCAGGCCCGACTCCATCGGCGCGCGCACGTCGTCGGCCAGCGCGAAGGCCGGGTTGAGCTGCGCGGCCTCGTTCGTCGCCGCGAGCAGGTACGACGTGAGGATGTCGCTGCCGCGGTTGGCCTCGCCGTCGCGCGGCGGGAAGTAGTTGGCCAGGCCGTCGCTGTCGAGGTACGTCGGCAGCTGGGCCAGCACGCCCTGCCACATCTTCGCGTCGCGCAGGCCGACCGACTTGCTGGTCTTCTGTTCGAGGCAGATGAAGGGGTAGTTCGCGAACCAGTCGCGCACGCCCGGCAGGCCTTCGGCCAGCTTGGGCTGCAGAGACAGCTTGAGGCCGCCGCGGCCGGGGAGGGCGTCGGCGGGCGGTGCCACGTCGAGCGTGAACGGCCCATCGACCTGCACCAGCGTGGCTTGCTGCACCGTGAGCGGCACCGAAGGCACGATGCGCTGGCGCACCTTGAGCGCATCTCTCGCACCTTGCGCGCCGCCGATGATGTCTTTCGCCTCGATCTCCCACAGGATGGCTTCGGCGCGCGTCTGCGCGAGCTGCGCGGGCGCGGTCACGGTCCATGCCACTTCACGCGCCTCGCCGGCCGGAATGTCCACGGTCTGCGGCTCCAGCGTGAGCAGGGTGGCGCGCGGCGTGGCCTCGACCTTCATCGGCTTCTGCGTGGTGTTGCGCAGCGTGATCTGCGCGCGGAACTGGTCGTCCTCGCGCACCAGCGGCGGCAGGCCGCTGATGATCTGCAGATCCTGCGTGGCCTGGATGCTGGCCTGGCCGGTGCCGAACAGGCTGGTGCCCGAATCGGCCACCGCCACGATCTTGAAGGTGGTGAGCGCGTCGTTCAGCGGCACCGTCACCACGGCCTGGCCGTTGGCATCGAGCACCACCTTCGGGTTCCATACGAGCAGGGTGTCGAGCAGTTCGCGCGTCTGGCCCTTGCCGCCGCCACCGCCCGCGGGCACGGCCTTGCGCCCGTAGTGGCGCCGGCCGACGATTTCCATCTGCGCGGTGGAGGTGCTCACGCCCCAGCTGCGTCGCTGCAGCATGGCGTTGAGCAGGTTCCAGCTGTCGTTGGGCATCAGCTCCAGCAGGGCCTGGTCGACCGCGGCCAGCGCCACTTCGGCACCTGCCGCCGGCTTGCCGTCGGGCAGCTTGGCGCTGATGGTGACCTGCGCCTTGCTGCGGATCGGGTAGCTGGGCTTGTCGCTGGTGACGGTCACGTCGAGCTGATGAGCGCGCGTGCCGACGCGGATCTCGGCCATGCCGAGGCGGTAGGCCGGCTTGCTCAGGTCGACCATGGCGGTCGGCGCCACGTATTCCTTGCCTTCGTACCAGAAGGCCGTCCACCACTCGCGCGGCGACTTGAAGCCCCAGGTGAAGAAGCTGTACCACGGCACTTCGCGCAGGCGGCCGCGCAGGGCGAGCACGCTCACGTAGGCGTTGGGCCCCCATTCGGGCTTGACCTGCAGGGTGACGGTCGGGTCCTTGCCGTCGAGCTGCACCACGTGCGTCTCGATGATGCCTTCGCGTTCCACCGCGACCAGCGCGGTCGCGAAGCGGAAGGGGCTGCGCACTTGGAACTTGGCGACCTCGCCGGGCTGGTAGCTCTTCTTCTCGGGCAGCACGTCGATGCGGTCGTTGTCCTCGCCGCCGAACCAGAGCTCGCCCTGCTTCGTCACGTAGACCGAGCTCACGGCCTTGGCGTCGCGGCCGTCGCTGTCGGTGGCGCTGGCGATGAGCTCGACTTCGCCGGCTTCCTTCAGCTCCGACTCGCACAGCAGCAGGCCGCGCGCATCGCTCTTGCCGCTGCAGACGGTGCCGATGTCCTTGGTCTCGGTCTTGTTGTCGTAGGTGTAGAAGCCGCCCACCATGCGCTTGCGGCTGGTGGTGGTGATGCGCGCCACGGCGCGCACGTTGAGCGTCACGTTGGCCTGGGGCTTGCCCGTGAGGTCGAGCGCGAGTGCCTGGAACTTCAGCTTCTGGGCGGTGGAGACCCAGCCCTCGGTCTTGATGCCGGCGATGACGGATGCAGGCCACAGCGTCTGCGTGCTGCGGATGGTCTGCACCTCGCCGTTCGGATCGGCGTACGTGGCTTCGAGCAGCAGCTCGCGCGCGGCCTTGACCTTGGGCACCTTGTCGATGGTGACCTTGCCGCCGCCGTCCTTGTTCAGCGTGAGCGGCAGCTTGTCGGCGATCACGCGGGTGTCGTTCACGCTGTTGAGGTCTTCCTCGCCGGCGCTCGTGTCCGCGGCCGGTGTGGCGGCCTCGGTGCCATCGCCCTGCGTGGCGCGCGGCGGATTGAAGCTGAAGGCGTCGTAGTCGGAGAAGCTCAGGGCCTTGCCGCGCACCATGGCCGACACGCGCACCGGCAGGTTGGCGGCGCCGCCGCCGGCCACGTAGTTGATCTGCACGTCGGTCGGCACGCTGGTGGCTGCCACCAGCGGCTTCTTCTCGGTGGGCGAGATGCGGCCTTCGAGCACGGGCAGGCGGAATTCCTCGACGCGGAACATGCCGGTGCTGAAGCTGCGGGCGTAGTCCTCGTCGCCGTCGGACTCGCCTTCTCCGTTGGCATCCTTGCCTTTGCCGGTGCGCAGCATCACCTCGTACACGCCGAGCTTGGCTGCCGGCGGAATGGGGAATGTGTTCTCCGCGCTCAGGCCGCCGGTAGCCGTCTTGCGCCAGTTCAGCGGCTGCGTGAAGCGCTGGCCGCTGCCCGTGTGGGTAATGACAAGGGTGTCGGGCCGGTTCTCCGGCAGGCCGAAGCCCTTGCTGGTCTGCGTGCGGATCAGGCTCTTCATCGACACCGTTTCGCCGGCGCGCAGCAGCGTGCGGTCGAAGATGGTGTGGGCGACGCGATCGGGCTCGGCCTGCAGGTTGGTCGGCACATTGAAGCGCCAGGGCTCGATGCCGCGCTGCCAGTCGCTCCAGGTGAAGGCGAGGTCTTCAACGCCCTTGTCGTCCTTGGCGCGGGCGCTGACGAACCAGGCGCCCGTTTCGTATTCGTTCGGGCCGTTGCACGACGGCGGCTGCGGCGACACGCCGTTCAGCATGACGATGCCGTTCGCATCGGTGGTGCCGCTGGCCACGGCCTTGCCGTCGCAGCCGGACACGCGCACTTCGGCGCCGGCCACGACCTTGCCCTTGTCGAGCGTGGTCACCCAGGCCATCGAGTTCTCGCGGCCCAGCTTGAAGTGCACGGCCAGGTTGGTGGCCAGCGCGGTGGTGCGCACGTACATCGTGCGGCCGGCGTTGTAGCGCTCGTCGAGCAGCGCCTCGCCGAGTTTCTGCGAGGCGATTTCCAGCACGTGGAAGCCGGGAGTCAGCGGAATGCCGATGACTTCGAAGGGGCGCGGATCGCCGGCGTCCGACTTGGGCATGTCGAGCGCCTTCACGCCCGACTGGCCCGCCAGCAGCGACAGCATGCGCGTTTGCAGGCTGGTGCGGTCGTCCTTGTCGATGACCGGGGGCAGCGGGCCCTTCACGTCCTTGCGGGCTTGTTCGCGCGAGATGGTGAAGCTGTCGTAGCGGCGCACCTTGCGGAACCACGCGATGATTTCCGCGTCGGTCTTCGGGTTCATGTCGCTCACCTTACCGGGCGTGAGGGCGTTCACCATCAGCTTCGGCTCCACGCGGCGCACGGTGACCGGCATCATGGCCGGGGTGTCGGGCTCGGCCAGTCGCTCGACCACGCCGAAGGGCGAGGCGGCGAACTTGGCCAGCGGCGGCATCATGCCGGTCGCCACCTTCAGCGGGAAGGTGCCGGGCGAGGCCAGCGGGCGGCCCGAGGCGTCCTCGAACTTCGAGGGCAGTTCGATGCTGTATTGCGTGCTCTCGGCCAGCGGCGGCTCGAAGCTCACGCCGTTGACCACGTCATCGTCGCTCTGCGTGCCGCCCTCGTTCTCGAGCTTGGCCTTGGTGGTCTTGTCGCCCTTGAGCTGGATCTGCGCGGCCAGCTTGCGCGTGACCGGTGCATTGAACGTCAGCTGCATCGGGCGCAGCGGCAGGCAGGCGGCCTGCGCGTTCTCGCGCTCGCAGGTGAACGAGACGGCGAAGGGCTCGCGCACCTGGAAGTCGAGGCGGCGTTCCACGTTGTTGGGCACACCGGAAGGCGTGGCCACGCCCTTGCCGTAGACGACCTGCACCTTGGCGCCGGGAGTCAGCGTGCGGTTGCACTGCATGGTGACGAAGCGCAGCGGGTCTTTCTCGGCGGCCTTGTCGCGGCCGAAGGCCTTGAGCAGGCCTGCGCGCTGCTCGCCGTCGAGCAGCTTGACGGGAATGCGCTCGCCCACGCCGTCGGCGGCGCACCAGATGTTCTGGCGCACGCTGTCGAGCGTGGCCGCGCCGTTGAGCTCGAGCACGAACATCTGCTGTTCGTCGATGCGGCTGTAGCTGCCCGGCATGTAGTTGCGCACGAAGGGGCCACCGGTGTTGAACTGGTAGCGCTCGGGGCCGGTCAGCTCGCCGCTGGCGGGCTTGAAGGTGGGAATGCGGGTGACCGTGCAGCGCACGCCGGGCGGCAGGTCGTTCTCGAAGTCGTAGACCCAGGCCTTGGCGTCGGTCCAGCGGCCCGTGCCCTTGGCGGCCTGCGCGTCGGTGCAACTCACCGTGAGCGGGGCGGGGGCCTTGGGGTCGCCGAAGTTGACGGCGGCCTGGTCGAACTTGGCGACGACCTGGCGTACGCGCGCGACCTCGCCCTGGGGCGAGAGGCTGGTGATCTGGAGGGCAAAGCCCGGGCCGGCCATGAGGACGCCGCCGGCCAGGAGCAATGTTGGAAGGAAACGGTTCACTTTTTTGTATCTCCACCTTGAGGCAGCGCGCAGCGTAGCCGATTTGCGCGACGCTTCGGCAGTGCCAACAGTCATAGGCCGTCGGCGCTGTCCGGAGCTGCGCTCACTACGACGGTGTCGTTCGCACGCACCCCGAAACGTCTTTACACCGGCCTTCTTACAATCAGCCGCTGTCGTGCGTGCGCCGCGCGGACCGCCACCAAGACCTCGCCGCCGACCGATGAAACGCTACTGGGAAATAGACGCCTTGCGCGGGCTGATGCTCGTGCTGATGACCGTCACCCACCTTCCCACCCGGCTGACCGATCCGCTGGGCCAGCCTTTCGGGTTCGTTTCGGCGGCAGAGGGCTTCGTGCTGTTGTCGGCCTTCGTGGCCGGGCTGGTGTACAGCCGCATCGGCTATCTGCGCGGGGTCGATTCGATGCGCCAGGCCTTCTGGAGGCGCGTGCTGAAGGTCTACCTGTGCCAGGCGGCGATCCTGCTGTTCCTGTTCACGGTGATCGCGGCGGTGGGGCTGCACATCGACCAGCCGGCCGTGAAGAACCTGGTGTCGTACTACCTGGCGGAGCCGCGCGAGGGCTTCCTGTTCGGGCTGCTGCTCATCTACGAGCCGGCGCTGCTCGACATCCTGCCGATGTACATCTTTTTCATGCTTTTGAGCCCCTGGGTGCTGGCCTTCGCCATGCGCCATGGCTGGACCTGGGTGATGGTGGCGAGCGCGACCGTGTGGGCGGCGGCGCAGTTCGGGCTCAGCGAATGGGTCTACGGGCTGGCAGAGCGCTACCTCGGTGTGCCGGTGCCGTTCCACGAGATGGGCGCGTTCAACACCTACGCCTGGCAGTTCCTGTGGTTCGCGGGGCTGTGCATCGGCGCCACCCGCAACGGGCCGGAAGCCCGGCCGCTGCGCTTTCCGGCGTGGCTGCTGGTGCTGGCGGCGGGCATCGCGCTGTACGGCGTCTATTGGCGCCACACCGGCATCAACGGGCAGGCGCCGTTCGGCGGCGACGTGGAGCTGAACCTGCTGTTCGACAAATGGCAGCTCGGGCCGCTGCGGCTGGTGAACCTGGTGGCGCTGGGCATCCTGGCGGTGCGCTTCGGGCCCTGGCTGATGCGGCGCATTCCGCGGCTACGCTGGCTGGAGGCAATGGGCTCGGCCTCGCTGCCGGTGTTCTGCGCGCACCTGGTGGCGGTGCTGCTGGTGCTGGCCTTCTACGGCGACAGCCAGACGGCACGGCCATGGTGGGGCGACGGCCTGCTGCTGCTGGCGGTGTTCTCGGGGATGTACTTCGTGGCGCGTTTCACGCGTGGGGCGGACGTGCCGCCGCCGGCGGACGACGTGCCGTCGGAGCCCGCGCCGGCCTGAGCGCCCAGGTTCAGGGCAGGCTGGCCGTCGGCGGCGCGGGCGGAACAGGCAGGTGCGGCGCGATCACCGAGTGCCAGAGTCGGTAGCCCTCGTCCGTCATGTGCAGCCTGTCGCCGCGGAAAAGCTCCATGCGCGGGCGGCCATCCGCGCCGAGCATCGGCGTGTAGATATCGATGAACTCACTGTTGGGCAGCAGGTTCAGGTAGGCCGAGATCACGTGATTGGTCTCGCGGATCTGCGGCATCAGCTGCTCGCGCGAGGGGCTGGGCTTGACCGAGATGAAGCTGATGCGCGCATCCGGCAGCTCGGCGCGCACCGCGTTGGCAAAGCGCGCGAAGCTGTCGAGCACCTGCAGCGGCGTGCGGCCCTCGGCCAGGTCGTTATCGCCCGCATAGACCATCACCTGCCGGGGCTTGTAGCGCACCACGAGGTCGCGGGCGAACAAGCTGCAGTCTTGCAGCGTCGAGCCGCCGAAGCCGCGGTTGATCACGCCGCCGGGCACGCGCGCGAAATCTTGCTGCAGGCGGGTCCACATGCGCACCGTGGAACTGCCGACGAACACCACGCCGCCGGGCGCGGGAAAGCGTTCCTGGTCGGCGCGCGCAAAAGCCGCGAGCTCGTTGTGCCAGCGGTCCTTTGCGGCCAGGTAGTCGCGCGCGGCCGCGGCCTCGGCAGCGGCCGTCTCGGATTCCTGGGGGAAGAAGCTGGACTGGGCGTGCGCTGTGAGCGCTGCGGCGAGCAGGGCGATCGCGGCCAGCGCGGTTTTCATCGAATGCATCGGAAGAACGGAAGAAGGGCGGGGAGCGAGCGGTAGGCGGATTTTCCATCACGACGCCCCAGGGGCCGTGATCGTTGACAGCCGGGTCCCGCCTAGATGGTTTTCTCGATGAGCGCGCCCTTGAACAGGACCGGTCCTTTCGGCCCGCTGCCCGGCGGGACGCCGCCCTTGGCTTCGAGCGTGATGGCCAGCGCAGGCACGGCATGCACGTCGGACTCCGATGCCGCGAGGCGCAGGCCCGGGGCGTTGTCGAGCACACCCAGCGATCGCGGCGCGCCGCCCGGCGGCAGGGCCCAGAGCTGCAGCGACTTGTCGTTGCCTTCATTGAAGCCGCCCACGCGCTGAAGCACCAGCTGCTTTTTCTTGGGGTCGAAGGTCACGAGCATCGAGGCTGCGTCCTTGTCGTCGCTCAGCACGGCCACGTACTGCACCGCCGGGGCGTTGTGCAGCTGGTCGCGCAGGTTCAGGCCGACCGCCACGGCCAGCACCGTGGCCAGCGCGCCGGCGGCGGTGGCGCCGCGCCACAGCGTGAGGCTGCGCAGCCAGCCGCCTTGGCGCGGCTCACTGTCGGCCCTGGCATTGGCGGCATCGCGTTGCCGTTCGATGGCGAGTGCCGACTGCTCGGCGTCGATCATGTTGCGGATGCGGGTCCACACGGCTGGGTCGGGCGCGACCGAGGTTTGCAGTTCGGTCATGCCCGCGAGCCGGCCTTGCCAGACCAGCGCGGCGGCGCGCACCGGTGCCTGTTCGCGGGCCAGGGCTTCGAAGCGGCGTCGGGCGCCGCCGCGCAGCGTGCCGAGCGCATGGCTCGCGGCCAGCAGTTCGAGCAGTTCGGGGTGGGCGATGAGGTTCATTGGGAGGCTGCCTTGTTCATCGTCGCTCTCACGCAAAGCGCCCCATGCAGACGCGCAGCTTTTCCAGCCCGCGCCGGATCCACGTCTTGACCGTGCCGAGCGGCAGCTTCAGTTGCTCGGCCAGCTCGCCGTGGCTCATGTCGCGCAGGTAGGCCAGGCTGACCACCTCGCGCTGGCGGCCCTCTAGCTGGCTCAGGCACTGGTGCAGCGCCCAGGCCTGCTCGCTCGCATCGGCGGTGTCGGCCGGGTTGGGCGCGTCCGATTCGAGCTGGTCGGCCATGAGCTCGTCGAATTCCTGGGTCAGCTGGGCGCGGTCGGCGGTGCGGCGGCGCAGCAGGTCGAGCGCCCGGCTGCGCACGATCAGCCCGAGCCATGCGAGCGGCGGGCTGAGCGAGGCGCGATAGTCGCCGGCGACTCGCCAGACAGTCAGGAAGGCCTCCTGGAGCACGTCCTCGGCCCATTCGCGCTGCCGCACGACCCGCATCGCCAGGCCCATCAGCCTGGGCGAGGTGCGGTCGTAGAGCTGGCGCAGGGCGGCTTCGTCGCGATGGCCGATGCGGTCGATCAGCGCCATCAGTTCGGCGTCGGGGCTGGGAGCTGGCATCCGCGGATTGTGGGGCATCGATGCACATGCCAGATATACGGGGCGCCCGGGTGGCCGGATTCATGCCGCAGGCCCGATTTGGGGCCGAATGCAGTCTTTAGGAAACATTCGGCAACGTATACTGCCCGCAAAATTTAGAGGGACGCGCACACGCGCGAGCGGGGAAATGAAGCAAATTGCGATTGCGATCGTGCTCTGCGTGGGCGCGTGGTATTTCTTTATCGGCGGTCGCAAGCTCGACGAGCCGATGGTGCGCGACTACTACCAGAAGGAAGCGCGCGCCATTGCCGCCCGCGACGCCGACAAGCTGTGCAAGCAGCTCAGCCGCAAGGCCGTCATCGACAGCAAGACGACCATGATGGGCCGCACGGAAGAGACCTCGCACAACCGTGACGAGGCCTGCGAGGCGCAGCACAAGACCTTCGAGATCCTGCGCCGCGTCGGCGACCAGATGGGCGGCATCCTCACCCTCGACTACGACTACCACATCGATTCCGTCGAAGTGGCGCCCAACCGCAAGAGCGCCATCGTCAAGGGCACCAGCGTGCTGCAGATGGGCGAGTCGGTCATTCAGCTCAAGACCAGCTTCACGCAGCGTCTGGAGAGCGAGCTGGGCCAGATGCGCTTGGTGCATGCCGAAGAGGCCACCGTGGTGCGCCTGGGCGGCCGGGGCGCCATGAGCCAGAGCGATTTCTTCCGCAAGTAAGCGAATCCATAAAAACAGGGGGTCGTTGCCATGATCGTCGTCAAGGATGCGGCGCCGCCGCCACCGCCGTTCTGGCACCGCCTGAACAGCTTCTTCGCCTTTCCGTTCCAGATGCGGCCGCTGGCCTACGGGCTGCTGCTGTCGTTCTGCAGCCTGTTCTTCGACGCGATCTTCTTCCTGCCCGACGCGCTGGCGCTCTTCGTCATCGAGGTCGGCATCATGCTGGCGGCCAGCCGCTACGGCTTCAAGATCATTGCGCTGGGCGCGCGCGGCATCCGCGATTCGGCGGACTTCGGCCGCGAGTCCAGCGACGACTGGACCTACCTGCCGTGGAAGCTGTTCGCGATCACGATGGTGCAGGCCTTTCTCATCGGCTGGCTTGCCTGGTACGCGCCGATCCTCGGCACGGTGGGGCTGTTCGTCATGTCGTTCACGTTCCCGGCGGCGGTGATCGTGCTGGTGCAGTCGGCCAGCTTCTTCCAGGCGATGAACCCCGGCAACGTGATGGACGCGATGCGCATCATCGGCTGGCCGTATGCGCTGCTGTGCTTCTTCCTGTTCCTGCTGAGCACGGGCGCGCAGGTGGCGCTGTCGATGCTGCTGCCGATGTTCGACGGGCGCATCGCGCTGCCGGTGATCAACTTCGCCTTCATCTACTTCGGCTGGGTCATGGCGAGCCTGCTGGGCTACGTGATGTTCCAGCACCACGACGCCTTCGGCTTCGACGCCGTGCCGGGCAGCGAACTGGGCGACGGCGCCACGGTCGACCGCCGCACGCCCGAGCAGATCGCCGCGCAGCGCATGGACGCAGAAGTGGCGCAGCTGATCACCGAGGGCGACCTCGCCGCCGCATTGGGCTCGGCCTACGAGGCCCAGCGCACGGCCGCGTCCGACGACCTCGCGGCGCAGCGCCGCTACCACCGTGTGCTGGCGCTGATGCCCGACAAGAAGGACACGATGCTCGATCAGGCGCGGCGCTTCATCCCGCTGCTGATGCGGCGCGACCTGGCCTCGGAGGCGCTCAAGGTCTTCAAGGCCTGCAAGGAAAAGGACAAGGCCTTCGCGCTCGACGATGCCGCCATGGTGATCGCGATGGCGCGCGCCGAATGGCGCAACGGCGATGCGCACGCCACGCTGGCACTGCTGTCGGGCTTCGACAAGCGCTTTCGCGGCAACGAGGCGATTCCGCAGGCCTACGAGCTGGCCGCCCGCGCGCTGGTGCAGGGGCTGGGCCGGGCCGACATGGCGCAGCCCATCCTGACGACGATGGAGTCGCGCTACCCCGACAGCGAGCAGACGCAGGAAGTGCGCTGGTTGCTGCGGCCGACCCCGGCGGCCTAGCGCGCGGTATTACGAGGCGCGGCGCGGCGCCACCGCGGCGCCCTCGATGCCGTGCCGTTTCAGCGCCTCGGCAACGAAGCCTGATGCCTTCATCTCCTCGATGAAATCGCTGAGCCACGCCTGCGCAGCGAGCCGGCCCTTCGGCACGCCCATGGCCTGCTCGATCACCATGAAGCGGCCCGGCAGCAGGCGCACGCCGCCCACTCGCGCGGCATCCGCTTCCAACTGCTGCTTCACGCCGGCGGCCACGTCGAGGTTCTGGGCCAGGAACTGGTTCGTGACCTCGGGCGAGGTCGGCGCGCGCACCAGCGTGGCGGCCTTCAGCTCGCGCGTGAGGAACAGGTCGTAGGCGCTGCCGCGGCCCACCACGACGCGGGTTCCCGCACGGTCGACATCGGCGTTGCGCTGCAGCGGCGAGCCGTTGCGAACGAGGTAGGCGCCTTCGATGATCACGTAGGGCGCGGTGTATTCCATGTCCGCCGCGCGCACCGGGTCGATGGCGACAAAGGCCATGTCGACCTGCCGCGCCTTGACCGCTTCGACCACGTTGCCGGCGGAGTTGAACTGCACCAGCTCGACGGCCAGGCCGAGGCGGCGCGCCGCCTCGCGCGCAAGGTCCACCGAGACGCCGCTCGGCACGCCACCCGCGCCTCGGCTGGCGAGGATCGGGTTGCCGAAGTTGATGGCGGCGCGCAGCTTGCCGGCGCCGCCGAGCTCCGCCGCGGCGGCTGCTTGCAAACTGGCCCTGGTGCCGGCGCAGCCCGTCAGCAGGAGTCCGCCCGCGGCGCAGAAGGCGCGGCGGTCGATGGCGCGGGAAAGGTCGGACGGTTTCATGCGGGTCTCCGTTCTCCGTACTAGGGCCGGGCCAGCGCCACAAGGCTGCGCACATCGGCGGCAGTGCCCAGCGACCAGCAGGCCGCGAGAAGCTCGCTCGTGCGCTGCGAGCCCAGGATGCCGTCAGACAGTCCATGGAACTTGCGCTCCAGGTCCGCGTCGCTCATGGGGCGTTGCAGCGAGCCAATCGCGTGCTCGATGAACACGTGCTCGCGGCGGCCATCGGTCAGCACCGCGGTCACGTCGGCGCTGGCCTCGTCGATGCTGTCGTCGACCGTGGCCACCACCTTGCGACGCAGGGCGACCACGTCGGGCCGCGTCACGATGTCGTCGGCGAATTCTTCTTCGGCCGCACGGCCGAACAGCAGGCCGGCCGCGCACCCGTGGTACACGCTGAACTTGCCTTGCAGCCCGTCGGCCGGCTCCTTCTTGCCCGTGAGTTCGAGCACCAGCGAGTGCACCTTGAGCTCGATGCGCTCGATCTGCTCCGGTGCAATGCCGCGCTCGCGCAGTTGCACGCAGGCGTCGATGCTCGGGTGGATCACGATGCCGCAGGCAAAGGGCTTGTAGCTGTTGAACGAAATCTCGAAACGCTCGCCGAGCTCGTCGGTGACTTCGTCCCACGCGTACCTGGTCGACATCACCTGCGCCCAACCGCGCGGCGCCTCGATCGCCTTCGGGCTCGCGGTGTAGCCGTGCCGGGCCATCAGCGCGGCCATCAGGCCGGCGCGCGCCGCGCCGCCTGGATGGAATGGCTTGGTCATGGTGCCGAACTGCTCGCGCAGGCCGACCGGCTGCGACGCGGCAATGCCGAGCGCCATCGCCGTGCGGTCCGCATCCAGGCCGAGCAGGCGCGCGCAACCCGCCGCCGCGCCGAACATGCCCGTGGTGCCGGTGATGTGCCAGCCGCGGTCGTAGTGCTCGGGGTAGACGGTGTTGCCCAGGCGGCAGGCAACGTCGATGCCCAGCACCAGCGCATCGAGCACCGCGCGGCCGCTCGCACCGGTGTGCTCGGCCAGCGCCAGCACGGCGGAGGCCACCGGGCCGGCGGGGTGGATGATGGTCTTCAGGTGCGTGTCGTCGAAATCGAAGGTGTGCGAGCTGATGCCGTTGAGCAGCGCCGCGTTCGCGATGTCGACTTTCTCCGTGCGGCCGAGCACGGTGGCCTGCGGTGCGGGCTGCAGCACCTGCACGGCAGCCAGCGCGGCCTCGACGGCTTCGTGCCGCGCGGCGCCCACGGCGCAGCCCAGCCAGTTGAGGAAGGTGCGGTGCGCCTCGTGGTCCACCGCGTCGCTCCAGCCGCGCGAGGCATGGCCCGCGACGTACTCGGCAAGGATGCGGGTGATGGGAGGTGCGTTGTGGTCTGCGGCGACCTGGGTATTGCGGGCCATGTGTGTGAAAGCCTTTGGTGGATAGCTGGGAAGGGAAAAAAGGAAAACTGTGGCGGGCTTCAGGTCGTGAGCTCGATCTTGCGGTCGCGCGCGAGCTGGGTCCATCGCGCGACGTCGGCGCGGATGTAGTCGCCGAACTGCTGCGCGCTCATGGGCATGGGCTCGACGGCCTCGATCGCCAGCTTCTCGCTGAGATCGGGCGCCTTGAGCACGGTGTTGAGCGTGTCGTTGAGCAGCTTCACGACGGCGGGCGGTATGTTGGCCGGGCCGACCACGCCGTACCACTGCATCGCGTCGAAGCCTTTCAAGCCCAGCTCCTCGAGCGTGGGCACGTCCTTGATCTGTGGGTGGCGCGCCTTGCCGGTCACTGCCAGCGGACGCACGCGGCCCGACTTGATGTGCGGCATTGCCGCGGCCAGGCCGGGGAACATGGCCTGCGTCTGGCCACCCATCAGGTCGTTGAAGGCTGGCGCCACGCCGCGATACGGCACGTGCGTCATCTGCAGGTCGGTCTGCTGCTTGAAGAGCTCCATCGTCAGGTGCGTCAGCGAGCCCGCACCGGCCGAGCCATAGCTGAGCTTGCCCGCGTTGGCCTTCGCGTATTCGACGAACTGCCTGAAGTCCTTGGCCGGCAGGTCGGCGTTGACCACCAGCACGTTGGGCGTGCCGCCGATCATGCCGATCGGCGTGAAGTCCTTGACCGGGTCGTAGGGCACCTGGCGCGTCGCGGGGCTGGTGCCGTGCGTGGCGACGTAGCCCTGCATCAGCGTGTAGCCGTCGGCCGGGGCGCGGGCCGTGTTCTGCGAGGCGATCACGCCGCCTCCGCCGCCCTGGTTGTCGACGATGAAGGTCTGGTTGAGCAGCTTGCCCCAGCGTTCGGTGACGGTGCGGCCCACCATGTCGCTGCCGCCGCCGGCCGCGACCGGCACGATGTAGCGGATGGGCTTGTTCGGAAAGTCCTGCGCACGCGCAAGACCGTGCATCCCGAGGAATGCGGAAGTAGGAATGGCCAGTGTGAAGGCGCGGCGTTGCATGAATGTCTCCTGTAGTTGTTCGGGCAAGAGCGGCTGCGCCGCGTGTTCAGCGGCGATGGCTCTGCAGGCGGTCGTAGGCGTCGCTCACGTGGCGCGCCATGAGGTCTTCGCAGCGGGCGATGTCGCCCTTGCGCAGCGCGCGGGCAATGCGCGTGTGCTCGGTGATCGACGCGCGCATGCCCATGTCCTGCGAGAGGTTCTTCAGGCGCGACAGGTGCAGCTTCTGCACGATCGTCCGGTAGGTCTGGGCCAGCGCGTGGTTGCCCGCCGCCTCGACGATGGCCCAGTGGAAGGCGAGGTTCTCGCGGTAGTAGCGCTGCACGTCGTGGGCGGCAAAGGCAGCGTTCATGGCGGCGATGGAGGCGTCGAGCACATCGGCCAGCGCGATGCGCTCCGGCTCGGCCAGCCGTGCCGCGCGGCGCCCGGCAAAGCCGTCGAGCAGGCCGCGCATCTCGTAGAGGTCGCGCACTTCGTCGCTGGTCGGCTCGCGCACGAAGACGCCGGCGTGCTTGCGCGCGACCACGAGTCCGGTGCTTTCGAGTTCGCGCAAGGCCTCGCGCACCGGCACCCGCGAAACGCCGAGTCGGGCGGCAACGTCGGGCTCGTTGATGCGCTGGCCGCTCTTCAGTTCGCCTCGCAGGATCATCGCCAGCATGTCGTCTCGCACCAGCTTCGCAAGCGGTGTGTCGCGCACGGTCGAGAGGTGATCGGAGGCCTGTTCGGCGAGCCAGGGCAGCATGCGGAGATCCTTTGTTTGCCGAAATATCGTATACGGTTTCCGCCTTTAATGTCCACTGTTTCTATAAAAGTGTTGACACTTTTGGTTGTCGATGAAAACAATCTGGCCCGTTCAAGGTCCTTCTTCATCGAGCCCGCATGCCCCATCTGCCTGCCTCTTCCGCCCTGCAACGCTTTCGCGTCATCGACCTGACCCAGGTGCGCGCCGGGCCCACGGCCTGCAGGCAACTCGCCGACTGGGGCGCCGACGTGATCCAGGTGCAGATGCCCGAACACATGCGCGGCGACGACACGCTCGGCGGGCAGGACGGCTCCGACTACCAGTACACCCACCGCAACAAGCGCTCGATCACGCTCAACCTGAAGGAAGAAGAGGGCGTCGCTACGCTGAAGCGCCTGATCGCCAGCGCCGACGTGGTGGTCGAGAACTTCAGGCCCGACGTGAAGTTCCGCCTGGGCATCGACTACGAAACGCTCTCGGCCGACAACCCGGGCCTGGTCTACGCCAGCATCTCGGGCTTCGGCCAGAGCGGTCCGCTTGCCAAGCGACCGGGCTTCGACCAGATCGCGCAGGGCATGGGCGGCCTGATGTCGGTGACCGGCCTGCCGGGCGACGGCCCGGTGCGCGTCGGCATCCCGATTGCCGACCTTTGCGCCGGCATCTTCGCGGCGCAGGGCATCCTCGTGGCCCTGCTGGAGCGCGAAGCATCGGGCCGCGGCCAGTGGCTGCACACCTCGCTGCTGGAGGCGATGGTCTACATGATGGATTTCCAGACCTCGCGCTACCTGATCGACGGCGAAGTCGGCACGCAGGCGGGCAACTTCCACCCGACCAGCATTCCGACCGGCGTCTACAAGGCGCGCGACGGCTATCTCAACATCGCCGTCTTCGGCTCGAAGATCTGGGAGCGCTTCTGCCAGATCCTCGGCGCGCCGGAATGGATCGAAGACCCGCGCTATCACGACAAGGCTTCGCGCTCCGTCAACCGCGACACGCTCAACGCCGAGATCAACCACCGGCTGGCCGCGCAGGACCGCAGCCACTGGATCGAGCAGTTCAACGCCGGCGGCGTGGCCTGCGGCCTCATCAGCGACATGCGCGAAGTGTTCGAGGAGCCGCAGATCCGGCACCTCGGCATGGTCAAGGACGTGGTCTCGGCGCGCCTCGGCCCGCAGCGGCTGGTCGGCCAGCCGATGCAGCTCGAACGCACGCCCAGCACCATCGCCCGCGCAGCGCCGCGGCGAGGTGAACACACGGAAGAAGTCCTCGGCGAACTGGGCCTCGGCCCGGACGAGCTTGCCCGAATGAAGGCGACCGGAGTCTATTGAAGAGAAGAGCATGACCAACCCCACCTACGCATCCAGCACCGAACGCGTGCAGACCTGGCTCGACGCCAGCACGCTGCACATCCGCTTCAACAACCCCGCGCGGCACAACGCGCTGTCGGTCGACATGTGGGAGGCCGTGCCGCAGCTGCTGCGCGTGGCGCAGGACGACGACCGTGTGCGCCTGGTCGTCTTCTCGGGCGCGGGCGAGAAGGCCTTCGTCTCGGGCGCCGACATCTCGCAGTTCGAGGACATGCGCGCGGCGCGCGAGGCCGTGGCCCGCTACGAGGCCATGGCCGAAGACGCGCTGATGAGCATCCACGACTTTCCCAAGCCCACGCTCGCCTGCATCCGCGGCTACTGCATCGGCGGCGGCGTGAACGTGGCGATCAGCTGCGACATCCGCATCGCGGCGCAGGACGCGGTGTTCGCCATTCCGGCGGCGCGCCTCGGCCTGGGCTACCGGTACTCGGCGATGAAGAACCTGGTCGACCTGATCGGCCCCGGCGCAGCGAAAGACCTGTTCTTCACGGCCCGCCGCATCGACGCAGCCGAAGCCAGGTCGCTCGGCCTGGTAACGCGCGTGAGCGCGCCGGACGCACTGGACAAGCTGCTCGCCGAATACACCGGCGCGATGGCGGAGAACGCGCCGCTCACCATTGCGGCGGGCAAGGCGATCACGCGCGAGATCCTCAAGCCCTCGCCGGAACTTGACCTGGCGCTGTGCAATTCGCTGATTCGCGGCTGCTTCGAAAGCGCCGACTACACCGAAGGCCGCACCGCCTTCATGCAGAAGCGCAAGCCGGTCTTCACCGGACGCTGAGAAGAAGCAAGGAGACAAACACCATGCAGTCGTACAGGATGCAGATGAGCGACGAGGCCACGGTCCTCGAAATACGCGACACGGCCGTGCCGCAGCCGGGAGCGAACCAGCTGCTGGTGCGCATGCGGGCCGCGTCGCTCAACCGCGGCGAGTTCGTGTCGGGCCATGGCCTGCACGGCCAGGCCGGGAGCTGGAAGGCGATCGGCGGGGAGGGGGCCGGCGAGGTCGTTGCCGTGGGTGCGGAGGTCACGCGCTTTCGCGCGGGCGACCGGGTGATGGGCCGCTGCGCAGGGGCTTTTGCCGAATACGCGCTGATGGAAGACATCGAGGCGATGGCCATGCCGGCCAGCCTGTCGTGGGAAGAGGCCGCCAGCGTCGCGCTGACCTTCCTGGTGTCGTACGACATGCTCGTGCTGCAGGGCCGGCTGCGCGCGGGCGACTGGGTGCTGATCAACGGCGTGTCTTCCGGCGTGGGCGTGGCTTCGCTTCAACTTGCCAAGGTACTCGGCGCCAAGGTGATCGGCACCTCGGGCTCGGCCGACAAGCTGGCGCTGCTGCAAAGCCTGGGGCTCGACGTAGCGATCTGCACGCGTACGCCCGACTTCGCGGCCGCCGTGCTGGAGGTGACGCAGGACCACGGCGCCGACATCGTCATCAACACCGTTGGCGGCACGGTGTTCGCGGAAAACATCCGCGCGATGGCCTTCGAAGGCCGGCTCGCCACCGTGGGCTATGTCGACGGCGTGGTGAAGGCCGAGCTCGACCTGGCGGCCCTGCATGCGAAGCGGCTGGCCGTGTTCGGCGTGTCCAACAAGCTGCGCAGCAAGGCGCAGCGCGCAGCGGCGCTGCCCGCCTTCGTGGCCGACGTGCTGCCGCACATTGCCGCGGGGCGGATCAAGCCGCACGTCGACCGTGTCTTCGACTTCGCCAGGCTGCAGGAAGCGAAGGACCGGATGGAAGCCGGCGGCCATGTCGGAAAGATCGTGCTGCGAATGCCGCCTGCGGGCTGATCGATCTGTCCCGAAGCGCGCGACGAAAAACACAATGAAGGAGACAAGCGCATGAAAACAACGAAGAACCTCGTCATGACATTGGGGCTGTGCGTCTTCGCGGGCACTGGCTGGGCGCAACCGGCGGACTACCCGAGCAAGCCGGTGCGTCTCGTGATCGGCTTCGCCCCGGGCGGCGCGGCCGACTACGTGGCCCGCGCGATGGGCGACGCCTTCGCCAGGGCGCTCGGGCAGCCGGTGGTGATCGACAACAAGCCTGGCAACGGATCGAGCATTGCCGCGGAAATCGTGACCAAGGCACCGCCCGACGGCTACACGCTGCTGATCGCAAGCCCGAGCAGCATCTCGGTGAACCCGGCGCTCAACCCCAGGCTGGCCTACTCGGCGCGCGACCTCGCGCCCGTTACCAAGATCACCACCTCGCCGCTGGTGCTGGCCGTCAACCCCGCGACCGGCATCCGCTCGGTGGCCGACCTTGTCGCGGCGGCGAAGAAGGACCCGGGCAAGCTCAACTACTCGACTTCTGGCAACGGCTCGGCGCCGCACCTGGGCGCGGCGCTGTTCGGCCAGATCACCGGTGCCGAGATGACGCACATTCCCTATCGGGGCGGCAGCCTGGCGATCCAGTCGGTGATGGCGGGCGACACGCAGCTGACCTTCGGCACCTCGCCCTCGGTGCTGCCCATGGCCAGCGGCGGCAAGCTGCTCGCGCTGGCCGTCAGCACGCGCGAGCGCTCGCCGCTGGTGCCCGGGCTGCCGGGCATGAAGGAGGCGGGCCTGCCCGACTACCACCTCGAGTTCTGGTACGGCATGTTCGTGCCCGCCGGCACGCCGCCGGCCGTGGTGAAGAAAATCTACGACGCGACCGTCACCGCGATGCAGCAGCCTTCGGTCAAGGCCTCGCTGGCGCGCGACGGCACCGAGGTGTCGGTCTCCGCGTCGCCCGAGGCGTTCGGCAGCTTCCTGGCGGAGGACGGCAAGTTCTGGGTGAAGCTGGTGAAGAGCGCGAACGTCAAGGTCGACTAGCCGCCGGCCAGGACGAGGCTGGGCGGAGCGCAGTTGGTCTGAAGTTAGGATTGCCGCATGCCTCCGCCATCTTCCAGCACCCGTGGTTCCGCACTGTCGGATGCCATCGTCAATGAACTCAAGCAGCTGATCTACACCGGGGAGTTCAAGCCGGGGGAGCGGCTCAACGAGGCGGCCCTGGCACTGCGCATGGGCACCAGCCGCGGACCGATCCGCGAGGCCATCAAGGTGCTGGCGGGGCTGGGCATCGTCAATGCGGTAACCAACCGCGGCGTGTACGTGCGGCAGCTTTCGCTGCGCGAGATGCTGGAGATCTACGAGATGCGCGCACTGGTGTTCGGCTATGCCGCCGACCGCGCCTGCGAGCACCTCACCGAAGAGCACAAGAAGCAGTTCGAGTCGTTGCTGTCTGCGATGGACACCGCCTGCGACGCGGAAGACGGCACGCTCTACTACGAGCTGAACCTGCAGTTCCACGCGCTGATCCTCACGCTGTCGAACAACCGTCGCGCCCACCAGGCCTACGACGACTACGTGAAGGAACTGCACCTGGTGCGGCGCAAGTACTTCAACGCGCCGGGCAACATGCGCCGCTCGAACATCGAGCACCGCGCGATCTTCGAGGCGATCGTGGCGTCGAACCGCGCGCGTGCGCGCTCTGCCGCCGAACGCCATGTGCTGGCTGGCCGGGCGCGGCTGCTGTCGAATTTCGAAGAGCCGATGCCGGGCGGTTGACGCCCGCTCAGGCGCTTGTCAGGCGCGCTGCAGGGCGCGCGTGACCATGTCGTTCGGCGCCAGCCGCAGCAGGTGCGGCAACAGGCCCAAGGCCTTTTCACGTTCGCCGGCATGCAGCAACCCGTTCGCACACACGGAGAGCGTGTCGGCCAGCTGCGGATGATCGGGCGCGGTCTTCAGCAGGATGCGGCACAGCATGTCGGCATCGCCGAACTCGCGGATGCGGGCGAAGCGGCGCGCGAGCCGGGCCATGTCGTCGGGCTTCAGGCGCAGGCCAGGCTTGGCCTGGTCGAGGTAGGTCTTGTAGCTGGCGTGTTGCAGCGCGATCGTCTCGGGGTCGGTGCCGGGCAGGCGGAAGATGCGGCGCGCAGCCTGGTGGAAGTCGTCGCTCGCGGGCTGCAGCCGCGCGGTGTTGAACCAGGCGCGCAGGGTGTCGGCGTCGTTGGGGCGCAGGGCGGCGGCGGCGCGCCACTCGGCGCAGGCGGGCTCGAACTTCATTGCGGCAGCCAGCCGGCGTGCGGCGGCCACGTGCGCATCGAAATGGTCGTCGTCGTTCGTCATTTCCGACTTGACGGTTTCGGGCGTTTTCACGCGGCCCAGCAGCATGGCGCCGGTCATCAGCGCGGCGCCGGTCAGCAGGCCACCCAGGTGGGCCATGTAGGCGATGCCCTGGCCGCCCAGCCAGTGCTGCATCAGCTCGTTGACGATCCAGGCCGGCAGCAGCAGCAAGGCCGGCGCGGTGACGTAGTTGAAATAGAAGAACAGCTGGTAGAAGAAGCGGATGCGCCGCAGCCGGTACATCACCGCGTACATGCCCATCAGCGCCGAGATGGCGCCCGAGGCGCCGAGCCCGTAGCCCTCCTTGCCCGCATAGGCCCAGCCGGCCAGCAGGGAGGAGCCGACGGCGCCCAGCAGATAGAACGTCAGGTAGGTGCCGCGCCCCAGCGCCAGCTCGACCGAGAAGCCGAACAGGAAGAGGAACAGCATGTTGCCCAGCAGGTGGCCGGTGCTGCCGTGCAGGAAGGCGGCGGTGATCCAGGTCCAGGGCTTGAACTCGGCGTCCTTGTTGTAGTCCTGCGACCAGCGCTCGGTGAAGGGCGCCGGCAGCATCGCCTCGTACTGCTGGCGGTCGCGCTTCCATTCGCCGTACTGCGGGTTCGTGGGCTTGATGACCTCGTCGGCCCGCAGCTTTGCCAGGAACTTCTTGTCGTTCTGCAGGCCTTCCAGCAACTGCGCATAGGCCTCTTCGTGCGGCAGCATGCGCCGGGCCAGCTTGCCGCGCTTGGGGTCGGTTTTTTCCAGCCATTCGACGAAGGGCGGCAGCTCCAGTTCGGGCAGCACGCTCTTCGTGTAGTAGTTGGCGGCACGCTCGCGCGTGTTCTCTTCACTGCGCTGCGGCCCCCAGAACACGAGCATGTTCAGGAGGATCAGCAGCACCGTCATCCACGGTGGGTTGCGCCAGCTCGGTTTGTTCTCGAGCGGGATGGCGTAGAACACGGTGCGGCCGCCGGTGCGATCAGCCGAGGCGGGCGCGGTGGCGCGCCACTTGCGCCTTCACCTGCGCCGGGGCGGTGCCGCCCAGGATGTTGCGTGCGTTCAGCGAGCCGCGCAGGCTCAGCACGTCGTACACGTCCTTCTCGATGCCCGGGTTGAACTGCTGCAGCACGGCCAGCGGCAGCTCGGCCAGGTCGACCTTGTGCGAGGTGGCGGCCTTGACGGCATGCGCCACCGTTTCGTGCGCGTCGCGGAAGGGCAGGCCCTTCTTCACCAGGTAGTCGGCCAGGTCGGTGGCGGTGGCATAGCCGCGCAGCGCGGCCATTTCCATGGCCTCGGGCTTCACGGTGATGCCGCCGATCATCTCGGCAAAGATGCGCAGGGTGTCCTTGAGCGTGTCGACGGTGTCGAACAGTGGCTCCTTGTCTTCCTGGTTGTCCTTGTTGTAGGCCAGCGGCTGGCCCTTCATGAGCGTGATGAGCGCCATCAGGTGGCCGACCACGCGGCCGGTCTTGCCGCGCGCCAGCTCGGGCACGTCGGGGTTCTTCTTCTGCGGCATGATCGACGAGCCCGTGGTGAAGCGGTCGGCGATCTGGATGAAGCTGAAATTCTGACTCATCCACAGGATGAGTTCTTCGCTCATGCGGCTGATGTGCACCATGCACAGGCTGGCCGCAGCGGTGAATTCGATGGCGAAGTCGCGGTCGCTCACGGCGTCCAGGCTGTTCTGGCACACGCCGTCCATGCCCAGCGTCTTGGCGACCAGCTCGCGGTCCAGCGGGTAGCTGGTGCCGGCCAGCGCGGCGGCGCCCAGCGGCAGGCGGTTGACGCGCCTGCGCACCTCGCCCATGCGTTCCGCATCGCGGCTGAACATCTCGACATACGCCAGCATGTGGTGGCCGAAGCTCACCGGCTGCGCCACCTGCAGGTGGGTGAAGCCCGGCAGGATCACGTCGACGTTCTTCTCGGCGATGTCGACCAGCGCCTTCTGCAACTCGACCAGCAGGTCGCCGATCAGGTCGATTTCGCCGCGCAGCCACAGGCGCACGTCGGTGGCGACCTGGTCGTTGCGGCTGCGGCCGGTGTGCAGGCGCTTGCCGGCGTCGCCGACCAGCTGGGTCAGGCGGGCCTCGATGTTCAGGTGCACGTCTTCGAGGTCGAGCTTCCACTCGAAGGCGCCGGATTCGATTTCGGCGCGAATCTGCGCCATCCCGCGTTCAATGGCGGCGTGGTCCTGCACGCCGATGATCCCCTGTGCGGCCAGCATGCCGGCATGGGCCAGCGAGCCCTGGATGTCGGCCTGCCACAGGCGCTTGTCGAAGAAGACGCTGGAGGTGTAGCGCTTCACCAGGTCGCTCATCGGTTCGGAGAAAAGGGCCGACCAGGCTTCGGATTTCTTGTCGAATTGGTTTTGGGTCATGGGAGCCGTCCAGGAGGCAATAATGGGTTGGTCACCCGATGGATCTGATGTCTGCGATGCGCAACCCGGCGATTTTATCGGCCAGCTCTACCCCCACGCCCCCGTCATCGTCGGAAAGGGCTCGCATGCCCTTGCGCGGCGACCCGTCGATCTTCGACGCCTGCCAGATCGGGGTGGTGCTGCGCACCGTGGTGTTCGTCGAGGCGGTGGTGGCCATCGCCACCCTGTTCGTGGCCTCCACGCCCGGCGAATGGCTGGTGCAGACGGCCACGGTCACGGGCGGGGCCCTGCCAGCCACCCTGATGTGGCTGGTGAGCGCCTGCGGGCTGAAGAAGCCGCTGCGGCGCCTGCCGAAGCAGGGGCAGTACGCAGCCGGTGCGGTGCTCGGTGCGGTGTCGGCGCTGTATGGCTGTGGCCTGCTGCGGCTGACGGGTGTTCTTGCCAGTGCGCCGTGGCTGGCCAGTGCGTTGACCGGAGCCCTGTTCGCGGGGCTGGTAATGGCCGCGATGGTGCTGCGCGCCCGGGGCCAGACGCCGGCGGCGACCACCGCGCGGCTCGAAGAACTGCAGTCGCGCATCCGCCCCCACTTTCTGTTCAACACGCTCAACAGCGCCATTGCGCTGGTGCGCGAGGAGCCGGCCAAGGCCGAGACCATGCTCGAAGACCTGGCCGAACTGTTCCGCCAGGCGCTGGCCGACCCGGGCGAATCGTGCACGCTGGCCGACGAGATCGCGCTGGCCGAGCGCTACCTGGCCATCGAGCAGGTGCGCTTCGGCGACCGCCTGCGCATCCGCTGGGACCTGGACGCCGCCGCCAGCAACGCGCGCCTGCCGCCCCTGCTGCTGCAGCCGCTGGTCGAGAACGCCATCAAGCACGGCGTGGAGCCCAGCCCCGAGGGCGCCAGGCTGCGCATCCGCACCGAGCGGCGCGGTTCCATGGTGGTGATCGAGGTGGTCAACAGCCTGCCGCCGCTGCGCTGGGCCGACGAGCCGCTGCCGCGCGGCCACGGCATTGCGCTGGCCAACGTGCGCGACCGGCTGCGGCTGCTGCACGACATGCAGATGCAGTTCAGCGCCGGCATGGACCAGAAAAGCTACCGGGTGCGCATAGCGATCCCCGCCGAATCATGACCCTCAAGACACTCATAGTTGACGACGAAGCCCTGGCGCGATCGCGCCTTCGCACGCTGCTGCGCGACTGCACATCGCCCGCCGCCGAAGTGGTGGCCGAGGCTTCGCAGGGTGCCGAGGCGCTGCAGCACCTGACGACGATGGCGCTCGACCTGGTGCTGCTCGACGTGCACATGCCCGGCGTCGACGGCATCGAGGTGGCGCGCGCGCTGCGCAGCCGCTCCGATGCGCCGGCCGTGGTGTTCGTGACCGCGCACGCGACCCACGCGGTGACGGCCTTCGACCTCGATGCGGTCGACTACCTCACCAAGCCCGTGCGCGCCGAGCGTCTGCAGCAGGCGCTGCAGAAGGCAGAACGCTTCCTGAAGGAGCGCCGCGCGCTGCAGGCCGAGGCCGTGCCCGAGACGGTGCTGATCCAGGACCGCGGCCGAGCCGAGCGCGTGCCGCTGTCGGAAGTGCTCTACCTCAAGTCCGAATACAAGTACCTCACCGTGCGCACCGCCACGCGCAGCCACATCCTCGACGGCTCGCTCAACGAGTTCGAGGAGCGCTATCCGAACCGCTTCCTGCGCGTGCACCGCAATGCGCTGGTGGCGCGCTCGGCGATTCGCGCGCTGGAGAAATACGACGACGGCGAAGACGCCGAGGGCTGGGCCCTGCGGCTCGACGCCATTCCCGAACCCGTGGCCGTGTCGCGTCGCCAGCTTGCCGCGGTGCGCGAAGTGCTCAAGGAAGCGCGATGAGCGACGACAAGCCCGCGGCTGCCGAGGCGCCACCGCCGCCTGAGCCAAAGCCGGAACCGGCTGCCGAGCCACCGCAGGCCGCAGCGGTCGAGCCCGCACCTGCGCCCGAGGCGCAAGAGCCCGAACCGGTCACCGAGCCCGAACCGGAGCCGCCCGCACCCGCGCGCGACCGCCTGCTGCTGCACATGCCCGTCGACGTGCGCAGCGCCTCGCTGGTGGTGCTCGCGGTGCTGGCCAGCGTGTTCGCGCTGCAGTGGGGCCAAGCCGTGTTCATTCCGCTGATGCTGAGCCTGCTGCTGACCTACGCTCTCTCGCCGCTGGTGGACCTGCTCCATCGCTGGAAGCTGCCGCGCTGGATCGGCGCGGCGCTGATCCTCGTGGGGCTGTTCGGCGGGCTGGGCTGGACCGGCTATTCGCTGTCGGGCAGCGCCTCGCAATTGCTCGATTCGTTGCCGGTGGCCGCGCAGAAGCTCGGCCAGGCCATGCGCCGCGACAAGGGCGCCAGCGCCACGCCGCTCGAAAGCGTGCAGCAGGCCGCCGCGCAGCTCGAGAAAGCCGCCGAAGAAAACTCCGCCCGCGTTGCAGGGCGCAAGGGCGTGGCGCGCGTGGTCATCGAACGGCCGGGCTTCAACGTGCGCGACTACCTGCTGAGCGGCACCGTCGGGCTGCTGAGCGCGATGGGGCAGCTCACGCTGGTGGCTTTCCTCACTTACTTCGCCCTGTGCTCGGGCGACACCTTCCGCCGCAAGCTCATCAAGATCACCGGGTCGAGCCTGCAGAAGAAGAAGGTCACGGTGCACGTGCTGGACGACATCACCCGCAACATCGAGCGCTACCTGCTGGTGCAGATACTGGTGAGCGGGGTGGTGGGCGTGGCGACCGGGCTGGCGTTCTGGGCCCTCGGCGTGGAGAACGCGGCGGTGTGGGGAATCATCGCGGCAGTGACCAACCTCATTCCCTACATCGGCTCGGTGATCGTGCTGGCGGCCGCGGGGCTGGTGGCCTTCCTCCAGTTCAACAGCCTGCAGATGGGCATCGTGGTGGGCGGCGTGTCGCTGGCGATCCACACGATCATCGGCAACCTGCTGATGCCCTGGCTCACCAGCCGCACCAGCCGCATGAACCCGGTGGCAGTGTTCGTGGGCGTGATTTTCTGGGGCTGGCTCTGGGGCATCTGGGGCCTGCTGCTGGGCATTCCGATCACGATGGTGATCAAGTCGATCTGCGACCGGGTGGAAGACCTGCAGCCGATCGGGGAGCTGCTGGGGGAGTAGGCCTAGCCCAGCAGGGCCTTCAACTCGCCAGCCGCAGCCGTGAGGATCTCCCGCGAAAGAGCCTCGTCGTTGACCGCACGCGACAGCGACACTGCACCCACCAGCGAAGACAGCGCCGAGAATCGGGCGATCGGCTGCAGTGGGTGGGGAACGTGAACGGCGCCGAGACCGTCTACGAGAGCGACCCCGGCGTCGACTTCGGCACGCGGCTGCAGCTGTGGCTGCTTTTCCCGTTCATCAGCGAGAGCCTGCTTTAGTCGCTGTTGTTGCCGTTGCCGTTCTTGCCGGCAGTTTCTTCACGAAGGTGAGGTCCGGGTCCAGCGGCTTTCCGTCGCGCGTGCGCAGGTCGATCTTCGGCACCGGCTTGCCGCTGTCGCGCTCGAGCAGCACCGAATGCCGCTCGCCCTTGGCGTACAGGTGCGCTTCGCCCCAGTGCCGCAGGCCCACCACCACGGGAAACAGGCCTTTGCCCTTGGCCGTCAGCACGTACTCCTGGTAGAGCGAGCCGTCGGAGGCGGGCACCAGGTCGAGCACGCCTTCCTGCACCAGATTTTTCAGCCGGTCCGACAGGATGTTCTTCGCGACGCCCAGGCTCTGCTGGAACTCGCCGAAGCGCTTCATGCCGTCGAACGCATCGCGGATGACAAGCAGCGACCACTGGTCGCCAACGATCTCGAGCGCGCGTGCCATCGGGCATGCGTCGGTTTTGAGGCTTCTTCTTCGGGCCATGGCTTTTCTTCCTGCGTTGGGCGCGAGTTTAGACCGCAATGGCCGTTCGGTTGCAGAGTAAAACCGCAATGACTAGCATCAGCCTGAAGGAATCCCCAGATGCCCTATCTCCAACTCGATGTGAACGGCCGCCACCCCGTGGCCGACAAGAAACGCCTCGCCAAGAAACTCAGCGAAACCTACGCGCAGATGATGAGCGTCGACATCCGCCGCATCAGCATCGCAATCCGCGAAGTGGGCGAAGGTGGCGTGTGGCGCATGGTGGACGGCGAGCCCGCCGAGGTGTCGGTGCTCATGTGCGACATCCGGCGCGGCCGATCGGCCGAACTGCGGCTCGAAGTGGCCAAGGCGCTGTGCCGCGACTGCATCGAGATCCTGGGCTTGCGCGAAGACCGGCTCAATGTCGAGTTCACCCAGCATTCGGGCGACGAGATGTACCACCCGACGCTCGGCGGCTACAGCCCCGAGTGGTCCGAGGGCGAAGAAGCTCAGTGAGCAGCAGCCGCGTGTGCACGGTGCAGCCGTGAGAAGCGCGCGATCATCAGCGGCCCCAGCAGCGCGCCCAGCCCGACCGAACTCCACGCCGCCACCCAGCCGTGCGTGCTGCCCAGGCCGAAGCGCGTCTGCCCCCAGTCCAGCGCGAGGCCGAACACCCACGGACTGAGCGCCCCCGCGCCGAAGCCCATCACCGAACGCACCGAATACGCCACGCCCAGCCGGTGCGGCGCCACCACGTCGGCCAGCGCGGTCGAGTAGACCGACGAATCCGCAATGGCGAGCAGGTTGTAAATGGCGGCGGCCGCAGCCAGCAGCCACAGCGGCCAGCTCCACATCCAGCCGAAGGCGAAGGACATGCACAGGCTTGCGACGGTGGCGATCATCATCACCCGCGCGCGGCCGAGCCGGTCGGAAGCCGCACCGCCCGCGATGCTGCCGAACACGCTGACGAGGTGCGCCAGCGCGGCAAGCGCGATGCCCGCGCCTTGCCACGATGTCGCCGTGCCTGAGGAGGCCACAAGATAGGCCGGCAGCCACGCCCACAGCGCCATGAGCTCCCAGCAATGGAAGGCGTAGGCCCAGTTGCCCGCCATCGCGGGCTTGTCGCGCACCGTGGCGGCCAGCGCGTGCCAGGTGCCTTCGCGGACCGCGCCAGGCACGGGCGCCGAAGGCGGTCGCATGCGGCGCAGCGCCTGCAGCGTCAGCAATGCGCCCGCCACGGTGCAGCCCGCCGCGACCAGCAGGCCCAGCCGCCAGTGCTGCAGATGGCTGAATGCCGCCACCACCGCAAGCGAGAGCGCATAGCCCATCGACGACGAACCAATGAAGAGGCCCATCGCACGCCCACGTACGGCGGGCTCGGTGTTGCGCGCCAGCAGTTGCAGGCCCGGCGTGTACGAGGCCCCTGCGCACAGCCCGGCCAGGCCGTAGAGCAGCATCGCCGAGAGATGGCCGCGCGCGAAGATGGCGAAGGCCAGTGCCGCCATCGCGCTGATGGCGCTGCCGGCGAAGAAGATGCGGTGCGGCCCGTAGCGGTCGGCCAGCAGGCCCACGGCGAACAGCGAGCTCATGTAGCCCACGTGCCAGGCGCTCTGGATCGAGCCGGCCTGCGCGGCCGTCATGTGCCAGTCGGCCATCATGAACGGCAGCACGCCGGAATAGGCGGTGACGATCATCGCCTGCAGCAGCCGGCTCGTGCACAGCAGTGCCAGCCAGCCGCGCTGCGGGGCGGGCTCAGCGCAATGCACGTTGCAGGAGCACGGTGTCGACCCACTGCCCGAACTTGAAGCCGATGTCGCGCAGCACGCCGACCTGCTCGAAGCCCAGGCTTTCGTGCAGCCGCAGCGAGCCCGTGTTGGCGCTGTTGCCCACGCACGCCACCATCTGCGTGAAGCCGCCGTCGGTGCAGCGCCGGATCACTTCGCGCAGCAGCGCCTTGCCGATGCCATGGCCGTGCATGCCTTGCGCGACGTAGATCGAGTCTTCCACCGTGTGCCGATATGCGGAGCGGGCGCGGTAGGCAGTGGCGTAGGCATAGCCGGCGACCTCGCCGTCCTCCAGCGCGACGAGGTAGGGAAGGCCGCGCTGGAGCACATCGGCGCGGCGCGCCTGCATCTGGTCGACGGTGGGTACTTCTTCCTCGAAGGAGCACAGGTCGTTCAGCACGTAGTGGCTGTAGATGGCCTGCACGGCGGCCATGTGATGCGGCTCGGCGTCGAGGATTTCAACGGTGGCGGAAGTGAGGCATGGAGATGACATGGCCCGATCTTGACGATCCACAATTGATAAGTGAAGCTTCGTTGACCTATGCAAGGCATAAGAAATACTTTGAATAAATCACTGAACCTAGACCAGCTCAAGTCTTTCGGGCTGGTGATTGAAACGGGCAGCTTCTCGGCAGCGGCCGACCGGCTAGGCATCTCGCAGCCGGCCGTGAGCCTGCAGATCCGCCAACTGGAGCGCCACTTGGCGGTGCGCCTCGTCGAGCGGGTCGGCAAGCGCGCGAAGGCCACGCCAGCGGGCATGGAGCTGCTGCGCCACGCGCAACACATCGAGACCGCGGTCGAGAACGCCGTCGATGCATTGGCCGACCATGCCAGCGGCATCGCGGGCCGCGTGCGGCTGGGCACTGGCGCGACGGCCTGCCTGCATTTCCTGCCGGCCGTGCTGCGCGGACTGCGCGAGCAGTTTCCGGAGTTGGGCGTGGTGGTCAGCACCGGCAACACCGAAGACCAGGCGCGCAAGGTGGAAGAGAACAGCCTCGACCTAGCGCTGGTCACGTTGCCGGCAGCTGGGCGCTCGTTGACGGTGATGCCGGTGCTCGACGACGAGTTCGTCGCCATCGGCCGGGCAGACCTCGCACCGCTGAAGGCGAGGGTGGCGCCGGCCGATCTGGGCGCGCTGCCGCTGGTGCTGTTCGAGCCCGCTGCCAACACGCGCAAGCTGGTCGACCGCTGGTTCGCCGCCGGTGGCCTGCAGCCGCAGCCCGTAATGGAGCTGGGCAGCGTCGAGGCGATGAAGGAGATGGTGGCCGCGGGCTTGGGCTACGCCATCGTGCCCGGCATGTCGATGGTGGGGCGCGGTGCCCACCCCGAGTTGAAGACCAGCCGCCTGAATCCCCGCATGCACCGCACGCTGGCCGTGGTGATCCGGCGGGACAAGCCCGTCAACAAGGCCTTGCGCGTGGTGCTCGATGCGATCGTGGCGGCCGGAAAGAAGCCCGGCCGCCGTTGATCGATCTTCAGTGCCGCGTTATTCCGGAACCGCAGCCAGCGAAGCACCGCCGCGTGCCCGGCCCAGCGTGCCGACGATGAGCGCAGCGATCAGCACCAGCACGCCGCTGAGCACCATCGCGCTGGAGATGCCGAAGCTGTCGACCGTCACGCCACCGATCAGCGCGCCGGAGGCAATCGCCACCTGGAAGCCGCTCACCAGTAGGGCCTGGCCGGCTTCGGGTGCGTCGGGCACCGCTTCCATCATCCAGCCCGTGAGCGCCACGGGGATCAGGCCGAAGGCCACGCCCCAGATCACGACCACCACTGCGCCGGGCACGAAGCCGGAGCCGATCACCGTCGTCAGCAGCAGGGCGGTGGCGAGCATCAGCGCCGCCAGCAGGGTGGTGCCGCGCACGCTGCGCGCCACCAGGCTGCCGCCGACGAAGGTGCCGACGAAGCCCACCGCGCCGTAGACCAGCAGCAGCGTCGAGACCGAGTTGGGCGCCAGGCCGAACACCTGCTGCAGCAGCGGCTTCAGGTAGGTGTAGGCCGCGAAGTGGCCCGCGATGAAGAACAGCACCGCGAGCAGGCCGACCTGCGCCATGCGGCGCGTGAGCGGCGTCAGCAGGTCGCGTGCGCCGATGGCGCGCACCGGCGGAATCGCGGGCAGCAGCCACAGCTGCACCAGCAGCACGACGGCCGCCAGCGCACCGGTCACCGCGAACGAGGCGCGCCAGCCGAACAGTGTGCCGAGGAACGAGCCGGCAGGCACCCCGAGCACCGTGGCGGCCGACACGCCGGCCAGCACCAGCGACATGGCACGCGCCTGCGAAGCATGCGGCACCAGCTGCGTGGCGGCGGCGGGCGCAAAAGTCCAGAAGCCGCCGACGCACAGGCCGAGCAGCAGGCGCGCCACGAGCATCGTGCCGAAGTTGGGCGCGAAGGCGGCGAGCAGGTTCGAGGCAATCAGCAGCGTGGTGAGCGCGATCAGCACGGTGCGGCGGTCGAGCTTGCCCGACGCCACGATCAACGCCGGGCCGGCGAATGCGGCCAGCACGCCGGGCATGGTGACCATCAGGCCGGCCGTGCCGTCGGACACGTTGAGCCCGCGCGCAATGTCGGTCAGCAGGCCGATGGGCATGAACTCGGTCGAGACCATCGCGAAGGTGCCGACGGCGATGGAGCTGACGGCGAGCCATGCGGAGCGGGACGCAGGCACCGGTGCGGAGACCGGCGCCGGTGCAGCGAGGTCGTCGATGCACGGGTTGCTGCTTGGGGAATTCATCATGGGAAGCGGTCCTTGGAAGCATCGGCGACGCGTGGGCCAATGCTGGTGAAGAGGCATTGGAGTGTGCGAGCCGTCGCCTCCGCGACAAAGACGCCGGGGAGCAGTAGTCAGTTTCCCTGGGGCGAACAATCGACCCTTTTGATGGCTGTAGCCATCCGCGTATCCGTATTTGCTGGCTTTGCTGGCGCGGTCCGCAGCTACAGCACCCGGCCGTCGGCGATGAACGAGTCGCCGATCAGTACACGAAAGACCGCACCCTGCGCAAACTTCGGTTGTGCCACGGCCGGCGAGAGGAATTCGACCTCCAGCGCCGCAGGCTTGCCGCGCTCCAGCGCATCGCCCGGTGGCACGACCCAGCGCGCCGAGAAGCCTTCCTTGTCGATCACCAGTGCGCAGCGGTATTCGCCCGGCGCAATCGGCACGTCCTGCGAGGGCAGCGCGGGCTTGCGGAAGGTGAGCTCGACGCGCGCATGCGGCGTGAAGGCGCCTGCCGTGTCGAAGCTCGGCGGCATGACGGCCGGCGCACTCGGCGCACGGCGCGGGCGCTTGCTGATGAGCCATGCAATCACGTTGCCGATGATCGGCACCCACAGCACCATCAGCAGCGTGGCGATGTCGCGCGTGGTGGTGCCGGGTGTCGCGTAATGCCGGACGACGGCGCCACCGACGGCCACGCACAGCAGGACGATGACGATGACCTTGCGGCGGAACTGGATCTTGGTGGTGCTCATGTTCTGGGTGGCGCCGCTTCGGGAAGCGATGGAATGTCGGATGCGTGATCGAGTCACGACTTCTGATGCGAGGTCTGGTTGCGAGTCTAGGGCCACCGCGAGTGCCGGCTCATCCCACCCGCAGCACCGCATCGGCCGGCAGCGCCTGCCAGTCGATCCATTCGCCCACCGCCAGCTGATGCGTGGAGGCGGCAGCGCCTTGCACATCGCCCCATTGCAGCGTGAGCTTGCGCGCGCCGAGCCGCAGTGCGATCTCGAAGCCCGGCCAGTGCGCAGGCACGCGCGGCGTCAGCGAGAGCTGGCGACCCTTCACGCTCAGGCCCAGCAGCGTCTCGACCGCCGCACGGTGCAGCCACGCGGCCGAGCCGGTGTACCAGCTCCAGCCGCCACGGCCCACGTAGGGCGCGGCACCGTAGATGTCGCCCGCCATCACGTAGGGCTCCAGCTCGTAGGCCGGGCCGCGCTCGGGGTGCTGTGCGCGATGGGCAGGGCTCAGCCCCTCGAAGCTCCGCCACGCGGCCTCGTGGTCGCCCTGCAGCGCCTGCGCCATCAGCGCCCACACCGCGCCGTGCGAGTACTGCCCGCCGTTCTCGCGCACGCCGGGCGGGTAGGCCTGGATGTAGCCCGGGTTGTTGCCCGAACGCGCGAACGGCGGCGTCAGCAGGCGCAGCAGTCCGGCCGGTTCGTCGTGCAGCAGTTTCTTGACGGATTCCATGGCCGGCCCCGTGTGCGCCGCGTCCGAGGCGCCCGACAGCACCGACCACGCCTGCGCAATCAGGTCGATGCGGCATTCGTCGTTGGACGAAGAGCCCAGCGGCGCGCCGTTGTCGAAGAAGGCGCGGCGGAACCACGCGCCGTCCCAGCCGGCGTCGTGCAGCGCGGCGATCCAGCCGGTGCGTGCCGCGGTCCAGCGCGCGGCGCGTTGGTGCTCGCCGCGTGCCTGGGCCAGCGGCGCAAACTGCGCGACCACGCTGCACAGGAACCATGCGAGCCACACCGATTCGCCGCGGCCTTCGTTGCCCACGCGATTCATGCCGTCGTTCCAGTCGCCGGTGCCCATCAGCGGCAGGCCGTGCACGCCGGTCTTCAGGCTGCGGTCGATGGCGCGCGCGCCGTGCTCGAACACGCTGGCCATCTGGCCGCTGCGCTGCGGCGCGTAGTAGGCGTCTTCGGCACCGTCGGGAATGGCGGGGCCTTCGATGAAGCCGGCCATCTCGTCGAGCAGAGATGCATCGCCCGTCACCTCGACATAGTGCGCCGACGCGTACGGCAGCCACAGCAGGTCGTCAGAGAAATGCGTGCGCACGCCGGCACCGCCGGGCATGTGCCACCAGTGCTGCACGTCGCCTTCGGGAAACTGCCGCGCCGCGTTGACCAGGATCTGCTCGCGCAGCCGCGCCGGGTCGGTGAGCGCGAAGGCCATCGCGTCCTGCAGCTGGTCGCGAAAGCCGAAGGCGCCGCCTGCCTGGTAGAAGCCCGCTTTCGACCACAGCCGGCAGGCCAGCGTCTGATAAATCAGCCAGCGGTTGACCAGTGCGTCGAACAGCGGATCGGGCGTGCGCACCTGCAGGCGGCCGAGCAACTCGTCCCAGAAGCCGCGCACCTGCGCCAATGCTTCGGGCACGTCGCGCTGGCGCCAGCGGCGCGCGAGTTCGAGTGCGGCGTCTGCGCTGCCCGCGTGGCCCAGCACGAAGGTGAAGCTGGCGGTGTCGCCGGCCGCCACCACGAACTCGCCGCCGATGGCCGCGCAGGCGTCGAGCCCGCTGCCGGCGCGCCGTGCGAGCGCGTCGGGTACTTCGACCATGCCGCGATCACCGAAGAATTCATTGCGGTCGCAGGTCCATTGCGTGGCACCTTGCAGCCCCGCCAGCAGCAGGAAGGCCGTGCTGCCGCCGAAGCCCGCGCCCGATTCGCGCTGCTGGCCGAACACTGCCGGCTGGTCTTCCGGCTTCCAGCAATGCACGGTGCGCCGCGTGCCCCGCGCGTCGCCGAGCTGCCACTCGGCCATGGCCAGTGCGCGCAGGCGGCGCGTGCCGGTGCCGCCGTTTCGCACGCGCACATGCACGAGCTTGACGGCCTCGTCGCGGTCCGCGAAGAAGGTGGTTTCCAGCGCGAGACCATTCGCCTTGTGCTCGAACACCGTGTAGCCCTGTCCGTGTCGCACACGGTGGCGTGCGCTGCCCGCGCTGCCGCCGGCAGGTGTCAGCGGCAGCATCTCGCGCGAAGCAAGGTCCTGCAGCAGGTAGTGCTCGAAGGCCGGGTCCTGCACCGGATCGTTCGACCACGGCGTCACCTGGTGCATGCGGCTGTTGCCGGCCCAGGTGAAGCCCGTGCCCCACTCGGACACCTGGAAGCCGAAGCCCGCGTTGGCGATGACGTTGATCCACGGCCGTGGCGTGCGCCGGCCTGCGCCGACCTCGAAGCGGAACTCGCCGGTGCCGGCGTCGAAGTCGCCGGTCGGGGCGGTAGCCGATGGCGTCGGGGCAGGGCGCGGCAGCAGGGGCACGCCCGGCGGTGCGGCGACGTCATTGACCATCGATGCCGTATCGCTGCGGGCCTCGTGCAGCGCAGCCACCTGCACTTCGAGCGGGCGCCCGTCGGCCGTGAAGACCGCGCGCGCCAGGCTGGAGAACGCGGCCTTTTCCGAGGGCACCACGTCCTGGTCGCGCAGCAGGTAGAAGCCGGCCGTGTCGTTGCGCGGAAAGCTGTTCTGCGTCTGCTGCGCGACGCGCGCGCGCAGGCTTTCTATTTCGCGCTGCAGCGGCATCAGGTACGAGTTGGGCTCGCTGTTGAGCACCACCAGGTCGCAGGCCACGCCGCCGAAGCCCCACCAGGGCTGGGCGCGCAGCAGCGTGTTGATGAGCCCCATGCCGATCATCGAGTGGATGTGCACCAGCACGATGGGCTTGTCGCCCGAGATGCCGAAGCGCCAGATCTGCCGCAGGTCGATCAGCCCGCGGTCGCGCATGACGCGCGGCGTGGTGTAGGTGAGG
Source organism: Variovorax sp. YR634 (assembly GCF_900106655.1). Taxonomy (NCBI): domain Bacteria; kingdom Pseudomonadati; phylum Pseudomonadota; class Betaproteobacteria; order Burkholderiales; family Comamonadaceae; genus Variovorax; species Variovorax sp. YR634. Next base: position 556,540 of record NZ_FNOL01000001.1, read on the forward strand.
ATGGTCGTCAGGTCCTGCAGCGCCAGGTTCTGCGCGGGCGCGATGCTCAGGTCGCGCAGCCGCACCTGCGCCAGCGTGGCGGCCATGCGGGTGGCGCGCTCCACGTGCATGGGCTGCATGTAGCGGTCGATGCCGGGCATCAGCGCATCGATGTTCTTGTCGGCCGCGGTGGCAAAGCTCAGGCGCGCGGTGGCACCGGGCGCAATCGACAGCCGCACGCGCAGGCAGGCGATGGGGTCCAGCCCGTTGACCTGCTTGCCGTTGGGCGTGAGCGGCTGCGCGTCGAGCGCGGGGCTGGCGAGCGTGCGGTTGCGCCCGATGAAGGCGCGCCGGTCGGTCATGCAGTCGACCGAGAGCACTTGCGCGTCCGCCGAGGCCAGGAAGTGCGCGGCGGCCATCACCGCGTCGCCATGCAGGCGCGGCTTGCGCGACATCAGCAGCGCGCGCCATGCGGGCTCCCAGCGCGACTCGACGAACAGGTTGGCGAAGGCTGGATGCGCCTCGTCGGCCTTGGGGTTCGACAGCACAGGCTCGAAGTACGAGACCAGTTCGAGCGTGCGCGTTTCCTCGCCCGAGTTGTGCAGCGTGATGTTGCGCAGCTCGGTGTCGTCCTCGGGGCTGATGAGCACAGTGGTACGCACCTGCAGGCCGGGGCCGGTCGCGTCGAACTGCACGTGGTCGGCAAGGAAGCGGGTGCGGTAGCGCCAGCCGTCGCCCGGCGCGGGCAGGGCGGTGAGCGAGGTGAGTTCCTGGGTTCCCTCGTCGCGCACGAAGAAGAAGGTGCCGTAGCTGTCGCGCAGCGGGTCGTCGCGCCAGCGCGTCACGTTGAACGAATGCCAGCGGCTCACACCGGCGCCGTTGGCGCGCAGGGCAACGGTGTAGCGGCCGTTCGACAGCAGGTGCGTGGGCTGGAAGCCGGGCGCCATCGGGTCGACAAGGCGGGGCTGGAACAGCGGCGCCAGCTCGGCCTGGCTGGGCTCGGGCGGCGTGCGCGGATCGGCGCTGCCGATGATCTGCCGCGGCGTGCGCTCGTGCAGCAGCGACTCGTGCGCCTGCACCAGCGCGGCGCTGCCGAACCAGCGGCGCGGCGCATCGGCGCACAGCACATTGCACAGCGCCACCAGCGACATGCCCTGGTGGTGCGCCATGAAGTTGCGCACCACGGTGAAGTCCTGCCCCTCGGGTTGGCGCGAGACGGTGAAGTCGACCGCGTCGTGAAAGCCGAACTCGCCGCGCGCGCCGAGCGATTCGAGCTGTTCCAGATTGATCACCGCCGCCCCGGGCGCGAACGGCGCGGCCATGGCGCTCGCATAGGGCGCCACCACGCGGTCGGTGGGCGGCGTGCGCCGCAGTGCGAGGCGCGGCACGCCGAAGGGCGAGTACTGGTAGGCCAGCGAGTGGTCTTGTGCGAAGTAGGCCGATTCGGAAACGCCCCACGGCAGGTTCTGCGCCCGCCCGAAGGCCTGCTGCTCGGCAATGGCGGCGGCATTGGCCACTTGCAGCAGGCCGTCGGTGGGCTCGGTCATCACCAGCGCGGGCATCACGTACTCGAACATCGAGCCCGACCACGACTTCAGGCTGGGCCGGAAGCCCACCAGAAGGAACGGTCGGCCCAGCGCCATCCAGTGGCGGCGCGGCACGTCGCCCTTGGCAATCGCCAGGAAGCTCAGCAGCCGCGATTCGGAAGCCAGCAGGTCGTAGTAGCTTGCGTCGAGCACGTTCTCCTCGACCCGCAGGCCGATATGGAACAGGTGACGCTTGGGGTCGTAGAGGCCGCTGAAGTCCATGCCGGCGTGCAGCGCGTCGCAGCGCTCGGCAAGTGCTTCGAGCGCGGGCGCTTCATGGGGCTGGCAACCTTCGGCGGCGAAGGCGCGGCAGGCCTGCGCCACGGCCACGAGGTGGCCCGCGAAGTTGCCGCTGTCCACGCTCGACACGTAGTCGGGCGGCAGCGGCTTCAGCGTCTGTGTGTCGTACCAGTTGAACAGGTGGCCGTCGTGCTTCTGCATGCGGTCCACGCTGTCGAGCGTGGCGGCGATGCGGGCGAGCAGGGCGGCGGTGTCGATCCACCCGAACTCGCGCGCGCAGCAGGTGGCCAGCAGGTACATGCCGATGTTGGTCGGCGAGGTGCGATGCGCGACGATGGGTTGCGGCTCCAGCTGCAGGTTGTCGGGCGGCAGGTGGTTGTCGTCCGGGCCCACCACATGCTCGAAGAAGCGCCATGTGTCGTGCGCAAGCTTCTCGAGGTAGGTGCGCTGGTCGGTGCTGAGCGGGTCAGGTGCCTTTGCTTCAGAGCGGCTGCCCCACCAGGCCGCGACCGGCGCCAGCGCCCACAGCACGAACAGCAGCGTGCCGATCACGGGGTATGCGCTCCAGTGCGCCGCCACGGCGAGCGCGATGCACGCCACGCTGCTCGCGGCGGCATTGCGCACAAAGGATGCGAGGCGACCGCTCGATTGCGCCTGCGCCTGCGCGGCCGTGGTCCATTCGAGCAGATGCCGGCGGCTGACCACGAGGCGCCATGTCGCGCGGAACCACGCGTCGAGCAGCAGCCGCGTCTGCGCCGCGAGTTGCACGAACTGCCAGGCCGCGCCGGCCATGGCGCGCAGCAGCTCGACCGCGCCCACGTCGAAAAAATGGCGCAGCTCGATGGCGCGGCGCGTGGGCACCAGCCCGGCCAGCGCGCCGAGCAAGGGCCCGAGCGTGAGCGCCGACGCCACGGCCGCCAGCGCCCAGCCCAGCGGCATGGCCTGCGTGAAGACCACCAGCACCAGCAGCGCGAAAGAAGCCGGCACCACCAGTGAGCGGCGCAGGTTGTCGCTCATCTTCCAGAGGCCCAGCGCATCGATGCCGAAGCGGCGCGCGCGCCACATCAGCGGCAGCAGCTGCCAGTCGCCGCGCACCCAGCGGTGCACGCGCGACGCCGCAACGCCGGCATGGTGCGGATGATCCTCGACAAGTACGACGTCGCTCACCATCGCGCAGCGCGCGACCGTGCCTTCGAGCAGGTCGTGGCTGAGCACCGCGCCGTCGGGCAGGCGGCGATCGAGCGTGGCGTGCAGCGCACGCACGTTCAGCAGGCCCTTGCCGGTGAAGGAGCCGCTGCCGAACACGTCCTGGTAAATGTCGGAGGCGCCGCTTCCGTAGGGGTCTAGCCCGCACTGGCCGGCGAACACCCAATGGAAGAAGGAGCGCTCGTGGCGCTGCGGAAACGGCGTGACGATCCGCGGCTGCAGGATGCCGAAGCCGGCGACCACGCGCTGGCGTTGCACGTCGATTTCGGGCGCGTTGAGCGGATGCGCGGCAATCGACACCAGGTCGCGCAGGGCGCCCGGCGGCAGGCCGGTGTCGCTGTCGAGCGTCAGCACATACGGCGTGCGGCCGGCGGCGAGCCGCAAGCCCGGTGCGAGCGGCAGGAAGCCGCTGGCGTCACCGGCTGCGAGCAGGCGCACCAGCATTTCGAGCTTGCCGCGCTTGCGTTCCCAGCCCATCCAGCGCTGCTCGGTGTCGCTCCAGCTGCGCGGGCGGTGCAGCAGCAGGAAGCGCGGCGCTTCGCCTGGCGCCACGGGGTATTTGGTGTTGAGCGCGGCGATGCGCTGCAGGGCGTCGTCGAGCAGGGGGCCGTCTTCGGGCAGCGAGGCCAGCGGTGCATCGGCCCAGTCGGTGAGCAGCGCGAACTGCGCATTTGTTTCGCGGTTGGCGAGCCAGTGCAGTTCGAGCCGGTGCGCGAGCTGCGCGTTGTTCGCTGCCGAACCCAGCAGCGTGGGCATGACGACGAGCGCGCGGTGCCGCTCGGGAATGCCGTTCGCAAAGTCCAGGCGCGGCAGGCCCTGCACTCGCACCGACTCGGCCATGATGCGTTGCGCAAGCGCGAGCAGCGCTTCAGAGAGCGGCCACGCCAGAAGGACGAGCGCCAGCACGGTGGTCCAGTCTTCGCGGTGCGGCAGGCTGTGCACCACGGCGAACAGCAGCAGCGCGGTGCCCAGCGCAACGGAACCGACGTAGACGGGCAATCGCCAGCCGCGATGGCTGCGTGCCTGCCGCGTGTCGGGCGCCCGCCCGGCACGGCCCGCATGACCGTTCGATTGCAGCGCCGCGATCAGCGCGGGCCTGCCCTGGCCGAAGAGGTAGTAGCCGGCGGTGCCGTCGGCGCGGTCGGTCTCCGCGCCCGCGTCGTCGGCCGGCGCGCTGGCGGCCAGTTGCACCACGGCTTGCGCGACGGCGCGCTCGGGCTGTTCGCTGCTGCGCGCCACCTGCTCCATCGCATGCGTGATCTGCTGGCGCGTGAGTTCGCTCTCGTTGGCGAAGCTCGGCAGTTCGCGCAGCACGCGCAGCGAACGGCTCACGGGCTCGATCAGGTCGCTCCACTCGACCTGGCCGATCATGCGCAGCGTGGTGATGATGTTGCCGACCGTGAGATTGGCGGCGGCCTGTGCGTTCTGCGCTTCGCCGATCAGTGCCGGCCCGTTGGGGCAGTGCTGCTCGGTCCAGCGCACCAGCGCGGGCATGTCTTCGCCGTGCTCGACGGGCAGGCGCTGCCACAGCTGCGTGAGGTAGTTGTCCTGCAGGCCGTGGCTTTGCAGCGCGCGGTAGAGCACGTCGAGGTCTTGCACCGAAAGGTGCGGCGCGGCGTCCCATGCGGCATGCGCGATCTCGCGCGCCACCTTGTTCTCGGCAATGCTCTCGGCCACGCGGCGCAGGTTTTCGAGCAGCACCACGCGCAGGGTGGTGGGCAGCGCCCACAGCTCGCCGAGCGTGAGCTCGTCGATGTCCTGGTAGGCGTTGAGGAAGGCGGTGAACAGCGTCTTGTTGAGCACGCTGTCGGTGTGGGCCACGTAGGCCCATGCAATGCCGTACACGCGCGGCAGCCCCGCCAGCGGCGGCGCGGCGAGCTTGGGCAGGCGCGCGTAGTAGCTGCGCGGCACGCCGTCGTGAATCTGCTGGAGCTGCGCCTCGACCAGGTGGAAGTTGTCGAGCAGCCACTCGGCCGCGGGCGACACGTAGCGCCCGCTGAGCGAGATCAGCGCGATGTAGTCGAAGGCGTTGCGCAGCGACGCGAGGTTTTCGTCCACGCGCGGAAAGAAGGGCGCGCCCTCGCGCGCGAGGCGGCGGTCTTCTTCCACCACCTGGGCGCGGGCGAGGCTGTGGCCGTGCTGCTCGAAACGCTGGATGCCGAAGAGTTCGGCGCGGATCGGTGCGGCTACCGGATCATGCGGGCCGAGCAGCAGCGCCCGGGCGTACGGACTGAGTCCCTGGAGACGGTCGACGACGGCTGCGGCGCTCAAGCGATGGCGAAGAGACCGATACCCAGCACCACGGCCACGCAGGCGATCGTGACGATGCGGCCCGCAGCGAGCGCGCGCACCCGTTGCATGTGGCTTCGCAGCGAGAACCAGCGCCCGTGAGCGCGCGCGCAGTGGCGCATGTGGGAGGCCAGCGCCTCGGCGTCGTTGCCGACGAAGTCGATGGGCGAATGGGTGAGGGACTGCGGGACTGGCATGGCAACGGGCTCCTTGTAACGACTTCGAGCTGCCGCGCGATTGCGAGAACTGTGAACGTGTCCGACCGTACCCTTTTAAATGACCTTACAGGTGCCTGATTGCCGATGCCAGACGTAGGAAAGGGCGCCGAAGCGCCCTTTGCCGTGGTCGGAATGGGTGTGGTCAGCCCGTGTTGCGCAGCCCCGCCGCCACCCCGTTGATCGAGATGTGGATGCCGCGCTGCAGCCGCTCGCCGCCGTCGCCCGCGCGGTAGCGCCGCATCAGCTCGACCTGCAGGTGGTGCAGCGGGTCGATGTACGGAAAGCGGTGGCGCACCGAGCGTTGCATCTCGGCATTGCCTTCGAGCCGCTGCTTCGCGCCGGTGATGAGTGTGAGTGCGTCGGAGGTGCGGTGCCATTCGGCATCGATCATCGAGAACACCTTCTGGCGCAGCTTGCGGTCGGTGACCAGCTCGGCGTAGCGCGAAGCCAGCGCGAGGTCGCTCTTTGCCAGCACCATGTCCATGTTCGACAGCAGCGTGCGGAAGAAGGGCCACTGCTCGTACATGCGCTGCAGCAATGCCTGGCGCTCCTTCTTCCCCGCAGCCGTGCCCGCTGCGGCGAGGAACTGTTCGACGCCCGAGCCGAAGCCGAACCAGCCAGGAATGGTGAGGCGGCACTGGCCCCAGCTGAAGCTCCACGGCACCGCGCGCAGGTCGTCGATCTTGTGGCTGGGGTTGCGCGAGGCGGGGCGCGAGCCGATGTTGAGCTCGGCAATTTCGCGGATCGGCGTGGAGCCGAAGAAATAGTCGCCGAAGCCCGGGGTTTCGTAGACCAGCTTGCGGTACGCGGCCATGCTGGCGGTCGACAGTTCGCCCGCAGCCGAGAGAAAGGTGGCGGGCGCCGACTTGCCCTGCGGCAGCAGCGTGGCTTCGAGCGTGGCAGCCACCAGCGTTTCGAGGTTGCGCCGGCCGATCTCGCGGTTGGCGTACTTCGAGCCGATGACTTCGCCCTGCTCGGTCAGGCGGATCTGGCCGCGCACCGTGCCGGGCGGCTGCGCGAGGATGGCCTGGTAGCTCGGGCCGCCGCCGCGTCCCACGGTGCCGCCGCGGCCATGGAACATGCGCAGGCGAATGGGGTTGGCCTTCTTCTTGTTGAGCTCGTCGAACAGCGACACCAGCGCGATGCCCGCGCGGTACAGCTCCCAGTTGCTGGTGAAGATGCCGCCGTCCTTGTTGCTGTCGGAGTAGCCGAGCATCACGTCCTGCTCGGCGCCCGAGCGTTCGACGAGCGCCTGGATGTTCGGCAGTGCATAGAAAGCGCGCACGATGGGCGCGGCGTTGCGCAGGTCTTCGATGGTTTCGAACAGCGGCACCACGATCAGGTCGCAGGTCGCGTTGCTGTCCATCGCGCCGCGCAGCAGGCCCACTTCCTTTTGCAGCAGCAGTGCTTCGAGCAGGTCGCTCACCGTTTCGGTGTGGCTGATGATGTAGTGGCGGATGGCCGCGGCGCCATAGCGCGCACGCGAAACGCGGGCGGCGGCGAAGATGGCCAGCTCGCTCTTCGCAAGCGGCGAGTAGTCGGCGTCGGGCACGCGCAGCGGGCGGGCGTCGTCGAGCAGCCTGAGCAGCAGGGTCTGCTTGGCTTCTTCGGCCAGCGACGCATACGAGGGCTCGATGCGAGCGGTGGCCAGCAGCTCGGCGATCACCGCCTCGTGCTTGTCGGAGCTCTGGCGCAGGTCGACCGTGGCCAGGTGAAAGCCGAACACCTCGACCGCGCGAATCAGCGGCAGCAGGCGCGGCGCGGCAAGCACGGTGCCGTGCTTTTCTTCGAGCGATTCGGCCACGGTGCGCAGGTCGGCCAGGAACTCTTCGGCTGTGGCGTACGGGTTCTGCGGCGCGACGGCGTGGCGCGCGGCCTCGCCGCCGGTGAGCTCGCGCAGCGTGGCCGCAAGGCGCGCATACACACCGGTGAGGGCGCGGCGGTAGGGCTCGTCCTTGCGGTGCTCGTTGGTGTCGGGCGAGCGTTCGGCCAGCGCCTGCATCTCGACCGTCACATCGACCAGCGTGGCCGACAGCGACAGCTCGCCGCCCAGGTAGTGCACTTCGGTGAGGTAGTGGCGCAGCGCCAGTTCGCACTGGCGGCCCAGGGCGTATTCGAGCGTCTGGGCGGTGACGTTGGGGTTGCCGTCGCGGTCGCCGCCGATCCACTGGCCCATGCGCAGGAAGGGCGCGACCGAAGGTGTGTGGCCGCCCTGGGCGAGGGCTTTTTCGAGGTCGGCGTAGACGCGCGGAATCTCGCGCAGGAAGGTGGCTTCGTAGTAGCTCAGCGAGTTCTCGATCTCGTCGGCCACCGTGAGCTTGGAAAAGCGCAGGATGCGCGTCTGCCAGATCTGCGTGACGCGGGTGCGCATCTGCGTTTCGTTCTCGGCAAACTCGAGCGGCGAGAGCGCATCCTTGCCGCCCGCATAGGCGCTCTGGCGCAGCCTGATCTCGTCGCGCACGGTGAGCAGTTGCGCGATGGCGCGCTCGGCATCGAGGATGCTCTTGCGCTGCACTTCGGTCGGGTGCGCGGTGAGCACCGGCGACACATAGCTGTGGGCCAGCGAGGCGACGATGTCGTCGGGCTTCACGCCGGCCTTGCGGATGCGGGCGAGTGCCGTTTGCAGGTCGCCTTCGACGCTTTCGCCGGCGCGTTCCGTTTCCGTGCGGCGGCGGATCTGGTGGCGGTCTTCCGCAAGATTGGCCAGGTGGCTGAAGTAGGTGAAGGCGCGAATCACGCGCACCGTCTCGGCCGCGCTCAGGCCCTTGAGCAGGTTCTTCAGCGCGCGGTCGGCGGCGTGGTCGGCGTCGCGGCGGAAAGCCACGGACAAGGTGCGGATCTTTTCGACCAGCGCGTAGGTTTCGTCTCCTTCCTGCTCCCGGATCACGTCGCCGAGGATCCGGCCCAGCAGCCGGATGTCGTCGATCAGTGGCTGGTCTTCGGTCTGGCGGCGCTTGGGGGGAGCAGGGGTCTTGCTGGCTTTCATTCGATGTTTGTCCTGGACTTTTTGACTTCTTGAATGGATGCGCCGCCTGCGTTGTTGCGGCGCAACATGCTAGCATTCCGGCGGTTTAGAACATGTACTTTTGGAACCGGTCTTGAGCAATATCGTGATCGCCACGCGCGAAAGCCGCCTGGCACTGTGGCAAGCCGAACACGTCCGGGCGCTTTTGCAAGAAAAGGGCCATACGGTCAGCCTGCTCGGCCTGACGACCACCGGCGACCAGATCCTCGACCGCACGCTCAGCAAGGTGGGCGGCAAGGGGCTCTTCGTGAAAGAGCTCGAACTCGCGCTCGAAGAAGGGCGCGCCGACATCGCCGTCCATTCGCTGAAAGACGTGCCGATGGACCTGCCCGAAGGCTTCGCGCTGGCCTGCGTGCTGGAGCGCGAAGACCCGCGCGACGCGCTCGTCTCCCCCCGCTATGAATCGCTCGACGCGCTGCCACAGGGTGCGGTGGTCGGCACTTCGAGCCTGCGCCGCGTGGTGCTGCTGCGCGCGCTGCGGCCCGACCTGCGCATCGAACCGCTGCGCGGCAACCTCGATACCCGCCTGCGCAAGCTCGACGAAGGGCAGTACGACGCCATCGTGCTGGCGGCGGCCGGGCTCAAGCGGCTGGGGCTGGAAAGCCGCATCCGCGTGGCCTTCGATCCCGACACCATGCTGCCGGCCGCCGGGCAGGGCGCATTGGGCATCGAGGTGCGCGCGGACCGTGCCGAACTCATCGAACTGCTGCGCTCGCTGGCCCACCAGGGCGATTGGCTTTCCACCGCCGCCGAGCGCGCTGTGAGTCGCGCGATGGGCGGCAGCTGCTCCATGCCGTTGGCGGCTCATGCACGCTGGCAGGCCGACGGCGCGCTGCGCATCGACGCCGCTTGGGGCGATCCGGAGGGCAACGCGCCGCTGGTGAAGGTGCATGCGCTGGCGCAGGCCGGCGATTTCGCGCAGGCCGATGCGCTCGGCGAGCGCGCCGCGGCGCTGCTGCGCGACGCCGGGGCCCACTGAGATCGGTGGTCATCGTATGACCGCCCGCCCCGTCATCGTCACGCGGCCGGCGCGCGAGGCGGCGCAATGGGTGAGTGACCTGCGCGCCGCTGGGCTCGATGCGGTGGCGCTGCCGCTCATCGTGATCGCGCCAGTGGCCGATGCCGAACCGCTGCGTACGGCGTGGCGGCAGTTGGTGGACTACGCGGCGCTGATGTTCGTGAGCGCCACGGCCGTCGAACATTTCTTCCAGCACAAGAACGCTGCCGATACGCTGGCAGAGCGCCGCTTCTGGGCCACGGGCCCAGGCACCACGCGCGCCTTGCTTCGCGCCGGCGTGCTGTCGGAGCTCATCGACGCACCACCTCCCGAGGCCACGCGTTTCGACTCCGAAGCGCTGTGGGAGCGGGTGCAGGCCCAGGTGTCTGCCGGCGTGCGAGTGCTGATCGTGCGTGGCGGCGACGAAGCCGGGCACCCCACAGGGCGCGACTGGCTCGCCAATGAAATCGATGCCGCGGGCGGCCATCGCGACACCGTGGTGGCCTATCGCCGGTTGCCGCCGTCGCTGGATGTCGTACAACGTCGGCTGGCCATCGACGGCGCCGAAGGCCGCGCGATCTGGCTCTTCAGCAGCTCCGAGGCCATCGGCAATCTGCAGCGCGCGATGCCCGGTGTGCAATGGCATGCCGCGAGCGCGGTCGCCACGCATGCACGAATCGGCGAAGCCGCGCGGGCCGCGGGTTTCGGGGCGTTGCGTGTATGCACACCACTGCGGGATGCGCTGATCGCGTCTATAGAATCCTTGGCATGAGCGCCGCGTCCCCGTCAGACGATTTTTCCTCTCCTTCCCCAACCGCTGCCACGGCGCCGGTGCCCGCCACGCTGGCACCGCACCAGACGCCGGCCGCACAGGCAGCAGGGGCGCTGATCCTCTCTCGCATCGCATTCGGCCTCGTGGCCCTCGTGGCGCTGGCCGCGTTGCTGATGACGATCGCGTTGTGGCAGAAGGTCGGCGGCATGAAGGAGCAGCTGGCACGCCAGAGCGCCGATGCCATCGCGCAATCGATGGAGGCGCGCACGCTGGCCCGCCAGGCAAGCGACACCGTTCGCGAGGCCTCGGCCCGCGTGGCTCTGGTCGAAACCCGCGTGGCTGAAGTCGCGCTGCAACGCTCGCAGCTCGAAGAGCTCATTCAAAGCCTCTCGCGTTCGCGCGACGAGAACCTCGTGGTCGACATCGAGTCGGCCGTGCGCCTTGCCCTGCAGCAGGCACAGGTCACCGGCAGCGTCGAGCCGCTGCTGGCTGCGCTGAAGGCCGGCGACGTGCGCATCGCGCGAGCCGCGCAGCCACGGCTGACGCCACTGCAGCGTGCCATGCAGCGCGATGCCGACCGCCTGCGCAGCACTGCAAGCACCGACAGCGCCGAAGCGCTGCAGAAGCTCGACGAACTGATGCGCGGCGTGGACGACCTGCCCACGCTCAACGCCGTTGCCGTGCGCGGCACCGGCACCAACGCCTGGCAGCCCGAGCCGATTCCCGCCGACGCGCCGTGGTGGCGCCGCGTGCTGCTCACCGTGCGCGGCGAGGCACGCTCGCTGGTGCGCGTCGGCCGCATCCAGAGCCCGGAGGCGATCCTGCTGGCGCCCGAGCAGTCTTATTTCCTGCGCGAGAACCTGAAGCTCAAGCTGCTCAATGCGCGCCTGTCGCTGCTGTCGCGGCAAATGGAGGCCACGCGCGGCGAGCTGTCGCAGGTAACTGCCTCGCTCAACCGCTATTTCGATCCCGCATCGCGCCGCACCCAGGCCGCCGCCACGCAGCTGCAGCAGCTGCAGGCGCTGGTGAAGACGTCCGAGCCGGTCCGCATCGACGACACGCTCGCGGCACTGGCCACCGCCGCAGCAGGACGCTGATCGGACATGCGCGCCGCAATCTGGCTCCTCGCGCTGTTCGCTGTTGCAGCAGCAGTCGCTCTTTTCGCAGGCAACAACCAGGGCACGATCACCGTGTTCTGGCCGCCCTGGCGTGTCGACCTGTCGCTGAACCTCGTGCTCGTGATCCTGCTGGTGGCCTTCGTGCTGATGCACGTGGCTTTGCGTGCGCTGGCAGCACTGTTCTCGCTGCCGACGCAGGCGCGCCAATGGCGGCTGCAGCAGAAGGAGCGCACGCTGCATGCAGCCCTGCTCGATGCGATGGTGCAGCTGATCTCGGGTCGCTTCTCGCGTGCACGCAAGGCCGCGCAGGCCGCGCTCACGCAGGAGAAAACGCTGTCGGCGCTCGGCGCCAGCCTGCCGCAGGCGCAGCAGGTGCGCGTGCTGTCGCACCTGCTGGCAGCCGAGAGCGCACAGGCCCTGCAAGACAAGCCAGCACGCGACGCCCATCTGCAGCAGGCCCTCAACGAAAGCGCCGACCGCGCCGTGCTCGCCAGCCCGGAGACGCGCGAAGGCGTGCAACTGCGCGCGGCGCGTTGGGCGCTCGAAGACCGCGATGCAGCCGCGGCACTTGCGCGGCTCGAAGAACTGCCGCAAGGTGCACAGCGCCGCACGCTCGCACTGCGCCTGCGGCTCAAGGCGGCACGGCAGGATCGCCGCACGCTCGAAGCGCTCGAAACCGCGCGCCTGCTGGCCAAGCACCGCGCCTTCTCTGACGCCGCGGCACAGAGCATCGTGCGCGGGCTGGCGACCGAGCTGCTGACGGGCGCGCACGATCCGGCGCAGCTGCTTCGCGCGTGGACTGAGCTCGATGCCAATGAGCGCGACATGCCCGAAGTGGCGATTCACGCTGCCCAACGGATGGTCGCGCTGCGTGGCGACCTTGCTCTGGCGCGCGGCTGGCTGCTGCCGGCCTGGGAGCGCATGGTGGCCAACCCACGCGCGCTCGGCGATGCGCTGCGCGTCAAGCTGGCGCGTGCGCTCGAAGCGGGGCTCGACTCGGTCGATGCCGACTGGCTGGCGCGCATCGAAAGCGCGCAGCGCAACAACCCGCGCGACCCGAACCTCCAGTACCTCGCAGGCATGGCCTGCATGAAGCGCCAGTTGTGGGGCAAGGCCCAGCAACTGTTGACGCAGGCCGGCCTTGGGCTGCAGGACACCGATCTGTACCGCCGTGCCTGGCTCGCGTTGGCCCAGTTGGCCGAAGACCGCGACGATGCCGAGCAAGCCGCCGAGGCGTGGAAGCGCGCGGCGCAGATCGAGAACAGCTGAGCGTTTTCAGGGGCAGGACCTCTCGGCGTGCAGGCCCGATGACTGCGCCAGTGGCTTGCCACTGCCGAAGATCAGCAGACTGACGCCGGCCAGCACCCAGACGCCGACTCCCCCGTAGAGCATCACCAGCCCGAAGCTGCTCACCAGCGCCGCATGCACGACGGCGCCGGACGGGTCCGCCTGCGACAGCGCCGGAAAGCCTTCGGCAAGCGACGCGAAGTTGCCGGCCGCGATCTTTTCCGCCAGCGCGCGCAATTGCATTGCGTCGAGCGATGCCGACAACGCGCCGCGCAGATGCGCATGAATGCCTTCGAGCAGGATGAACCCCATCAGAGCGATGTTGATGGCCAGCGTGATCAGCCGTGCGCTCATGTCCATGCCCGAAGCCATGCCCGCGCGCGAGCTCGGCACCGAACCGGTGGTAGTGTTGGTGACGGGCGTGTTGGTCAGGCCCAGCCCGATGCCGGCCAGCAGGCAGCCGGGCAGCATCGTCATCCAGCCCGCGTGAACCATGCCGCTGCCATAGCGCATTGCAATGAAGCCGAGCCCGATGACGAACAGCCCTGCGGGAATGACCACGCCGGGCCGGTAGCGCAGCGACAGCCGCTCGGCCAGCGGCGGCAGCACGAGCGTGGGCAGCGTGTAGGCCAGCAGTGCCGAGCCGGCCGTGACCGCGTCGTAGCCCAGCGCGCCCTGGAAGTAGATCGGCAGGTAGATCATGAACGGCCAGAAGCTGAAGTTCATGCCGATGGAGCCGATGATCGAACCCGAGAAATTGCGAATCTTGAAGACCGAGAAGTCGAACATCGGATGCGGGTTGATCTTTTCCACCCACAGGAAGAGCGCGAAGCTCGCGGCCGACGCCGCGATCACGCCGATGGCCAGCGGGCTCGCAAAGCCGAGACCCGGCCCCTGCGTGATGAAGTACGTCAGGCCCAGCACCGCAAGCGACAGCGTGACGATGCCAGGCAGGTCGAGCTTTTGCGCATCGGGGTCGCTCGACTCTTCCACGCTGCCGAACACCAGGGCAACGGCCACCGCCGCCAGCGGCACATGGACCAGGAACACCCACTGCCAGTTCGACAGCGCCACGATCGCGCCGCCGATGATCGGCCCGAACCCCAGGCCCATGCCGAAGACCACGCCCCAGATGGCGAAGGCCTTGCTGCGTTGCTTGCCTTCCTGGAACTGGTGCGAGAGCACGGCGAGCTGGCAGATCAGCATCGCGCCGCCGCTCAGGCCCTGGAGGAAGCGGCTGACGATCAGCACCGGCGCGCTCTGCGCCAGCCCGCAGGCCAGCGAGGTGAGGCCGAAGAGCACCACGCCGACGACGAGGAGGCGCTTGCGGCCGTAGCGGTCGGCAAGCGTGCCCGCGGCCATCAAAACCGTGGTGCAGGCGATGGTGTAGGCGTTCATGATCCACTGCATGTCGCTGAAGTCGGCGTGCAATGCCTGTTCGAGCGTGGGAAGAATGACCGGCACGCTGGAGATTTCCAGGCCGAACATCAGGGCAATGAGGCAGATCGCGGCCAGCGCGACCCGGTTCTTGCCGGTATGGGAGAGAGGCATCGGAAGTCTTTCGGGAGTCTTTGGCAAAGAGGTCCGGGCGATTCTGGGGAAGGCCTCTTCATGATGGAAATGATTTAATTTCCTAGAATCCATGATGATTCATCATTGATTGGTTGATTGCCATGGATTTCGACCCTGCGCTGCTGCGAGCCTTCGTGGCCGTCAAGGAAACCGGCGGCTTCACGCGCGCTGCCCAGCGGCTGCACCTGACGCAGTCGGCCATCAGCCACCAGATCCGGCGGCTCGAGGAACAAGTGGGCCGGCCGCTGCTGCATCGCACGACACGCCGCCTCACGGTGACGGAAGACGGCGAAGACTTCCTTCGCTATGCGCAGCAGATCCTCGACACGCTCGACACGATGACGCGGCGCTTTCAACCCTCGCTGATCTCGGGCGTGGTGCGCTTCGGCGCGCCTGACACCTTCATGGGCGACCGGTTGCCGCCGCTGCTCTCGCAGTTCGCGCGCTCGTTCCCCGCCACGCGCATGGAAGTCAGCGTGAGCATGCACCTCGACTTTCGCGCAATGATCAAGGCGGGCGAGCTCGACCTCGCGGTGGTGATGTCGCCGGCCGATTGCGAGGAGGGCACGCGCTTGCGGCGCACGCAACTGGTGTGGGTGGCGGCTGAGACTTTCGAGCCGCCCGCCGGCGCGTCGCTGCCGCTGGCGTACTTTCCGAAGCCCTGCGTCAACCGTGAACTGGCCGGCGCAGCGCTGGATGCGACGCCGGTCGACTGGCACGTCGTGTTCACCTCCGCGAGCCAGCATGGCATTCGCGCGGCCGTGCTGGCGGGGCTGGCCGTGACGGTGCTCACGCGCGAGGACGTGGAGCCGGGCATGAAGATCGTCGACGGCCGCTATGGCCTGCCGCCTTTGCCGAACGTGGATTTTTCGCTTATCTGGAGCGAGGGCGGCAAGACGGAATGCGCCTGCCGGTTCGGCCAGCTGATCCTGGAGATGCCGGAACTGCCGGCGCACGACAAGGCATAAAAAAACGGCGCCACTGGCGCCGTTTTTACTTGGGAGCGTGTGTCGCTCAGAGGCTGCGTTGCTGCTCTTGCTCGAACGGCAGCGACATCGAACCGAGGTCGCGGCGGGTTTCGACCAGCACCAGCGGACCTTCGTCGAGCACAACCACCGGTGGGCGTTCGCGCGGCACGTGCACCGGCTTCGGCTCGGCTTCGATGGCGGCGCGTGCTTGCGCGATGCGTTCGGCATCCGAGTTGACCCACTGCAGGCCCGAGCTCTCGGCGATCTGCGCGAGCTCGTTCAGCGGCAGTTCGAAAGGCTGGACCTTGGGCAGTGCGCGGCCGTTGGCGGCGACAGGCGCCTTGGCGCTTTCGACGACGATCGGCGCAACTGCTGCCACGACAGCCGGTGCCGGCGCGGGGCGCTCAGCGCGGACCTGCTGCGGTGCTGCCACGGGTTCTCGGACTTCCGGTGCCGCAGCGGCTTCGACTGCTTCGAAGCGTTCCGACGCCAGCGGCAGTTGCTGCTGCGGGGCTTGCTGCTGTGCATCGCCCGTGGCTTCCGTTGCGGCGCCTTCGGCGGTGGCTTCGGCTTCATCGCGCGGGCCGCGTTCGCGGCGGTCACGGCCGTAGCGGTCACGCGAACGGCCGCGGCGCTCGTCGCCTTCGCGGCGCGGTGCCTGCTCGTTGCTGCCGTTGATGCTGGCTTCGCCGCCTTGATCGACATCGGCTGCTGCGGCCTCGGCGCCGCGTGCATCCGCTTCGGCTTGAGGTGCGTCGTTGCGGCGTTCGCGGCGGCCGTCGTTGCGGTCGCTGCGTTCGCCACGCGGTGCGCGCTGCTCGTCGCGGCCGTTGCGGGGCTGGCGTTGCTCGCCTTGTGCGGCGCCTTCGCCGGCTTCGGCATTGTTGCGTTCGCGGGCGCCGTTGTTGTCGGCGCCATTGCGTTCGCCACCACGTTCACCGCGCTCGCCACGTTCACGGCGTTCGCCGCGGGCGCGGGGTGCGCGTTCCGCTGCGTTGCCTTCGTCGCCTGCAACGGCGCCGGGCGCCAGTTGCTGGGCTTCGAGGTTGACGTTGCCGTCGAGTGCTTCGGCCGGTGCGTTGTTGCGACCTTCGCGGCCTTCGCCTTCGCGGCGCTCGCCACGACCGTTGCGGCGTTGTTCGCCGTCGCGCGGTGCGCGCGCTTCACGCGGCTCGCGGGGTTCACGCTGCTCGCGCGGTTCGCGTTGTTCACGCGGCTGGTTGGCGGCGTCGTTGCGCAGTTCGCTGCTGCGGCCTTCACGGCCTTCGCGACCTTCACGGCGCTCGCCACCACGGCCGCCACGGCGTTCGCCGTCGCGACCGCCGGAGCGTCCGCCGTTCTCGCCGCGGCCTTCGCCGCCGCGGCCGCCGCGGCGCTGTTCGCCGTCACGTGCGCCGCCGCGTGCTTCGCCGTCGCGGCCAGGACGGCCGTCGCGACGGGGCTTCGGTGCCTCGACCGGGATCGCGGACGGCGCAGGCGCCGCAGCGGGGGCCGGCGTGCCGCCGAACAGGTTCTTGATCCAGGCGAAGAAGCCGGTCTGCGCCGGAACCGGTGCGCTCACCACGGGCGGTGCGACCGGTGCGGGTGCTGCTGCGACAGGCGCACGCACTGCTTCGGGCTTGGGCGGCACCACGGGCGCGGGCGCATCGGGCAGCACGCCCTTGATGACCGGCGTCTGCTTGTTGGTGGGCTCTTGCGAACGGCGCGTGACCGATGTCGGGTCTTCGATCTCGTCGGCCATCTTGTAGCTGGCTTCGATGTGGTCGAGGCGCGGATCGTCGTGCTTCAGGCGCTCGAGCTTGTAGTTCGGCGTTTCGAGCGTCTTGTTGGGCACCATCAGCACGGTGACGCGCTGCTTGAGCTCGATCTTCGCGATTTCGGGGCGCTTTTCGTTCAGCAGGAACGAGGCGACTTCCACGGGCACCTGCACATGCACGGCGGCCGTGTTGTCCTTCATGGACTCTTCCTGAATGATGCGCAGGATCTGCAGCGCGCTCGATTCGGTGTCGCGGATGTGGCCCGAGCCGCCGCAGCGGGGGCAGGGGATCGACGAGCCTTCGGAGAGCGCGGGCTTCAGGCGCTGGCGGCTCATTTCCATCAGGCCGAACTTGCTGATCGAGCCGAACTGCACGCGGGCGCGGTCCTGGCGCAGCGCGTCGCGCAGGCGGCTTTCGACTTCGCGGCGGTTCTTCGACTCGTCCATGTCGATGAAGTCGATGACGATCAGGCCGCCCAGGTCGCGCAGGCGCATCTGGCGGGCCACTTCGTCGGCGGCTTCGAGGTTGGTGCGGGTGGCGGTCTCCTCGATGTCGCCGCCCTTGATGGCGCGGGCCGAGTTCACGTCGACGGAGACCAGTGCTTCGGTGTGGTCGATCACGATGGCGCCGCCCGAAGGCAGTTGCACGGTGCGGGCGTAGGCCGATTCGATCTGGTGCTCGATCTGGAAGCGGCTGAACAGGGCCGCGTCGTCGCGGTAGCGCTTCACGCGGGCGGCATGCTCGGGCATGACGTGCGCCATGAACTGCTGCGCCTGGTCGTAGATGTCGTCGGTGTCGATCAGGATGTCGCCGATGTCGTGATTGAAGTAATCACGGATGGCGCGGATGACGAGCGAAGATTCCTGGTAGATCAGGAAGGCACCCTTGCCGCCCTTGGCCGCGCCGTCGATGGCGGTCCAGAGCTTGAGCAGGTAGTTCAGGTCCCACTGGAGTTCGGACGCGATGCGGCCGATGCCGGCGGTGCGCGCGATGATGCTCATGCCCTTCGGGTACTCGAGCTGGTCCATCGCCTCCTTGAGTTCAGCGCGGTCGTCACCCTCGATGCGGCGCGAAACGCCACCGCCACGGGGGTTGTTCGGCATCAGCACGACGTAGCGGCCGGCCAGCGAGATGAAGGTGGTGAGGGCTGCGCCCTTGTTGCCGCGTTCTTCTTTTTCGACCTGGACGGTGAGTTCCTGGCCTTCGCGGATCGCGTCCTGGATGCGGGCCTGGCTGGCAGACACGCCCTCGGCGAAATATTGCTTGGAGATTTCCTTGAACGGCAGGAAGCCGTGGCGGTCTTCGCCGTAGTCGACGAAACAGGCTTCGAGCGAGGGCTCGACGCGCGTCACGACGGCTTTGTAGATGTTGCCCTTGCGCTGTTCGCGCCCTTCGATTTCGATTTCGTAGTCGAGCAGTTTCTGCCCGTCGACGATGGCCAGGCGGCGTTCTTCGGCCTGCGTGGCATTGATCAGCATCCGCTTCATGATGCGTTGTCCTTATATGTATCGTTCTACCGGCCCTTGATGGGCCAACGATGCACGGACGACGCCCGCGAAACCAGGGAATTGCCGCTTGGGCCCCGGATGCTGTTCACTGCCGCGCCAGGCGCGAGCAGGCCTCTCGAGCGTTAGCTCAAGAAGACAGCCGGGGTGGGGGCGCGTGGATGGGCGCGAGCCAGATTCGGTGTTGGCCAGCTATCTTTTTGATAGCTGGTTGCGCAAGAGTGGCGCACGCTGCCAACGATTCAATGCCTGAGGCCACTGGTCGAAACCAGGTTGGCCAGCGCAGGCACATTTGAATCAGCAGCATCAACACAACAAGGGACTCGCTTCGATCCGCCGGCAGCTTGGAAGCTGCAGGCTGGTATTCCGTATCGGTGTTTCGTGGGTGTCGGCTTGACTTGGGTGCCTGGTCTGCCACTTTGCGCAATTGCGCGGGGTTTGCAGCTCGGCGCCAAAGCGGCATCGACCTCACAGCGCCGTCCTGGGTATTTGATGGCAGTGGACTAAACTTCTGTCTAATCAAGCACTTACATGACCGCGCTGGTGAAAAACATTATAGGTGCGAAGCAAGGCCCCGCGGCTGCTCCAAATCCCGCAGGCCAAAAAGCCCCAGGCGAAGCCGGGGCGCCGCATTCGGCCATCACATTCCTCACGGTCGACGCCGAATCTGCCGGGCAGCGGCTCGACAACTTCCTTTTCCGCCATCTGAAAGGCGTTCCGAAGACGCACGTCTACCGGATCATCCGGTCGGGCGAGGTGCGCATCAACAAGGGCCGGGTGCAGGCCGAAACCCGTATCGAGGCGGGCGACGTGCTGCGGCTGCCACCGATCCGCATCTCGCCGCGCGCTGAAGAGGGCGGCACCCCGCCGGCACCGGCGCGCGAATTTCCGGTGCTGCTCGAAGACGAAGCCGTGCTGGCCATCGACAAGCCGGCCGGCGTGGCCGTCCATGGCGGCAGCGGCGTGAGCTTTGGCGTAATCGAGCAACTGCGCACGGCCCGGCCCGCCGCCAAATTCCTGGAACTGGTGCACCGGCTGGACCGCGAAACCTCCGGCATCCTGCTCGTCGCCAAGAAGCGCAGCGCGCTGGTCGCGCTGCAGGACCAGTTCCGCGAACGCGAAACCGGCAAGACCTATCTGGCGCTGGTCGAGGGCACCTGGCCGGCCAACAAGAAGGTGCTCGACGCGCCGCTGGCCAAGTATTTGCTGCCCGACGGTTCCGGCGCTGGCGCCGGCGAGCGCCGCGTGCGCGTGGTCGCCAAGGACCATCCGGACGCCATGCGCGCCGTCACGCTGGTGCGGGTGCTGGCGCGGCTCTCGCTGCCGGGCGATGCCGCGCCGCTGTCGTTGCTGGCAGTGACTATCAAGACCGGGCGCACGCATCAGATTCGCGTTCACCTCGCGTCGGCCGGGCACCCGATTGCCGGCGACGACAAGTACGGCGAGTCCGAACGCCAGCGCGCATTTCAGAAACTTGGCCTCAAGCGCATGTTCCTGCACGCCTGGCGGCTGCAATTCAACCATCCGGCCAGCGGCCATCGCGTGGCGCTGCAGGCCGACCTGCCGCCCGAACTGCACGCGCTGATGCCGCCCGCTGCCCTCGAGGCACTGGCCCAACACCCCACTCCCACGGCCCATGACTGATTCTTCCAGACCTCTTCGCTTCGACCTGATTGCCTTCGACTGGGACGGCACGCTCTATGACTCCACGCGCCTGATCGTGCGCTGCATCCAGGCCGCGGTGATCGACGTCGGCGGCGCCAAGCCGAGCGAGAACGACGCCGCCTGGGTGATCGGCCTCGGCCTGGCCGAGGCGCTCGCGCGTGCGGCGCCCGACGTGCCGAAAGAAAAATACCCGGAGCTTGGCGCCCGTTACCGCTACCACTATCTTCAGCACCAGGACGACCTCGTGCTCTTCGATGGCGTGCTGCAGATGCTCGATGCCCTGCGCGCGCGCGGCCACAAACTGGCCGTGGCCACCGGCAAGTCGCGCCGCGGCCTCAATGAGGCGCTCAAGTCGGTCGCGCTGCGCGACCGCTTCGATGCCTCTCGCACTGCCGACGAAACCTTCGGCAAGCCGCATCCGCGCATGCTGCTGGAGCTGATGGAAGAACTCGACGTGCCGCCGGAACGCACCCTGATGATCGGCGACACCACGCATGACCTGCAGCTTGCGCAGAACGCCGGCTGCGCCAACGTGGGTGTGAGCTACGGCGCGCACGAACCCGCCAGCTTCGACGAATTCAAGCCGCTGCACATTGCGCATTCGGTGGCCGACCTCGAGGCGTGGCTCCTCGGAAACGCCTGAAAAAGTCCCGCCATGAGCGACGAAGAACGTATCCCGTTGTGCAATGCCGCGGACCTGGTCGAAGGCAGCCTGGCCGTGCCCTTCGACGTGGTCTATGGCGGAGAAACCTGCCGCGCCTTCGCGATACGTTTCGAGGGGCAGCCGCATGCGTTTCTCAACCGGTGCAGCCACGTCGCGATGGAACTCGACTTCCAGCCCGACCGCTTCTTCGACGACACCGGCCAGTGGCTGCTGTGCGCGACGCACGGCGCGGTCTACAAGCCCGACACCGGCGAATGCGCGGGCGGGCCGTGCCGCGGCGGCCTCGTGAAGATCGCCTTGAGCGAGCATGACGGCGTAGTGCACTGGCATACTGGCTGGAACCTTCACCCCCTGACCTTCTGACATGACCGACCCGAACCGAACGGAACCCGCCGGGTTCGAACCATTTGAGCCGGCCCCTCCCACGAATATGGCCAAAGATCCCACGCAGCGCCCCGGTTGGGAGCGCGCCACCCTCGAAAAGCTCGCCTTCGCTTCGTTGAACGAACAGAAGGCCACGCGCCGCTGGAAGACCTTCGTGCGTCTGTCCTGGCTTGCCTTCTTCGTCTTCCTGGCGTGGTTCGCGCTCTCGCGCAGCGCGCCGAGCACGGCCAAGACCACGGCGCACACCGCCGTCGTCGAGATCAAGGGCGAAATCGCCAATGGCGGGGATGCGAGCGCGGAGTTCGTGGTCGCCGCGATGAAGACGGCCTTCGAGGACGAAGGCGCCAAGGGCGTGGTCCTGCTGATCAACTCGCCCGGCGGCAGCCCGGTGCAGGCCGGCATCATCAACGACGAGATCAAGCGCCTGAAGGCCAAGTACAAGAAGCCGGTCTATGCCGTGGTCGAGGAGACTTGCGCCTCGGCCGCCTATTACATTGCCGCCGCCGCCGACAAGATCTACGTCGACAAGGCCAGCATCGTCGGCAGCATCGGCGTGCTGATGGACGGCTTCGGCTTCACCGGCGTAATGGAGAAGGTCGGCGTCGAGCGCCGCCTGCTGACGGCGGGCGAGAACAAGGGCTTCCTCGATCCGTTCAGCCCGATGAGCGATGCGCAGCGCGCGCACGCGCAGACGATGCTCAACCAGATCCACACGCAGTTCATCAATGTGGTGAAGGCCGGCCGTGGCGACCGCCTGAAGCTCGACACCCCCGGCCTGTTCAGCGGACTGTTCTGGAGCGGCGAGCAGGCCGTCGAATACGGCCTGGCCGACCAGCTGGGCAATGTCGACTACGTGGCGCGCGAAGTGATCAAGGCCGAAGAGGTGATCGACTACACGCGGCGCGACAACGTGGCCGAGAAGCTGGCCAAGAAGTTCGGCGCGGCGATGGCTGAAACCACGGTGCGGCTGATGCACACCGCGCCGGCCCTGCGCTGATCTCTTATTTGTTTTCGCCGCTGGCGGTGTATCGCGCAGATGCCGCCAGCGCCGCGGCGAAGACCACGACGACATAGAGCGCGGCGGTCAGCGAGGTCGCCCGCGCCAGCAGCCCGATCACTGCCGGGCCTGCCATGAACCCCAGATAGGCCAGGGCCGAGACCGACGCAATGCCGCGTGCGGGCTCGATGCCTGGAACTTTCGCCGAGGCCGAGAACAGGATCGGCACCACGTTCGCAAAGCCGACCCCCACGCCCGCGAAGCCGACCAGCGCCAGCCAGGGCAGGTCGGTGATGAGCACCAGCGCCATGGACGCCGCGGCCAGCAGGCCGCTGCCGAGCAGCAGCGTGCTCGGCGAGAAGCGGGCGCGCAGCGCGTCGCCGCCGAAGCGCGCCGCGGCCATCGCGGCCGAGAAGCTTGCATAGGCCAGGGCGGCCTGTTGCTGGGGACTGCCGATTTCCTGCTGCATATAGAGAACGCTCCAGTCGTAGATCGCGCCTTCGGCGATCAGACCCAGTGCGGCGAGCACGCCCAGCACCGCGAGCGTGCCGCGGGGCAGCAGGAAGCCGTGATCGGCCTCGGTGGCGCCGCTGGTGGCGGGGCGGGGCAGCATGCGTGTCGAGGCTACGGCAACGAGCAGCACCATCGCGACCGAGACCAGCAGCAGGTGCGCCTGCGCGCCGAGCCCGGCCGCCAGCGCGGCGCTGCCGCTCGCGGCGCCGGCCATGCCGCCCAGGCTGAACATGCCGTGCATGCCGCTCATCAGGGGCGTGTCGCCGTGCAGTTCAAGCTGGGCGGCTTCAGTGTTGATCGAGACGTCGAACACGCTGGTCACGAGGCCGAAAGCCGCCAGCAGAACCAGCAGCGCGGCATAGCCGGGCATCGCGATCAGGCCGGCCAGCAGCAGTGCATAAATGCAGCCGCAGATGCCGGCCACGCGACGCGGGCCGTGGCGGCCGATCCAGCGGCCTGCACTGGTCAGGCCGAACATCGCACCGGCACCGGCCGCGAGCATCGCCAGCCCGAGCTGGGCTTCGTCGATGCCGTAGTGCGCCTTGACCGTGGGCACATGCACGCCCCAGGTCGCGAAGATGAAGCCGGCGGCAAAGAACTGCGCGCGCGATGCCCAGCGCGTGGCTGCGGTAACACCCACCATCGTCAGCGGCCGATCGCGAACACGGCGGGCAGGCGTTCGTCTGTGGTGGCTTGTGGCTTGGCGCGCCAGGATTTGACCGTCTCGCTGCGCACGTGGGCGGAGGCGAGCGTCAGGCCGCGTGCCACGGCGAGCCGGGTGTTGTGCTGCAGGGTCTGCACGAGGGCCTGCAGCAGCGTGGCGTTGCGATAGGGCGTCTCGATGAACAGCTGCGTCTGGCCCGACTTGAGCGCGAGCGCTTCGAGCTCGCGGATGCGGGTCTGGCGCTCGCCGGCGTCCTGAGGCAGATAGCCGACGAAGGCGAAGTTCTGGCCATTGAGCCCGCTCGCGGCCAGCGCAAGCAGCAGCGAGACCGGGCCGGTCAGCGGCACCACGGTAAGGCCCAGGTCGTGCGCGGCGCGCGCCACCGAGGAGCCCGGGTCGGCCACCGCCGGCATGCCTGCCTCGCTCAGCAGGCCGATGTCGTGGCCTTCGAGCGCGGCGGCCAGCAGGGGGCGGGCGTCGAACTGGCCTGCGTGATCGCCTTTCTTGTGCACTTCGCGCGGTAGTTCCTGGATGTTCTGCGCCTGCAGCGCAGCGGCCAGTGGCGCCACTTCGTCGATGCGCTTCAGGTAGGCACGCGCGGATTTCGCGTTCTCGCAGATCCAGTGGGTGATGCCGGCGGCTGTCTGCAGCGTGCCCAGCGGGAGGGCGTCTTGCAGCGGGGCTTGCACGTCGCAGCCGAAGTCGAGCGGCGCGGGAACGAGGTAGAGCTTGCCTTTTTGTTGTGTCACAGCAGATCGACCCCCGCGGCGCGCAGCATCTGGCAGGTGCGGATCAGCGGCAGGCCGACCAGTGCGGTCGGGTCGTCGCTGTCGATGGCGCTCAGCAGCGCGATGCCGAGGCCTTCGCTCTTGGCGCTGCCGGCGCAGTCATAGGGCTGCTCGGCCTGCAGATAGTGTTCGATGGCGGCGTCGCTGAGGTCGCGGAACACCACGCGCACGGGCGCGATGTCGCGCTGGACGAAGCCGGTGGCCTTGCAGACGACGGCCACGGCCGTCTGGAAGATCAGCGTCTGGCCGCGCATGCGGCGCAATTGGGCGGTGGCGCGGGCATGGTCGCCGGGCTTGCCCAGCGCCTCGCCGGCCAGGTCGGCCACCTGGTCCGAACCGATGACCACGGCTTCTGGGAAGCGGGTAGCCACGGCGTTGGCCTTTTCCAGCGCGAGGCGCACGGCCAGGTCGTGCGGCGTTTCGCCGGTCTGGGGCGTTTCGTCGACTTCCGGCGAGTGCACATCGAAGGGCAGGCGCAGGCGGGTGAGCAGTTCGCGGCGGTAGCGCGAGGTCGAGGCGAGGATCACGGTGCGTTGCATGGTGACGATTGTGCGTGAGCCGCCCAGAACTCTCAGGTATGCCCCAAGCCGGTGAAATGGCCGGCACGCTAGACTGGCGCGGATGAAGAGAGAATTTGCCCCCGAACGGCTCAATGTGCCCGGCTTTACCGCCGCTGCCGCCACCCTGGAAGCCGCCGATCCGGTTCCGAACTATGTACGCCTGGTCGCCGAACTGGCCGTCCCGGCGCCCGACGCGGTGGTCCGATGGGAGGCCCACGGGGAAGAGCGCCCCGGTGCGGATGGCAAGGCCGCGCCCTGGCTGCACCTGGAGGCTGAAGCCACCGTGCCGCTGGTCTGCCAGCGTTGCCTGTCGCCGGTCGACACGCTGCTTTCCGTGGATCGCTGGTTCCGTTTCGTGGCCGACGAGGCCACTGCCGAGGCGCAAGACGAGGAATCCGAGGAAGACCTGCTCGTCGTGAGCCGGGATTTCGACCTGCGTGCCCTGATCGAGGACGAGCTGCTGATGGAAATCCCCGTCATGCCCGTTCACGATGTCTGCCCCACGCCGGTGCAACTTGCGTCCAGCGACGAGGACTTCAAGGCGGCTGAAGAGGCCAAGCCGAACCCCTTCGCAGTGCTCGGCGCGTTGCGTTCGCGCAAGCCCGAAGAGGGAAAGTAGCCCTTTCCCGCAGGCTGGGCTATAATCATGGGCTTCGCGCGCGCCGCCGTGAGCAGCAGTACAGATAAAGGCATTCCATACATGCCGTTAAATTTTTTGTATTGCCACCGCTTGAGCCCGCATCCAATCACTCACCTAACAGTCCAGGAGCCATCATGGCCGTCCAGCAAAACAAGAAGTCGCCTTCCAAGCGCGGCATGCACCGTTCCCACAATGCGCTGGTCGTGCCCGGCATCGCCGTGGAACCGACCACCGGCGAAACGCACCTGCGCCACCACATCAGCCCCAACGGTTTCTACCGTGGCCGCCAGGTGCTCAAGAACAAGTCTGAAGCCTGATCTCGCATTCCAAGGCCAAGGCCCGAAGCTACTTCTGCTGTAGCGTCGGGCCTTTGTTTTGATGGCTACGCCTTCTTCCCCCGAAATCACTGCTGCGCCTTCTGCAATCACGCTCGCCGTGGATTGCATGGGAGGCGATCATGGGCCGCGCGTCACGCTCGCGGCCTGCCGCGCGTTTCTCGAGCGGCATAGCGAAGCCTCGTTGTTGCTGGTCGGCGCGCCGGCCGCGCTGGCGGGGTTTGCCGCGCATCCGCGTGCCCGCATCGTCGCTGCAAGCGAAGTGGTGGGCATGGATGACCCGGTTGAAATCGCCCTGCGCAAGAAGAAAGACTCTTCGATGCGCGTCGCGATCCAGCAGGTCAAGGACGGCGCCGCCCAAGCCGCCATCTCCGCCGGCAACACCGGCGCCCTCATGGCGATTGCGCGCTACCTGCTCAAGACGCTCGAAGGCATTGATCGCCCCGCGATCGCACCGCAGCTTCCCAATGCCAAGGGCGGGGCAACGACCGTGCTCGATTTGGGTGCGAACGTCGATTGCGACGCCGAAGACCTGCTCCAGTTCGCCGTGCTCGGCTCGGCCCTGGTGTCGGCGCTGACTGGCAACGAGGCGCCCTCGGTCGGCCTGCTCAATATCGGCGAGGAAGCAATCAAGGGCAGCGAAACGATCAAAAAAGCGAGCCAACTGCTGCGTACAGCTGCCAACTCCAAGGATCTGAACTTCTACGGCAACGTGGAAGGTAACGACATCTTCAAGGGCACGACCGACATCGTCGTCTGTGACGGCTTCGTCGGAAACGTGGCTCTGAAGGCCAGCGAGGGCGTGGCTTCAATGATCGGTGAATTCATTCGCGTCGAATTCTCCCGGAGCATTTTTACCAAGGTGGCGGCAATTGTTGCCTATCCGGTTCTAAAAGCGTTCAAAAGTCGCCTGGATCATCGTCGCTACAACGGCGCAGCCTTGCTGGGGCTGCGTGGCCTGGTTTTCAAGAGCCATGGCTCGGCTGACGAAGTGGCTTTCGGCCATGCGCTGGATCGCGCTTATGATGCCGCTCGCAACAACCTGCTCGATCGCGTGCGGGCCCGCATCGCCCACGCCGCGCCTTTGCTAGCGCGACAGGAACCGGCGGCGCCGGTCGACGCGACGGCCCTTCACGTTTGATGACCCCTTCTTATTCACGCATTACCGGCACCGGCAGCTATCTGCCCCCACGCCGCGTGACCAATGACGATCTCGCCAAGGATCTGGCGACGCGAGGCATCGAAACCTCCGACCAGTGGATCGTCGAGCGCACCGGCATCCACGCGCGGCATTTCGCCGCGCCGGATGTCACGAGCAGCGACCTTGGTCTTGAAGCGGCCCGACACGCCCTGGAGGCTGCCGGCCGTAAAGCCAGCGACATCGACCTGATCATCGTCGCGACCTCGACGCCCGACATGGTGTTTCCGTCGTCGGCCGCCATTCTCCAGAACAAGCTCGGCATTGCCGGCTGCCCGGCGTTCGACGTCCAGGCGGTTTGCAGTGGTTTCGTCTATGCACTGACCGTCGCCGACGCGATGATCCGCACCGGCACAGCGCGTTGCGCGCTGGTGGTGGGTGCCGAAGTGTTCTCCCGCATCCTCGATTTCAACGACCGCACCACCTGCGTGCTGTTCGGCGATGGCGCGGGCGCGGTGGTGCTCGAAGCCAGCGAAGAGCCCGGCATTCTGGCCAGCGACCTGCATGCGGACGGCAAGCACGTCGGCATTCTTTGTGTGCCGGGCCACGTTTCAGGCGGCAATGTGCTGGGCACGCCGCTGCTGCACATGGACGGCCAGGCCGTCTTCAAGCTCGCGGTCCGCGTGCTCGAAGAGGCTGCGCGCGCCACGCTGGCCAAGGCCGGCAAGGTCGACACCGACATCGACTGGCTCATTCCGCATCAGGCCAACATCCGCATCATGGAAGGCACGGCGAAGAAGCTGAAGCTTCCGCGCGAGAAGCTGATCGTCACGGTGAACGAGCACGGCAATACTTCCGCCGCCTCGATTCCGCTGGCGCTCGACGAGGCCGTGCGCTCCGGCAAGGTGAAGAAAGGCGAAACGCTCATGCTCGAAGGCGTGGGTGGCGGCTTCACCTGGGGCGCGGTGCTATTGAATCTGTAGTGCGTTGCGGCGCCCTGGAAGAGGGCGGCCGCGATGCGAGATGGCGCATACAACAATGAAATCCTTTGCTTTTGTCTTTCCGGGTCAGGGCTCGCAGGCGGTCGGCATGCTCGACGCCTGGGGCGATCACCCGACCGTGGCTGAAACGCTGCGCGAAGCTTCCGAAGCGCTCGGCGAAGACGTCGGCGCGCTGATCAAGAACGGCCCCAAGGAAGAGCTGGCGCTCACCACCAACACTCAGCCCGTGATGCTGGTGGCTGGTGTTGCTGCATGGCGCGCCTGGTTGGCCGAGGGTGGTGCCGCGCCTTCTGTGGTGGCTGGTCATTCGCTCGGCGAGTATTCGGCGCTGGTGGCTTCGGGTGTTCTGACGCTCGCGCAGGCTGCGCCGCTCGTGCGTTTCCGCGCGCAAGCGATGCAACAGGCGGTGCCCGTCGGTGTCGGCGCGATGGCTGCGGTGCTCGGCATGGAGTCGGGCAAGGTGGCGGCAGGCTGCGCGGAAGCCACTGCCAGCTTTGGCTCTGGCAGCGCGGAAATCGTCGAAGCGGTGAATTTCAACGACCCCATGCAGACCGTGATCGCCGGCAGCAAGGCTGCGGTCGACAAGGCCTGCGAACTGCTCAAGGCCAACGGTGCCAAGCGGGCGCTGCTGTTGCCGGTTTCGGCGCCTTTCCATTCGAGCCTCATGAAACCTGCCGCGGAAGCGCTGCGCGAGAAGCTGGCTTCCATCGCGCTGGCCACGCCGCAAATTCCGGTGCTGAACAATATCGACGTCGCCATCGAGACCGATGCCGACCGCATCCGCGACGCCCTGGTGCGCCAGGCCGCCGGCCCGGTGCGCTGGGTCGAGAGCGTGCAGGCCTTGAAACTGCGCGGTGTAGCCGCCATCATCGAGTGCGGTCCCGGCAAGGTGCTGGCCGGCATGGTGAAGCGCATCTCCCCCGATCTGGAAGCCGCGTCGGTATACGACCCGGCCACGCTCGCGGACACCCGACAATCGCTCGCCGGCTGACCGGCGCAAGGCTCCGACACTTTTTCTTATGAGCATTCCCAAATTCGAAGGGCAAGTCGCCCTGGTCACAGGCGCAACGCGCGGCATCGGCGCGGCGATCGCGTTGGAGCTGGCGCAGCGCGGCCTCAAGGTCGTGGGCACCGGCACCACCGACGATGGCGCGGCCAAGATCACTTCGGCCCTGAGCGCCTACGGCGGTCGCGGCCGTGCGCTCGACGTGAACGACGGCGCCGCCGTCGAGGCCCTGATCGACGAGATCGTGCAGGCCTACGGCGCCATCCACGTGCTGGTGAACAACGCCGGCATCACGCGCGACACGCTCGCCATGCGCATGAAGGACAGTGATTGGGACGCGGTGCTCGACACCAATCTCAAGGCCGTCTTCTCCCTCTCGCGCGCCGTGATCCGCCCGATGATGAAGCAGCGCTACGGCCGCATCATCAGCATCACCAGCGTGGTCGGCGCCTCCGGCAATGCCGGCCAGGCCAACTACGCCGCTGCCAAGGCAGGCGTCGCGGGCATGACCCGTGCGCTGGCCCGCGAGCTGGGCAGCCGCAACATCACCGTCAACTGCGTCGCACCTGGTTTCATCGAAACCGACATGACGGCCAGCCTCCCCGAAGCCCAGCAACAGGCGCTGCTCCAGCAGATCCCGCTAGGCCACTTGGGCAAGCCGGCCGACATCGCGCACGCGGTGGCTTACCTCGCATCGCCCCAGGCGTCCTACGTCACGGGGCAAGAGCTGCACGTCAACGGCGGCATGCACATGTAGCCGCAAGGCGCAAGTTTTTCCCGTACCGGACGCGCGGCAAATGCCACAATGCGCCCGGCTAAAATCCACCGATTACCTACAACCCTCAGAGGGAACCAAATGAGCGATATCGAAGCACGTGTCAAGAAAATCATCGCCGAGCAGCTCGGCGTGGAAGAGTCCCAAGTGACGAACGAAAAGGCTTTCGTGGCCGACCTCGGCGCTGACTCGCTCGACACGGTCGAACTCGTGATGGCACTCGAAGACGAATTCGGCATCGAAATTCCCGACGAAGATGCCGAGAAGATCACCACGGTGCAAAACGCCGTCGACTACGCCACCAAGAATCAAAAGGCCTGATAGGCCAGCTGACAACACTGCAACTGCGGCCGGCGGCTTTTCCTTTAAAAACCGCACGCGCCGACAGGCAACTGTTCAGCGCTTCCAGAAAGGTTTGCCGGCATGACCAAACGCCGCGTCGTCGTGACCGGACTCGGTTGCATCGCTCCTGTCGGAAACACCGCAACCGAATCCTGGGCCAACCTGTTGGCCGGGAAATCGGGTATTGCGAACATCACCGCGTTCGATGCAAGCGCCTTCGCCTGCAAGTTCGCCGGTGAGGTCAAGGGTTTCGACATCACCCAATACATCTCGGAGAAAGAAGCGCGCCACATGGACCGCTTCATTCATCTGGGTCTCGCCGCCGCCATCCAGGCGGTGCAGGACAGCGGACTGCCGACCGGCGAAGCGCTGTCCTATGAAAAAGCCGTGCGCATCGGATGCAACATCGGCTCCGGCATCGGCGGCCTGCCGATGATCGAAGAGACGCACGGCGAACTGATGAGCCGCGGCCCGCGCCGCGTCTCGCCGTTCTTCGTGCCGGCATCGATCATCAACATGATCTCGGGCCACGTCTCGATCAAGTACGGCTTCAAGGGCCCGAACATCGCGGTCGTGACCGCCTGCACCACCGGCCTGCATGCCATCGGCACGTCGGCACGCATGATCGAGTACGGCGATGCCGACGTGATGATCGCGGGTGGCGCGGAGTCGACCATTTCTCCGCTCGGCATCGGTGGCTTCACCGCGCCTCGCGCGCTGAGCACCCGCAACGACGATCCCGCCACGGCCTCGCGTCCGTGGGACAAGGACCGCGACGGTTTCGTGCTGGGCGAGGGCGCTGGTGTGCTGGTGCTCGAAGAGTACGAACACGCCAAGGCACGTGGCGCCAAGATCTACGCGGAAGTCGCGGGCTTTGGCCTGACGGGCGACGCGTATCACATGACCGCGCCCGACGTCGACGGCCCGCGCCGCTCGATGGCCATGGCGCTGGCCAATGCCGGTGTCAATGCCGATCAGGTGCAGTACCTCAATGCGCACGGCACTTCGACGCAGATCGGCGACGTCAACGAGACCAATGCGGTCAAGCTGGCATTCGGCGATCACGCGAAGAAGCTCGTCGTCAATTCGACCAAGTCCATGACCGGCCATTTGCTGGGCGGCGCGGGCGGCATCGAATCGGTGTTCACGGTGCTGGCACTGCACGAGCAGAAGAGCCCGCCGACCATCAACATCTTCAATCAGGATCCGGAATGCGATCTCGACTACTGCGCCAACGAGGCGCGCGATCTGAAGATCGACGTCGCGGTCAAGAACAACTTCGGCTTCGGCGGCACCAACGGCACGCTGGTGTTCAAGCGCGCTTGAGCACTGCTCTTTCATGCACAGCGCACCGTCGGTGACCTATCCGGTGGGGCGCTCGCGTGGCGCAACCCGGATTCTCGTTGTCCTCTGGGCCCTGGGCGCTTGCTGTGCGGGTGCATCTTGCTATCTCTTCGATAGCGCCGGATGGCGCCAGCTGCTGCTGGTTCTCAGTGTCGTGTTTGCAGGTGTCGCCGCGGGCTTCGGCTTGCGACGCGATGGCGCGGGCGTTCTGCATTTCGACGGCCTCTACTGGTCGTTGACGGGAGGCCATGCCTCCCGGGCCGTGCATGCTGCCAGGGCGTTCGTGGCGCTCGATTTCCAGTCGCTGATGCTGGTGCGGCTCAGCGAGCCGGGCCGCGCCCGCCGCTGGGTCTGGATCGAGCAGCGGGCCATGCCTGAGCGCTGGCGCGACGTGCGCCGTGCGGTATATTCGCGCCCCCCGTCCGCAGCACCTGCGGGCGACCCCTGGCGCGCGACGGCTCCCGCCGACGCGCCCTGATCCTCCGTCGATGACCACTTCTCCGCCTGTGCCGCCGGATTCCGGCCTGAACGATGCGCCCGCCGTGGTGCGTCCGGGCGAGGTCGATTTCCAGCTGGTCCAGCGCACCGTCGCGGGCGACCAGAAGGCATTCGAGTTGCTGGTCATCAAGTACCAGCGCCGCATCGAGCGCCTGATCGGGCGGATGGTGCGCGATGTCGACCTGGTCGAGGACATTGCGCAGGAAACCTTCATTCGCGCGTATCGCGCGCTGCACCAGTTCCGCGGTGAGGCGCAGTTCTACACCTGGCTCTACCGGATCGCCGTCAACACCGCCAAGAAGGCACTGGTGGACATGAAGCGCGATCCGACTGTCTCCGAGGCCGCTCTCAGGCCTTCTTCTGAGGACGACGATGAAACTTACCGTCCCGGAAACGAACCAACCACCGACGAAACCCCCGAATCGGTCATGGCGGCGAATGAAATCGCCAGTGCCGTCGAGGCGGCCATGGAAGCACTCCCTGCCGAGTTGCGCCAGGCGGTCACGCTGCGCGAAATCGAGGGCATGAGTTACGAAGAGATTGCCGAGGTCATGGATTGCCCTATCGGCACGGTGCGTTCGCGTATTTTCCGGGCGCGCGAGGCCATTTCGGCCAGGGTCAAGCCGCTGCTGGACAACCAGTCCGGCAAGCGTTGGTAAGTAAGCAGGTGAATGAAATGAATCAGACGATGACGGTTCGGGAACAGGTGTCCGCACTTGCGGATGGTCATTTGCAGGGCGAGGCGTTTGCGCAGGCGATCGAAGCTGTCTGCGCCGAAGGCGAATCGCGCGCGGCATGGCAGGCCTACCACGTGGTGGGCGATGTGCTGCGTTCGGGCTCTCATTCGCCGTGCAGCGACACCTCGGCATTCCTGGCGCGCTTCCAGCAGCGATTGGCGGCGGAGCCTGTGATGGTCGCCCCCATGTCGGTGCCGGTCGCCGCACCGGTGGCACTGCCCGCGCAGCGCAGGGCGGAAGCGGCCAACGAGCCTGTGTTCCGCTGGAAGCTTGTGGCTGGTGCCGCGTCGCTGATGGCCGTGGCTGCCATCAGCTGGACCCTGGTCGGCAACGGCACAGCGGTGCCGCAGGGCGGCGCGCAGCTGGCTTCGGTCCAGCAGCAACAGCAGCCGGCGGTCAATTCGGTGTTGGCGGCGGCTGCGGTCAACAGCCCGCAACCCGCGAGCAACACGTTGACCCCGACCCGCGTGATCGTGGGTAACGGCAATCCGCAGGTCATGCTGCGTGACCCGCGGCTCGATCAACTGCTCGAAGCGCATCAGCAAGCCGGCGGTGCTTCGCAAATGCCTTCCGGTTTCCTGCGCAATGCCACCTTCGAGGGTCCGACGCGCTGAGTGCGCGCACCCCTAGCTGCCCGTAATGACCGTTCCGATGCCGATCTCCGCGCGCGCTTTCGTACTTGTGTTTGCTGCTTTTTGCCTTGCGCAGACTGCCACCGCGCAGACCCGCTCGGGCGCTGCGAATACGAAGAGCGCGGCAACTGCGCAGACGGACGAGCCACCGGCCATGAGCGTGACCGAGTGGCTGCAGCGCATGCACGCGGGCGCCCGGCAGCGCAATTACGTGGGCACCTTCGTGGTGTCGGCGCCGGGCGGCGACCTGTCGAGCGCACGCATCTGGCATGTGCGCGACGGCGAGCATCAGATCGAACGCATCGAAGCTCTCTCGGGGCCGCCGCGCTCGACCTTCCGGCGCAACCGCAATGTCATGACCTTCCTGCCGGAGGCGAAGGTGGTGAAGGTCGAGAAGCGCGAGAACCTTGATCTCTTCCCGAACCTGCCGGACAAGCCCGATTCGTCGATTGGCGATTTCTACGACGTGCGCGCGATCGGCAAGGACCGCGTGGCCGGCTTCGATGCCGACGTGGTGCAACTGGTGCCGCACGACGCGCTGCGCTTCGGCTATCGCATCTGGAGCGAGCGCCGCTCGGGCCTGGTGGTGAAGCTGCAGACCATTGACGGCGATTCCCGCGTGGTGGAGCAGTCGGCGTTTTCCGAGCTGCAACTCGACGCGCCGGTGAAGGCGCAGGCGCTCTCGCAGATGATGTCCAACACCTCCGGCTACCGCATCGAGAAGCTGGAGCTCGAGCGCAGCAATGCGCAGGACGAAGGCTGGACGCTGCGCACGCCCGTGGCCGGATTTAAGCCCCGAAGCTTCTTCCGTCGCCCGACAGCGGGCGGTGATGGCGACAGCAGCGGCAAGTCGAAGCAGGACGCGGCGACGGTCCAGTGGACCTTCTCCGATGGCCTGGCCTCGGTGTCGCTTTTCATCGAGCGCTACGACGCGGCGCGCGCGCCCCGCGACGGCGTGCTGACCATCGGAGCGACCAACGCCATTCGCCGGCGTCTGCCCGAGCCGGCCAGCGACTGGTGGCTGACCGCAGTCGGCGAGGTGCCGCAGCAGACGCTCAATGCATTCGCCCAAAGCCTCGCGCGCACGCGCTGACAGGCCAAATAAGCGCCAATTGCGCTGAACCAAGCACACAGCGCAAACTCATAGCACTTGTTTTCAGCCGCTCTGTTCTTTTGAAAGAAAACCGATGATCTTCAAAGTCGAGGGACACAAGTTTCGTTCCGGTCTGCTGGCTTGCGCGCTCGCACTGACTGCAAGCGCCACATTCCTTCCGGTCGAGCCGGTCCATGCGCAAACGCGCACGCTGCCCGATTTCACCGATCTGGTCGACCAGGTCGGCCCTTCCGTCGTCAACATCCGCACCGTCGAGAAGGTTGCCCAGCGCGGCGGCAATGGCGAGATGGACGAGGAGATGCAGGAGTTCTTCCGCCGTTTCTTCGGCCAGCCTCTGCCTGGCCAACCGCGTCAGGGCCCGACCCCCAAGCGCCCGCAGCAGCCGCAGGAAGAGGAGCGTCCGCGTGGCGTCGGATCCGGCTTCATCCTGACGGCCGACGGCTACGTGATGACCAATGCGCACGTGGTCGAAGACGCTTCCGAAGTGCTGGTCACGCTGCCCGACAAGCGCGAGTTCAAGGCCAAGATCGTTGGCGCCGACAAGCGCACCGACGTCGCGGTCGTCAAGATCGAGGCCACCGGCCTGCCAGCGGTGAAGGTTGGCGACATCTCCAAGCTGCGTGTCGGCGAATGGGTGATGGCAATCGGTTCGCCCTTCGGCCTCGAGAACACCGTCACGGCCGGCATCGTGAGCGCCAAGCAGCGCGACACCGGTGAGTACCTGCCGTTCATCCAGACCGACGTGGCCATCAATCCCGGCAACTCGGGCGGCCCGCTGATCAACATGCGCGGCGAAGTGGTCGGCATCAACAGCCAGATCTACTCGCGCTCGGGTGGCTTCATGGGCATCTCGTTCTCGATCCCGATTGACGAGGCGATTCGCGTGAGCGATCAGCTACGCACCTCGGGCCGCGTCTCGCGCGGCCGCATCGGCGTGCAGATCGACCAGGTCACCAAGGACGTGGCCGAGGCCATCGGCCTGGGCAAGGCACAGGGTGCGCTGGTGCGCGGCGTCGAAGCCGGCTCGCCGGGCGAAAAGGCCGGTGTCGAGCCGGGCGACGTCATCACCAAGTTCGACGGCAAGCCCATCGAGAAGCCGAGCGACCTGCCGCGCCTGGTGGGCAACACCAAGCCGGGCACCAAGAGCACGCTCACCGTGTTCCGCCGCGGCGCTTCGCGCGACCTCAGCGTGACCATTGCCGAGATCGAGCCCGACAAGCCGGGCAAGCGTGCGGGCGACCGCGACGAGCCGGCGCCGAAGCCGCCCGCATCTGCAGCCGCCAAGTCGCTCGGTCTGGCTGTGAGCGATCTCACCGACGCGCAGAAGAAAGAGCTCAAGCTGAAGGGCGGCGTGAAGGTCGATGCCGCCAGTGACGCCGCAGCCCGTGCAGGCTTGCGCGAAGGCGACATCATCCTGTCGGTGGGCAATGTCGAGGTGTCGAATGCGCGCGAATTCGAGTCCGCCATCGGCAAGGCCGACAAGAGCAAGGCGCTCAGCGTGCTGTTTCGCCGTGGCGATTGGGCGCAGTACGCGCTGATTCGCCCTGCACGCTGATCTGGCTCTGGCGTCAAGTGGCCCCACCCGGCAGTCGGGTTTGGGGCCGTTTTTTTGAGGTGTTTACGACGTTCAGGCGCCGGCCCCTAAAAAAATCTGAGGGCTCGGAAATGCCGATTTTTGTTTGTGCTCACTAACTTTTAAAGAGGCTAAGGACGGATTTCGGTAGAATAGGGCGCTCTCGGCGGTCGGTCGGCGCATAAGGAGTGCCCTGACCTTCACCATGCGAGATGTCAGACAGCAGTCCACCGGTGCTCCACAGATCGCCCACAAGTTGTTCAGTGACTGCTCCACCGATCCTGTTGATAACCTGTTCATATCTTTCATGTTGTGGACCTGCAACGACCCCTTTGGACCCCGTTCCCGGATGTACGCGCTTCCCTTTTTGCCTACAATGAAGTTCCAACTACTGCAGTTGCCATTGCTTGTTGGTTCAGGGCGCGTCTCCAGAAGACGCGCCCTTTTTTCTTGCCTGTCGCAC
Source organism: Variovorax sp. YR634 (assembly GCF_900106655.1). NCBI lineage: Bacteria > Pseudomonadati > Pseudomonadota > Betaproteobacteria > Burkholderiales > Comamonadaceae > Variovorax > Variovorax sp. YR634. The sequence goes on from NZ_FNOL01000001.1 coordinate 592,892, forward strand.
TCTGCGCACGAGCCAATTCAAGTACTTAAGCGTTCCCGTTGATGAATCACATCAGAAATTTTTCGATCATTGCGCACATCGACCATGGCAAGTCGACGCTCGCAGACCGTTTGATCCAGCGTTGCGGCGGCCTCGCAGACCGCGAGATGGAAGCGCAGGTGCTCGACTCGATGGACATCGAAAAAGAGCGTGGGATAACCATCAAGGCGCAGACCGCTGCGCTGCACTACAAGGCACTCGATGGGCAGGTCTACAACCTCAATCTGATCGACACGCCGGGCCACGTCGACTTCTCGTATGAAGTGAGCCGCTCGCTGTCGGCGTGCGAAGGCGCACTGCTCGTCGTCGATGCATCGCAAGGCGTCGAAGCGCAGACAGTGGCCAACTGCTACACCGCGCTCGACCTCGGAGTCGAAGTGGTGCCCGTGCTCAACAAGATCGATCTGCCCAACGCGGACCTCGACAACGCGCGCACCGAAATCGAAGACGTGATCGGCATCGACGCGACCAATGCGATCCCGTGCTCGGCAAAGACCGGCGTGGGCATCGACGACATTCTCGAAGCCATCGTTGCCAGGATGCCCGCGCCCCGCGGCAACCCCGACGGCCCGCTGCGCGCGATGATCGTCGATAGCTGGTTCGACCCATACGTCGGCGTCGTCATGCTGGTGCGCGTGGTCGACGGCCGGCTCGCGAAGGGTGATCGCATCAAGATGATGGCGTCGGGTGCGATGTACAACGCCGACAGCGTCGGCGTCTTCACGCCCGCCAACGAACCCCGCAATTCGCTCGAAGCGGGCGAGGTGGGTTACATCATCGCGGGCATCAAGGAGCTGCAGGCGGCCAAGGTCGGCGATACGGTCACGCTGATCAAGGCCGGCACTGGTGGTGCCGCGGCAACGGCGACCGAGGCACTGCCTGGCTTCAAGGAAATCCAGCCGCAGGTGTTCGCGGGCTTGTACCCGACCGAAGCGAGCGAGTACGACTCGCTGCGCGACGCACTCGAAAAGCTCAAGCTCAACGATTCGTCGCTGCGCTACGAGCCCGAGGTGAGCCAGGCGCTCGGCTTCGGCTTCCGCTGCGGCTTCCTCGGCTTGCTGCACATGGAAATCGTGCAGGAGCGCCTGGAGCGCGAGTTCGACCAGGACCTGATCACGACCGCGCCGAGCGTGGTCTACCAGGTGGTCAAGAACGACGGCGAAGTGATCATGGTCGAGAACCCGTCCAAGATGCCCGACGTCGGCAGGATGGCGGAGATCCGCGAGCCGATCGTCACCGTTCATCTCTACATGCCGCAGGAATACGTCGGCTCCGTCATGACGCTGGCGAACCAGAAGCGTGGCGTGCAGATGAACATGGCCTACCACGGCCGCCAGGTCATGCTGACCTACGAGATGCCGCTCGGCGAGATCGTGCTCGACTTCTTCGACAAGCTGAAATCGGTGAGCCGAGGCTACGCCTCGATGGACTACGAGTTCAAGGAGTACCGCGCGTCCGACGTGGTGAAGGTCGACATCCTGCTCAACGGCGACAAGGTCGACGCGCTGTCGATCATCGTGCACCGCAGCCAGTCGCAGTACCGCGGCCGGGCCGTGGTGTCGAAGATGCGCGAGATCATTTCGCGCCAGATGTACGACGTTGCGATCCAGGCGGCGATCGGCGTCACCATCATTGCGCGTGAGACAATCAAGGCGCTTCGCAAGAACGTGCTGGCCAAGTGCTATGGCGGCGACATCACCCGCAAGAAGAAGCTGCTCGAGAAGCAGAAGGCGGGCAAGAAAAGAATGAAGCAGATCGGCTCCGTCGAGGTCCCGCAAGAGGCCTTCCTCGCGATTCTGCAAGTCGAAGACTGATCAAAAAAATGGCATTCATCACCACCCTGGTCCTCGCGGCCTTCGCCGCCTATGTCGGCGCCTGGTATTTCAACGCGATCGAAGGCAACTTTGCCTTGCTGCTGTTCCTGGCGACGGTGGTCACCGGCCTCTACTGGCTGGCCGAGCGCTTCTATTTCCTGCCCCGGCGCGAACAGGCCGCCGCCAAGCTGGAAGCTTCGCTGACCGAGCGCAATGCGCGCTTGTCCGAGCAGGGTATCAAGCAGGTCGACACGGCCGACGCGAAGGCGAGCGAACGGCTGCTGATGCAGCCCTGGTGGCTCGACTGGACCGCCGGCCTGTTCCCGGTGATCCTGGTGGTGTTTCTGCTGCGCTCGTTCCTCTACGAGCCTTTCAAGATCCCGTCGGGCTCGATGATGCCCACGCTGCTGACCGGCGACCTGATCCTGGTCAACAAGTTCACCTACGGCCTTCGCCTGCCCGTGATCAACACCAAGATCACCGACGGTACGCCGCTGGCGCGCGGCGACGTGGTGGTGTTCCGCTACCCGCCCAAGCCGAGCATGGACTACATCAAGCGCGTGGTCGGCGTCCCGGGTGACGAGGTGGCCTACCTGAACAAGAAGCTCACGATCAACGGCCAGCCGGTGTCCAAGGAGTCGGATGCCGACTACCTCGACGGCGAATCGATGCGCCTGCTCAAGCAGTACACCGAGAACCTCGGCGGCAAGCAGCACAAGATCCTCAACGACGAAACCACGCCATCCTACGTTCCCGGTGCCAGTGGCTTCAATTTCCCGGGCATCGAAAACTGCCGCTACTCGGTCGAGGGCGTGGTCTGCAAGGTGCCGGCCGGCAACTATTTCATGATGGGCGACAACCGCGATAATTCGGCGGACTCGCGTTTCTGGGGCTTCGTGCCGGACAAGAACATCGTGGGCAGGGCGTTCTTCGTCTGGATGAACTTCGGCGATCTGGGTCGCATCGGTCCGTTTCAATAAGCATTCATCTGAATAGTTCAGTTCGAGGGGTATGAGGGCATGAGAACACATCGGTTCGTTCGCAGCAGGGCTGCGCAACAACGCGGCATTTCGTTCATCGGCTTGGTGTTTGTCGCGGTCGTGCTCGGGTGCCTGGGCGTGGTCGTCGCGCAGGTCATCCCGACGCTGATCGAATGGCAGGCCATCGACAAGGCGGTCAACAAGGCCAAGGAAGGCACGACCGTGCCTGAAGTGCGCGCCATCTTCGATCGTGCCCAGGCCATCGACGACTTCAAGTCGGTCAGCGGCAAGGATCTCGACATCAAGAAGGTCGGCGACAAGGTGGTCGTGTCGTACTCGTACGAGCGTGAGATCCCCCTGTTCGGCCCGGCCTACCTGACGCTCAAGTACAAGGGCGAATCCCGCTGAACACGGCGCCCAAAAAGGTGGAGGGCAGCCTCGCCGCGCTGCAGGCGCGCCTCCAGCACACCTTCTCCGATCCGCGGCTGCTCCAGCTCGCGCTCACGCATCGCAGCTTCTCGGCCGACCACAACGAGCGCCTTGAATTTCTCGGCGACTCGGTGCTGAACCTGGCGGTCTCGCACCTGCTCTACATGCGCCTGTCGGCTCTGCCCGAAGGCGACCTGTCGCGCGTGCGGGCCAACCTGGTCAAGCAGGACACGCTGCACCGCCTGGCGGTAGGGCTGGCGCTGTCGCCGCTGCTGCGGCTCGGCGAAGGCGAGGCGCGCTCGGGCGGGCCCAACCGGCCGTCGATCCTGGCCGACGCGCTCGAGGCGCTGATCGGCGCCGTCTATCTCGACGCCGGCTTTGCGGCCGCACAGTCGCTGGTGCACCGGCTCTACGAGGCGGTCGAAATCAATCCGCGCATGGAAGCCGCAGCCAAGGATCCCAAGACCGAATTGCAGGAATGGCTGCAGGGTCACAAAATGAAGCTGCCGGTGTATCGCGTGGCCGCCACACTGGGCGCAGCGCATAAGCAGACTTTTGATGTCGAGTGCGAGGTGCCCGAGTTGGGGCTTCGCGAACGCGGCATCGGCGGCTCGCGCCGCGCCGGCGAGCAGGCGGCTGCGGCCGCCATGTTGATCCGGCTCAAGGCACGCGGCACCGCGTGAAACCAGAATGAACGATGCTATCAATCCCGTAGCGGGACCCGAAGACACTGCAGGCGATGCGCCTGCCACCGGACCCCAACACTGCGGCCTCATCGCCATCGTCGGCAAGCCCAACGTGGGCAAGTCGACGCTGCTCAATGCGCTGGTCGGCCAGAAGATCAGCATCACCTCGCGCAAGGCGCAGACCACGCGCCACCGCATCACCGGCATGCGCACGCTGGGCGCCACGCAGTTCGTGTTCGTCGACACGCCGGGCTTCCAGACCCTGCACGCCAACGCGCTGAACAAGTCGCTCAACAAGACCGTACAGGGTGCGGTCGGCGATGTGGACCTGATTCTTTTCGTGGTCGAGGCCGGCAGCTTCACGCCGGCCGACGAGCGCGTGCTCAAGCTGCTCGGCAAGGGCATTCCGACCGTGTTGCTGGCCAACAAGCTCGACAACGTGCACCGCCGCGGCGACATCGCGCCCTGGCTGAAGACCATGCAGGAGAAGCACAGCTTCGCCGAGTTCGTGCCCATGTCGGCGAAGAACGCCAAGGACGTCGAGCGCCTGTTCGGCATCTGCGAGAAGTACCTGCCCGAACAGCCCTGGTTCTACGACGAGGACGAGCTGACCGATCGCAGCGAGAAATTCCTTGCCGGCGAACTCGTGCGCGAGAAGCTGTTCCGCCTCACCGGCGACGAGCTGCCCTACACCTCGACCGTCATCATCGACAAGTTCGAGGAAGAGCCGCCCCAGAAGAAGGGCCAGAAGCGCCTGCTGCGCATTGCCGCCACCATCGTGGTCGAACGCGACGGCCATAAGGCCATGGTGATCGGCGACAAGGGCGAGCGCATCAAGCGCATCGGCATGGAAACCCGCGTCGAGCTCGAGAAGCTGGCCGACGCCAAGGTGTTTCTCGAACTGTGGGTGAAGGTGCGTTCGGGCTGGGCCGACGACGAAGCCCGTGTCCGTTCGTTCGGCTACGAATGAAGTGGCCGCTGCCCACCGCGTTTCGCACGAACCGGCGTACGTTCTCCATCGCTACGACTGGAGCGAGTCGAGCCTGATTCTCGAAGTCTTCACCCGCCACCACGGGCGCATTGCGCTCGTGGCCAAGGGGGCGAAACGGCCGAGTTCGAACTTTCGGCCGGTGCTGCTGCCGCTGCAGCCCCTGCAGCTCAACTACGGCGGCGACGCCGAAATCCGCACGCTCAAGGGCGCCGAATGGATGGGCGGCCATGTGATGCCGACCGGCGAGGCGCTGCTGTCGGGCTATTACGTCAACGAACTGCTGCTGCGCCTGCTGGCGCGTGACGATGCCCATGAAGCGCTGTTCGATGCCTACGCCGGGGTCGTTCAGGTGCTGGCAGGCGATCACGTCGGCGCGCAGGCCGCGACCCAGGCTGCCGCGCTGCGTGCTTTCGAGTTGCTGCTGCTGCGCGAGGTCGGCCTGCTGCCGTCGCTCGATGTGCAGACCCTCACGCTGGAGCCGCTTGCTGCCGAGCAGCGCTACAGCCTCGTGCCGGAAGCCGGCCTGCGCCAAGCCGCCGACGACGAGGCCGCGCTGAATGGAGCCGACTGGCAGGCTCTGCAGACCGTTCTCGACGACCGCGCCCCTTTTACCGTCACGTTGCGTGAAATTGCCACCATGAACGCCGGCAGCAACAGTGCCCTGCGAAACCAGTTGCGCACCTTGCTCAACTACCATTGCGGCGTGTCCACGCTGCGCACGCGGCAAATGATGAGAGATCTGCAAGCACTATGAGCACTTCAGGCACCACCACCTCGCTGTCCGTCAACCTCAACAAGGTGGCCCTGGTCCGCAACACGCGCCACCTGGGCATCCCGAGCGTGGTGAAAGCCGCCCAGGCCTGCCTGGCTGCCGGTGCGCACGGCATCACCGTGCACCCGCGGCCCGATGCCCGCCACATTCGCGCACACGACGTGAGCGACCTGTCGGCGCTGCTCGCCAAAGACTGGCCCGCGATCGAATTCAATATCGAAGGCAACCCCTTCCAGAACCTGATGGACTTCGTGCGCACGCTGAGGCCGCACCAGGCCACCTTCGTGCCCGACAGCGAAACCCAGTCGACCAGCGACCACGGCTGGACCTTCCCCGACGACGCCGAGCGCCTGCGCCCCCTGATCGCCGAAGCCAAGGCGCTGGGCGTGCGCGTCAGCCTGTTCATGGACCCGATTCCCGAAATGATGGCGGCGGTCAAGGCCGTGGGCGCCGACCGCGTCGAGCTCTACACCGAAGGCTATGCCGCATCGCGCGGAACGCCCGACGAGAAGGCCGTGCTCCAGCGTTATGCTGACACGGCGCGCGCGGCCCATGCCGCAGGCCTGGGCATCAACGCCGGCCACGACCTGAGCCGCGACAACCTGACGGCTTTCCTGCGTGCCGTGCCTGGCGTGCAGGAGGTCTCGATCGGCCATGCCTTCGTGGCCGACGCGCTCGAGCTTGGCTATACGGCCGCCACGCGCGACTACCTGCGCTGCATCAACGAGGCGCAATGAGCGCCGGCGCCGCATGATCTACGGCATTGGCACCGACATCTGCGACCTGCGTCGCATTGCCGCGACCTTCGAGCGCCAGGGCGAACGCTTTGCCCGCAAGGTGCTGAGCGACGCTGAATTCGCAGTCTGGAAGGCCCGCAGCGAACGCTGGCCCAAGCGCGGCCTGAGCTATCTGGCGACCCGCTTCTCCGCCAAGGAGGCCTTCAGCAAGGCCATCGGCCTGGGCATGCGCATGCCCATGAGTTGGCGCCTGTGCGAGATCGCCAACCTGCGCAGTGGCAAGCCCGTCATCGTGCTGCATGGCGGCCTGAAGGACTGGTTCGAGGCGCAGGGCCTCACGGCCCATGTGACCGTGACTGACGAAACCGAATACGCCGCGAGCTTCGTGGTGGTGGAGAAGCTATGACTGCCGGGCCCGCCGCTCGCCCCCATGCGCCGCTGATCATCGATGTGGCGGCTACCGAGCTCAACGACGCCGACCGCCGTCGCCTCGCCAATCCGCTGGTCGGCGGAGTGATCCATTTCGCCCGCAACTGGCAGGACCGCGCGCAGATGACTGCGCTCAATGCCGAGATCAAGGCGATCCGCCCCGACCTGCTGATCTGCGTCGACCACGAGGGCGGCCGCGTGCAGCGCTTTCGCACCGACGGCTTCACGCACCTGCCGTCGATGCGCGCACTCGGCGAGCTGTGGATGCGCGACGCCATGCGCGCCACCCAGACCGCGACCGCGGTCGGACAGGTGCTGGCGGGCGAGTTGCGCGCCTGCGGCGTCGACTTCAGCTTTGCGCCGGTGCTCGACCTGGACTACGGCGGCAGCAGCGTCATCGGCAGCCGCAGCTTTCATCGCGATCCGCGCGTGGTGGCGCTGCTGGCCAAGAGCGTGATGCACGGCATGCTGCAGATGGGCATGCGCAACTGCGGCAAGCATTTTCCGGGGCATGGCTTCGTGCAGGCCGATTCGCATGTCGAGATCCCGGTGGACAAGCGCGGCCTCAAGGCCATCCTTGACGACGACGCACGGCCGTACGACTGGCTGTCGGGCACGCTCGGCGCGGTGATGCCGGCGCACGTGATCTATCCGAAGGTCGACAAGCGGCCGGCGGGGTTTTCGTCGAAATGGCTCAAGGCGATCCTGCGGCAGCGCTTTGCCTTCGACGGCGCCGTGTTCAGCGACGACCTGAGCATGGAGGCGGGCCGCTACATCGATGGCCGGCTGCTCAGCTATACCGATGCGGCGCTGACCGCGCTGGAAGCCGGATGCGACATGGCGCTGCTGTGCAACCAGAGCATCGGCGAGGGGAGCCTGCTCGACGACTTCCTCGAGGGCTTCGAGGCTGCCGCGCGCGCGGGCCGATGGCTGCCGGACGCGAGCAGCGAAGCGCGCCGCCAGGCGCTGCTGCCGCAGGGCGCTGCACCCGATTGGTCGACGCTCGTCGCTTCGCGCGGGTACCGCGATGCGAGGCGGATGACGGACGTTTGAAGGCTGTCCAGCCGATCCGGAATTGGCGCATTTGTGAACAAGCTGGCAAATACGCCAGATAAGTCAGCCGCGCCGTCCTATAGAGTCAAATGTTCTGAATCAGGCAGTTTCGGGGGACATTTCTCATGGCGCACATCGGCGAATCCTGGCTGACTTTCGACAGCTTGACGCAGCACGTCGTCAAGACGATCAATCCCAAGCGCATCCTGGACATCGGTGCCGGGGGCGGCAAATATGGAGCCTTGCTCAAGAACGTCGTGCCCGAATGCGAGCTGACCGCGCTGGAGTGTGACGAAGTGGCATTTCCTCAACTGCGCGAGGTCGGCTACCACCAGATTCTTCCGATCACGGCCGACAAGCTCTATGAACGCAGCGGCGATCTCTACGACGTGGTGATCCTGGGCGATGTCATCGAGCACATGCTCCATTCGCAAGGCCGCGACCTGCTGGAATTTCTCAACTACCGCTCCCGCTATCTCATCGTTTCCACGCCGGAATGCATGCCGATGAGCCGTCCCATCTTCTTCGAAGGTCACAACTCGCTGTGGCGTCCCGATTCGTTCGGCTGGCACGACTACTGGGCGCACCAGCAGTGCGGCGTGATGCACTTCTATCTGCTCAGGGGGCACGACAACTGGGCTGGGCCGGGTCTGGCAGAGGTAGTGAGTGCGGTCAATGGAGCGGGAATTTTCAACGACCATTCCAGCGACAAGAAGCAGGCCGTCAACCTGACGATTCATGACACGCGCTACAAGGAGCCGGCCGACGAACACAACGTCGTGCTCTACCGCCCCTTCTGACGGACGTTGTTTCATGACGGCAACCGACAAGATCTCCCTTCGCGATATAGACATCATCGTTTCGTACAGGGAGGCGACCGAAGAGCGGCGCGAGAACCTCTATGCCGTGCTGGCGCATCTGGCCTACACCTATACCGACTACCGGCTGTGGTTGATGGAGGCGGCGACGGCGCCGCGCTTCGACTGGCAGCGGCTGTGCGATCCGAAGATCCGGCATGTCTTCATCCATCACGATGGGCCGTTTCCCAAGTCGATGCTCTACAACACGGGCGTCCGGCTGGCCCGCAGCCCTGTGATCTGCTTCCACGACGCCGATTCCATTGCCCAGCCTTCAACGCTGCGTGGCTGTGTCGATGTGCTGCTGGACCGTGACAGCAGCGAGGTGCTGTGCCCCTACTGGAGCGTCATCAACGTGACGGGTGAACTCAAGCGCGATTTCATGCAGTTGCCCGACTACGCCCGATTCGCATCGATCAACGTGGAGCAACTGCCTCCGGATGCCGGCGTGCTGTACTCGAATGCCAATGGGGGCATCGTGCTGTTCAAGCGCAGCGAGTACATCCGTGTCGGCGGGTACAACGCACGCCTGGAAGGATGGGGCGGCGAGGACGACGAACTGCTGCGCAGGGCAGGGCGGCTGGGTCTGCGTTGGCACTCGATGCACGTGCCCCTTTTCCACTTGCACCACGATTCGGGTTCGCGCAATGAATTGATCGAGAGCCTTCATGGCACCGAGAACCTGCGTGCGTCGCATGCCATCGAGACCATGTCCCAGGAAGAGGTCGAGGTGCTGGCGCGCGAGTTGTCCGCGTTCTTCGCGTCCGACTGATCAGGGCCGGGAGCTGGCGTCCCAGAGCCGACGACCGTTCATGTCCAGGTGCGTCAGATACAGCCGCAAGTCGAATTCGAGCTGCTGGTAGTCCGGCTCCATGTGCATGCACAGCGCATAGAAGGCCTTGTCGTGCTCTCGCTCCTTCATGTGGGCAAGTTCGTGCACGACGATCATCCGCAACCAGGCCAGCGGCACGCCCTTGAACAGGCTCGCCACCCGGATCTCCCGCTTGGCCTTGAGCTTCCCGCCCTGCACGCGCGACACCGTGGTGTGCGTGCCCAGCGCGTTGCGGATCACGTGCAGCTTGTTGTCGAACATCACCTTCGACAGCGGTTCGGCCTTGCGCATGAACTCGCTCTTGAGCTCGCTCACGTACTCGTAGAGCGCGCGGTCGGTCTGCACGTTGTGCACTCCGTCCGGATAGCGCTTGCCGAGCAGCGCAGCGAGCTTGTCCTCGGCGATCAGCTGGCGGACCTGGTCCAGCAGGGGTGCCGGATAGCCCGCCAGGTATTTCATGCGCGACGGCGCTCCGTGCGCGCCGCGCAGGCCAGCCCCGTGGCCACGCCGCCGAACAGGTCGCCCTCGACCAGGTTCACGCCCGCGAAGCTCTTGCGCAGTGCGTGCTGGAACGGTCGCAGCGCCGAAGAGCCGCCGGTGAGGTAGATCGCGTCGAGGTCGCCGCTGCGCAGGCCCGCGCGCTTGACGCAGGCGTGTGCGCACGCGATCACGTTCTCGAGCGGTCCGGCCAGCTGCTGTGCCATATCGTCCGGCGTGAGCGAGGCCACCAGCCCGTGTTCGGCGCAGGAGAGGTCGATGGCCGTCGCCGCATCGGTCACCGAGGCATCGATCTTGGCCGCTTCCACCGCACTCGCGATGCGGTGCCCGTGCCGCTCTTCGAGCACGGTCATCAGCCGGTCGTGCAGCCGCGTGTCGCTGTAGCTCGTGCGCAAATCCTTTGCCTGGCGCACCGCCTTGGCGGCGTAGAGCCAGTTGATCAGGTGCCAGGACGAGAGCTCGAAGAACACCTTGCTCGGCACCTCGCGTCCCTGCGGGCCGTGGTGGCGGAAGCCGAATTGCGGCATCACGCGCTCGAGGTTCAGGCGCTGGTCGAAGTCGGTGCCGCCGATGTGCACGCCGCTGGTGGCCAGCACGTCGTCGCTGCGGTCCTCGCGCGCGGCACGCTCGGGGCCGACGCGCACGACGGTGAAGTCCGAGGTGCCGCCGCCGATGTCGACGATGAGCACGATCGATTCCTTGGCGATGCGCTGCTCGTAGTCGAAGGCGGCCGCAATAGGTTCGAGCTGGAAGGCGATCTCGCGGAACCCCGCCGCGCGCGCTGCGTGGCGCAGGCTCTCTTCGGCACGCTCGTCGCGCTTGGCATCGTCGTCCACGAAATGCACGGGCCGTCCGATCACCACGCGCTCGGGCATCCGGCCGAGCTCGCGGCTGGCGCGCATGGCCAGTTCGCGCAGGAAGCGCGCGATGATGTCCTCGAAGCTCACGAGACCGTCGTAGATGGCAGTCTTCTCCTGCATCAGCGCGCTGCCGAGCAGGCTTTTCAGCGAGCGCATCAGGCGGCCTTCGGTGCCCGAGAGGTACTGGCCGATGGCATCGCGGCCAAAGTGGGTCGTGCGGTCTTCGGCGTTGAAGAAGATCGCGGTGGGCAGGGTGGTGGCCGCGCCTTCGATGGGCAACAGGCGGGCCTCGCCGTCGACCCGGCAGGCCACGGCGGAGTTGGAGGTGCCGAAGTCGATGCCGATCGTCGGCAGCGACGACGGTGACAACACGCTCAAGATTCCCTGCGCAGCGCCGGGAACAGGATCACGTCGCGAATGCTCGGCGAATCCGTCAGCAGCATCATCAGCCGGTCGATGCCGATGCCGCAGCCGCCGGTGGGCGGCATGCCGTATTCGAGCGCACGCACGAAGTCGTGGTCGTAGTACATGGCTTCGTCGTCGCCGCTGTCCTTGGCGGCCACCTGCGCGTTGAAGCGCGCGGCCTGGTCTTCGGCGTCGTTCAGCTCGCTGAAGCCGTTGCCGAACTCGCGGCCGGTGATGTACAGCTCGAAGCGTTCGGTGACCTCGGGGCGCTCGTCGTTGGCGCGCGCCAGCGGCGAGATCTCGGTCGGGTGCTCCATGATGAAGGTCGGCTGCCAGAGCTTCTCTTCCACAGTCTCCTCGAAGTACATCACCTGCAGGCTGGCCAAACTGCGCTGCGAGAGCTTGTCCTTCTCTTCGCTCAGGCCGATCTTGCGCAGGGCGTTGATGAGCCAAGCGGCGTCGTCGACACCATCACCGGCGTCGGTGTACTTCAGGATCGCCTCGCGGATCGTCAGGCGCTCGAAGGGCTGGGTCAGGTCGACCGGCTTGCCCTGGTAGGTGAGCTGCTGCGTACCCACGGCCTTGTCGGCGATGGTGCGGATCAGCGTCTCGGTGAAGTCCATCAGGTCGCGGTAGTTCCAGTAGGCCGCGTAGAACTCCATCATCGTGAACTCGGGGTTGTGCCGCACCGAGATGCCCTCGTTGCGGTAGCTCCGGTTGATTTCGAACACGCGCTCGAAGCCGCCGACGATCAGGCGCTTGAGGTACAGCTCGGGCGCGATGCGAAGGAACATCTCCTGGTCGAGCGCGTTGTGGTGCGTCTTGAAGGGCTTGGCGTTCGCGCCGCCCGGAATCGGGTGCAGCATGGGCGTCTCGACTTCGAGGAAGTCGTTGGCCACCATGAACTCGCGCAGCGCGCTCACGGCCTTGCTGCGCGCGGTGAAGCGCACGCGTGCCGATTCGTCGGTGATCAGGTCGACGTAGCGCTGGCGGTACTTCTGCTCCTGGTCGGCCATGCCGTGGAACTTGTCGGGCAGCGGGCGCAGGCTCTTGGTGAGCAGGCGCAGCTTGGTCACCTTGACCGACAGCTCGCCGGTCTTGGTCTTCATCAGCGTGCCTTCGGCGCCAACGATGTCACCCAGGTCCCAGCGCTTGAAGTCGGCGTAGATGTCTTCGCCGACCGCGTCGCGCGTCACGTAGAGCTGGATGCGGCTGGTGGCATCTTGCAGGGTGGCGAAGCTGGCCTTGCCCATCACGCGCTTGAGCATCATCCGGCCGGCTACGCTCACTGCAACGGCTTGCGCCTCGAGGGCTTCGGCCTCGGTGGCGTCATACGCCTCGGCGAGTGCCGCCGCACGGTGGCCAGGCTTGAAGTCGTTCGGGAACGCAACGCCTTTGCCCTCGGCCTGCGCCGTGCGCAGCAGCTTGAGCTTTTCGCGGCGTTCTGCGATGAGCTGGTTTTCGTCGACGGGGGGCGGAGGAGGCGAGGGGGTCTTTTGATCGGACATGGGAGGCGGGTGGCGCGCATCCGGGAGCGTGCGCGGGGCTGGCATTTTAGCCCATCGGGTTTGAATAAAACCTGCGCCCAGCGCCCGTCAATCCTGCGCAATGTGCTACAAAAAAAGTAGCGGCCTATTCAGTGATGCCCGTGCGTGCGAGCAGATCGCTGACCAGTTCGAGCCGCATCAACGGACTGTCGAGCTCCATCAGGCGCTGGCGCAGTTCGAGTTGCATCGGCACCAGTTCGCACCAGCGGTTGGCCACCCAGCCGCAATCGTTGAGCTGGTAGGGCGCGCCGATGGGCAGCCGCACCGCTTCGCCTTGCGCACGCCGGCGTTCTTCCAGCGTGTCGATCAGGCGCTGCAGCGCGGTGGCGGTGTGCCGCAGGTCGTCGGGGATTTCGAGCGCGACGTCGTCGCTCACGGCCTCGACTTCGGCGACCCACAGGCCATGCTTCTGCAGCTCATTGCTGCGAACCCGAAAGCGTTGCGTGCCCACGCATTCGATCTGCAGCAGGCCGCTCTGCGGCGATTCGAACTCGCGGATCATGGCCAGCGTGCCGATGGCGGCGAAGCTTTCCGCATCGGCGCCGGCCTTGCGCACTTCGCTGCCGCTGGTGAGGCTCACCACGCCGAAGGGCGCATCGGCCTTGCGGCACTTGCCGATCATGTCGAGATAGCGAACCTCGAAGATGCGCAGTGGAAGAAGGCCACCCGGAAACAGGACCGTACCGAGCGGGAACAATGGCAGTGAATGCAAAAAGGGTTGTGTCGTCATCGAAGAGCCTTGCGTGGCTATCATCGCATTCCGCTCACGGCCACGCCCCATGCTCTATCAGATTCCCTCGTTCCTTCTCGACGTGATCGTCGGCCTCCTCGGCGGCGCATGTCTGCTGCGGCTCTACATGCAGTACCACCGGGTGCCGTTCGGCAATCCGCTCGGGCGCTTCGTGTTCGCCATCACCGACTGGATCGTGCTGCCGCTGCGGCGCATCGTGCCCGCGGTGAAGCGCTGGGACATGGCAAGCCTGATCGCGGCCTGGCTGCTGGTGATGCTGAAGTTTCTGCTGCTGTGGCTGCTGGTGGGCAATCTTGGGCGCATCGCGACCTTGCCGCTGGTGTCGCTGGTCGGGTTGATGCAACTGGCGGTTTCCGGCCTGACCGCGCTGCTGGTGGTCTACGCGGTGCTGTCGTGGATTCCAAACGCCTCGCCGATGCTGCTCGACCTGATCTCGCGCCTGGCCGAGCCGCTGGTGCGGCCGTTTCGCCGCTTCATTCCGCTGATCGGCGGGGTCGACCTGTCGCCGCTGGCAGCCATCGTCGTGCTGCAGGTGATCGCGATCGTGCTGGGCAACCTGCTGGTGTTTGCCTATCAACTGACTTTCTGAAGCGGCAATAAAAAAGGGCCCGGATGCATCGCACCCGGGCCCTTTTGCTTTTGCCCTGTTTCGCTCAGCTGACCGCGTCGGCCGGCTGGCGCAGCAGCATGGCCAGCGTGCTGGCGATGGTCTTGCGCAGTTCGCGGCGGTCGCTGATGAAGTCGATGGCGCCCTTGGTCTGCAGGAACTCGGCGCGCTGGAAGCCTTCGGGCAGCGTCACGCGCACGGTCGATTCGATCACGCGCGGGCCGGCAAAGCCGATCAGCGCCTTGGGCTCGGCGATCACCACGTCGCCCACGAAGGCGAAGCCTGCCGACACGCCGCCCATGGTCGGGTCGGTCAGCACGCTGATGTAGGGCAGGCCCTTCTTTGCCAGGCGCGTGAGCGCGGCATTCGTCTTGGCCATCTGCATCAGCGAGAGCAGGCCTTCCTGCATGCGCGCACCGCCGGTGGCGGTGAAGCAGATGAAGGGCACCTTCTGCTCGATGGCGGTCTCGACGCCGCGCACGAAGCGCTCGCCGACCACGCTGCCCATGGAGCCGCCCATGAATTCGAACTCGAAGCAGGCCACGACCACGCTGATGCTGTGGACCGAGCCGCCCATGACGACCAGCGCATCGGTTTCGCCGGTGTTTTCCAGGGCTTCCTTCAGGCGCTCGGGGTACTTGCGGCTGTCCTTGAACTTCAGCGCGTCGACGGGCAGCACTTCCTGGCCGACTTCGTAGCGGCCCTCGGCATCGAGGAACGCGTCGAGCCGCGCGCGGGCGCCGATGCGGTGGTGGTGGCTGCAGCTGGGGCAGACGTTCTGGTTGTGCTCGAGATCGGTCTTGTACAGAACGGTCTCGCAGGCGGGGCATTTGATCCACAGGCCCTCGGGCACCTGGCGGCGCTCGGACGGGTCGGTTTGTGCGATCTTGGCGGGTAGCAGTTTTTCAAGCCAGCTCATAAGGGGCTCCTTGTGTTGGCGGTGATTATCGACCAGCCGCGTTCTTGGCCGTGGCGGCAGGCAGCGCGTCGAGCGCCTCGCGGATGCCCGCAAGGAATTCGCGCACCGCCGGCACCACCCGCTCGCGGGGCTGGTCTTCGATGAGTTGAATGATCTTGGTGCCGATGATGACCGCATCCGCGGCCGATCCGACCGCCTGCGCCGTGCGCGCATCGCGGATGCCGAAGCCCACGCCGACCGGGATGCTCAAGTGCTGGCGGATGCGCGGGACCATCTGGCCGACCGCCTCGGTGTCGAGGTGGCCAGCGCCGGTCACGCCCTTGAGCGACACGTAGTAGACGTAGCCGCTGGCAATGCGAGCCACTTGGGCCATACGCTCGTCGGTGCTGGTGGGCGCCAGCAGGAAGATCAGGTCGATGCCGGCAGCCTTCAGTTCGGCGGCGAAGTCTTCGCATTCCTCCGGCGGGTAGTCGACCACCAGCAGGCCGTCGACGCCGGCGGCGACCGCATCGCGGATGAAGGCTTTCTTGCCGTGCACGAGGTCGTAGCGCTCGACCGGATTGGCGTATCCCATCAGCACCACGGGCGTCGTCGAGTCCTTCTGGCGGAAGGCGGCCACGATGGCGAGCACCTGCTTCATGCCGATGCCCAATGCCAGCGCGGCTTCGCCGGCTTTCTGGATCACAGGCCCGTCGGCCATGGGGTCGGAGAAGGGCACGCCCAGCTCGATCACGTCGGCGCCGGCCTCGACCATGCCGTGCATCAGCTCGGGCGTGATGTCGGCGAAGGGGAAGCCGGCGGTCACGTAGGGAATCAGGGCGCGACGGCCGTCTTTTTTCAGCGCGTCGAAGGTGGCGGCAATGCGGCTCATCACTTGCCTCCCTTCACGCTCAGACCGCGCATCGAGGGCCGGTCGTAGAAATCGACGCCCGACAGATCGGCGACGGTGCCGATGTCCTTGTCGCCGCGGCCCGAGAGGTTCACCAGGATCGACTGGTCGGGGCGCATGGTCTTGGCGAGCTTCATTGCATGGGCCAGGGCATGGCTGGATTCGAGCGCGGGGATGATGCCCTCCGTTCGGCACAGGTAATGGAAGGCTTCGAGCGCTTCGGTGTCGGTGATGCCGACGTATTCGGCGCGGCCGATGTCGGCCAGGTACGCGTGCTCGGGACCCACGCCTGGGTAGTCGAGGCCCGCGCTGATGCTGTGGGTCTCGGTGATCTGCCCGTCCTCGTTCTGCAGCAGGTAGGTGCGGTTGCCGTGCAGCACGCCGGGGCTGCCGCGCAGGATCGACGCTGAATGCTTGCCGCTGTCGAGCCCTTCGCCCGCAGCTTCCACGCCAATCAGGCGCGTGCCAGCGAACGGGATGTAGGGATGGAAGATGCCCATGGCGTTGCTGCCGCCGCCCACGCAGGCGACGACCACGTCGGGCTGCCTGCCCTCGGCCTCGCCGGTGATGCCGTCGGCCGCGAGCATGGCCGGCATCTGCTCGATGCACTCGGTGCCGATCACGCTCTGGAAGTCGCGCACCATCGTCGGATAGGGGTGCGGGCCGGCGACGGTGCCGATGATGTAGAAGGTGTTTTCCACATTGGTGACCCAGTCGCGCATCGCCTCGTTGAGCGCGTCCTTCAGCGTCTTGCTGCCGGATTCGACGGGCACCACGGTCGCGCCGAGCAGGTTCATGCGGTAGACGTTGGGGCTCTGGCGCTTCACGTCCTGGCTGCCCATGTAGACCACGCATTCGAGGCCATAGCGCGCGCAGATGGTGGCGGTGGCCACGCCGTGCTGGCCGGCGCCGGTTTCGGCAATGACGCGGGGCTTGCCCATGCGGCGAGCGAGCATCGCCTGGCCGATCACGTTGTTGATCTTGTGCGCGCCGGTGTGGTTCAGGTCTTCGCGCTTCAGGTAGATCTGCGCGCCGCCCATTTCACGGCTGGTGCGTGCGGCGTGGTAGATCGGCGAGGGGCGGCCGACGAAGTGCTTCAGCTCATAGTGGAATTCGGCGAGAAACGCCGGATCGTCCTTGAACCTGGCGTACGCGTCGCGCAGTTCGTTGATCGCGTGGGTGAGCGTTTCGCTCGCGAAGGTGCCGCCGTAGTTGCCGAAATGGCCGGTGGCATCGGGTTGCTGGTAGTCCTGGAATTGGCTTTGCATGATTCTCGATCGGTGAGCCGCAGCCCGACAACGATCGGCTGCGGCGGCTAACTGGAGAAGGACGCGTCGGCAGCCCTGACGGCTGCGACGAATTGCCGGATCTTTCCGGCGTCCTTGAGGCCCTTGTTCCCGGGACCGTCGATTTCGACGCCCGAGCTCACATCAACGGACAGCGTCTTGCAGCGCGTCCGCAGGATGCGAATGCCATCGCTCACGTTTGCAGGTGTGAGCCCACCACTCAAGACGAGGTGAGCGTCGACGGCGGGTGGAAGAAGTGACCAATCGAATGCCTTGCCGCCACCGCCATAACCTTCGACATGGGCGTCGAGCAGGATGGCCTGGGCGTGGGAGTAATCGGACGCGTATTTTACGAGGTCGAAGCCGGCCCCGGCAGCCCCCAGCGGAATGCGGGCCGCGCGCATGTAGCGAAAGCGCCCCGGACCGCTGGCTTCTTCGCACTGTTCGGGCGTCTCCTCGCCGTGGAATTGCGCGATGGCGCCCTTCACGCGGCTGAGTGCTGCTATGACTTTGGGAGCATCCTCGTTCACGAACAGCAGCACGGGCGTGATGAACGGGGGCAGGCGCGAGGCCAGTTCGGCGGCGCGCTCGGGTGTCACGGCCCGGGGGCTCTTCGCGTAGAGCACGAAGCCGATGGCGTCGGCGCCGGCTTCGACTGCCGCATCCACGTCGGCCTCACGTGTCAGACCACAGATCTTGATGCGGGTGCGGGGAACGGGAGGCGCGGTCATGGCGGACCATCATACGGAGCCCCGCCGGCCTGCAGCGTGGCTTCCGCCGGCAGACCCCACTTGGCGTCGTACAACGGGCCCAGGAAATACAGGCCGTCCGCGGAGAAGGTGGGCGCCGCCACCTTGCGGCTGCGCGCCTCGAGCACTTCAGAAATCCACTCGGGCCGTTCGTCGCCACGGCCGATGCGCACGAGGCAACCCATCAGGTTGCGGATCATGTGGTGCAGGAAGGCGTCGGCTTCGAATTCGAAATGCCAGCGGCAGCGTTCGCCGTCGCCCACGCGCGTGATCTCGATGCGCCGCAGGTCCTTGACCGGCGAGCGCGCCTGGCAGGCCGAGGCGCGGAACGAACTGAAGTCGTGCCGCCCGACGAGCAGCGCGGCCGCGGCGCGCATCGCATCGCCGTCGAGCGCATGCATCGACCAGCCGACCCGGCCCGTATCGAGGCTGGGCCGCACCGGCGATTGAGAAAGCACGTAGAGGTAGCGGCGCGCCAGGGCACTGGCACGGCAGTGGAATTCGTCGGGCACCGGCTGCGCCCACTGCACCGCGATGTCGTCGGGCAGAAAGCGGTTGGTGCCGCGCATCCAGGAGAAGGGTTCGCGCTCGACGGTGGTGTCGAAGTGCACCACCTGCATCAGCGCGTGCACGCCGGCATCGGTGCGTCCGGCGCACAGCGTGCCGATGGGCTGCGCGGCGAACTTCGTGAGGGCCGCTTCGAGCTTGTCCTGCACCGTGCGGCCCGAGCGCTGGCTTTGCCAGCCCTCGTACGCTTGGCCGTTGTACCGGATGCCGAGCGCCAGCCTCACGAATTCAGGAAGAACGACAGGAGCGGCAATCGCTCAGCGCAGTTCCGCGAGCAGTTGACGGGCTTGCGACTTGAGGTCGCCGGCGCTTTCGGCCTCGACTTCCTCGACCAGCGAACGGGCGCCTTCGACGTCGCCGATGGCTTGCAGTTCGCGAGCGAGCGACAGCTTGACGGCGTGCGGGCTGTCATCGCCTTCGTCGTCAGGCGCGGTAGCCGCAGGCCTTGCAGTTTCGGCCGAGCGGGCAGCCGGCAGGCCTGCCAGTGCGCTCATGTCGAACTCGATGAAACCCGAGTCGGCCGGCAGCGCATTGCGCAGCGCGGCGGGGCGGGTGTTGTGTTCCGCATCGCTCAGCGAGCTGGGGAGCGTGTCTGCCGACAGCGCGCCGGGGGCGGTGTCGAAGTCGTTCTCGAGATCGACAGGCGTTGCGGCGTGGCCGTTCGACAGGGACGGCGCGGGGCGTGCTGTCGTCGGAGCGGGCGCGTAGACCGACTTCGGCAGGCTGGCGCCGACCGGTGCGTGCTGGACCGGCGCAGGGGCGGGTGCCGGCGGCGTGGTCAGGTCGAGGTCGAAGTCCAGCGGTGCCACCGAGGGCACGAAGGCGGGCGGTGCAACGGCCACTGGCGGTGCTGCGGGAGGCGGAACTGCTGCCGGCTTGGCGGCCGAAGCGAGGGCGCCTGCGAAGGCGGCCGTCTCGGCAGCGCTGGCACCGCCACCGCTGCGGGGAGCGCCCGATTCGTACAGCGGGTTGCCCGGATCGAGATCCTTGCCCATGTCGACCACGCGGGTCCAGTCGGAGCCGAGGCCGCCGGTCAGCTTGTGCACTTCGGTAGCCAGGCCTTCGTAGGCGCGCACATCGCGGCGCTTGGCGTGGATTTCGAGCAGCTTCAGGTGGATGGCGGTGCGGTCGGGGTTCAGGCGCAGCGCTTCACGCAGGATTTCCTCGGCCTGCAGGTCGCGGCCGTAGGCCAGGTACACGTCGGCTTCGGCCACGGGGTCCACGTCGCCTGCGTCGAGCTGGCTCGGGGAGTACGACAGCGACGAGACGGTGGAGTCGCCGCGATGCTTGGTGTCGACTGATTCACCGCCACTGGCGCCGAAGAACGAATCCTTCGGGATGCGGCTTTCGAGGAACACGCTTTCGCTCATTTCCTCGCGCCGGCGGCCCAGCACGCGGTACAGCAGGAAGCCGATCAGCAGCGCGATCAGCGCCGCGCCGGCCAGCATCAGCGGGTTGTCCAGCAGTTCTTCGAGGAAGGTGGGCTCCGGCGGGGGCGGCGGAGCGGGCTTCTTCACGACTGGCTTCGGTGCAGCGGCGGCCACCGCAGCGCTCGCTGCCGCGGTTGCGGGAGCGGCACCGGCGTCGGTTGCAGCCGGCGCAGCGGCGGCTGCCTCGGCCGTCGGAGCCGGTGCAGCAGCAGGGGCTGCAGCCGTTGCCTCGGGCGTGGGCGCGGGGCTCGGTGCTGCTGCGGGAGCGGCTGGCGCGGCTGCCGCAACGGGGGCGGGAGCCGGGACTGGTGCAGCAACGGGTGCCGGTGCAGGGCTTGCTACCGGGGAAGCGGTCGTGGCACTGGTGGTCGGTGCCGGAACCGGGATGCCCGGCGTCGACGGTGCTGCCGGCGCAGCGGCTGCGGCAGGTGCCGACGAACCGGTGCCCGTTGCAGCCTTGAGCTTGTTCAGCTCGTTGATGTTCTTCGACAGTTCCGCGACGCGGTTGTTGTTGTCTTGTGCCTGACGGGTCTGCGCGACCTTTTCGTCGGCGGCGCGGGTGGCCGCGTTGCCTTGCGAGATCGTGAGCTTGTCGGGGGCACTGGCCGCTGCATTGCGGTCTTCGACGTTGGCTTGCAGCTTGCCCGATGCCTTGCGGCTGGCGGCGGCCACGTTCGAGGTCGGCGCGTTGTCGGCCAGGCGCTGGCGGTAGGCGCCGAAGTCGCGGCTCTGTGCCGTGACCGTGCGGCGGGCTTCGTCCGGCAGAATGGCGGCCGCCTCGGCACCGCTCGGCAGATCGAGCACCGCGCCGGCGCGCATGCGGTTGACGTTGCCGCCGACGAATGCATCGGGATTGGAGAGCAGCAGCGCCACCAGCATCTGGTCCAGCGACACGTCAGCTGGCTTGTGGGCGCCGGCGATCTTGCTGGCGGTGTCGCCGCGCTGAACGGTGACTTGTTCGCCGCCACCGCTGCGAACTGCCGGAGCGGCTGCGGTGACAGGGGCGGGTGCTGCCGCAGCGGGCGCAGGCGCCGGTGAAGCTGCCGCAGGTGCAGAGGGGGCTGCCGAAGGCGCAGCCGGCACCACCGGAGGGCGCTCGCGGCGAGCACGGGCTGCCGGGGCAACGCGTTCGGTCGGCGTGGCGATCTGGGGCGAAATGGGCGTGGCCGGTGCCGCCGCCTGGCGCGTGGCCGGCGGATCGAGCAGCACGGTGTAGTCGCGCACGATGCGGCCCGACGAACCGTTGGCCTCGAGCAACAGGTCGATGAACGGGTCGTTCAACGGGCGGTTACCGCTCAAGCGCACCACGTATTGGCCGCCGGCGCGGCGCTGAAGCGTCGCCTTGACGTCGCTCAGTGCCGAGTTGTACGGAACGCCCGCGCTCTTGAAAGCTTCGGCCGTGGCGATGTTGATCTTCAGACCGTCCGCCTCGTTGGCGGCGATTTCGGTCACGTCGATCTCGGCGCGCAAGGGTTCGCCCAGCGCCGATTGCACCTTCAGCTGACCCAGCGCGAATGCGCTGGCGTCGGTGCTGACGATGCCCAGGGCCACGGCTGCCGCCGCGCCAAGGATGGAAAGGCGCCAGCCATTCGATGGCAGAGGCGGGCGAGCGGCCGATGGGCTGGCCGCAGGCAACAGATGTCTTGTCATGCTGATAGGGGGCGGCTCAGGCCCAGAATTTGTAAGAGGACGTTAGCACCATCACCGGGCACTGACAAGGCAATGCGCTTGTTCTACCCAGTGCGCGCATACTTACGCACACATTCGATGTTGCCGTAAGGCAACAATTCATGTTTCAAAAGGCCCTGAGCAGCCCGCATCAGGCTTCGAGCAGGATACGCAGCATGCGGCGCAGCGGTTCCGCGGCGCCCCACAGCAGCTGGTCACCGATGGTGAAGGCACCAACGTATTCCGGGCCCATCGCCAGCTTGCGGATGCGGCCGACTGGGATGTCCATGGTGCCCGTCACGGCCACCGGCGTCAGGTCCTTCAGGGTGGCTTCGCGCGTGTTCGGCACGACCTTCGCCCAGGGGTTGTCGGCGGCGATCATCGCTTCGATGTCGGCGACCGGCACGTCCTTCTTGAGCTTGAAGGTCAGGGCCTGGCTGTGGCAGCGCATCGCGCCGATGCGAACGCAGAAACCGTCGACCGGCGTGGCAGCGGTGCTGAAGCCCGGGCCCTGGCCGAGGATCTTGTTGGTCTCGGCGCCGCCCTTCCACTCTTCCTTGGACATGCCGTCGCCCAGGTCCTTGTCGATCCAGGGGATCAGCGAACCGCCCAGCGGCGCGCCGAAGTTGGCCGTTTCAGCGGCGCTGAGGGTCTGCTGCTTGTGCAGCACCTTGCGATCGATTTCGAGGATGGCCGACTTCGGGTCGTCCAGCAGGGCGCGCACTTCGGCGTTGAGAGTGCCGAACTGGGTCAGCAGCTCGCGCATGTGCTGCGCGCCGCCGCCCGAGGCTGCCTGGTAGGTCATGCTGGTCATCCACTCGACCAGGCCTGCCTTGTAGAGGGCGCCCACGCCCATGAGCATGCAGCTCACGGTGCAGTTGCCGCCGATCCAGTTCTTGCCGCCCTTGGCGAGCGCGTTCTCGATGACCGGCAGGTTGACCGGGTCGAGCACGATGATCGCGTCGTCCTGCATGCGCAGGGTGGAGGCGGCGTCGATCCAGTGGCCGTTCCAGCCGGCGGCGCGCAGCTTGGGGAACACCTCGCTGGTGTAGTCGCCGCCCTGGCAGGTGATGACGATGTCGCACTTCTTCAGTGCCTCGATGTCGTTCGCATCCTTCAGCGCGGTTTCGTTCTTGGCCATCGCCGGGGCCTTGCCGCCGGCGTTGGAGGTCGAGAAGAAGACCGGCTCGATGAGACCGAAGTCGCCTTCGGCCTGCATGCGGTCCATCAGGACCGAGCCGACCATGCCGCGCCAGCCCACGAGGCCGACCAGAGGTTGAGATGCGTTCGCCATTTCAGTTTGCCCTTATGAAAAAAGAAAAATTTGTCTTTTCTTGCCCCCGACTCGTCGAGCCGGGGAGGGGCGTGACGAAGCGGGCTGCGGTTAGCCGGTAATCGTCTTTTTGGTGATTGCTGCAACGACCGCGTCGCCCATTTCGCGGGTGCCGACGCGCTTCGTACCTTCTGACCAGATGTCGCCCGTGCGCAGCCCGGAGGCGAGCACGTCCTTGACCGCCGACTCGATACGGTCGGCAGCTTCGGCTTGGTTGAGTGAGAAGCGGAGCATCATGGCAGCGGACAGGATTGTAGCCAAAGGATTGGCAACCCCTTTGCCGGCAATGTCGGGGGCGCTCCCGTGGCTGGGCTCGTACAGGCCCTGGTTGCTCGAATTGAGCGACGCCGAAGGCAGCATGCCGATGGAGCCGGTGAGCATCGCGGCCTCGTCCGAGAGGATGTCGCCGAACATGTTGCCGGTGACCACCACGTCGAATTTCTTGGGCGCCTTCACGAGCTGCATGGCCGCGTTGTCGACCAGCATGTGGTCGAGTTCGACGTCCGGATATTCCTTCGCGATGTCGAGCATCACGTCTTTCCACAGCTGCGAGGTTTCCAGCACGTTGTTCTTGTCGACGCTGGTCACGCGCTTGCTGCGCTTGCGGGCCGCCTCGAAGGCCACGCGGGCGATGCGTTCGATCTCGGGGCGCGAATAGCGCATCGTGTCGAACGCCTCTTCGGCGCCCGGGAAGTGCCCGTCCGTCGCGATGCGGCGGCCGCGCGGCTGGCCGAAGTAGATGTCGCCGGTCAGCTCGCGAATGATGAGGATGTCCAGGCCCGCGATCAGCTCGGGCTTCAAGCTCGATGCATCCACCAGTTGCTCATAGCAGATGGCGGGACGGAAGTTCGCGAACAGGCCGAGGTTCTTGCGCAGCCCCAGGATGGCCTGCTCGGGCCGCAGCGGCCGGTCGAGCTTGTCGTACTTCCAGTCGCCGACGGCGCCGAACAGCACTGCGTCGGCTTCTTTCGCCAGCTTGAGCGTCGATTCGGGCAGCGGGTGGCCGTGCGCCTCGTAGGCCGCGCCGCCGACCAGTGCCGACTCCATCTCGAACTTCAGGTCGAGCACGTCGAGCACCTTGACGGCTTCCGCCACGATTTCGGTGCCGATGCCGTCACCCGGGAGAACTGCGATTTTCATAAATTGGTCTGAGGTTTTTTGAGAACGGAAATGCGCGCGATCAGGAGATCATCGTGTGCGCGAGCCACGGCTTCTGCGCCAGGCGCTCGGCCTCGAAGGCCTTGATCTTGTCCTTGTGGCGCAGCGTGAGGCCGATGTCGTCCAGCCCGTTGATCAGGCAGTACTTGCGGAAGGCCTGCACGTCGAACGCGAACTCCTGCCCATCGGGCTTCACGACCATCTGGCGTTCCAGGTCGATGGTCAGCTGGTAGCCCGGAAACGCGAAGGTCTCGTCGAACAGTTGCGCCACCTGCGCCTCGGGCAGCACGATCGGCAGCAGGCCGTTCTTGAAGCTGTTGTTGAAGAAGATGTCGGCGTAGCTCGGCGCGATGATCGCGCGAAAGCCGTATTGGTCCAGCGCCCACGGCGCATGCTCGCGCGACGAGCCGCAGCCGAAGTTCCTGCGCGCCAGCAGCACCGAGGCGCCGGCGTAGCGCGGCTGGTTCAGCACGAAGTCGGGGTTCGGCTTGCGGCTGGCCGGGTCCTGGCCCGGAAAGCCTGCGTCGAGGTAGCGCCATTCGTCGAACAGGTTCACGCCAAAGCCGGTCTTCTTGATCGACTTCAGGAACTGCTTCGGAATGATCGCGTCGGTGTCGACGTTCTCGCGGTCCATCGGGGCCACGAGGCCCTTGTGCACGGTGAATTTCTGCATGTGTTGTCTCCAGATCAGGCGAAGGTGCGCACGTCGACGAAGTGGCCGTGCACGGCAGCAGCGGCAGCCATCGCGGGGCTCACGAGGTGGGTGCGGCCGCCGGCGCCCTGGCGGCCTTCGAAGTTGCGGTTGCTGGTGGATGCGCAGCGCTCGCCGGGCTCGAGCCGGTCGGCGTTCATCGCGAGGCACATCGAGCAGCCGGGCTCGCGCCATTCGAAGCCTGCTGCCTTGAAGATCAGGTCGAGCCCTTCGCGCTCGGCCTGTTCCTTCACCACGCCCGAGCCGGGCACGACCATCGCGAGCTTCACGTTCTTCGCGACCTTCTGGCCGAGCTTCTTCACCACGGCGGCGGCTTCGCGCATGTCTTCGATGCGGCTGTTGGTGCAAGAGCCGATGAACACCTTGTCGATGAAGATGTCGTTCATGGCCTTGTTCGGCTCCAGGCCCATGTAGACCAGCGCGCGCTCGATGGCGCCGCGCTTGTTCGCATCTTTTTCCTTGTCGGGATCGGGCACGCGGCCGTTGATATCGACCACCATCTCGGGCGAGGTGCCCCAGGTCACTTGCGGCTGGATCTGCGCGGCGTCGAGCTCGACCACGGCGTCGAAGGTCGCGCCAGGGTCGGACTGCAGCGTGCGCCAGTAGGTCACTGCCTGGTCCCACTCCACGCCGGTGGGCGCGAGCGGACGGCCCTTCACGTAGCTGATGGTCTTCTCGTCGACCGCCACCAGCCCGGCGCGCGCGCCGGCCTCGATGGCCATGTTGCAGACCGTCATGCGGCCTTCCATGCTCAGGTCGCGAATGGCCGAGCCCGCGAATTCGATGGTGTAGCCGGTACCGCCGGCCGTGCCGATCTTGCCGATGATGGCCAGCACGATGTCCTTGGCGGTGCAGCCGAGCGGCAGCTTGCCTTCGACCTTCACGAGCATGTTCTTCGCCTTCTTGCCCAGCAGCGTCTGCGTGGCCATCACGTGCTCGACCTCGCTGGTGCCGATGCCGTGCGCCAGCGCGCCGAACGCGCCGTGCGTGGAGGTGTGCGAGTCGCCGCAGACGACAGTCATGCCCGGCAGCGTCGCGCCCGACTCGGGGC
The DNA here is from genome assembly GCF_900106655.1 of Variovorax sp. YR634. Classification (NCBI taxonomy): domain Bacteria; kingdom Pseudomonadati; phylum Pseudomonadota; class Betaproteobacteria; order Burkholderiales; family Comamonadaceae; genus Variovorax; species Variovorax sp. YR634. The sequence continues at coordinate 618,941 of NZ_FNOL01000001.1, forward strand.
CGATCACGTGCACGATGCCCTGGCGCTTGCTCAGGAACGGGAAGAACGCGGCCGCGCCGAATTCGGCGATGTTGTGGTCAAGCGTGGTGACCTGTTCCTTGCTGGTCGGATCGGCAATGCCTTCGTAGCCGCGCTCCCAGCCCGTGGTGGGCGTGTTGTGGTCGGCGGTGGCCACGACCGAGCTGATGCGCCACAGCTTGCGACCGGCTTCGCGCAGGCCTTCGAAGGCCTGAGGGCTGGTCACTTCATGCACCAGGTGGCGGTCGATGTAGAGGATCGCGGTGCCGTCTTCCTCGGTGTGGACGACGTGTTCGTCCCAGATCTTGTCGTAGAGCGTGCGTGCCATGTCGGTCTCTTGTCTTTCGTGGGGAAATGGATTGTCTGTCGTTGCGGCCGTGAATTCGAGGTTCAGGCCGCGATCTGTTCTGTGGCGTCCGCAGCCGCGTGCAGGTGATTCACCAGCGAGCGCGCCGCCACCGGCAGGGTGGAGAAGTCGCGCGCCACCAGCCGGATCTCGCGTGCAGCCCAGGCGTCGTTGAGTGCCACGCTCACGAGGCCGCGGCCGATGCCGTTCTGCATGAGCTCGAAGGCGCGCTGCGGCATCACGCCGATGCCCAGGCCGTTCTCGATCATCCGGCACATGGCGTCGAGGCCCGTCACGTGGATACGCAGCTTGATGCTGCGGCCGGCGTCGAGCGCGGCCTCGTGCATCGCGACGTAGATCGAGCTGTTGGTGTGCAGGCCGACGTGGTCGAAGTCGAGCGAATCCACGAAGTCGATGGCGCCCTGCGCCGCCAGCGCATGCCCCGTGGGCACGATGAGCGCGAGGCGGTCGTGCCGGTACGAGAGGCTTTGCAACTCGCCCACGCCGCCGGCCACGTGGCACACGCCGAGGTCGGCCGCGCCTTCCTGCACCGCGCGGATCACTTCGCTGCTCAGGTGTTCTTCAAGGTCGATCTTTATGGCCTCGTGGGCGCGCGTGAACACGCCCAGGTCTTCGGGCAGGAACTGAACGATGGCCGAGATGTTGGCGTGCACCCGCACGTGGCCGCGCACGCCGTCGGCGTATTCGCTGAGTTCGCCCTGCATCTTCTCCAGGCTGTAGAGCACCGAGCGGGCGTGATGCAGCAGGCTTTCGCCAGCGGGCGTGAGGTCGACGCCACGCGCGTGGCGGTAGAGCAGGGTGGTGCCGAGCGTGGCCTCGAGGTCGGACAGCCGCTTGCTGATGGCCGAGGCCGCGATGAACTCGCGCTCGGCAGCGCGGCCGATGCTGCCCAGTTCGCACACGGCAACGAACAGCTGCAGCGACGTGAGGTCGATGCGGCGGGCGAAGTTGCGTTCGGATGTGCTCATGGGGCTGTGGGGAGTCATCGCGCTTTGCGATGAGATCGTCATTTTCCCCTTGTTTTCGCCCCATATCCATCGCGATGCACGATGGCATCGTTGCCGGGTGGCGACGGGATGCCCTGCGGCTGCACGGCTTCGCCGTGCGCGTCACCCAAGTCTGGTTTGCGTTTTCCACGTTCCCATCGGCAGCTTCCACAGCGGCGGCATCTGCGAGAACGGCGGCACGGTGTGGACAAGCTTGGCCAGGGCGAGCCGGCTGTCGGTGCCGATCTTGCTGAAGATCGCCTTCAAATGCGCCTTGACGGTATCCAGAGTGACGTTCATGGCACTGGCGATGGCCTCGTTCGAGTTGCCTTGGGCAATCCACACGGCAACCTCGACCTGACGCTGCGTCAACTCCGGAAAGGCGTAGCGAAGGCGGTCGGCTGGGGGAAGGTTGTCGACGGTGCGCTGCTGCGCCTGGCGGTATACGCGCAGCACGTGCCCTCGGTAGATCTGAAGCCGGTCGCGCTGCGCATCGCTGTATGCCGGTCGCCCGATGACCCGATGCGCGCTCAGGTCCAACGCGTATTCGCCGTGCTGAATCAGGACGCCCATGATGCGGTGAGCGCCCGATGGCAGGAAGACATCGCGAGCCATGGGGAGCGCCATGAATTCCTCATCGGTAAAGACATCCGATTCACGCACCGCGCGCTCGCCGTAAAAGGCTGGATCCTTCTGCCAGAAAGGGTGGCTGCCCGCGTGACGTGCGTAGGCTTGGAACGCTGTCTGGCGCCGATCCGGGTCGTCTTCGACCGACAGCAGCGCGCGCAGCTCGCCGCTGCGATGGTGGACCTCCGTCCAGCCGACCACGTCGGAGTCCGTCAGGCGGACCACACCCTCGAAGAGCAGCTGCGGCAGCGTCAGCAGGTCAGGTTCGGCCTCGTAGAGGCGCACGATTTCCTGCAACAGGATCGGGTCGGTGTTCATGACTACTCTTTCGGGTAATTGAATCGTCCTGTTGCAAATCTTACATTGGCTCCTTCAAGTCTCCCGGATGCCCGGCATAGCTCCGTCGCGAGCAAGTGCCTCGAGTGGCGTTCCGTGAAACGCGGCTGCGACCACGTAGCCGGATCCGACAAAACAGAACGGGATCAACAGGATGAATCGCACTTTCAGGGTCGTCTGGAACGGGAGTCTGGGCGTCTGGCAGGCTGTGTCTGAACTGGCCGTGTCGGCCGTCAAAGGAGCGGGCGCGGGCGGGAAGCGCCGCGCACGGCGTCGCGCTGCGGCGAGCGCGATGTTCGCGGTGTCGCTGGGCCTGGCCGCGCCGCTTGCGCACGCGGCCGACGTGCTCCTCATAGGCACAGGCGGCACGGGCGGCGGTGACGGTGGCAACGGCAGCATCAGCGGCGGCGGTGGCGGGGCAGACTTCTACCTTCCAGGCGCTGGTGGTGCGGGTGGTGTTCCCGCTCCGACGCAGACGCTCCCCAGCCCGGCCAGCGGCAGCAGCCTCCTGCCGATCTACGACTACGTCGGCATCGGGGGCGGCGCCGGCGGCGGGGACGGCGCCAACCTGGGCGGCATGAATGGAGGCGACGGAGGTGCAGGGGTACTCAATCTCAACGGCACGGCCCTGAACGTCACCAACACGCTGCTGATCGGCGGTGCCGGTGGCGGTGGCGGTTCGGGGGGAGCCCCTTTCACACGGGGCGGCAATGGCGGCACGGGCGGCAGTGGAACGCTCACTGCCACCGGCGGGGCGACCATCACGGTCGGCACCCAGCTGTACATCGGCGGCCTGGGGGGCACGGGCGGCAACTGCGGCTGCTCCGGCAACGGCGGGGCGGGCGGCGCGGGTGTCTTCAACCTGGGTGATGGCAGCACGCTGAACCTGACCGGTGCCGCTTTCACCATCAATGGAAACGGCACGCTCAACATCGGCAATGCCACGGCCAACGGCACGACCGCCGGCACCGTCACCGGGCTGGTCGGCAGCATCACCAATGCGGGCACGATCAACTTCAACCAGTCCGATGCCACCTACACATTTGCCACGGCCATCGCCGGCACTGGCGCGGTCGTGCAGAACGCCAGCGGCATCACCTTCCTGACCGGGGCGAACACCTACTCGGGTGCCACGATCGTCAACGCCGGCCTGATCAACTTCAGCAACGGCGGCAACCTCGGCACCGGCCGCATCACCCTGAACGGCGGCGGCCTGCAATGGGCCGCGGCAAACACGACGGACATTTCCGGCCGGTTGAATGCGCTGGGTGCAAGCGGCGGTACGTTCGACACCAACGGCAACGACGTGACGCTGGCAAGCGGCATCAGCGGTACCGGCGGCCTGACGAAGACGGGTACCGGCACCCTGACGCTGACGAACGCGAACAGCTACACGGGCGAGACGACCATCAGCAACGGCACGCTGAAATTGGCCGGCGCGGGCACCCTGGCCGGGGCGACCGGGGTATCGCTGACGGGGGGCAGCGCGGTGTTCGACCTGTCGACCGGCAGCAGCCAGTCGGTGGCGCACCTGTCGGGCGTGGCGGGCAGCCTGGTGGCACTGGGCGCCAACACCTTGACCCTGACCGACAACACATCGCAAACCTTCAGCGGCAGTCTGACCGGCACCGGCGGCGGCCTCGTCAAGCAGGGCACCGGCACGCTGACGCTCTCGGGCGCCAGCACCTACACCGGCGGCACCGCGCTGCGCCAGGGGCGCCTGAACCTCGGCAACAACCTGGCGCTGGGCACCGGCACGCTGTCGATGGACGACGACACCACGCTGGGCTTCAGCGCCGACGGGCTGACGATCGCCAACGCGATCCAGCTCACGGGCAACAACGATCCGGTCATCGACACCGGCGCATTCAACGCGATCTTGAGCGGCGCGATCAGCGGCGGCGGCTTCATCACGAAGGAAGGCACGGGTACGCTGACGCTGTCGGGCGCCAACAACTACACCGGCGCGACCAACGTCGCGCAGGGCACGCTCAAGGCGGGCGCCGCCAACACCTTCAGCGCGGCTTCGGCGCACAGCGTGGCTTCGGGCGCGACGCTCGATCTGGCGGGCTTCAATCAGAGCGTGGCCTCGCTAGCCAACAGCGGCACCGTCTCGCTGGTGGGTGCGACCGCAGGCACCACGCTGACGGTGACGGGCGCGTACGTCGGCAACAACGGCGTGCTCAGGCTCGGCACCGCGCTCAACGGCACGGGGCCGTCGGATCGTCTGGTGCTCAACGGCGCATCTGCGGTGGCCAGCGGCAAGACCACGGTGCAGATCACCAACCTCGGCGGCCTGGGTGCGCTCACCAGCGGCAACGGCATCGAGGTGATCACCGCGCAGAACGGCGCGACGACCACTGCCCAGACGACCAAGGATGCGTTCTCGCTGGCCAATGGCCATGTGGATGCCGGCGCCTACGAGTACCGCTTGTACGCCGCCGATGCCAATGGCGCAGGCGAGAACTGGTTCCTGCGTTCGAGCACCACTGCATCGCCAGGTGCGCCCACGCCCTCTGCGCCCGTGATCACCTACCGCGCGGAAGCCTCGCTCTACGCCGCGCTGGCGGGCCAGCTGCGACAGGGCAACCTCGCGATGCTGGGCGACCTGCGCAAGCGCGTGGGCGATGACGACGTCAAGGGCACCGCGACCACCCCGACCGGTTCTGATCGCCGCGCCTGGGCCCGCGTGCTCTCCACCGACATCGACATCCGGCAGGGCGGTGCCGTCTCGCCATCCAGCAAAGGGCGCCTCACCGGCTTCCAGGCAGGCACAGACCTGCTGGTCATGCCGAACTGGCGAGCAGGCCTCTACGTCGGCCAGCTCGACGGCGATGCCCGCGTGAACGGCTTCGCCAGCGGCATCCAGAACCTGGCCGTGGGCCGCAACGACCTGCGCAGCCAGTACCTGGGCGTGTACGGCACCTACACCAGCGACAGCGGCTTCTACGCCGATGCGGTGGTGCAGTCGGGCCGTCACCGCTACACGGTCGAGCCATTCCTGAGCCCGGGTGTCGGCGGCAAGGGCAACAGCCTGCTGGGCTCGATCGAGGTGGGCCAGGCCTTTGCGTTGGGCGGCAGTGGCTGGAGCGTCGAGCCGCAGCTGCAGCTGATTCACCAGCACATGGATCTGAACAACTCCGCCATCGCTGGCGCCATCGCGCAGCCGCAGGCCGACAGCGGCTGGATCGCCCGTGCGGGCGTTCGGGTGAAGGGCCAGATCGACACCGGCATCGGCGCGCTGCAGCCGTACGGCCGCTTCAACGTCTACAGGACATCGAGCGGCGCGGACATCGCGCGCTTCGTGAACGGGGCGACGACGACCGATATCTCGGCGCCGACGGGCGGCACAAGCACCGAGCTGGCAGGCGGCTTCACGCTGGCGCTGGGCCAGACGACAAGCCTCTACGGCGAAATCGGCAAGCTCTGGGCCAGCGGTGGCGACGCCAAGGTCAAGAGCTCGATCAACGGGTCGATCGGCGTGCGGGTGAAGTGGTGAAAGGCTGAGCCCGGAACGGATCAGTCCGCGGGAACCCCCGCGCTCCACGCGGACCAGTTGCCCACGATCGCATCCACCAGCGGGCGTCCCGCGATCAGGAGATTGCCGGTAGCGATCGGGAAACCGCCCGACTCGGCATTCAACGAGGCGTAAGCGGTCTGCCCCTGGTAGGGCCGATCGAAATTGGAGGCCGTGCGGAGAACCGCCACGCGCTGCAGGTCGAGCAGCCCCGCGCTGGCGCCTCGCTTCAATGCCTCGTAGGTGGCGTTGTCTTCCTGCTGGGTGGTGCAGTACTTGCCCTGCCCGTCGGTCACGAGCGAAACCCAGCGCGTGGCGGTTTCGCCCAGGAACCTGCCGTGCCAGTAGGTGTCCCCGGCCGCGGTGTCGCATTGCAGGACCGACGGGCGGGCCTTGGCGGTTGGCTGCGAATACCTGGCGCGGTAGGCGCGTGCCTTGTCGTTGTCGGCCAGCGGCGCATTGGCCGACAGCTTCAGGGCCTTCTGCAGCAGCTTCTCGTTGAGGCGGAAGACCTCGGTCCGGTATTCGAACTTGGGCTTCGAGTCCGGATCTTTGGCGCCGATGCCGAAGTAGCCAGAGCGCCAGGTCGATGGCATTTCACGCGCATCTATCTCGTGCGCGATGCCGAAGTCGACCAGGAACCTGGCCCAGGTGGCAGAACCGATGGTCGAGACATTCGGGTCAACGCCCGCGATGCCGGCCACGAGGAAGTAAGTCTTCGAGAGGTCGAACTTCCCGCTGAACACCAGTGCCGTGATGGAAGCCGCCGCGTTGGTATGGCCCATGCCGGTGGTGACCTGGCACACCGAATCGGCGTTGCACCGGACCAGCGGATCCTCGGCGGACAGGCCGGGCACCTTGATCTCCCGGGTCAGCTTCAGCGGCTCGAACCACACCTGTGCCTCGGGCTTGAACATGCTGATGATGAGAACCTTCACTGCAATCTGCTGCGGCGCCTTTGCGCCGGGAGCGTCGGTAGCGCAGCCGAACAGCAGCGTTGTCGCGAAGGCAACGAATGCCGCCTTCGCGCCAAACCAGGTCACGCGTTGAAAAACTGACATTCGCCTTCTCCTTCTTGAGCCCAAAGAGATCGCAATTTACAGGCCAAAAAAAAGCTGCCCGAAGGCAGCTTTTCTGATCATCGAGATTCGACGGAAGCTCAGCGAGCCGTGATCGGCTTCACGTCGCGCTTCGGCGAACCTTCGAACAGCTGGCGCGGGCGGCCGATCTTGTACTCGGGGTCGCCGATCATTTCGTTCAGCTGGGCGATCCAGCCGACCGTGCGGGCCAGCGCGAAGATCGCGGTGAACAGCGGCACCGGGATGCCGATGGCGCGCTGTACGATGCCCGAGTAGAAGTCGACGTTCGGGTACAGCTTGCGCGACACGAAGTACTCGTCTTCCAGGGCGATCTTTTCCAGTTCCTTGGCGAGCTTGAACAGCGGGTCTTGTTCCAGGCCCAGCTCGGTCAGCACTTCGTTGCAGGTTTCCTGCATCAGCTTGGCGCGCGGGTCGTAGTTCTTGTACACGCGGTGGCCGAAGCCCATCAGCTTGACGTTCGAGTTCTTGTCCTTGACCTTCTTGATGAACTCGCCGATCTTCTCCACGCCACCTTCCTTCTGGATGTCGTAGAGCATGTTCAGCGCCGCTTCGTTGGCGCCGCCGTGGGCGGGGCCCCAGAGGCAGGCCACGCCGGCCGCGATGGCCGCGAAGGGGTTCGTGCCCGACGAGCCGCACAGGCGCACCGTCGAGGTCGAGGCGTTCTGCTCGTGGTCTGCGTGCAGGATGAAGATGCGGTCGAGCGCGCGCTCGAGCACCGGGTTCACCTTGTACTCTTCGCACGGCGTGGCGAACATCATGTGCAGGAAGTTGCCGGCGTAGCTCAGGTCGTTCTTCGGGTACATGTACGGCTGGCCGATCGTGTACTTGTAGGCCATGGCCACGAGCGTGGGCATCTTCGCGATCAGGCGGATCGCGGCGATCTCGCGGTGCTCGGGATTGTTGATGTCCGTGCTGTCGTGATAGAAGGCCGACAGGGCGCCCACCAAGCCGGTCATGATGGCCATCGGATGCGCGTCGCGGCGGAAGCCGCGCAGGAAGAACTGCATCTGCTCGTTCACCATCGTGTGGTTGGTCACGAGCTTGGTGAAGTTGGCCTTCTTGGCCGTGTCCGGCAGTTCACCGTACAGCAGCAGGTGGCAGGTCTCCATGAAGTCGCAGTTGGTCGCGAGCTGCTCGATGGGGTAGCCGCGATACAGCAGCTCGCCCTTGTCGCCATCGATGTACGTGATGGCCGACTGGCAGGCGGCGGTCGACATGAAGCCCGGGTCGTAGGTGAACATGCCGGTCTGTGCGTACAGCTTGCGGATATCGATCACGTCGGGGCCCACGGTGCCCTTGTAGATCGGCAGTTCGACGCTGTCGCCGCCGTTGCTGAACGACAGCGTGGCCTTGGTATCGGATGCTTTCATTTCGGTTTACTTTCAGAGGTGGATTCAGGACGAAGGAGAGATTGCGGGACGCTGCGCGCCGTCGGTACGCATCAGCTGCAGCAATGCGACCACCTCGGCCCCGGCCCATGCGGGCTCGGGCTCCTTCCTGCGCAGAAGGAGGTCAAGGAGGTCGTTGTCCGACAGGTCCATCAGTGTCTCCATCGCTCCCGCTTGACCCACGGTCATGCGGAATTCGTGCCGCTCGAAGAAGCGGGCGATGAACAGGTCGTTCTCGAGCAGTCCGCGCCGGCAGCGCCATTTGAGCTTGCTCAGCGCACGTTCACTGAGCAGGTCGGCGGAGTCGGCGGCGGGTTGCATGGTGGCTTCTCGAACAAATGGATCAGGGTCAGATGGCGCGGCGCACCATCAATTCCTTGATCTTGCCGATGGCCTTGGTCGGGTTCAGGCTCTTCGGGCACACGTCCACGCAGTTCATGATCGTGTGGCAGCGGAACAGGCGGTACGGGTCTTCCAGGTTGTCCAGGCGCTCGGCGGTGGCTTCGTCGCGGCTGTCGGCGATGAAGCGGTAGGCCTGCAGCAGGCCGGCGGGGCCCACGAACTTGTCGGGGTTCCACCAGAAGCTCGGGCAGCTCGTGGAGCAGCTCGCGCACAGGATGCACTCGTACAGGCCGTTGAGCTCTTCGCGCTCTTCGGGCGACTGCAGGCGTTCCTTCTCGGGCGGCACGGTGTCGTTCTGCAGGTACGGCTTGATCGAGTTGTACTGCTTGAAGAACTGCGTCATGTCCACGATCAGGTCGCGGATGACGGGCAGGCCCGGCAGCGGCTTGAGCACGACGGTGCCCTTGAGCGTGTTCATGTTGGTCAGGCAGGCCAGACCGTTCTTGCCGTTGATGTTCATCGCATCGGAGCCGCAGACGCCTTCGCGGCACGAGCGGCGGAACGAGAGCGTAGGGTCTTGCGCCTTGAGCTTCATGAGGGCGTCGAGCAGCATGCGCTCGTGGCCGTCGAGTTCGATCTCGACCGTCTGCATGTAGGGCTTGGCGTCCTTGTCCGGGTCGTAGCGGTAAATCTGGAATGTGCGCTTCATCGTAGTGACCTTGTGAATGCTTTGTGTGAGCTGACTGTGAGCCGTTCTCTTAGAACGTGCGGACCTTGGGTGGAACCGAGGCCACGGTGAGCGGCTGCAGCTTGACCGGCTTGTACGAGAGGCGGTTGTCCTGGCTGTACCAGAGCGTGTGCTTCATCCAGTTGACGTCGTCGCGGCCGAGCGGTGCGACAGGGTCGTCCGCCGGGCGTTCGTAGTCTTCGACCGTGTGGGCGCCGCGGCATTCCTTGCGGGCGGCGGCCGAAACCATGGTGGCCTGCGCCACTTCGATCAGGTTGTCGACTTCCAGCGCTTCGATGCGGGCGGTGTTGAACACCTTCGACTTGTCCTTCAGGCCGATGGCCTTGACGCGCTCGCGCACGGCGGCGATCTTGGTCACGCCTTCGTCCATCGAGGCCTGCTTGCGGAACACTGCCGCATGTTGCTGCATGACGGCGCGGATCTCGCCGGCCACGTCCTGGGCGTATTCGCCGGTGGTGGTCGATTCGAGGCGGTTCAGGCGCTCCAGCGTGCGGTCGGCCGCATCGTTGGGCAGGGGCTTGTGTTCCTTGAGCTTGTCGTTGAACTCGACGATGTGGTTGCCGGCCGCGCGGCCGAACACCAGCAGGTCGAGCAGCGAGTTCGTGCCCAGGCGGTTGGCGCCGTGCACGCTCACGCAGGAGCATTCGCCCACGGCGTAGAGGCCGTTCACCACTGCGCTGTTCTCTTCACCCTTCTGGATGACGACCTGGCCGTGGATGTTGGTCGGGATGCCGCCCATCTGGTAGTGGATGGTGGGCACGACCGGAATCGGTTCCTTCGTGATGTCGACGTTGGCGAAGTTGACGCCGATTTCGTACACCGAGGGCAGGCGCTTGTGGATGGTTTCGGCGCCCAGGTGGTCGAGCTTGAGCAGCACGTAGTCCTTGTTGGGGCCGCAGCCTCGGCCTTCCTTGATTTCCTGGTCCATCGAGCGCGACACGAAGTCGCGCGGCGCCAGGTCTTTCAGGGTGGGCGCATAGCGCTCCATGAAGCGTTCGCCGTTGCTGTTCAGCAGGATCGCGCCTTCGCCGCGGCAGCCTTCGGTCAGCAGCACGCCTGCGCCGGCCACGCCGGTCGGGTGGAACTGCCAGAACTCCATGTCCTGCAGCGGAATGCCCGAGCGGGCCGCCATGCCGAGGCCGTCGCCGGTGTTGATGAAGGCGTTGGTCGAGGCCTGGAAGATGCGGCCTGCGCCGCCGGTGGCCAGCAGCACGGTCTTGGCCTGCAGGATGTGCAGGTCGCCGGTTTCCATTTCGAGCGCGGTCACGCCGACCACGTCGCCTTCGTCGTCACGGATGAGGTCGAGTGCCATCCATTCGACGAAGAACTGGGTGCGGGCTTCGACGTTCTTCTGATAGAGCGTGTGCAGCATCGCGTGGCCGGTACGGTCGGCCGCGGCGCAGGCGCGCTGCACGGGCTTCTCGCCGTAGTTGGCCGTGTGGCCGCCGAACGGACGCTGGTAGATGGTGCCGTCGGGATTGCGGTCGAAGGGCATGCCGAAGTGTTCGAGCTCGTACACGACCTTCGGGGCTTCACGGCACATGAACTCGATCGCGTCCTGGTCGCCGAGCCAGTCGGAGCCCTTGATCGTGTCGTAGAAGTGGTAGTGCCAGTTGTCTTCGCTCATGTTGCCGAGCGATGCGCCCACGCCACCTTGAGCGGCGACGGTGTGCGAACGGGTCGGGAACACCTTGGAGAGCACGGCCACGTTGAGGCCGGCACGGGCGAGTTGCAGCGAGGCGCGCATGCCGGAGCCGCCGGCACCGACGATCACGACGTCGAACTTGCGCTTGGTGATTTTTTCTTTTGTGTAGGTCATGGTGGGGTCAGATCTTCCAAAGCACTTGAATGGCCCAACCCGCACAACCGACAAGCCAGACGATGGTGAAAATTTGCAGCACGAGACGGATGCCGACGGGCTGGACGTAGTCCATCCAGACGTCGCGCATGCCGACCCACACGTGGTAGAGCAGGGCGACGATCACGGAGAACGTGAGCACCTTCATCCACTGCGCGGCGAAGATGCCGGCCCAGAGGTCGTAGCCGATGGGGCCGCGGGTGAAGATCAGTTGCGCGAGCAGCACGATCGTGAAGAGCGCCATCAGGCCGCCCGTGATGCGCTGGCTGAGCCAGTCGCGCAGACCGTAGTGCGCGCCGACGACGATGCGCTTGGAGCCGTAATTCACAGACATGGTTGGCTCCTTCTCAGTACAGGCCGAACAGCTTGGCGCCGAGCACCACGGTGAGCAGGATGCTCAGTGCCAGCGTGACGACGGCCGAGGTGTGGCCGAATTCCTTGGTCACGGCGGCGTGGCTCACGTCCATCCAGAGATGGCGCAGGCCGGCGATGAAGTGGTGCAGGTAGGCCCAGATGAGCGCGAGCGCGACCAGCTTGAAGAACCACCCCGGAACGAAACCAAGGCCGCTGTTGAAGGCGGCCTTGAACTTGGCGAACGAATAGTCGGAAGACAGCGAGGTGTCGAACATCCAGATGATGAACGGCAGCAGCAGGAACATCAGCACGCCGCTGACGCGATGCAGGATCGACACGATGCCGGCCGGCGGCAGCCGGTAGGTCGTGAGGTCGGTGAAGGCATTGATGTTGCGGAATTCGCGACGCGGAGGCCGGGGGGGAGTTGCAAGCTCTGTCATTGGGGGAAGTGCTTTCGTGGCTTTTGTGACTTGTTGGCTTGTTCTGAGAGCGAACGCTTTTGTTTCTTCTGCGGAAATGCAAACAACGCAAAATTCTATTGCAATGCACCATCGCGCAGCGGACATGCACGAGTCGGCGCACCGTTGCAGTCGGATGCTATTGACTTCGTAGCGCAATGCGCAGCTTGTATGCGCACATCGGCGCGGCGGTATTCGGCCTTCGTCTGCATCGGGATCAGCCCAGCTGGTTCCTGTAGTGGTGCGTGTCGGTGCGATAGAGCCCGCGACGCAGCTCCATCGGCATGTCATGGTAGGTGTGCGCCACGCGTTCCACGCTCAACAGGGGCATCTGCAGCGTCACGTCGAGCAGCGCGGCCTGTTCGGCATCGGGCAGCACGGCGCGGATTTTTTCTTCTGCGCGCACCATGCGCACGCCGAACTCGGTTTCGAACAACGCGTACATCGGGCCGGGCCACGCGCGCAGCCGCTCGGCGGTGAGCCCCTTGAAGGGCGCACCGGGCAGCCAGAGGTCTTCGAGAATGGTGGGCACGCCGCCATAGGCGAGCACGCGCCGCACCTGCAGCACCGCGTCGCCCGTACGCAGGCCGAGCGCGCGCGCCACGTCGGCCGATGCGCGCTGGCGCTTGCAGTCGACGATGGTGCGCACCGCCGGGCCCTCGGTGTTCGGGTCGCCCGCATCGGGCACGAGCTTGAGGAAGCGGTACTGCACATGCTGCTCGGCATGCGTGGCGACGAAGGTGCCCTTGCCCTGGCGGCGCACCACGAGGTTTTCGGCAGAGAGTTCGTCGATGGCCTTGCGCACCGTGCCCTGGCTCACCCGATAGCGCACGGCCAGATCCATCTCGCTCGGGATGGGCTCGCCAGGCTTCCACTCGCCCGCCTGCAGGCTCTGCAGGATCAATGTCTTGATCTGCTGGTAGAGCGGACTGAAGGACGGCGTCGCGGGCTCGTCGAATGTGGTGGGCGTGTTCATGGCAGCGGTGGGGTGCGCCTTGGCGGACCCCCAGAGGATATCTTATATAAGACATAAGACGAGGCTCATTGAATCGGCTTAAAATGCGGCCGGTCTCGCGCTGCGGGAAGTATTCCCAGCCCGCAGAACCCCTGGCGCCCCACGAGAGCGCCGACACCGTTTCATTACCTTCTGGAGTCTTCCCATGAGCAAAAAGCCCGTCCGCGTTGCCGTCACCGGTGCCGCCGGTCAAATCGGTTACGCCCTGTTGTTCCGTATCGCCTCCGGTGAAATGCTCGGCAAAGACCAGCCGGTCATCCTGCAACTGCTCGAAATCCCCGACGAGAAGGCCCAGAAGGCGCTCAAGGGCGTGATGATGGAACTCGACGACTGCGCCTTCCCGCTGCTGGCCGGCATGGAAGCCCACGGCGACCCGATGACCGCCTTCAAGGACGCCGACTACGCACTGCTCGTCGGTTCGCGCCCCCGCGGTCCCGGCATGGAACGTGCCGAACTGCTGGCCGTCAACGGCGCCATCTTCACCGCGCAAGGCAAGGCCCTCAACGCCGTCGCCAGCCGCAACGTCAAGGTGCTGGTGGTCGGCAACCCGGCCAACACCAACGCCTACATCGCCATGAAGAGCGCTCCCGACCTGCCGCGCAAGAACTTCACCGCCATGCTGCGCCTGGACCACAACCGTGCCGCCAGCCAGATCGCCGCCAAGACCGGCAAGGCCGTGGCCGACATCGAGAAGCTCACCGTCTGGGGCAATCACTCGCCCACGATGTACGCCGACTATCGCTTCGCCACCATCAACGGCGAAAGCGTCGCCAAGATGATCAACGACCAGGAATGGAACGCCAACACCTTCCTGCCGACCGTCGGCAAGCGCGGCGCTGCCATCATCGAAGCACGCGGCCTGTCGTCGGCTGCCTCGGCTGCCAACGCCGCCATCGACCACATGCGCGACTGGGCCCTGGGCACCAACGGCAAGTGGGTCACCATGGGCATTCCGTCGGACGGCCAGTACGGCATTCCGAAGGACGTGATGTTCGGCTTCCCGGTCACATGCGAAAACGGTGAATACAAGCTGGTCGAAGGCCTCGAGATCGATGCATTCAGCCAGGAACGCATCAACAAGACCCTGGAAGAACTGGAAGGCGAACGCGCCGGCGTCGCTCACCTGCTCTAAAGCACGACCAGCCAGCATGCTCGACTGGAACCCCGCGCTCTACCGTCGCTACGAGGACGAGCGCACCCGACCCGCACAGGAGCTCCTGGCGCGGGTGCCACTGACCGAGGCCGCCCGCGTGGTCGACCTCGGGTGCGGACCGGGCAACTCCACCGAGCTGCTGGTCAACCGGTTTCCGAAGGCGCAAGTCCTCGGAACCGACAACTCCGAAGCCATGCTTGTCAGCGCGCGCGAGCGCCTGCCGCAGGCGCGCTTCGAGTTGAGCGACATTGCGACCTGGGCGCCGCAATCCCAGGAAGAAGCGCCCGACCTCATTTATGCCAACGCGTCCCTGCAGTGGGTGCCCGATCACGAAAAGCTGATCCCGCGCCTGTTCGACGCGCTGGCCCCGGGTGGCGTGCTCGCCATCCAGATGCCCGACAACCGCCAGGAGCCCACGCATCGCCTGATGCGTGCGTTGGCCGCTGAAGCACCGTGGGCCGAACGCATCGGCGACGCCGACAAGCTGCGCACCCTGCTGCTCGACCTCGGTGGCTACTACGACCTGCTGGCGCCGCGTGCGGTGCACGTCGATGTCTGGCACACGATCTACCGGCACCGCATGGCCGATGCCGCATCCATCGTCGAATGGGTGCGCGGCACGGGGCTGAAGCCTTTCGTCGACCGACTGCCGCCGGACCTGCAGGCGAGCTACCTCGCCGAGTACGAGCGTCGAGTGAACGAAGCCTATCCGGCGCGCACCGACGGCAAGCGGCTGCTCGCCTTTCCGCGCATGTTCATCGTGGCGCAGAAAAAGGCATGACGAAGACGGCGCATCCCGCTGAAGTACTGCTCGGCGCACAAGCCGGCGCCGTGACGCTGCCCGTGTGCGACCACTACAGCGGCGTCGAGGCGCGCATGAAGAAGAGCCTCGCGCTCCAGGTCGAAATGGCCGAGGAGTTCGGCGCCTGCGTGTTCGACGTTACCCTCGATTGCGAAGACGGCGCCCCGGTGGGCGGCGAAGCCGAGCATGCCGCGCTCGTCACCGAACTGGCGCTGGCCGCCAGGCCCGGCATGCGCGTCGGCGTGCGCGTGCACCCCGTCGACCATCCCGCCTTTGCCGGCGACGTGATCACCATTGCCGGCCGTGCCGCCCAGCGCCTGAGCCATTTGATGGTGCCGAAGGTCGAATCGGTGGCCGATGTGTTGCAGGCTGTCGCGGCGCTCGAAGCGGCCGATGCCGATGCATTGCCGCTGCACGTGCTGATCGAGTCGCCGCTCGCCGTGCACAACGCCTTCGAGATTGCCGCCCATCCGCGCGTGCAGTCGCTGAGCTTCGGCCTGATGGATTTCGTCTCGGCCCACGCCGGCGCGATCCCCGCCGATGGCATGGGTGCGGCAGGGCAGTTCAGCCACCCGCTGGTGGTGCGCGCCAAGCTGGCCATCGCATCGGCCGCGCATGCCTACGGCAAGGTGCCTTCGCACTGCGTGGTCACCGAGTTCAGCAACACCGATGCCATGCGCACGGCGGCCCGCAAGGCGGCCACCGAATTCGGCTACACGCGCATGTGGAGCATCCACCCGAACCAGATCCGCCCCATCCTCGAGGCCTTTGCGCCCGACGAGGCGCAGATTCAAGTTGCCACACAAATCATTGCAAAAGCGGCGCTTGCTGATTGGGCTCCGACACAAATTGATGGCACATTGCACGACCGCGCGAGCTACCGCCACTTTTGGCAGGTCTTGACGCGCGCCCACGCAACAGGGCGCGCGTTGCCCCCCGAGGCGAAAGCCTGGTTTGCGCTCGCGGCCTCCTGAAACTCTCTGAATCCAGCCTCAAGGAAACCCACACATGAAGAAAATTGCCCTGATCGCCGCCGTCGCCCTGGCCCTGCCGCTTGCAGCAGTCGCGCAGGACGCCAAGCCCGCGGCCAAGCCTGCGGCAAAGGCCGAAGCCAAGAAGACGCCTCCCAAGCGCCAGGTCACCCGCAAGGCGGCCAAGGCTGTCGAGGAAGTCACGCCGATCGCCGACGACACCAACGTCGTGCTCACCGATGCCGACCTGGCTGTCGCCCAGCGCGTGTCGATCGGCCGCGCCCAGTGCGAACTCGGCGCCGACGTGACCGTCACGCCCGACGAGAAGAAGCCCGGCTTCTTCACCGTGACCACCAAGGGCCTGAAGTACCGCATGCACCCGGTCGAAAGCCGCACCGGCGCCATCCGCCTCGAAGACCCGCGTGCCGGCGCCATGTGGCTCCAGCTCGGCAACAAGTCGATGCTGATGAATCAGAAGGCCGGCCTGCGCATTGCCGATGAATGCCAGACCGACGCCCAGGTCGCATTTGCCGCAGAAATGAAGAAGAACCCGCCGAAGGCCCTGTTCGAAGGCGCCGACGGCGAAAAGAAGTAAGTAACGAAACGGCGTGCGGCGCGGCTCTTGCTTGCCGTACTGCACGCCCGCCAGCTCAGTTTCCGGAGAAAAGAAGATGTTGCAAGCCTACGTTGACCATGTTGCCGAACGCGCCGCGCTCGGTATCCCGCCGCTGCCCTTGAGCGCGAAGCAGACCTCTGAAGCAATCGAGCTCCTCAAGAGCGCGAACGCCAAGGACGGCGCCTTCCTGCTCGACCTGCTCACCTATCGCGTGCCCGCCGGCGTCGACGACGCCGCCAAGGTCAAGGCGAGCTACCTCGCGGCCGTGGCCCACGGCACCGAGAAGAGCGAGTTCATTTCGCGCGCCCGCGCAACTGAACTGCTCGGCACCATGCTCGGCGGCTACAACATCAGCCCCATGATCGACCTGCTCGACGACGCTGAAGTCGGCGCTGTGGCAGCAGAAGGCCTGAAGAAAACCCTGTTGATGTTCGACCAGTTCCACGACGTCAAGGAAAAGGCCGACAAGGGCAACGCCAACGCCAAGGGCGTGCTGCAAAGCTGGGCCGATGCCGAGTGGTTCACCAGCCGTCCCGAAGTGCCCGAGAGCATCACCGTCAGCATCTTCAAGGTGGCCGGCGAAATCAACACCGACGACCTGTCGCCCGCACCCGACGCGACGACCCGTCCCGACATTCCGATGCACGCCCTCGCGATGCACAAGAACGCACGCCCGGGCATCGTTCCCGAAGAAGACGGCAAGCGCGGCCCCGTGAAGTTCATCGAAGACCTGCGCGCCCGCGGCCACCTCGTGGCCTATGCCGGCGACGTGGTCGGCACGGGTTCTTCGCGCAAGAGCGCGACCAACTCGGTGCTCTGGTTCACCGGCGAAGACATTCCCTTCGTGCCGAACAAGCGCTTCGGCGGCGTCTGCCTCGGCGGCAAGATCGCTCCCATCTTCTACAACACCATGGAAGACTCGGGCGCGCTGCCCATCGAGCTCGACGTGGCGCAAATGAACATGGGCGACGTGGTCGAGCTGCGTCCCTACGAAGGCAAGGCGCTGAAGGACGGCAAGGTCATCGCCGAGTTCCAGGTCAAGAGCGACGTGCTGTTCGACGAAGTGCGCGCCGGCGGCCGCATTCCGCTGATCATCGGCCGCGGCCTGACGGCCAAGGCGCGCGAGGCGCTGGGCCTGCCTGTGTCGACGCTGTTCCGCCTGCCGCAAAGCCCGGTCGACACCAAGAAGGGCTTCTCGCTGGCACAGAAGATGGTCGGCCGCGCCTGCGGCCTGCCAGAAGGCCAGGGCGTTCGCCCGGGCACGTACTGCGAACCCAAGATGACCTCGGTCGGCTCGCAGGACACCACCGGCCCGATGACGCGCGACGAACTGAAGGACCTGGCTTGCCTGGGCTTCTCGGCCGACCTCGTCATGCAGTCGTTCTGCCACACGGCGGCGTACCCCAAGAAGGTCGACGTCAAGATGCACCACGAACTGCCCGAGTTCATGGCCAACCGCGGCGGCGTGTCGCTGCGTCCTGGCGACGGCGTGATCCACTCGTGGCTCAACCGCCTGCTGACGCCCGACACCGTGGGCACGGGCGGCGACAGCCACACCCGCTTCCCCATCGGCATCAGCTTCCCGGCGGGTTCGGGCCTCGTGGCCTTTGCTGCCGCCACCGGCGTGATGCCGCTGGACATGCCCGAATCGGTGCTCGTGCGCTTCAAGGGCAAGATGCAACCCGGCGTGACGCTGCGTGACCTGGTCAACGCAATTCCGCTGTATGCCATCAAGTCCGGCCTGCTGACGGTCGAGAAGAAGGGCAAGAAGAACATCTTCTCGGGCCGCATCCTCGAAATCGAAGGCCTGCCCGACCTGAAGGTGGAACAAGCCTTCGAGCTGAGCGACGCCTCGGCCGAACGCTCGGCCGCCGGCTGCACGGTGCACCTGAACAAGGAGCCGATCATCGAGTACATCAACAGCAACATCACGCTGATGAAGTGGATGATTGCCGAAGGCTACGCCGATGCCCGCACGCTGCAACGCCGCATCGCCGCGCAGGAAGCCTGGCTTGCGGACCCGCAACTGCTCAAGGGCGATGCCGACGCTGATTACGCCGCCGTGATCGAGATCGACCTGGCCGAGATCCACGAACCCATCGTGGCCTGCCCGAACGACCCCGATGACGTGAAGACGCTCAGCGACGTGGCCGGCGCCGTGATCGACGAAGTGTTCATCGGTTCGTGCATGACCAACATCGGCCACTTCCGCGCCGCGTCGAAGCTGCTCGAAGGCAAGCGCGACATCCCGGTCAAGCTGTGGATCGCTCCGCCCACCAAGATGGACGCGCAGCAGCTCACCGAGGAAGGCCACTACGGCGTGTTCGGCAATGCCGGTGCCCGCACTGAAATGCCGGGCTGCTCGCTGTGCATGGGCAACCAGGCACAGGTGCGCGAAGGCGCGACGGTGATGTCGACCAGCACGCGCAACTTCCCCAACCGCCTGGGCAAGAACACCAACGTGTACCTCGGTTCGGCCGAACTGGCCGCCATCTGCTCGCGCCTGGGTCGCATCCCGACCCGCGAGGAGTACATGGCCGCCACGGGCGTGCTCGATGCGTCCAGCGCGCAGATCTACCAGTACCTGAACTTCGACAAGATCGAGGACTACAAGGGCGTGGCGGACACGGTCGCGGCCTGATCTTCTTCGGATCGCTCCAACCAGAAAGCCCCGCTTCGGCGGGGCTTTTTTGTGGGCGATGTGCCTTCGTTCAGCTCAGAGCGAGGGCGCGTTGGGCTGCAGGTACTCCTGGCCCGTGAGCACCATCTTCGCGCCGACCGGGCCGCCCACCGCATGGGGCAGGGAGGTCAGCAGCGAGTTGGCGAAGTCGCCGCGGTACAGCTTGGCGCCCTGGTGTGTCAGGTTGGAATTGGCGTCGATGTAGATCGACTCGCCCAGCCCCGACCACAGGCGGCAGAAGCCGTAGTCCTCCGAGAGATAGCGGCGCGTCTGCGGGTCGACCATCACGTCGAAGAAGCGGTAGTGCAGGCCCAGGTCGGCCTCGCCGATGCTGTCGGGCACGTAGGCGAGGTCGGGGTAGCTCGCCATGAGCCGCTCGAACACGGCGCGCTTGATCACCATGAATCCGGTCGGTGCCTCGGTCATCTCCATGAAGCCGTCGGGCTGGATCTTGAGTTCGACCTGCGAAGTGGTCTCCGAGGCCTTGGCGTTGACCGTGTAGCGGGTGAAGGTGGCCTCGAACTGCTGCTGCGTCGTGCCCGCGGCCACGCCGCCGTCGGGCCAGTTCTCCCGCTTGAGCGGATAGACGCCGGCCGCGATGTCGTAGCCCGACAGCAGCAACCGGAAGGCCGCCTGCGCCGAGAAGCCGATGTCGGCGTCGATCCAGAACAGGTGGGTCCATTGCGGATTGGCGAGGAACTGGGCCACGCAGTTGTTCCGCGCACGCGTCACCAGGCTCTCGCCCTGGTGCATCAGCACCTGCATGCGCATGCCGGCGCGCTCGGCCTGGACAGTGAAGTTCAGCATCGAGGCGACGTAGTTCTGGAAGAACTTGCCGTCGTGGCTCGGCGTCACGACCACGGGAAAGAACTGCCGGAGTTCGGACGGGTCAAGCATTTCGGGCTCCGTGTGCCTGTCTATCGGGCGGGGCGCTGCATCAGGCCGAGCAGCAGGTTGTTGTAGACCTCGGTGGCCGCGGCGTTGCCGGGGAGGTAGCGGTCGATCAGGCTGCGCTGGCGCTCGCGATAGGCGGCTGCCTGCGCATCATGCGTGTCGATGGCTTCGAGCACCCGGGCGCTGCCGCCGGCCACGTCGTTGCCCTGGTAGTAGTAGCCGAGGTCCGCGCACAGGTGCGCGTTGTGCACCAGCGGGTAGCCCTGCCAGCAGGTTTCCAGGTAGAAATAGTTGAGCGGGTTCTCCCACTGGTGCGAAACCACGATGTCGGTGTTCTGCGCGAGGAACACGGGCGTTTCATGTCGGCCCAGGAAGACCGCCTTGTGCTCGCGGACCAGGTCGAGTTGGTTCATCAGCGTGATGAACTCCATGTTCTCCCTGGCCAGCCGTTCGGCATTGGTGACCTGCAGCAGCGCGATGGCTTCGGGCCGGGCGCGGTAGGCCAGCTCGGCGATCAGTACCGGGTAGAGGCAGAACTTCACCACGTTGATGTTCGGCTCCATCACGCTGAGGCGGCGCGGCCCGGTGTGCGGCTGGTAGACGCCGGCGTCGGGCAGGGCTCGCGTGCGTTCGTCCAGGAATACCGGGCTCCACACGAAAGGCACGGGGCGCGCCTCGGCCCGGCGCAGCACCTCGAAGTACGGCTGGCTGATGTTCGCCACCTGCGGAACCATCCAGATGTCGTCGTAGCGCTGGTTCACGAACAGGTTCTGCCCCCAGAGCGGCTTGTTGAACAGCATCGACTCCATGGCGTGCACGTATTCGAAGCCGCAGCAGTAGGACACCAGCCGCGCGCCGCGCTGCTTCAGGTAGTCGGTCTGCGCCGGGTCGATCTGGCCGCCGAGCTCGATCAGCACGTCCACGTTGTCCTTGGCCGCCTCGAAGGTCACGGTAGGCCAGCGTGTCTGGTCCCAGGGCAGGGCCGGGGTGATCGGGATCGCCGTGGTGTTGACCAGTACCACCGAGGCCACATCCGGGCAGTGCTTCAGTGCTTCCGCCAGGAACACGGCGTTTTGCTTGATGCCGTTGTTCCAGAGGGTTTCGGCCTCGTGGTGGAGGCCGATGGTGATGCCGATGCGCAGCTGAATGGCGGACCTCATTTAATTGTTTCAAGAATGTTAATTGCCATCCGCGGCGATTGGAGATCGCTTTCTGGGATTGGCAATTAATTAACTGCTATGTGACGAAATTCCTATTTCAGCGGGCTTTGTCATTCTTCGAAGCTTGCAAAGAGCAGACGTACTGTTCTTTGAGTAGGCGGAGAGAAGAAGGAGAAAGAGGGCTTATCGGCGAAGTTGTGTGAAAAAAGTCCGCTGAAGCCGCGCTTTGGATTCTATGTGGCCTCCCGCTTTCAGTGGCTTGTCGGCAACCCTCGGGCCTGAATGAGTTCACTCATATTTCATTTTTGTGAACTAAATCATTGGTTCGAAATTTCCCTATTGCGGCATGCGAACTGAAATGTAAACAAGTCCGTACATTCCAGCATTCCTGTAATCGAGGCACTCCCAAGCGCGTGCCTTCAGCGATGGAACCTGACGCAGGGGCATCGCATTTTTTGTCGATCTGAACCCGTCAATCCATTCACCGCGAGCCGAACAGTAAATGAACAAGTCATACAGAAGCATATGGAACGAAGCCCTGGGAGCATGGGTGGCGGCTTCCGAGCTCACCTCGGCGCGCGGCAAGCGAAGCGGTAGCGCGAAGCGGTCGACATTCCGTCTCCTGGCCGTGGCGGCCATCTATGGGGTGATGCAGGGCGCAGCCGGGGTGGCGTACGCCAACGTCATCAATACCGACGGCACCTGTGTGACGGGATCGAGTGGCATCGTCGGCCGCGTGAATCCCGGAAGCACCAGTGGAGCGACCGGTGCACCGACGCAAGACGGTACCGGCACCTACTCGCTGGTGGCGGGATGCAACGCGACCGGTACGGGCTCGACCGCGGTGACCGTGTACGGCGCGTTCGCCCAGGGCCGGGCAACCGGGGCTTCCGCATTCGGCTTCCTCAGCAACGCGAGCGGCAAGTGGAGCAGCGCCTACGGGCTGGAGTCGAGCGCGGGTGGCATCTCCAGCATCGCGATGGGCTTCGGCAGCAACGCTGCCGCGCTCAATTCCGTAGCCATCGGCGGCGCTGGCGGGGACGGCACCACCCCGCTGACCGTTGCCAACTCGACCACCGCCTCGGGCAGTGGGGCGGTGGCCATCGGCAGCAACGCGACCAAGGGCGCGCAGGCGACCGCGACGGATTCCATCGCCATCGGCGGCCAGGCTTTTGTCAGTTCCGGGGCTACTTCGGGCGTAGCCATCGGCCGCGGCGCCAACGTCGCGGGTACCAGTGCGATTGCGCTCGGTGACGGCGCGAACGCGATCGGCAGCAATGCCATCGCCATCGGCACGAATGCCAACGCTGCGACCACCGGCGCCTCGAATCTTGCGATCGGCTGGGGCGCCGTGGCGACGGGTACGGCTGCATCGTTGGGCGATTCCACCGCCGTTGGCACAGGTGCCAAGGCCACCGGCCAGGATTCGACCGCCGTCGGCGGCCAGACCACGGCCAGTGCCTTGAACACGCTGGCGATCGGCAACAACGGCACCACGGCTTCTGCCAGCGGCGCGACCGCCTTCGGGGTGGGAGCCAAGGCCACGGGCCAGAACTCGCTGGCAGCGGGCAATGGCACGCTGGCTTCGAACACCGGCTCCATCGCCATCGGCAGCAACACCACCGACGTGGCAAAGTCGGCGGCCGTCGACGGCATCGCCATCGGCGGTCAGTCTTCGGTGGCGGCTGCCGCCAACTCCGGTATCGCGGTCGGTCGCGGCTCGATCGTCAGCGGCACAGCCGGTGTTGCCGTTGGCGACGGCGCCAATGCGTCGGCCCTCAACGCGGTAGCCCTCGGCGTTTCTGCCATTGGCTCTGGCGCCAACGCAGTCGCGGTCGGCGCCGGTGCCAAGGCCAATGGCGGCGGCGCGACGGCCTTCGGCAACAACGCCAATGCAGCCTTCGGCAACGACATGGCTTTCGGCACCAACGCGCGTGCCGTTGGCGATGCATCGGGACTGGCACCTTCGACCGCTTTCGGCAACAGCGCAAATGCCACGGGCAGCGGTTCCACGGCATTCGGGACCCTTTCGAATGCCCAGGGCGCCACCTCCGCAGCTATCGGTTATGCCGCGCAGACCGGCGCCGGTGCAACAAACGGCCTGGCGGTCGGCACCAATGCTTCTTCCATGGGTGACCGCAGCGCTGCCATTGGCTCGGGAGCCAACGCCACAGGCGCCTACTCCGTGGCCCTTGGCCGGACAGCGAATTCGTTCGCTGACGGATCTACCGCGATTGGCTCCAACTCCGTTGGCGGGGCGAAGGCGCTTGCGAACGATTCGATCGCCATTGGTGGGCAGTCCGCTGTCGCTGCGACGGCAACCTCCGGCATTGCTGTCGGACGTGGCTCAGCCGTCAATGGCGCGTCCGGCATTGCTGTCGGCGACAGCGCCAATGCAGCGTATGCAAACAGCGTCGCAATTGGCGCGGGCAGCGTGACCGGCGCCGCGGCGCCTACCGGCAAGGGGTTCCTCACCAACACCAACGCGCCTGCGTCCGAGGTCTCGGTGGGTTCGTCTTCCGCCCTGCGGCGAATCACGAACGTTGCCGATGGCGCGGCGCCCCAGGACGCTGTGACCGTAGCTCAGTTGAGCACGGGCATGAGCACTACCGCGAGCAGCATCGGCAGCCTGTCCACGGGCCTGAGCACAACGAACAGCAATGTGACCAGCCTGTCGACTTCGACGTCTACCGGTCTGAGCACTGCGACGAGCAACATCGGCAGCCTTTCGACCGGGCTCAGCACGACCAACAGCAGGGTTTCCAGCCTGTCGACCTCGACTTCGACCGGTCTGAGCACTGCGACGAGCAGTATCGGCAGCCTGTCGACTGGTTTGAGCACGACCAACAGCACCGTCAGCAGCCTGTCCACTGGCCTGAGCGCGTCGGCGAGCAGCATCGGCAGCCTGTCGACCGGCTTGAGCAGCACGAACAGCAGCGTGACCAGCCTGTCCACGTCGACCTCGACGGGTCTGAGTACGGCGACTAGCGGCATTGGCAGCCTGTCCACTGGCCTGAGCACGACAAACAGCAATGTCTCCAGCCTGTCGACGTCGACCTCGACCGGTTTGAGCACCGCGACGAGCAGCATCGGCAGCCTGTCGACTGGCCTGAGCACCACGAACAGCAACGTGACCAGCTTGTCGACCTCGACGTCGACCGGTCTGAGCACAGCGACGAGCAGCATCGGTAGCTTGTCGACTGGCCTGAGCACCACAAACAGCAACGTGACCAGCTTGTCGACCTCGACGTCGACCGGTCTGAGTACAGCGACGAGCAGCATCGGCAGCTTGTCGACTGGCCTGAGCACCACGAACAGCAACGTCACCAGTCTGTCGACCTCGACCTCCACAGGTCTGAGCACCGCGACCAGCAGCATCGGCAGTCTGTCTACAGGCCTGAGCACGACCAACAGCAACGTTGCGAGCCTGTCGACTTCGACCTCGACGGGTCTGAGCACCGCCACGAGCAGCATTGGCAGCCTGTCTACCGGCTTGAGCACGACGAACAGCAACGTGACCAGCCTGTCCACCGGCTTGAGCACCGCAACGAGCGGCATCGGCAGCCTGTCGACTGGCCTGAGCACGACCAACAGCAACCTTGGCACCCTGAGCTCGTCGGTCAGCTCGATCTACAACACCGGTACGAAGTACTTCCACGCCAACAGCACCGGCGCGGACAGCCAGGCCAACGGCGCCGACAGCGTGGCCATCGGCCAGAACGCGATCTCCAACGGCGACAACAGCGTGGCGGTCGGCAAGAACGCCCAGACCACCAAGCCTGACAGCGTGGCGCTGGGTGCGAACTCGGTTGCGAGCGTGGGCGCGTTGGCCAACTACGACGCGTTCGGCCTGACGAGCAAGCAAAGCTCATCGGGTGAAGTGAACGTGGGCAACCGCCAGATCACAGGCGTGGCGCCGGGCAGCGCGGACCAGGACGCCGTCAACGTCCTGCAAGTCAAGACAGTCACAGCTTCGTTGTCGAGCAGCATCGGCACCGCGACGAGCAGCATTGCCAGCCTTTCGACGGGCCTGAGCACGACGAACAGCAATGTGACCAGTCTGTCGACCTCGACGTCGACGGGTCTGAGCACAGCGACAAGTAGCATCGGTAGCCTGTCCACTGGCTTGAGCACGACAAACAGCAACGTGACCAGTCTGTCGACCTCGACGTCGACCGGTCTGAGCACAGCCACCAGCAGCATCGGCAGCTTGTCTACCGGCTTGAGCACGACCAACAGCAATGTGACCAGTCTGTCGACCTCGACGTCGACTGGTCTGAGCACTGCGACGAGCAGCATTGGTAGCCTGTCGACTGGCTTGAGCACGACGAACAGCAATGTGACCAGCCTGTCGACTTCGACCTCCACGGGCCTGAGCACAGCGACAAGCAGCATCGGCAGCCTGTCTACCGGCTTGAGCACGACCAACAGCAATGTGACCAGTCTGTCGACCTCGACGTCGACTGGTCTGAGCACTGCGACGAGCAGCATCGGTAGCCTGTCGACTGGCCTGAGCACCACGAACAGCAACGTGACCAGCCTGTCGACGTCGACCTCGACCGGGCTGAGCACTGCGACGAGCAGCATTGGTAGCCTGTCTACAGGTTTGAGCACGACGAATAGCAACGTGACCAGCCTGTCGACTTCGACCTCCACGGGCCTGAGCACAGCGACAAGCAGCATCGGCAGCCTGTCTACCGGCTTGAGCACGACGAACAGCAATGTGACCAGCTTGTCGACTTCAACGTCGACCGGTCTGAGCACTGCCACGAGCAGCATTGGTAGCTTGTCTACCGGCTTGAGCACGACCAACAGCAATGTGACCAGTCTGTCGACCTCGACCTCGACTGGCCTGAGCACTGCGACGAGCAGCATTGGTAGCCTGTCTACAGGTTTGAGCACGACGAATAGCAACGTGACCAGCCTGTCGACTTCGACGTCGACGGGTCTGAGCACTGCGACGAGCAGCATCGGTAGTCTGTCCACCGGCTTGAGCACGACGAACAGTAATGTGACCAGCCTGTCGACTTCGACGTCGACTGGCCTGAGCACAGCCACAAGCAGCATCGGCAGCCTGTCGACCGGCCTGAGCACGACGAACAGTAATGTGACCAGCCTGTCGACTTCGACGTCGACGGGTCTGAGCACGGCGACCAGCAACATCGGCAGCCTGTCGACTGGCCTGAGCACCGCGACCAGCAACATCGGTAGCCTGTCGACTGGCTTGAGCACGACGAACAGCAATGTCACCAGCCTGTCGACTTCGACCTCGACTGGCCTGAGCACAGCCACAAGCAGCATCGGCAGCCTGTCCACGGGCCTGAGCACGACGAACAGTAATGTGACCAGTCTGTCGACCTCGACGTCGACCGGTCTGAGCACGGCGACCAGCAACATCGGCAGCCTGTCGACTGGCCTGAGCACCACGAACAGCAACGTGACCAGCCTGTCGACTTCAACGTCGACCGGGCTGAGCACCGCCACCAGCAACATCGGCAGCCTGTCCACCGGCCTCAGCACCGCCAACAGCAGCATCGGCAGCCTGTCCACGGGCGTCGCGAACTCGGTCCAGTACGACGATGCGACTCACACCAAGGTCACGCTGGGCGGCGCTGGTGCGACATCGCCGGTCATCCTGACCAACGTTGCCGCGGGTGTGAACCCCACCGACGCGGTGAACTTCAGCCAACTGACTTCGCTGTCGACCTCGGTTTCCAGCGGTATTGCCAGCCTGTCGACTTCCACCTCGACTGGCTTGAGCACGGCGACGAGCAGCATCGGCAGCCTGTCCACCGGCCTGAGCACGACGAACAGCAACGTCTCGAGCCTGTCGACCTCGACCTCCACGGGCCTGAGCACCGCCACGAGCAGCATCGACAGCCTGTCTACGTCGACCTCGACGGGCCTGAGCACGGCGACCAGCAGCATCGGCAGCCTGTCGACCGGTCTGAGCACGACGAACAGCAGCGTCTCCAGCCTGTCGACTTCGACCTCCACAGGGCTGAGCACCGCCACAAGCAGCATCGGCAGTTTGTCCACATCGACTTCGACGGGCATCAGCAGCCTGTCGACCGGCCTGAGCACGACCAACAGCAACGTTTCCAGCCTCTCGACTTCGAGCTCCACGGGCCTGAGCACTGCTACGAGCAGCATCGACAGCCTGTCCACGTCGACTTCGACGGGCCTGAGCACGGCGACCAGCAGCATCGGCAGCCTGTCGACCGGCCTGAGCACGACAAACAGCAATGTGACCAGCCTCTCGACCTCGGTCTCCACGGGTCTGAGCACTGCCACGAGCAGCATCGACAGCTTGTCGACTTCGACTTCGACGGGCCTGAGCACGGCGACCAGCAGCATCAGCAGCCTGTCGACCGGCCTGAGCACGACGAACAGCAATGTGGCGAGCCTGTCGACGAGCCTGAGCGGTTCGACGAGCGCCATTGCCAGCCTGTCGACTTCGACCTCGACTGGCCTGAGCACCGCCACGAGCAGCATCGACAGCCTGTCCACGTCGACTTCAACAGGCTTGAGCACCGCGACCAGCGGCATCAGCAGCCTGTCGACCGGCTTGAGCACCACCGACAGCAACCTCGCAAGCCTGTCGACCTCGACCTCGTCGGGCCTGAGCACCGCAACCAGCAACATCGCCAGTCTCTCGACCGGCGTCGGCAGCCTGTCGACCAGCCTGAGCACGACCAATGTCAACGTCAACAGCCTGAGCACGTCGGTCAACAACATCTACAACACCGGCACCAAGTACTTCCACGCCAACTCGACGGCGGCAGACGCAGACGCCTCCGGCCAGGAAGCAGTGGCGATCGGCCCGCAGTCGGTGGCCAGCGGCGCCAACTCCTTTGCGGCCGGCAACGGTGCGAAGGCGACGGCCGACGGCGCGGTGGCGGTGGGCTTCGGCGCCCAGGCCACGGGTGCGAACGCGATCGCAATCGGCACAGGGGCGCTGGCCACGGGCTCGCAGGCGATCGGCGTGAACTCCCGCGCGGGCGGCGGCGGCGTGGCGCTGGGCGACAACGCGGATGCCGGCGGCACGCAGCTGAGCAAGGCACAGAACATCTCGCAGGGCACGGCCATCGGCTTCGGCGCGATCGTGACGCAAAGCGGCGGCGTCGCACTGGGCTCGGGCTCGGTGGCTTCCACCGCGGCGGGCGTGGCCGGTTATGTGCCGGGCGGTGCGTCGGCACAGCAGCAGGCAGCCGTCAATGCGACCACCAGCACGCAGGCCGCAGTGTCGGTGGGCGATGCGGCCAGCGGGCAGTACCGCCAGATCACGGGGGTGGCAGCAGGCACGGCCGACAGCGACGCGACCAACGTGGCGCAGCTCAAGGCGTCGGCAGCCGCCGCGAAGGCCGGCAGCGTGCAGTACGCGACCAACCCGGACGGCTCGGTCAACTACAACCAGATCACGCTGGGCAACGGCCAGGCAACTGGCGGCACGCGCATCAGCAACGTGGCGCCGGGCATCCTGCCGGGCGACGCGGTCAACATGAGCCAGCTGAACCAGGTGCAGAGCCAGGTCGGTGACGTGGCCCGCATTGCCTACTCGGGCACGGCGATGGCCTTCGCGATGTCGGGCACCTACCTGCCGACGCTGTACCCCGGCGAGAAGACGGTGGGCGTGGGCCTCGGCAGCTACAAGGGCTACAGCGCTGTGGCGCTGACCTTCAAGGCGCTGTCCGACGACGGCAAGATGTCCTGGGGCGCGGGCCTGACGACCACGGGCAAGGAGTGGGGCGTCAACGCCGGCATCGGCTGGAAGTGGAAATAAGCCACTGAATCGGCCAGCGACCGGCCGGCTCCCGCGCTGTGATGGTGCGGGAGCCTTTTCTTTTGGTACACACTTCGCCCCCATGCGCATTGGTATTTCAGTCCTCACCCACGCAGGGCAGAACATCTGGGAGAACGGGATGGGGCAGAACGTCCTGTTCCTCGCCCGGCTGCTGCAACGCATCGGGTTCGTCGAATCCGTCACCCTGATCGACGCCGGCGACCAGCCGAACATGCCCCCTCAGGTCGACTTGGCCGCGATGGGCCTAGCCTTCGGGCGGGCGCGCGAGCTGACCGATGCGCTGGACGTGGTCATCGAGATGGCCGGCGCGCTCGACGTGCAATGGCTCTCCTACTTTCGCGCGTGCGGCGGCCGCGTGGTGTTCCATTGCGTGGGCCAGCCTTTCGCGGCGCTGGCCGAGCCGATCGTGTTCACCGACAAGGGCCACTTCAGCAAGCCCGAGCGCTGCGACGAGGTGTGGCTGCTGCCCAAGGACGAGGCATTCATGCCCATGATGCGCACCATGCATCGCTGCCCGGTGTTCGAGGTGCCGTACCTCTGGTCGCCGCAGTTCCTGGCCCAGCGCGTCGCGGAGGTCGAGGCCGCGGGCCATCGTTTCGGCTACACGCCGCGCACGGCGCAGCAGCCGGGCTTTCGGGTGGCGATCTTCGAGCCCAACATCTCGGTGGTGAAGTCCAGCAGCGTGCCCATGCTGATCTGCGACGGGGCCTACCGTGCAGACCCGGCGGCCGTGACCTCGATGCAGGTGCTCAACACCCTGCACATCAAGGACCACCCGACCATGCTGTACCTGGCGAACTCGCTCGACATCGTGCGCCAGCACAAGGCGGTCTTTCATGGCCGGCACGACTTCGCGGGCTTCATGGTGCAGTTTGCCGACGCAGTGGTTTCGCACCAGTGGCAGAACGACCAGAACTACAGCTACCTCGATGCGCTCTACGGCAACTACCCGCTGGTGCACAACTCGCCCTGGCTGCGCGATGCGGGCTACTACTACCCTGACTTCGACGTGGCAGCCGGCGCCGCGCAACTGCAGCAGGCCGTGCGCAATCACGACCGGCAGCTGGACGACTACCGCGCCCGCTCGCAACGCGTCTTCGACGCGGTCGATCCGCTCAACCCCGCGAACGTCGACGGCTATGCGCAGCGCCTGCTGAACCTGGTGGGTGGCAATGCCGCATTCCGTGCCGACGGCGTGAAGGCTGCCGCATGAACGAGGCGCAGCAACAAAAGACCGCAATGCCGGCCAGGCTGAAGGTCGGCGTTTCCATCTTCATCCGGAAGGGTGAGCAGAGCCTGTGGGAGAACGGCGTCTACCAGAACTGCCTGTTCCTCGTGATGCTGCTGCTGCGTTCGCCGCGCGTGGAAAGCGCCGTGCTGGTGGCCGGTGGTGGCGACGGCGGCCCGGCGGACGCCACCAACTTCCTCGCCGATTCGCCGGTGCCCATCATCGACATGGCCACGGCAGCGCAGGAGCTCGACCTCATGATCGAGATGAGCGCCCAGCTGGCCATGCCGTGGTCCGTGGCGTTCCGTGAGCGCGGCGGCAAGATCGTCTCGATGCGCGTGGGCAACGACTACGTGATCGACATCGAGCGCATGATCTTCAACAAGCCGCACGGCCTGCTGATCTCAGGCGCGCCCTACGACGAGGTCTGGACGATTCCCGAGTACGAGGTTTCGTGCAAGCCCTACTTCGAGAGCACCTTCCGCGCGCCGGTGCGGCTCATGCCGCATCTCTGGAGCCCGATGGTGCTGGAGCGCGCCATGACCCGCGCGCCGGCGGACGGCCCGCCCTTTGCCTACGAGCCCGGCCGCAAGCAATGGCGCGTGGCCATCTTCGAGCCCAACATCTGCATGGTGAAGACCAGCTTCATCCCCATGCTCGGCTGCGAGGCGGCGCATCGCGCGCAGCCGCGGCTGATCGAGAAGATGTGGGTCTACAACAGCTTTCACCTGAAGGACAAGCCGCTGTTCATCGGCTTCGCGCAGAGCCTGGACCTCGTGCAGCACGGGCTGGCCACCTTCGAGGGGCGCTTTCCGATGTACCAGGTGATGCCCGGCAAGATCGACGCCGTGTTCGCGCACCACTGGGAGAACGCGCAGAACTACCTCTACTACGAGGCGCTGTACGGCGGCTACCCGCTCGTCCACAACTCGCACCTCATCGGCGACTGCGGCTACCGCTACCACGGCTTCGACTGCGAGGAGGGCGGCCGCGCCCTGCAGCGCGCCTTTGCCGAGCACGACGCCAACCTGCCGGCCTACCGCGAGCGCGCGCGCCGCTTCATCGCCACGCTCGACCCCGAGGGCGAGGACAACGTGCGCGCCTACACCGCCGCCATCGAAAACCTTTACGCATGAGGACCGGGATGAAGCCGACCCAACGAATCTCCCACCTGCTGATTGCCGCCCTTGCATGGGCCGCCGCCGGCACCGCGCTTGCCCAAGGCGTGCTGGTGCCCCAGGCCCCGCCCGCGGCCCCGCAAGACACGCTCACGCGCGCTGCCACCAGCGTGGGCATCAAGCGCTGCCTGCCGGCCATCACGCGGCTTTCCACGCTCACTGTGCAAGGTGCTCGCAGCCACGACGTGCTGCTCGACTGGGACCGCAAGCGCCCCGACGCCGGGCCGATGTTCTCGCTGATCGGCATGGAGTTTCCGAACGCTGGCGTGGCTGCTTCGATCACCGCCATTCCCGATGAAAGCGGCGCCTGCACCGTGTCGGCCGAGCGCATCTCGGTCGCGCCCTTCACCTGCGCGAGCGTCGGCCAGCAGGAGCTGGCGAGCTACAAGATGACGCGGCTGCTGCCCAACTACGCGGTCTACACCGACGAGAAGGAGCCGACCTCGTCGGTCTCGCTGATCGATTCGCCGCCGGGCTGCCTGGTCATCCGGCGCTATGTCGAATATGGCTGGCGGGATCCCGCCGCTGCTGCTGCGGCCCAGCCGCCGAAGAAGCGGTAGGCGCGTCCGTCTCCGACAGGCCGGGGAGCCCTTGACCGGCCCTCGGGGCCAGCCACAAGCCTCAAGAATGGTGCCAATCCGCGCGCATTCGTCGCGGAAGGAGACGCACCATGCCTCTGGCGACACTGATCGGCCGATGGGCCATGCAGCCATTCTCGAAGGCGCTCCCGCCGCTGGGCGACACCGAGCGCGCGGCGCTCGAGGCGGGCACCGTCGGCTTCGAAGGCCAGCTCTTCGCAGGCCGCCCGGACTTCGATGCACTGGCGGCCATGGGCCCCAACCAGCTCACCGAACGCGAGCAGGCCTTTCTCCACAACGAAGTGCGCGAGCTGTGCCACATGCTCGACGACCACGCCATCGACCAGGCGCACGACCTGCCGCCCGAGGTGTGGCGCTACCTGCGCGAGAAGCGCTTCTTCGGAATGATCATTCCAGAGGAATTCGGCGGCCTCGGCTTCGGTCACCATGCACACGCTACGGTGGTGGCGCGCATCGCCACCGTCAACGTGGCCACGGCTGTCACGGTGATGGTGCCCAACTCGCTGGGGCCTGCCGAACTGCTGCTGCGCTACGGCACCGATGCGCAGAAAGAACACTACCTGCCGCGCCTTGCCGACGGTCGCGAGCTGCCGTGCTTCGGCCTGACATCGCCGTATGCGGGATCGGATGCGGCGTCGATTCCCGACCGTGGCGTGGTGGTCGAGCGCGAATTCAACGGCCGCATGACGCGCGGCTTCCTGGTCGATTTCGACAAGCGCTACATCACGCTCGCGCCGGTCGCCACCGTGGTCGGGCTGGCCTTCCACGCCATCGACGAAAGCAGGCCCGAGGGCGAGCGCGAACTCGGCATTACCTGCGCGCTGATTCCAGTGCCGCACGAGGGCATGGAGATCGGCCGCCGCCATCGCCCGATGGACAGTGCCTTCATGAACGGCCCGATCCACGGCCGTCAGGTGTTCGTGCCGACGGACTGGATCATCGGCGGCGAGCAGCAGGTCGGGCAGGGCTGGCGCATGCTGATGGAATGCCTGGCCGCGGGCCGTGCGATCTCGCTGCCGGCGCTGGGCTCGGCGATGCAGCAGACCGCGCTCTACGTGAGCAACGGCTACGGGCAAATTCGCGAACAGTTCGGCATGCCAGTCGGCAAGTTCCACGCGGTCGCCGGGCTGGTGGCGCAGATGTCGGCCGAGCTGTATGCGACCGATGCGGCGCGGCGCTTCACGGCGGCCGCGCTCGACAAGGGCGAACGGCCCAGCGTGGCCAGTGCCATCCTCAAGGTGCAGCTGACCGAAGCCGGACGCCGCGCGGTCAACCACGGCATGGACATCCTCGGCGGCAAGGGCATCATCTCCGGTCCGTCGAACCTGCTCGGCGTGTCCTACCGGCAGGCGCCGATCGCGATCACGGTGGAGGGCGCGAACATCCTCACGCGCGCGCTCATCGTGTTCGGGCAGGGCGCGGTGCGATGCCATCCGCATGTGCTCGACGAAATGGCTACCGTGCAGGCGAAGGACGAGACCGCGCTCGGCAAGGCGCTCATGGCACACGGCAGGCACGTGGCGGTGAACCTGTGGCGCAGCCTCTTCGGCGCGCCGGTGTTCGGCGCGCCGCCCGATGAGCTGATGCACGAAGCGCGGCTCGTCGCGCGCATGAGCGCCAAGTACGCGCTCACGGCCGATCTCGCGATGGGGATGCTCGGCGGCAAGCTCAAGCGCATGGAGCTGCTGTCGGCGCGCCTGGGCGATGTGCTCGCGCACCTGTACCTGGCCAGTTCGTGCATCTGGCGCTATCGCGTCGATGGTGCGCCCGAACTGTTGCCCTTCGCACGGGCTGCGATCCGTCTGCAGATCGACGAGGCCGGCAAGATCCTGCGCGATCTGTATGCCAACCTGCCGACGGCGGGCCGGCGCGTGATCGGTGCGCTGGTACTGCGCCGCACCGCGCACCTGGCGCCGCTGCGCGACGTGCAACTGCTCGAACTGGCCGACCTGCTGCGCAAGGACCCGCGCATCATCGAACGCCTGGCGCCTGACCTGAGCGAGCCCGCCGCGGGTGGCCTGCGCGATCTGATGTACGCGATGGAACTGGGCGTGCAGCTCGGCGATGCCACGGCTGCGCTCAACAAGGCGCTACGCCGCACGAACTCGCTCGAAGAGGCGGCCCGCTCGGCACCCGACCCCGAACTGGCGCTCGCCTACCTGAAGGCAGCCGACAAGGTCATCCAGGTGGACGACTTCGAAGGCCCGCCGCGCGATGCAGACGGCAGGGCCGACCTCAGCCCGCCTGTTGCTGCTGCGCAGCCAGTGCCATCAGCGCCGCAGCCGTCTGCTCATCCGCCGGAAAGAACGACTCCACCGCGAGTTCCTGCAATGTGACGTCGACCGGCGTGCCGAAGATCGTGATGGTGCTGATGAAGCTCAGCACGCCGCTCGGCATGACCACCTGAAAGGGCACGGCCACCGCAGACAGCGCGGTGTCGATGACGGGCGCGTCATGGCTCACGGCGGGCGAGGGATAGGCCGCAAGTTCATCGTGCAGCGCTTGCAGCACCGCGTCGCCCGTGGCGGCAATCTGCTGTTGCAGCCGTTCGAGCAGGTGAGTGCGCCACTGCGCGAGATTGGCAATGCGCGGCGCCACGCCGTCGGGGTGCAGGCTCAGGCGCAGCACGTTGATGGGCGGCTTCAGCAGCTCGGGCGAGGCGCCTTCCATCAGCAGCGGCACCAGCGCGTTGTGCGCGACCAGGTTCCAGTGGCGGTCCACGGCCAGCGCGGGAAAGGGCTCGTGGCCTTTCAGCACCAGATCGACCGCGCGGCGTGCGGCGGCCATTGCCGGATCGTCGAGCGAGCGCTGCCGGTACATCGGCGCGAAGCCGGCGGCCACCAACAACGCATTGCGCTCGCGCAGCGGCACCTCGAGCCGCTCGGCCAGGCGCAGCACCATCTCGCGGCTGGGCGCGGCGCGGCCGGTTTCAACATAGCTCAGGTGGCGGGTCGAGACCTCGGCCTCCTGCGCCAGGTCGAGCTGGCTCAGGCGGCGGTGGGTGCGCCAGTGCCGCAGGTGGGCGCCGAACGGGTCGCGCGCGCCGGGCTGGCTGGCCTTGGTCGGGTGGGAGCGGGTGGTGTTCATGAGGCGCATTCTGGCGTGGCGGCGGCGCGGCGCCATGACCTCCCAGGTCATCGACGCGATCCACGCTGGCCGGAATCATTGGCTCCAACACGGCAGGACTGGCTTGCCGCGTAACCACCAAGGAGATCCTCATGTCCGTCTTCGCATCCCCCCGCTTCCTGCCCGCCGTGATGTGGGCCGACGCCGCCTCCTGCGCCGCGACCGGCGCGCTGCAGGTGGCATTCACCGGCGCACTGGCCGGGTTGACCGGGCTGCCGGCGCCGCTGCTCATGGGTACGGGCGTGTTCCTGCTGGTCTATGCCGCCGCCGCGGCCTTCATGGCCAGTCGCAGCACGCCGCCACGCACGCTGATCGGCCTGGTCGTCGCCGGCAACTTCGGCTGGGCCGTGGCGTGCATCGCGCTGCTGGTGAGCGGCATGTTTGCGATCACTGTGCTGGGCATGGCCTGGGTGCTGGCGCAGGTGGCGTGCGTGGTTGTGTTGGCCGAGCTGCAATGGACTGGCCTGCGCCGCACCCGCGGCAGTGCAGGCGCGGTCACCGGGCTGACGCCGGCCGGTCGTTGGTGATCCGATCTCGCGCAAATGCCGGCGGCACCCCTTTACCCGGCATTTTTCGCGATGAGGAACAGGGCGGCAGAAGGCGGGATCGGAGAAGACCGACTACAACGGCTGACATTGATCCCTGATATCTTTGAGGGGCTTCCACGAACAAACAGGAGTCTCTCCATGGCCAAAGCTCCGGCGCATGCGTTTGCGTCCACCCTCAAGACCTTCAAGACCCCGTCTGGCAAGTCCGGCAAATATTGGTCCCTGAAGGAACTGGCCAAGCAATACCCCACCATCGACCGCCTGCCCGTCTCCATCCGCATCGTGCTCGAGTCGGTGCTGCGCAATTGCGATGGGCAGAAAGTCTCGGCCAAGCACGTCGAAGAGCTGGCCCACTGGGCGCCCAACGCCGAGCGCGTAGACGAAATTCCCTTCGTCGTCACCCGCGTGGTGCTGCAGGACTTCACCGGCGTGCCGCTGCTGGCCGACCTGGCCGCCATGCGCAGCGTGGCCGCCAAGCTGGGCAAGTCGCCCAAGACCATCGAGCCGCTGGTGCCCGTCGACCTGGTGGTCGACCACTCGGTGATGGTCGACTACTACGGCACGCCCAAGGCGCTCGACCTGAACATGAAGCTGGAATTCCAGCGCAACAACGAGCGCTACCAGTTCATGAAGTGGGGCATGCAGGCCTTCGACACCTTCCGCGTCGTGCCGCCGGGCTTCGGCATCGTGCACCAGGTCAACCTCGAATACTTTGCACGCGGCGTCTACAAGAGCCCGAGCGACAAGGACGACAAACCAACGTATTACCCCGACTCGCTGGTCGGCACCGACAGCCACACCACCATGATCAACGGTATCGGTGTGGTCGGCTGGGGCGTGGGCGGCATCGAGGCCGAGGCGGCCATGCTGGGCCAGCCGGTCTACATGCTGACGCCCGACGTGGTGGGCTTCGAGCTCACCGGGAAGCTGCGCGAAGGCGTCACGGCAACCGACCTGGTGCTGTACGTCACTTCCATCCTGCGGGCTGAAAAGGTGGTCGGCAAGTTCGTCGAATTCTTCGGCCCCGGCGCCGCATCCATCGCCGTGCCCGACCGCGCGACCATCGGCAACATGGCGCCTGAATACGGCGCGACCATGGGTTTCTTCCCGGTCGACGACATGACCGTGGCGTATTTCGAAGGCACCGGCCGCACCAAGGAAGAGGTCGAGCGCTTCGCCGCCTATTACAAGGCGCAGGGCCTCTACGGCATGCCCAACCCGGGCGACATCGACTACACGAAGGTCGTCAAGCTCGACCTCGGCACCGTCTCGCCCAGCCTGGCCGGCCCGAAGCGCCCGCAGGACCGCATCGACCTCGGCCACCTCTCCACCAAGTTCTCGGAGCTCTACAGCAAGCCCAACGACGCCAACGGCTTCAACCAGCCGGCCGACAAGCTCAAGCTGCGCTATCCGCTGGTCGCGGCCGGCAAGGCCGGTGACGAAGAAGCCGCTCCGCCGCCAGCAGGCGCGCCGCTCGACGTGGTCGAGATGGTGGCCAACCGCTCGACCAACGCCGCCGCGCACGTGAGCGCCACCGCGCCTTCGGCGCCCAAGGGCGAAGTCACCATCGGCAACGGCGACGTGCTGATCGCGGCCATCACCTCGTGCACCAACACCTCGAACCCGAGCGTGATGCTGGCCGCCGGCCTGCTGGCCAAGAAGGCCGTCGAGGCCGGCCTCACGGTCAAGCCGCACATCAAGACCTCGCTGGCTCCAGGCTCGCGCATCGTCACCGAATATCTTGAGAAGGCAGGCCTGCTGCCGTACCTCGAAAAGCTCGGCTTCTACCTTGCGGGCTACGGCTGCACCACCTGCATCGGCAACGCCGGCGATCTCACGCCCGAGATCAACGAGGCGATCACCAAGAACGACCTGATCGGCGCGGCCGTGCTGTCGGGCAACCGCAATTTCGAGGCGCGCATCCACCCGAACCTGAAGGCCAACTTCCTGGCCTCGCCGCCGCTGGTGGTTGCCTTTGCCATCGCCGGCAACGTAATGACCGACCTGATGACCGAGCCCGTTGGCAAGGGCAAGAAAGGCAAGGACGTGTACCTCGGCGACATCTGGCCCACGCCGAAGGAAATCGACGACAACCTGCGCTACGCAATGAACGCCAAGTCGTTCCGCTCCAACTACGACAAGGTCAAGACCGACCCGGGCAAGTTCTGGAGCAGCATCAAGGGCACCAATGGTCAGGTGTACGACTGGCCGAAGTCGACCTACATCGCCGAGCCGCCGTTCTTCGAGGGCTTCAAGATGAAGCCGCACGCGTCGGACGCAGGCTTCAAGGGCGCGCGCGTGATGGCGCTGTTCGGCGACTCGATCACCACCGACCACATTTCGCCGGCCGGCTCCATCAAGGAAAGTTCGCCCGCGGGCATCTGGCTCAAGGCGCACGGCGTGCCCAAGGCCGACTTCAACAGCTATGGCTCGCGCCGCGGCAACCACGACGTGATGATGCGCGGCACCTTTGCCAACGTGCGCATCAAGAACCTGATGATTCCGCCGGATGCCAACGGCACGCAGGAAGAGGGCGGCGTCACGCTGTTCCAGCCGGGCAACCAGAAGATGTTCATCTACGACGCCGCCATGAAGTACATGGAGCAGGGCGTGCCCACGGTGGTGTTCGGCGGCGAAGAGTACGGCACCGGTTCCTCGCGCGACTGGGCCGCCAAGGGCACGCAGCTGCTGGGCATCAAGGCCGTGGTGGCGCGCAGCTTCGAGCGCATCCACCGCGCCAACCTGGTCGGCATGGGCGTGCTGCCGCTGCAGTTCCGCGGCGCCGATTCATGGCAGACGCTGGGCCTCACGGGCGACGAGCAGATCGACGTGGTGATCGGCAGCGAGCTGAAGCCGCAGATGGACGTGAAGCTGGTGGTGCACCGCCCCGACGGTACGCACCAGGAGGTGACGGTGCGCCTGCGCATCGACACGCCTATCGAGGTCGACTATTACAAGCACGGCGGCATCCTGCCGTTCGTGCTGCGACAGCTCCTGGAATAACTCCCGGGAGCAGGCCCGTCGACGCTGCTACTTCGAGGCGGCGTCGAGTCGCTGCGCAAGCTGGTCGAGCAACGGGCGGATCTTTTCGCCCACGCTGATCTGCGGGTTCGAGAAGCCGTCTTCCTTGCCGGCCTCGATCTCGCGCTGCTTGATCAGCGGTACGGCCGCCGCGAAGGCGGTTTCGAAGGAGCGGGTCTTGCGCAGTTCCTCGTTGAACATCGCGCGACCGAAGAAGGTCAATTCAGACAGCCGGCCGCATCCGTACGAGGTGTGCGTGGCGTCGGCGGCGGTCATCACCAGCGTGTTTTCGTTGGCCAGCGGTTCGATCCATCCCCCTGAATAGCAGGCCGACACCGCCACCACCCGGTGGCGAATGCCGGCTTCGTCGAGCGCTTCGCGCAGTTCTTCCGGCGTGAGCCAGGGCACGGCCAGCGGCCAGTGCGCGGCGGCCAGCTGGTGGTCGCGCGCGCCGTGCGAGGTGAGGTAGACGATCAGCACGTCGTTCTCGCGGTCCATGCGCTCGGCCAGCGCGGCAATGGCCCGCTGCAGGTTGAGCGGGGTGGCCCAGGGCAGCGTCTCGGCTGTGGTCGCGTGGTTCATCAGGTGGATCACGCGGCCCTTGGCGTCGAAGCGCTCTTCCAGCAACTGGGTGACCATGTTGCTCTCGCGCAGGAACACGTCTTCAGACGCGTAGGGCGCAAACACCAGCCCGTAGACGTTGGTTTGCCCCGGCTTGCCGGCGGGCAGGGCCGCGACCGTGCGCTCCCACAGCGCCTGTTGCTCCTCGAAGAGTTCCTGCGTCAGCTGCATGCGCGGACGCTCGGGCTGGGTGGATGCGCTGGTGGCATCGGGCTGCCACATGCGGTCCTGCGTGTTGAGCGATTGCCAGAAAGTAAGCGTCAGCAAGGCCACGAACGCGGGCGCGAAGACCGCAAGCCGCCAGCGCGCGCCGGCTTCGCGCGCGGTGAACCGCACCAGCGCCAGCACCATCCACGCGCATCCCAGGCCGAAGACGACCCAGTAGCCGGGCGAGGTGGCGATCGCCGACGGCAACCAGCCGCGTGTGTAGCCCAGCGCCAGCATGCCGAGCGCCAGGTTGGGCGGGAACATCGCCCAGGTGGCCAGCACGAACCAGCGCGCCAGTCCGCCGCCGCGGGCCCGCCCGGACAGCGCGAACCAGCCCAGCCACGCGAGCACGCCGAGCACCCAGAGCGTATTGAGGCCGACGGTTTCGTAGAGCCGTGCGGGGCCGGCGATTTCGAGGCGCGCCAAGCCAGTCCAGACGAGTTCGGGCAGCAGCACGAGCAGCAGCAACTGCCAGGGCGCGGGTCGTGCATCGACGCGCGGCTCCAGCAGGAGCGAGGCGCGCAGGCCGCCGACCAGCCAGTGCAACAGGCTCGCGCTCGGCGGGGTGTCCTGCGTGGGCGGAGGCGAAGCGGATGCTTCTTCGGTGTTCTCGGGAGGCTGCTGCGGTGCGATGATGTCTTCGGGCATGCCGTCGATCATGCCCTTGGGGGCCGTGCTTCTTGCCGGCTGTCGCCCCGGGTTTGCCTGAATAACTTTCTTCTTCTGCCTATGCTTCGCATCGGTCTGATCTCCGACACGCACGGGCTCATGCGGCCCGAGGCCCTCGCCTTCCTGAAGGGCAGCGACTTCATCGTGCACGGTGGCGACATCGGCAGCGCCGGCATCCTCGAAGCGCTCGCGGCCATTGCGCCGTTGACGGTCGTGCGAGGCAACAACGACCGCGAACCCTGGGCAGATGCCATTGCGGAAACCGAACTTGTGAAGTTCGGCGGCGTGCACCTCTATGCCATTCATGATCTTGCGCAGCTCGACATCGACCCGCCCGCAGCCGGCGTGCGCGTGGTCGTCTCGGGCCATTCGCACAAGCCGAAAGTCGAAGAGCGCGATGGTGTGCTCTACGTCAATCCGGGTAGCGCGGGCCCGCGACGGTTCAAGCTGCCGATTTCCGTCGCCGAACTCGTTATCGACGGTGCGTCAGTGACTGCGCGCGTCGTCTCGATCGACCCGCAGGGTGGTCTTCCCTCTACCGGGGGAGGCACCTGAGACCCGGCCTTGAGCCGGTTTCTTGGTGTTTCTGGATCGATAGGGCCTGATTTCGAGGGGTTGGTCAGGTATTTGTGAGTGAGAATTGCTAGCATCTAGGTTTTGCTTACCGGCGCGCCCGATATCCCGGGCGTCCTCTCACCGTGCGAACCAACGATTTCGGCGCAGCGCCGACCACCGCCGTCGCCCTGCGCCTCGACCAGCTTCCGAACAACCAGTGGGCCACCGTGCTCGACGTGGCGCGCCCCGACAACGCCGACGACCGGGAACTCGTCCTGCGCCTGACCGAAATCGGCTTCGTGCCGGGCGAGGCCGTGCGCATCGTCGCCAGCGGCATTCCGGGCCGCGAGCCGCTGGCGGTGCGCCTCGGCCACACCACCTTCGCACTGCGCCGCCACGAGGCCGCGCTGATCCACGTCACGCCGGGAGCCGCAAACCATGGTTGAAGCCGTCATCCAGGGCCCCGGCCGCCTCGCCGCCACCGCTCAGCCGGGCCGCATCGCCCTGCTGGGCAATCCCAACTGCGGCAAGACCGCGCTGTTCAACCTGCTCACCGGCAGCCGCCAGAAGGTGGCCAACTACGCCGGCGTGACCGTCGAGCGCAAGGAAGGCACGCTGCGCACGCCCTCGGGCCGCCGCGTGTTCGTGCTCGACCTGCCGGGCGCCTACAGCCTGAATGCGCTGAGCGCCGACGAGGCCGTCACCCGCGACATCGTCACCGGCCAGAGCAAGGAAGCCCTGCCCGACCTGCTGGTGTGCGTCACCGACGCCACCAACCTGCGCCTGAACCTGCGGCTGGTGATCGAAGCCAAGCGGCTCGGCCTGCCGATGGTGGTGGCGCTGAACATGACCGACATGGCGAAGAAGCAGGGCATCGTGGTCGACACGGCCGTGCTCTCGCGCGAACTGGGCGTGCCCGTCATCGAAACCGTCGGCGTGCACACCGGCGGCGCGCAAGGCCTGCTCGCAGCGCTCGACACGCCAGTGGCCGCCGCCACGCCGCAGCCCTGGCAGGCGCCGGGCCTCGACGACGTGCTGGCCACGCAGCGCGAGGTGCGCCGCATCCTCGGTCTCACGGTGAAGGAGCCGGTCGGCAGCCTTGCCACCAGCGACCGCATCGACCGCGTGGTGCTGCACCCCGTGTGGGGCATGCTGGTGCTGGCCGTCACCATGTTCCTGATGTTCCAGGCCGTGTTCAGCTGGGCCAACGTGCCGATGGACGCCATCAAGGCCGGCACCGAGGGGCTCGGCAACCTGCTCAAGACGGCCATGCCCGAGGGCATGCTGCAGAGCCTGCTGGTCGACGGCGTGATCGCAGGCGTGGGCGGCGTCATCGTCTTCCTGCCGCAGATCCTGATTCTTTTCCTGTTCATTCTTGCGCTGGAAGACTCGGGCTACCTGCCGCGCGCGGCCTTCCTGCTCGACCGCGTGATGGGCACCGTGGGCCTGTCGGGCCGCTCGTTCATTCCGCTGCTGTCGAGCTTTGCCTGCGCCATTCCGGGCGTGATGGCCACGCGCACCATCAGCAACTGGCGCGACCGCATCACGACCATCATGATCGCGCCGCTCATGACCTGTTCGGCGCGGCTGCCGGTGTATGCGCTGCTCATCGCGGCCTTCATTCCGGCGCGCACCGTGGGCGGCGTGTTCAACCTGCAGGGCGTGGTGCTGTTCGCGCTGTATGTGTTCGGCATCGTCTCGGCGATGGCCGTGGCCTGGGTGATGAAGCGCTTCCGCGACAACACGCAGCATTCGCCGCTGCTGATGGAGCTGCCGGCCTACCGCTGGCCGAACCCGCGCAACCTGGCGCTGGGCCTGTACGAGCGCGCATGGATCTTCATCCAGCGCGTGGGCACGATCATCCTGACGCTGACGATCCTGCTGTGGTTCTTGTCGACCTTCCCGTCGCCGCCAGAAGGCGCGACCGGCCCGGCCATCCAGTACAGCCTGGCCGGCATGATCGGCCGCGGGCTGGAGCACATCTTCGCGCCCATTGGCTTCAACTGGCAGATCTCGATCGCGCTGGTGCCCGGCATGGCGGCGCGTGAAGTGGCCGTGGGTGCGCTCGGCACGGTGTACGCGCTGTCGGCCACGGGCGACGACGTGGCGGGCCAGCTGGAGCCGCTCATCGCCGGCAGCTGGTCGCTGGCTACCGCGCTGTCGCTGCTGGTCTGGTACGTGTTCGCGCCGCAGTGCATCTCGACGCTGGCTGCGGTGAAGCGCGAGACGGGCTCGTGGAAGTACGTCTGGATCATGGCTGGCTACCTGTTCGCGCTGGCCTACATGGCCTGCTTCATCACCTACCGCGTTGCGGTGGCACTCGGAGCGGGTTAAAACCTGTCATGAAAGGTTTGAAGAAGAAATGGCACAGCAACTGATCGTCGGATTGATCGTCGCGGCCGCCGCGTTCTACGCGGTCTGGCGCTGGATGCCCGCAGGCTGGCGCCGCGGCGCGGCACAGAAGCTCGCGGCCGGCACGCATCGCGCGGGCTGGGTCGACGAAGAACGCGCCAAGGAACTGGCTGCATCGCTCGCCAAGACCTCGGGCTGCGGCTCGTGCGACAGCTGCGGAAGCTGCGGTCCCAAGACACCTCTCAAACAACCGGAAGCCGACCAGGCCACCATCAGCCCGTCCATGCACGGCCGCTGAGACCGATGCCCGCGCACATCCTCGTCGCCGGGGGCGGCATCGGGGGGCTGGCCACTGCGCTGGCGCTTTCCAAGGGCCGGCACCGGGTCGACGTTTTCGAGCAGGCCGCCGTCTTCGGCGAAATCGGTGCCGGCGTGCAGCTCGGGCCCAATGCCACGCGGCGTCTTCAGCAACTCGACCTGGGCCCCGGGCTCGCAGCCATCGCGGCGCGGCCCGATGCGCTGGTGGTGCACAGCGCCGAAGGCGGCTCCGAACTCGCCCGCATGCCGCTCGCCGATGCCATGCAGCAGCGCTACGGCGCTCCCTACTTCTGCGTGCATCGCGCCGACCTGCACGGCCTGCTGCTCGATGCCGTGCGTGCGCGCGGCACCGGCACGCTCGTGACTGGCGCGCAGATCAGGCAGGTGGAAACCAGCGATGACCTCGTCTGCCTGTCGAGCACCGACGCGCGCGCCTGGGAGGGCGAAGCCATCGTCGGAGCCGACGGCCTCTGGAGCATGGTGCGCAGGCAGCTCGATTGCGCGTCTGCCGCGCAGCCACCGCGCGTTACCGGCCACACGGCCTGGCGCGCGTTGATCGAGCAATCGCGCCTGCCCGCCGCATTGCGCCGCAAGCGGGTCGATGTGTGGCTCGGCCCACGCCTGCATGCCGTGGCGTACCCGGTGCGCGGCGGCGACTGGCTCAACGTGGTGGTGATCGCCGAATCGGCCCCGGCCGGCGACGCGCGCGACTGGGACCAGTCCAGCAGCATCGCCGCCCTGAAGCAGGCCATGGGCCGCAGCTGCGCCGGACTGCAGTCGTTGCTCGATGCCATGCCCGGCTGGCGCGCATGGTCGCTCGGCGACCGCGCCCCCATGACCAGCGCAGCCGAGATGGCGCATGAGCGTGTCGCGCTGGTGGGCGATGCCGCGCATCCGATGGTGCCGTACCTGGCGCAGGGCGCGGGTATGGCCATCGAAGATGCGGTG
This sequence comes from Variovorax sp. YR634, assembly GCF_900106655.1. NCBI lineage: Bacteria > Pseudomonadati > Pseudomonadota > Betaproteobacteria > Burkholderiales > Comamonadaceae > Variovorax > Variovorax sp. YR634. The sequence continues at coordinate 663,505 of NZ_FNOL01000001.1, forward strand.
ACGCTGGCCGATGCGCTCGCTGACAGCAGCGCGGCTGGCGTGCCCGCTGCCTTTGCGCGCTATGCCGAGGCGCGCTGGGCGCGCAACGCGCAGGTGCAGGCACGTGCGCGCCGCAACGGCGAGATCTTCCATGCCACGGGCGCCGTGCGCCTGGGCCGCGACATGGCGATGCGCCTGCTGGGCGCAAAGCTGCTCGACCAGCCCTGGCTGTACGGCGGCTGAGCGAACGGCGCGCCGGCGCCTTTCAGAGCCGGAATGTCTGAAGGTGCTCGATGCGTTCTGCGAGCCCCTCTTGTCCGAGGTAGTGCCCGTGCGTGCCGTCCTGCATCTGCGCGAGCGTGGTCTCCAGTTCGAGCAGCATCGCATCGCGCTCCGCAACGAATGCGGGCGCCACATCGATGCCCGCCTGCGCGCAGGCATCAGCGATCAGGTGCGCGCTTGCGGGCGCGCCGCACGCCGCGCACTTGACGATGGCCGTCACGTTGGGCTCCGCGCCGTTGGCAAGCAACGCGCTCGTGAGTTCGGGAGCGATCTGCCCGTCGATGTTGCGCAGGGCGTCGGCAGCCACCGGCGCGCCTGCGCGCACCAGCGCTGCTGCGGCGGCGAAGGCGCCGTGCCCAACCGCGACGTCGGTCGCGAGCGCGCTGCCCTGATGCGGCCCGTCGAAGCCCACGCCCGAGGCGGCGAGTTCGGCGACCAGCCCGGCGTCGTCGGCCGCGATGGCATGGCGCAAGGCCACGCGCGCGATCGACGGATGGTGGCGCAGCGTGCCTTCGGCCAGCGGCGTGCGCCAGTCGACCACGGCGTGGCAATAGAAGGTCACCAGCTTGTCCATCAGGTCGAGGTCGAGCCCGTGGTCCTGGTGGCGGTCGTCGAGGTAGCCGAGCAGCGTCTGCCCCGAGAAGTAGTCGCTCGTGGGCGCCAGCGGGTCTTCGTCGAGCTGCAGCGCCGCGAATGCGCCGCGCAGGTCGGGCGCGATGGTGTTCACGCTGTCTTCATGCAGCGCGTGCGTCCAGGCCGGTGGCAGGCCCTTCTTCCACGCGACGATCTGCCCGTGCCCGGCACCGGGTTCGACCACCGCGTAGACGCGGTCGGTGTACTCGAAGCCGCCGAAGGGCAGGTGTGTGAGCTTGCCGCTCGATGGCTTGCCGCCGTCCTCGGCGGCTTCCTTGGCCAGTTCCAGTTCGTGCTCGATCCAGCCCTGCAGGTCGTGGTAGCCGTCGCTGCCGTTCCAGAACAGCTCGTTCCAGCTGATGGCTTCGAGGTTGCCGTTCATCTCGAGCGACAGGTCGTAGTCGAGCCGACCGCCCGCCGTCTGCTGCCACAGCGCGAGCAGCGCTTCGGGAACGGGGCCCGCGCACAGGGCCTGCACGGCATCGATCTGCTGCCGGGGCATCGGCGGCTGCGCGTCGAAGATCACGCGGTCGGCGAACAGCACGACGCCATGTTCGCGCAGGGTGGAGAGCTCGTCGGGTGTGAACCGGATGTCGTGCATGGCGGGGGCCTCCGTTGTTTTCAAAACTGTAGCGCTTTGCGCCGACGGAACAATCAGGTCCACCCCAGCTTCATGAGGGCGTTTGCGTGGTACCCGTCCAGTCGATGCGGTCGAAAAGCCTCATCAGCCGGGCCTTGCGCGTCGGGCTGAACTGGCCGATCCATGCGATGTGGCCCAGCAGGTGACCGCGAAAGTCAGCTGCCTTCGCGCGGTTCTGGCTGGCGGGGCCGTCGAGCGCGCAGCGATGCAGCACGGCCTTGAGCCGGTCGAAGTCTTCGCGCGGCGCGTTGGCCTTGTCGTTGATGACCACGCCAGTCACGCGCTGCTGGCGGTGTTGAGGCATGCAGCGCACCTTGCGCGGGTGCAGCTCGAAGCCCTCGTCGGCCGCGATGCCGTCGACCCAGGCGCGCAAGGCGGTGAACCGCGCGCGCAGCGAGGCCGGCCCGGAGAACACCAGGTCGTCGGCATAGCGCGTGTAGGTGGCGCCGAAGACCCACGCCAGGCCTTCGAGCCGCAGGTCGAGCCGGAATGCGCAGAGGTTGGCCAGCGCGGGCGAGCAGGGCGAGCCCTGGGGCAGGTGCGGCGCGGCGAGGCGCTTGGCGCCCATCCAGTCGAGCCCGCCGTCGTCGCGCAGGCGCTCGATCACGGCGGCATCGGTGCGGTGCGTGCACAGCGCGGTGAGGGCGCGCGCCACGCCTTCGGGGTAGCCCAGCGTGCGCCACGTGGCATGCACGCGCGAGGCGCGAACGGCGGGGAAGAAGTCGCGCAGGTCGAATCCGATCACGACCTCCTTGCCGGCGTGGGCGGCCGCGTGGCTCGCGACCGAGCGGCCCGGCACGAAGCCGTGCGCCGCTTCATGAACGGGCACGTGCTGCAGAAGGTCGTCGAGGATGCGGCGCTGCGCGCGCTTCAGGTCGGCCTTGGGAATCTCGAGCAGGCGCAGGCCGCCGAGGCGCTTGGGCTGCAATTGGTAGCGGTAGTGCGATGAGGGCTGCACGCCGGGATCGCTGGGTGCGCGAAAAGCCTGCGCCGGCGATGTGAGCCAGGCCAGCCGGTCCGCGTCGAGCTCCAGCCACTGCGCGAGGTCGGCGAGCGTCGGGATGTTCGGCAGCGCGAAATGGTCCAGCCCCATCGGGCGGGGGAACATCTCCGCAGGCCGGAGGATGATTCGCCGCACGCGTGGCTCCTCGTCCTGCTCGAAGGCCGCATCGAACTCAGGCATTTCATGGATCGCCTTCGCCAGCGTGGGCAGGTCGGTGCGCCGCCAAGTGGCTCGCGACCGGTTGCCGAGCGCTTCCGCCAGTGGCTTCAGCCAGGGCGCGTCGGCGCCCAGCGTTGCCGCAGCCCGCGCGCGTAACGCACCGGGCGCGGTGCCGCCGGGTTGCCTCGCATCGGCAAGCAATGCGCGCGCTAGGCTTTGGGCGATCCATTCGCTGTAGCTCAGTTCACGCGTCATGAATGAAGATGGCGAGGCCTGTGAAGGTGGGTGGCAACCAGCCCTTCAACCAGCCGGTGATGCGCTAGCTGGGCTGCGCGGTAGCGCAGGTCCGCTCACGCGCCGGAATGTGTAGCCATCCATCCACCACGGGGTTCCCCCGCAGTACAAGACCAGGCGACGGATCGCAGAGCCTTGTCGAGTCTTGAAGTGCTGGTGCCGCGCGGATTGTAGGAGCCAACTTCGCGCGCGGTCTTCCAGATTACAGGTCGGTGCGAAGCTTCCAGATCTCGGGGAACAGCACCACGTCGAGCATCTTGCGCAGGTAGCTCACGCCGCCCGTGCCGCCGGTGCCGCGCTTGAATCCGATCACGCGCTCGACCGTCGTCACGTGGCGGAAGCGCCAGAGGCGGAACGCGTCTTCCAGGTCGGTGAGCTTTTCGCCGAGCTGGTACAGGTCCCAGTGATCGTGCGGATTGCGGTAGACCGTGAGCCACGCCGCTTCGACACCATCGCTCGATTCGTAGGGCTGTGTCCAGTCGCGTTCCAGCCGGTCGGCGGGCACCGGCAGGCCGTGGCGTGCCAGCAGGCGCAGCGACTCGTCGTACAGCGAAGGCGCGCGATAGGCCGCTTCGACCTGCGCCAGCAGATCGGCGCGGTGCGCATGCGGCTTGAGCATGGCGGCGTTCTTATTGCCGAGCGCGAATTCGATGCACCGGTACTGCGCACTCTGGAAGCCGCTGGAGTTCGCGAGGTAGGGGCGCATCGCCGTGTACTCGGGCGGCGTCATGGTCGAGAGCACGGTCCATGCGCTTACCAGCTGTTCCATGATGCGGCTCACGCGCGCAAGCATCTTGAATGCGTCGGCCAGCTTCTCTTCGGCGATGTGGGCGGTGGCGGCACGCAGCTCGTGCAGCATCAGCTTCATCCAGAGCTCGCTGGTCTGGTGCTGCACGATGAACAGCATTTCGTCGTGCGCGGGCGAAAGCGGGTGCTGCGCGTTGAGGATCTCGTCGAGGTGCAGGTAGTCGCCGTAGCTCATGGACTTGCTGAAGTCCAGCTGCGCTTTTTCCTCGTGGACGATTTTCTCGGGGGACTTGTCGGTGCTCATGATGTTTGCTGGCGGGTCATCGCCAGACCACGGCGGTGTAGGAAGGAAGGCCCATGCCGGACTCCTTCTTCGGATAGACGAAGCGCACGACCTCGTTCTTGCGCTTGTATTCCTGGTAGGTCTCGCCGCCGGGAATGCGGCCCTTCTCGCCCGGCTTGTAGCCGGTGTCGCGTGCCTCCTTCACGAGGCGCTCGAAGGCGGCCTTGTCGGTCAGCGAGAGCTGCACGCCGTCCTCGCTGCGGCGGCTTTCCACGTAGGTGGACTTCATCAGGTGCGTGGTCTGGCCGTCGACGAACTTCTCGTACTCGATCATGCTGACCTCGTCGGTCACGGTCTTGTCGGCATACGAGAAGCCCTGGCTCTTGATCTGCTGGCGAAAGGCGTCGGGCGTCAGTTCGGCGAAGGCTTTCAGTTGCGGCAGCGTGAACGCCGGTTGCTGTGCAAGGGCGGGTGCCGCCAGCATCAGCAAGGCGGTGTACAGAATGATCAGTCGGGATTTCATGGCTGGCTTCGTCTCAGGTTACGGCGTTCTTGCGGTTGAACTCTTCGCGCTTCCACTCGCCCGTCTCCAGCACCTGCGCCAGGTGCTCGACCGAGTTCCACACGTCTTCGAAGCTCAGGTACAACGGCGTGAAACCGAAGCGCAGGATGTCGGGCATCTGCGAGTCGCCAGCGCGGTAGTCGCCGATCACGCCGCGCGCGATCAGCGCCTGCACGATGGCGTAGGCGCCTTCTTCTCGGCTCAGGCAGACCTGGGAGCCGCGCAGTGCGTGGTCGCGCGGGGTGACGAGCGAGAGGCCTTGACCGGCGCAGCGCTCTTCGACCAGTGCGATGAACAGGTCGGTGAGCGCGAGCGACTTGGTGCGCAGCGCGGCCATCGCGCCGTTCGTGCCGTTGAAGGCTTCGGCCGCGAGCACGGTGTCGAGCCCGCATTCGAGCCCGGCCAGCGCGATGATCGGCTGCGTGCCGCAGAGGTAGCGGCCGACACCCGGGGCAGGCCGGTAGTGCGGCGTGAACTCGAAGGGCGCCGCATGGCCCCACCAGCCGGACAGCGGCTGCTCGAACTGGCCCGCATGCTTCGTGTTCACCCATGCGAACGCCGGCGCGCCGGGGCCGCCGTTCAGGTACTTGTAGCCGCAGCCGATGGCGTAGTCGGCCTCGCTGTCGTTGAGCGCGACCGGCACGGCACCTGCGCTGTGCGCGAGGTCCCACACCGTGAGCGCGCCCACGGCGTGGGCGGCGGCGGTGACGGACTTCATGTCGTGCATGGCGCCGGTGCGGTAGTTGACGTGCGTGAGCATCAGCACGGCCACTTCGTCGGTCAATACGCCGGGCAATTCGCTCGCATCGATCAGCTTCAGCGTGAAGCCGCGCTCGCGGCACAGCGATTCGGCGATGTACAGGTCGGTCGGGAAGTTGCTGCGCTCGCTGATCACCAGCTTGCGACCGCTCTCCTTCTGTTGCGAGAGTGCCGCGAACAGCACCTTGTAGAGGTTGACCGAGGTGCTGTCGGTGCACACCACTTCGCCGGGCGCGGCGCCGATCAGTCGGGCCACCTTGTCGCCCAGGCGTTGCGGGAGGTCGAACCAGCTCGCGGTGTTCCACGAACGGATCAGGCCTTCGCCCCATTCCTTGGTCACGACTTCGGCGATGCGCGCGGGCGCGGCCTTGGGCATCACGCCGAGCGAGTTGCCGTCGAGGTACAGCACGCCCTCGGGAATGGTGAATTGGTCGCGCAAGGCGCGCAGCGGGTCTTGCGCGTCGAGCGCGCGGCAGTCTGCAAGGGTCGTCATGGTGGAGTTTTCAGCGGGGGAGTTCGCGCAGCACGGCGCGAACGGGGGAGGCATCGGCGCTGACCAGCTTGAGCGGCAGCGCGATGAGTTCGTAGTCGCCCTCGGGCACGTCGTCGAGCACGAGGTTCTCGAGCACGCGCAGGTCGAGGCGCCGGATGCGTTGATGGCTTTCCAGCGTCTTGCTGTCGGCCGGGTCGATGCTGGCGGTGTCGATGCCGATGAGCTTCACGCCCATGGCCGCGAGGCGCTCGACGGTGGCGGGGGCGTAGGCCGCAAGTTGCGGGTCCCAGTGGCCGACCGGCATGGTGGTGTACGTGCGCACCAGCACACGCGGGGGCAGGGTGCTGTCGACGGCGTGGGCGATGTGATCCCACTCGACGAGCGGGCCCTTGTCGATCGCGTGGATCACGCGGCAGGGGCCGAGAAAGGGCGCGAGGTCGACGTTGCCGATGGTCTGGCCCTCGGGGTCGTAGTGCAGCGGCGCATCGGCGTGCGCGCCGATGTGGGGCGAGAGCTTGATCTCGCTGACATTCACCGGGCAGTCCGGCGAAATGGTCGCCGCCCAGCGCTGCTGGTAGGGCGTGTCGCCGGGAAAGACCGGCGCGCCTTCATGCACGGGCGGCGAGATGTCCCAGATGCGTTGCTGATGTGATGGAGCCATGGCGCGAAGTTAGCGCCGGGCGAGGGGTCGTGGTGTCGGTTATTTCCAACACCGAACGTGACGAGTTGAACGGATCAGTGCAACGACGACAGCGCCGGCAACCCGTGCCGTGCCCGCGCCCGCTCGCATGCGTCGCTGCCGGCCTGCAGCTCGTGGCACGGATTGGGGCGCCATTCGTAGATGCCGCAGCCCACGGACTGGCCGATCTTGCCGGTGAGCGCGGCGCAGCGCATGGGCGTGTGGTCGGTGCCGCGCATGCGGCAGATGGCGTCGTTCACCTCGACGGCGAGGCCCGAGGGCACCTTGCCGCCGTTGTCGTCGAGCTCATGCACGCTGAAGTCGACGCGATAGCTGGCGCAGCAGGCGCCGCATTGCTGGCAATCGGACATGCGGCTGCGCCTTGTGCTTCAGGTGGTCAGAGCCTGCCGAGGAGCAGGAACTCCATCAGCGCCTTTTGTGCGTGCAGGCGGTTCTCTGCCTCGTCCCACACCACCGACTGCGGTCCGTCGATGACTTCGGCCTGCACTTCTTCGCCGCGGTGGGCAGGCAGGCAGTGCATGAACAGGGCGCCGGGCTGGGCGATGCGCATCATGTCCTCGTCGACGCACCAGTCGGCAAAGGCCTTGCGGCGCGCCTCGTTCTCGGCCTCGTAGCCCATGCTGGTCCAGACGTCGGTGGTCACGAGGTCGGCGCCGCGGCAGGCTTCCATCGGGTCCTTGAAGACCTTGTAGCTGTCGCCCGAGCGGATGCCGGCGATCGACTGGTCCACCTCGTAGCCGCTGGGCGTGCTCACGTGCACCGTGAAGCCCAGGATCTCGGCCGCCTGCAGCCAGGTGTTGGCCATGTTGTTGCCGTCGCCCACCCACGCCACCGTCTTGCCCTGGATGGAGCCGCGATGCTCGATGTAGGTGAAGATGTCCGCGAGGATCTGGCAGGGGTGGAACTCGTTGGTCAGCCCGTTGATGACCGGCACGCGCGAGTGCGCGGCAAAGGTGTCGATCTTGGTCTGCTCGTAGGTGCGGATCATCACGATGTCGACCATGCGGCTGATGACCTTGGCGCTGTCCTCGATGGGCTCGGCGCGTCCGAGCTGGCTGTCGCCGGTGGTCAGGTGGACCACGCTGCCGCCGAGCTGGTACATGCCGGCCTCGAAGCTCACGCGGGTGCGCGTGCTGGCCTTCTCGAAGATCATGGCCAGCGTGCGGTCGACCAGCGGCTGGTGCTTTTCGTAGGTCTTGAACTTCTTCTTGATGATCGCCATGCGATCGAAGAGGTAGGCGTACTCGTCGGCCGTGAAGTCCGAGAACTGCAGGTAGTGCCGGATGGCGGCGGGCGCGGTCGTCGTGGCGGTCGTCATTGGGCGGCAGGCTCCGACAGGAAGTTTTTGACGATGGGCGCGAGGATGGCAACGATCTCGTCTGCCTCGGCAATGCTCAGGATGAGCGGCGGCACGAGGCGGATCACCTTGTCGGCCGTCACGCTCAGCAGCAGGCCGGCGTCGCAGGCGCGGTTCAGGATCACGCCGCAGGGACGGTCGAGCTCGATGCCCAGCATCAGGCCCTGGCCGCGGATTTCCTTCACGCCGGGCAGGCCGCCGATTTCGCGCTCCAGCGCGGCCTTGAGGTGGGCGCCGACGGTGGCGGCGTTTTCGAGCAGCTTGTGCTCTTCCATGATGCGGATGGTTTCGATGCCGGCACGCATGGCGAGCGGGTTGCCGCCGAAAGTGGTGCCGTGGTTGCCCGGGCCGAAGATGTTGGCGGCCTTGGGGCCGGCCACCACGGCGCCGATCGGCACGCCCGAGCCCAGGCCCTTGGCCAGCGGCATCACATCAGGCTTGATGCCCGCCCATTGGTGGGCGAACCACTTGCCGGTGCGGCCCATGCCGCACTGCACTTCGTCGATCATCATGAGCCAGTCGCGCTCGTCGCAGAGTTGGCGCACCTGCTTGAGGTATTCGACGCGCATCGGGTGGATGCCGCCTTCGCCCTGGATGGTTTCGAAGAACACGGCAACCACGTTGGGGTTGCCTTCGGTGGCCTTCTTCAGCGCCTCGATGTCGTTCAGCGGCACGCGGATGAAGCCCTCGACCAGCGGGCCGAAGCCGGCCTGCACCTTGGGGTTGCCGGTAGCCGACAGGGTGGCGATGCTGCGGCCGTGGAAGGCGGCTTCGTAGACGACGATTTCGGGGCGCTCGATGCCCTTGTCGTGGCCGAACTTGCGCGCCAGCTTCAGGGCGGCTTCGTTGGCTTCGAGGCCGGTGCAGCAGAAGAACGCGTTGGTGAGGCCCGACAGCTCGGTCAGCTTGGTGGCGAGCTGTTCCTGGCCGGTCACGTGGTAGTAGTTGGAGCTGTGGATCAGCTTGGTCAGCTGGTCCTGCAGGGCGGGCACCAGTTCGGGGTGGTTGTGGCCCAGCGTGTTCACGGCAATGCCGCCGAGGCCGTCGATGTAGGCCTTGCCCGTGGTGTCCCAGACTCGGCAACCCTGACCGTGCGACAGTGCGATCGGCAGGCGACCGTAAGTGTTCATGACGTGGGGCGAGGTGGGCTGGGCGGTAGCGCTCATTCGGGTTCTCCAGATAGGGAAGGCGGATTCTAGGCGTGCCGTTTGACGGCTTCGTTGAGGATTCCGCATTACAGCAATGCCCCATGTTCAGGATGCAAAAAGTGCCGCGGATAGAATCGCTTGCTGCACCGCAGCACCCGCTCCGGTCGCCTCATTCAACGATGATTTCCCCCACTGCCAAAGAAATCTTCATCCAGGGCATCACCAAGGATGGCCGGACATTCCGCCCCAGCGATTGGGCCGAGCGTCTGGCCGGCGTGATGTGCTCTTTTCGCCCCGGCGGCGCCTATCCGGGCAGCCACCTGAGCTACTCGCCCTGGTGCATTCCGACGACCATCAACGGCGTGAAGTGCGTGATCGTGAACCGCGAGCTGCGCGATGCCGAGCCGATGGCCTGGGATTTCTGCGTGAACTTCGCGAGAGACAACGACCTGCAGGTGGCCGAGGCCTGTCTGGTGCCCGATACGCCCATCCCCCCCAAGAAGGCCTGAGCGGCCTTTTTTCTTGCCCGTCGCCCTGGGGCGCAAATCGAATGGGCATGAAAAAACCGCCCGAAGGCGGTTTTTCACTTTGCTGCAGCGCACCCCGATCAAACGGCGGACTGGAGAATTCCGGTCCGGGCTTGCCTGACAGGTGTCAGGCGGCGGCCTTTTCAGGCGCGAGGGCGAGGGCCTTGACCTTGGCCGACAGGCGGCTCTTGTCGCGGGCTGCCTTGTTCTTGTGGAAGATGCCCTTGTCGGCGACGGTGTCGACGATGCTCTGGGCCTTCGCGAACAGTTCGCTTGCCTTGGTCTTGTCGCCAGCCAGAACAGCCTTTTCGACGTTCTTGACAGCGGTACGGTATTTGGAGCGCAGCGAGGTGTTCGCAGCGTTGAGCTTGGTGTCCTGGCGGACGCGCTTACGACCGGAGGCGAGGCGCGGGTTCTTCTTCTTGGGCTTGGCGGATGCCATATTTAATGTTCCTTAGGTGTCTGAGGATGATGCAGCAAAGCCCTCCATTATAGGCCGGGTTGGCCCTTTTGCCCAATTCGCGCCCGAATCGGCCCGTTTCGGCACCTTCGCGGGCCCTACACTCGGCCCCCGTGTCCCTGCTCAAATCCGCCTCCACCGTCTCCCTGCTGACTCTCGCTTCGCGGATCACGGGCCTTGTGCGCGACGTGCTGTTTGCCTCGGTTTTCGGCGTCAGCGCGCTGACCGACGCCTTCAACGTCGCATTTCGCATCCCCAACCTGTTCCGGCGGGTCTTCGGCGAAGGCGCCTTCAGCCAGGCCTTCGTGCCGGTGCTGGCCGCGCGCAAGGCCGAAGACGGGGAAGAGGGCGCCCGGCAGCTGATCGACCATGTCGCCACGCTGCTCACCTGGACGCTGCTGGTCGTGTGCGTGGCCGGCGTGGCCGGCGCGCCGCTGCTGGTCTGGGCCATGGCGAGCGGACTGCCCGGCTTCGACCCGGCCGTGATCATGACGCGCTGGATGTTCCCGTACATCGGCTTCATGTCGCTGGTGGCGCTGGCGGGCGGCATTCTCAACACTTGGCGCAAGTTCGCGGTGCCGGCGGCGTCGCCGGTGCTGCTCAACATTGCGCTGATTTTGGCGATCGTGGTCGGGGCGCCGCTGTTCCGCCGCTGGGGCATCGAGCCGATCTACGCACAGTGCGTGGGCGTGCTGGTGGGTGGCGTGCTGCAGCTGGCCCTGCAGATTCCGGCGCTGCGCAAGCTCGGGCTGATGCCGCGTGTCGGCGCGAGCTTCCGGGCGCTGCGGACCGCATGGACCGACCCTGCCACGCGCAAGGTGCTCAAGCTGATGCTGCCCGCGCTGCTGGGCGTCAGCGTGGCGCAGATTTCGCTGCTCATCAACACGCAGATCGCCTCGCACCTTGCGGTGGGCAGCGTCACCTGGATCACCAACGCCGACCGGCTGATGGAATTCCCCACCGCCATGCTCGGCGTCGCGCTCGGCGTGGTGCTGATGCCGCAGCTGGCCGGCGCCCGCGCCGCCAAGGACGACGCGCGCTATTCGTCGCTGCTCGATTGGGGCCTTCGTCTCGTCGTGCTGCTTTCGGCGCCTTGCGCCATCGCGCTGCTGCTGTTTGCCAAGCCGCTGGTGGCGGTGCTCTTCCACAACGGTGCGTACACCGGCGAGGACGTAGGCCGCACGACCCTGGCGCTGATGGGCTACGGAGTCGGGCTGGTCGGCATCGTGGCCGTGAAGGTGCTCGCGCCCGGCTACTACGCCAAGCACGACACGCGCACGCCGATGCTCATCGCAGTCGGCGTGCTGGTGCTGACGCAGGTGCTCAATATCTTCCTGGTGCCGGTGCTGCAGCACGCGGCGCTGACCCTGACCATCGCCATCGGCGCGCTGGTCAATTCGACCTGGCTGCTTGTCGGCCTGATGCGCCGCGGCAGCTACAAGCCCGAACCGGGTTGGGGCAAGTTCGCGCTGCAGGTGCTGGCGGGCACGCTGGTGCTGGCCGGCCTGCTGTTCTGGGGCTCGGGCCATTTCGACTGGGTCGGCCTGCGCGAGCAGCGCCTGCTGCGCATCGGCCTGCTCGCTGCGCTGATCGCCGGCTCGGCGCTGCTCTATTTCGCCGTGCTGGCGGCCGTCGGCGTGCGGTTGCGCAGCTTCCTGCGCCGCTGAAGCCCGCGCGCAGGGCGTTGGCAATACGCACGTGTCCCGCCTTGACGCTCCCTGAATGCTCCTCTACAAAGACACATGACGTTCAGCTTTCAGGTTCCTACCGCACTGGAGTATTTCGAATCGCTGGTTCGCAGCGACGATCAATTTCCGTTGCTCGAAGCTGCCGCCAGCCTGGCGCAGGACGAATACCCCGATCTCGACGTTCAGCAGGTGCTTGGCGATGTAGACCAGCTCCTGGCCCGCCTGAAGCGCCGCCTGCCGGCCGACGCCGCACCGCTGGCCCGCCTGCGCGCCCTGAACCAGTTCTTCTTCAATGACCTGAGCTTCGGCGGCAACGTCAACGACTACTACGACCCCGACAACAGCTACCTGAACGCCGTGCTGCGCACCCGCCGCGGCATTCCGATCTCGCTGGCCGTGCTGTGGATGGAACTGGCGCAGGGCCTGGGCCTGCAGGCACGCGGCATCGGGTTTCCGGGGCATTTCATGCTCAAGGTGACGCTGCCCAAGGGGCAGGTGGTGATCGATCCTTTCACCGGCAAGTCGCTGTCGCGCGAGGAACTCGGCGAGCGGCTCGAACCCTACAAGCGCAGCAATGGCCTGGTCGGCGATTTCGACGTGCCGCTGGGCCTGTACCTGCAGCCCGCAAGCCCGCGCGAAATCATCGCGCGCATGCTGCGCAACCTGAAGGAAGTGCACCACGCGCAGGAAGACTGGCAGCGCGTCATCGCCGTGCAGGACCGCCTGATCGCCCTGCTGCCCAGTGCCTGGGGCGAATACCGCGACCGCGGCATCGCGCACGCCGAGCAGGGCAACACGGCGCAGGCCGTGCGCGACCTGGAAACCTATCTGGGGAAGGCCGAGGACGCCCTCGACATCGACGCGATCGCCGAGCGCGTCGCCATGTTGCGCCGAATGGCTAGCTGAAATGAACACCAAGGCCGGTGTGAGCCCGGCGCCCGACCTGGGCACCCTGCATGAATTCCACGGCGTGCAGCCGGTGCTGCCGGTGTCGGACGTGTCGCGCGCCGCGCGCTGGTTTCGCGACGTGCTGGGCTTCGAGCTCGACTTCATCGCGGGGGAGCCGCCCAGCTACGCCCGGGTGAAGAAGGGCGACCGCAGCTACGGCGACCCGGTCTACCTGAGGCTGTGGCAATGCAACTCGCGCGAGGCCAAGCCCTGGCGCGGCGAAATCGTGATCCACGTGGGCAAGGACATCGACGGCCTGCACGCCGCCTACGTGAAGCGCGGCGTGACGGTCATCGAGCCGCCAACCTCCCAGCCCTGGGGACTGCGCGAATTCGCGATCCGGGAGCCCGACGGCCACGTGCTGCGCTTCTGCGGCTACCTGCCCTGAAGCCTCAATTTCAGAAACACAAAATTACAAATAGATCGATGCGATCGTGTCGATCCGTCTTCCGCTCGTCCGACGTGTGAACAGGAGCAGGCAAATTTCATTCGTCAGCCGCTCCCAGTCTCATCAACCTTCAGGAGAAACGACATGCGATTCATGATTCTGGTCAAGGCCAACGCCGATTCCGAAGCCGGCGTGATGCCCAGCACCGAAATACTCACCGCCATGGGCAAGTTCAACGAGGAACTGGTCAAGGCCGGCGTGCTGCTGGCGGGCGAAGGCCTGCACCCCAGCTCCAAGGGCGTGCGCGTGCGCTGCGAAGGCCCGACCAAGCGCACCGTCATCGACGGCCCCTTCGCTGAAACCAAGGAGCTGCTGGCTGGTTTCTGGCTGTTCCAGGTCAAGTCAAAGGAAGAAGCCATCGAGTGGATCAAGCGCAGCCCCTTCCAGGAAGGCGAGATCGAGATCCGCCAGGTGTTCGAGGCTGCCGACTTCGGCGATTCGATGACGCCGGAGTTGCTCGCCCAGGAAGACCGCCTGCGCGCCGAGACCGAGGCCCGCGCGAAGGCCGGCAGCTGAAGCAGCCGCAACCGAATCGAACCCAAGGAGATCCACCATGCGATTCATGCTGCTGATGATTCCCCACGGCTACGAAACCGCGGCGCCCGGCACCATCCCCGAAGACGTCGATGCGGTGTCGGCCATGATGGCCTACAACGAATCGATGCAGAAAGCCGGCGTGCTGATCAGCTGCGACGGCCTGCATCCGCCCTCGATGGGCGCGCGCGTGAGCTTCAAGGACAAGAAGCCCAAGATCGTCGACGGCCCCTTCGCCGAGGCCAAGGAAGTGCTCGGCGGCTTCTGGGTCATCGACGTGCCCTCGCGCGCCGCCGCCATCGAATGGGCTGCCCGCTGCCCCGGCTCCGACAACGAAGTCATCGAGGTGCGCCAGATCCAGGAAATCGGCGACTACCCGCCCGACGTGCAGGCGCTGACCAGCGAGTTCGCGTCGATGCAGACGGTCAAGAAGACCGAGCCGTAAAGCTGTGATCAGGGAAGAGGGCCGCGCGGACGTCGCCGCCATCCACCGCACCATCGAGGCGGTGTGGCGCATGGAGTCCGCGAAGATCATCGCCACCGTCGCGCGCATGGTGCGCGACGTGGGCCTGGCTGAAGAGCTGGCCCAGGACGCGCTGGTCTCGGCGCTTGAGCAATGGAGCGAATCCGGCGTGCCCGACAACCCCGCGGCCTGGCTCACGGCAGTGGCCAAGCGCCGCGCGCTCGACCGCCTGCGCCACCTGCAGCTGGCCGAGCACAAGGCCGGCGAAATCGGCCGCGAGATCGACGCGCAGCATGAGATGGCACAAGACGATTTCGCCGAGGCGATCGATGCCGCGCTGGACGACGACATCGGCGACGACCTGCTGCGACTGGTGTTCACCGCCTGCCACCCGGTGCTGTCGACCGAGGCCCGCGTGGCGCTCACACTGCGGCTGATGGGCGGCCTCACCACCGACGAGATCGCGCGCGCCTTTCTCGTGCCCGAGGCCACCGTGGCGCAGCGCATCGTGCGCGCCAAGCGCACGCTGGCCGAGGCGCGCGTGCCCTTCGAGGTGCCGCGCCGGCACGAGCTCGAAGCCCGGCTCGCCTCGGTGCTCGAAGTGATCTACCTGGTCTTCAATGAAGGCTACTCGGCCACCGCCGGCGACGACTGGATGCGCCCCACGCTGTGCGACGAGGCCCTGCGCCTGGGTCGCATCGTGGCCGAGCTGGTGCCGAAGGAGGCGGAGGTGCACGGCCTCGTGGCGCTGATGGAAATCCAGGCCTCGCGCACCGCCGCGCGCATGGGGCCTTCCGGCGAGCCGGTGCTGCTGCTCGAACAGAACCGCGCGCGCTGGGACCAGATGCTGGTCCGTCGCGGCCTTGCGGCGCTCGCGCGTGCTGAAGCACTCGGCGGCGCGCTAGGCCCCTATGCGCTGCAGGCCGCCATCGCCGCCTGCCACGGCCGCGCGCGCACCGCCGACGAAACCGACTGGGGCCGCATTGCGGCGCTCTACGACGCGCTGGCCGAACTCACGCCATCGCCCATCGTCGAGCTCAACCGGGCGGTCGCGTTGTCGATGGCCTTCGGGCCGGCGACGGGGCTGGAGGTGGTCGATGCGCTCATGGACGAGCCCTCGCTGAAGGGCTACCACCTGCTGCCGACCGTGCGCGGCGATCTGCTCTTCAAGCTAGGCCGCCGCGATGAGGCGCGCAAGGAATTCGACCGCGCCGCAGCGCTCACGCGCAACACGCGCGAGCGGGCCCTGCTGCTCGCGCGTGCGCGGGCCTGCCTCCTCGATGGCCCCGCCGGGTGAGCTGAACGCCGGCTGAAGCTGCGCTGGCCCGCGCGGCCGGTGCCGGGAGAAAATGCGCGCCATGCTGCGCACCCCCTCCCTCCGCCTCCTGTGCGTTTCCTGCCTGGCCCTGCTGCCAGCCCTTTCGGCCCAGGCCCAGTTCGACCCCGCCAAGGCGTGGGTCGAGCCGCAGGCCATCGCCGCGCGTTTCCCCAATCCGCCGGTGAGCTACGCCACGCCGGGCTTTCGTGCCGGGCGCACCGACTTTCCCTCGCACGTCGAGGTGCTGGCCTTCCTGAGCGACCTTGCGCGCCAGTCGCCGAACGTTCGCGTCGAGCGCCTGGGCCTGACGCAGCAGGGACGCGAAATGCCGCTGGTGGTGCTGGCCGACCAGGGGCGAATCGATCCCGCGCGGCCTACCGTGATGGTGATCGGCCAGCAGCACGGCAACGAGCCGGCCGGTGGCGAAGCGGTGTTGGCATTGGCGCAGCAGTTCGCCAGCGAGCCCGGCGCCGCGCTGCTGAAGAAGGTGAACCTGGTGCTGGTGCCGCGCGGCAACCCGGACGGCGCCGAGCGCTTCACCCGCGTCACCGCCAACGGCATCGACGTGAACCGCGACCACCTGCTGCTGCGCACCCCCGAGGCGCGCATGCTCGCGGCCGCCACCTTGCGCTACCAGCCGCAGGTGGTGCTCGACCTGCACGAGTTCACCGTCGGCGGCCGCTGGATCGAGAAGTTCGGCGCGGTCATGAAGTACGACGGCCTGCTGCAGCCTGCCACCGTGGGCAATCTCGACTCCGCCATCGCCGTGGGTGCGCAGCGCGACTACGTCGACGCCATCCAGTCCGCATTCACGCAGGCCGGCTTGCAGGGCTTCAAGTACCACACCACCTCCGGCGGCAAGAGCGAAGACCGCACCGTGTCGATGGGCGGCGTGCAGCCCGACACCGGACGCAACGTGAGCGCGCTGCGCCAGGCCGTGAGCCTGCTGCTCGAAGTGCGCGGCGTGGGGCTCGGGCGTGCTCACTTTGCGCGTCGCGTGCACACGCAGGTGCTGGCTGCCACCACCGTCATCGAGACGGCCGCGAAGCAGGGGCCGGCGCTGATGCAGCTCACCGCGCAGGCTGGCCAGCGCGCCAAGGCCGAGGCGTGCCATGGCGATCTGGTGGTCGAGGCCTGGCAGACGCCGACGCGGCAGCGCCTCGAATTCCTCGACGCGAAGACCGGGGAAGACAAGACCATCGACGTCGAATGGCGCGCCGCCGAGCCGCTCAAGATTGCCAACGCGCGCCCGCGCCCGTGCGGCTATCTGCTCGCGGCCAGCGAGACCACGGCCGTGCAGCGCCTGCAGATGCTGGGCGTGCGGGTAGAGCGCATCGACAGCGCGGCGCCCTGGCAGGTGGAGCGCTACGAGATCCTGTCGCAAACCGACGGCCAGCGGCAGGACGCGCGCGGCGCCATCGAGGACGGCGAGGCGATCCGCGCCTTCCGCGTGCGGCCGCGGGCCGGTCGCGCGGTGGTGCAGCCGGGGAGCTTCTACGTGTCGCTGGCGCAGCCGCTGTCGCCGCTGGTCAGCGCGGCGCTGGAGCCCGACTCGCAGAACAGCTATGCGGCCAACCGGCTGCTCGAAATCGGTGACGACAGGCTGCTGCGCGTGCCCGGGCCGGCGCCCGTCGGCGTCTGGCACTGAGCGTTTTCAGGCCTTGAAGGCCGAGTTCGCCTCCGAAGGCGAGCCCGGCAACCCGAACTGGTGCCACGCGCGGCGCAGTTGGGTGTCCGAGCCGAAGCCCGATTGCTCCGCCGCCCGCGTCACGCTCGCGCCCGAGGCCAGCGCGAGCTGAGCCGCCGCGAGCCGCAGCCGCCGCAGATAGGCCAGCGGCGCTACGCCCGCATGCTCGACGAACAGCCGCGTGAGATGCCGCGCCGAGGTGTGCCCCACCTCGGCCATGCGCGGCACGCTCCAGTCGGCCTGCGGCTGCTCGCTGACCGCGTCCTGCACGCGATGCAGCGCGGCATGCAGGTGGTTGCGGTAGGCGAGAAAGGGCGACAGCTCCGGGTCGTGCGGGCCGCGGCGCAGCGCCACCACCATGGTCTGCGCGACCTGCGCCGCGAGCGCTTCGCCGCACAGCCCGGCGATGCGGTGCAGGACCAGGTCGATGCCGGTCGTCACGCCCGCGCTGCTGTACAGCGGCGGGTCGATCACGAACACGCGGTTGCTGACCACGTCGCAGCGCGGCTCCACGGCACGAAGTTCGTCGAGGTGCTGGTGATGCGTAGTGGCGCGTCGGCCTGCCAGCGCACCGGCATGCGCGGCCAGCACCGCGCCGGCGCAGATCGTCAGCAGCTCCAGCCGGTCGCGTTCGAAGCGCAGGCCGCGCAGCCAGTGCAGCAGGTCTTGCGTCTCGGGGTTGTCGATGGCGATGGTGTCGCCGGGCAGGCCGACCAGCACGATCCAGCCGGGGCCGTCCCACTGCGTCGGCAAGGGCGAAAGCCCGGCCAGCGCGACGCCGACCGAGCCCATCGTCGTCGGCCGGGGGCTCGCGAACTCGATGGCAAAACGCTCGGGCTGGCCCATTGCGCACAGCCGCTGGTTGGCGATGCGCAGCGCCTCGGCCGGGCCGGCCCAGTCGAGCACGATGCTGCCGGGCAGGAGGACGAAGACTACGCGGATGGGTTGTGGCCGGGGTTGCGGGTCCATGCGTAGTCCATCTGGCGCGCGGTGCGCTCGGCCAGTTCGCGTCCGGCCAGCCGCTCGACGAGGTGCAGGCTCATGTCGATGCCGGCGCTGATGCCCGCGGAGCTGACGATGCGGCCGTTGTCGACCCAGCGCACGCCGTCGCGTACGTCGAGCGAAGGAAAGCGCTCGCGCAGGTCGGCGATGTCTTCCCAGTGGGTGGTGACGGTGTCGTTCGTGATCACGCCGCTTTCGGCCAGCAGGAAGGCGCCGGTGCAGACCGAGGCGACGACCTGCGCACCGGCTGCGCTGTGGGCGATCCATCGCAGGGTGTCGGGGCTGGCCATCGGCGCGTCGACCACGCCGCCGGGAACGATCAGCACGTCGGCCTTCGGGCTGTCGGCCAGCGTGTGGTTGGCCAGCAGCTGCAGGCCGGCGCGCGCCTGCACGGGCTGGCCGTGTGCAGCGTGGGCCACCGATGCGACATCGAACGGCGCCGCGGTGCCCGGCTGCATCCGCTGGCTGACCCGGCTCGCGGTGGTGAACACTTCGAAGGGGCCGGCGAAGTCCAGCGCTTCGACGCCGTCGAAGGCGAGGATGAGCACGCGCAAGCTCATGCCGCTCACGCCACGGCCCGTTCGAGCGCCTGCGCCACGGTGCAGACGGTGGCGAAACGGCCCTGCAGCACGGTGGTGGTGCGGGCCTTGATGTCGGCGGCCGAAAGCGGCCGGCCGTCGGGCTGCACCATGTCGAAGGTGAGCGTGGCGTCGGTCACGTAGTCGACCTCCCAGCCCAGGTCCGAGGCGTGGCGGGTTGTGGTTTCGCAGCACTGCTCGGTGCGGATGCCGCTCACGATCAGCCGGCCGATGCCGTTCTGCGTGAGCCAGATGTCCAGCCCGCTGTTGACCAGCGCGCTGTGGCGGTGCTTGGTGAAGGTGGCTGCTGCGGCAAAGTCGGCAAGCCCGCCGATGGGGCGCACGTGGCCCGATTCGACGGCAAACGGGTTGCCCGCATCGGACGGCTCGTCGGTGTGAAAGACCCGCACGATCGGCACGCCGGCGGCGGCGCAGCCTTCGATCAGCGCGTTCTGCGCGGCGAAGTAGGGAGTGGCCTGGCTCTCGGACCAGTACGCGCGCTGGCGGAATGATTCCTGGGCGTCGATCACAATCAGACAGGTTTTCATGGCGGGGCTCGTAGAGGCAAAGTGGATGATGCCGCCTATTCTTCTGCCTTGCCAGCCTGCAGTCCGCTCGCGGCCGGACCAAAACCGATCAGATCAGGACATTGCTTCCCGACGGTTGCCTCAGACCAGCGATGCCGCCTGCAGCTCTTTCTTCAGGTACGCGTAGTACAGCGGCGCCGCCACCAGCCCGGCCGGCCCGAACACCGCCTCAGCCACGAACATCACGGCCAGCAGCTCCCACACGCTCATCTGCGTGCGTGCGCCGACCACCTTGGCGTTGATGACGTACTCGGCCTTGTGGATCACGATCAGGAAGATCAGGCACGCCGCCGCCGTGACCGGCGACACCGACAGCCCCACCAGCGTGATCACCGAGTTGCAGACCAGGTTGCCCACGATCGGCACCAGTCCGGCCAGGAAGGTGAGGGTGATGAGCGCCGGCGTGTACGGCAGGTGCGCCCCCCACGTCGGCATGATGAACAGCAGGAAGATGGCCGTGAGCAGCGTGTTGAAGGCCGCGATCCAGAACTGGGCCGCCACGATCTGGCCGAAGGCTTCGCCGAAGGTCCGCACGCGCTGGTGCAACTGGTCGGCCAGCGGCAGGCGGCGCAGCGGCGCGTGCGCCACGGCGGCCAGGCCGCCCACGATCAGGCCCACGTACGAGAAGAGAATGCCGTGCAGCCAGGCGCGCCCGGCCACGGCCAGCGAGCCGGCCTGCGCGCGCAGGTAATTGGCGATCACCCGCTGCACCTCGGCCGCGCCCTCGGGTAGATAGACAGCGATTTCGACCGGCAGCTTGGAGCGCAGCTCCAGCACCGTGCGCGCCGTGTAGTCGAGCAGTTCGCGGTACTGGTCAGGCGCGTCGACGATGTATTCGCGGGCCTGCGACAGCAGCAGCGTGATCAGCGCGATCGGCCCCACCAGCACGAGGATGACGGCCAGCACGCCGGCCCAGCCATCGGCGCGCTGGCCGCCGAGTGCCGGAATGCGCCGCATGCCCGCACTCAGCACCCGTGCGAACCACCGCGTGGCCAGGAAGCCGATGCAGACGCACAGCAGCCCCGGCAGCAGGTGCTCCCACATCACCAGCAGCAAGGCGGCCAGCATCAGCAGGTAGCTTGCGATCATCACGCCGCGCGAGGCGGCCGGGCGGTGGACGGGGGCCGTTGTCACGGCGGGGCTGATGGGTTGTGGCTTCTTGGCCATCCGGGGCGTCGCGTGCTCTGTTCAGGACATTGTGGATGGGCAGCCGGCGCTCAGCCGACGACTACCGCGGCGCCTTCGCCGCGCTCGGCGATCACGCCGATCTCGTGCACCGATTCGCCAGCGGCGCGCAGCGTGGCGGCGCAGGCGGCGGCTTCAGCCGCGTCGATCACGACCACCATGCCGATGCCGTTGTTGAAGGTGCGGTTCATCTCGATGTCGTCGATGCCGGCTACCTTCTGCAGCCAGGCGAACAGCTCGGTCTGCGGCCAGCTGCCCTTCTTGAGATGGGCGGCGGTGCCTTCGGGCAGCACGCGCGGGATGTTCTCGAGCAGGCCGCCGCCGGTGATGTGGGCCAGTGCCTTGATCGGGTGCTTGCCCAGCGCTTCGAGCACGGGCTTCACGTAGAGGTGGGTGGGCTCCATCACGGCTTCGCGGAAGGGCTTGCCGTCGAGGGTGGCGGGCAGGTCGGCGCCGGCGCGTTCGATCACCTTGCGCACCAAGCTGAAACCGTTGGAGTGCACGCCGGCCGAGGCCAGGCCCAGCACCACGTCGCCGGGCTTGACGTTCTGGCCCGTGAGGATCTTCGACTTTTCGACCGCGCCGACCGCAAAGCCCGCCAGGTCGTACTCGCCGGCCGGGTACATGCCGGGCATTTCGGCGGTTTCGCCGCCAATGAGGGCGCAACCCGACAGCTCGCAGCCGCGGGCGATGCCGCCCACCACGGCCGCGGCCGTGTCCACGTCCAGCTTGCCGCAGGCGAAGTAGTCGAGGAAGAACAGGGGCTCGGCGCCCTGCACCAGCACGTCGTTGACGCTCATTGCCACCAGGTCGATGCCGACCGTGTCGTGCATGTTCCATTCGAAGGCCAGCTTGAGCTTGGTGCCCACGCCGTCGGTGCCGCTCACCAGCACCGGCTCCTTGTAGCGCTTGGGCACCTCGAACAGGGCGCCGAAGCCGCCGATGCCGGCCAGCACTCCTTCGCGCATGGTCTTCTTGGCCAGGGGCTTGATGCGGTCGACCAGCGCGTCGCCGGCATCGATGTCGACACCGGCATCCTTGTAGCTGAGAGGAGTGGGCGTAGGGGAAGTCATGGGTGGTCGAGGTCGGGAAGGACGCGAAGAGTAGGAGCGGAAGGCGGCGCCGGTAACCATGGTGGCCAGGCCGATAGAATTCCTCACGATTTTAAGGGCCCTCGCGGCCCCCTCCATGAACCTTCCCGGGATGAAACAGCTCGCGCTCGATATCGGCATTGCGACGGGCCCCAGCTTCGACGCCTTTTTTGCCGGCCCCAACGAGGCGGCGCTGCGGCACCTGCAAGTGTGGGTGGGCGGCGCCGGCAGCCCCGCGCTGCACTCGCCGGTGCCCACCTATCTTTGGGGCGAAGGCGGCAGCGGCAAGAGCCATCTGCTCGAATCGGTGCGTGTCGCACTGCGCGAGCAGGGCGCCAGCGTGGGCTGGCTGCACGCCGGCCTGCTGGAGCCGCCCGAGTTCGACGAGCGCTGGGGCGCCGTCCTGCTCGACGACGTGCACCTCTACACCGCCGTGCAGCAGCACGCGGCCTTCAACTGGTTCGTCAACGCCCAAACCCTGCAGCGCGGCGTGGTCGCCGCCGGCGCCTTGCCGCCGGCCGACCTGCCGCTGCGCGAAGACCTGCGCACCCGCCTCGGCTGGGGCCACGTGTTCCACTTGCAGGTGCTGAGCGAAAGCGAACGCCGCGCGGTGCTGCGCCAGGCCGCCGATGCGCGCGGCGTGATGCTGTCCGACGACGTGCTCGACTACATGCTGCACCGATTCAGCCGCGACCTCGGCAGCCTGATGGAGCTGCTCACGCAGCTCGACGGCTATGCCCTGCAGACGCAACGCGCGATCACCATTCCGCTGATCCGCTCCATGCTCGAGAACGAATAAAAGAGCGAACTAGGCTTTCAACCAACAATGATCAAGAAATTCATCGACAAGCTGCTTGGCAAGACCGCCGGCGGCACGCAGGGCAAGAGCCGCTTCGGCAAGCGCCAGGAGGTGCCGGCAGAGGTTCACAAGATCGATCCGGCCCTGGTCGACGAACGCGCGAAGAACGTGGTCACCACGCTGCAGCAGGCCGGCTACGAGGCCTACGTGGTGGGTGGCGCGGTGCGCGACCTGCTGCTGGGGCTGCGCCCCAAGGACTTCGACGTGGCCACCAATGCCACGCCCGAGCAGGTCAAGTCGCTGTTTCGCCGTGCATTCATCATCGGGCGGCGCTTTCGCATCGTGCACGTGGTGTACGGCCGTGGGCGCGAGCACGAGGTGATCGAGGTCTCGACCTTCCGCGCCTACATGGACAACGCCGCGGCCGAGCAGGTGGCGGGCAACGAGCGCACCAGCAAGGGCGAGCTTGCCAGCATGAAGCACGCCGTGGACGCCAGCGGCCGCGTGCTGCGCGACAACGTCTGGGGCCCGCAGGAAGAAGACGCGGCGCGCCGCGACTTCACCGTCAACGCCATGTACTACGACCCGGCCAACCAGGTCGTGGTCGACTATCACAACGGCATCAAGGACGCGCAGAAGCTCACGCTGCGCATGATCGGAGACCCGGCCACGCGCTACCGCGAAGACCCGGTGCGCATCATTCGCGCCATCCGCTTCTCGGCCAAGCTCGCCGCCCTGGGCTTCAAGATGGAAGCCAAGACGGCGGCCCCGCTGGTCGAGTCGAGCAAGCTGCTGGCAGATGTGCCGCAAAGCCGCCTGTTCGACGAAATGCTCAAGCTGCTGCAGACCGGCCATGCGATTGCGACCGTCGAGCAGCTGAACAAGCTCGGCCTCGCCCGTGGCATCTATCCGCTGCTCGACGTGGTGGTGGAGCGCGCCGACCAGCCCTTTGTGAAGGCCGCCCTGCAAGACACCGACCGCCGCGTGGGCGAAGGCAAGCCCGTGGCGCCCAGCTTCCTGCTGGCCTGCGTGCTGTGGGCCGACGTGCGCGACGGCTGGGCCCAGCGCCAGGAAGGCCGCCACGGCCAGCGCCCGCAGCCGCCATTTCCGGCGCTGCAGGACGCCATCGACGACGTGTTCAACGCCCGCATCGGCGATGTCTCGGGCCGCGGCAAGCTGGCCGCCGACATGCGCGAGATCTGGATGATGCAGCCGCGCTTCGACAAGCGCACCGGATCCACGCCCTACAGCCTGGTCGAGCAGGCGCGTTTCCGCGCCGCCTTCGACTTCATGCGCCTGCGCGCCGACGTGGGCGAGGTGAGCGAGGCGATTGCCGAGTGGTGGCAGGAATTCAGCACCGCCGACGACGTGCGCCGCCAGGACCTGCTGGAGCAGGTGCGCGAGGAGCAGAAGGTGCGTCAGCGCGTGCGGGTGCGCGAAACCCCGGCGCCGAAGCCGCGCGGCGGTGAACCGGCTGCGCGCAAGAGCCAGGTCCCCGATTCGGAGCAGGACGACGAAGTCGAAGAGGTTGAAGTAGAAGCCGGCGCCGTGCCGCCCGATGGCGAGGCGGTACCGCGCAAGCGCCGGCGTCGCCGCAAGCCCCGCACCGGAGGTGGTGGCGGTGCTGGTGGTGGGGGCGGCGGGAGCGCCGGAGGCGCATGAGCACGCCCAACCGGCCGAAGGACGGCAAGCCAGGCCCCAAGGCCAAGGCTGCACCGCCGCGTGCGGGCGGTGGTGCCAAGCCACCGTCTGCAGGCGCAAAGAGCGGACCGCCCGCGCGCCGCGCGCCCACCCGTGCACCTTCGCGCAGCCCACGCGGTCCGCGGGAGGATTACCCCACGGCACAGGCTTTCATCGCCATCGGCGCCAACCTGGGCGATGCCGAGGCAGCCGTGAAGGCCGCCATGGCCGACATCGGCGCGCTTCAGCGAACCGTGGTGACGGCCCGCTCGTCGCTCTATCGCAGTGAGCCGGTGGATGCCGAAGGCCCCGATTTCATCAACGCCGTGGTGGCCGTGCGCACCGGCCTGGATGCCGAGCAGTTGCTCGTGGCGTTGCAGCGCCTGGAGGCGCTGGCCGGCCGCGAAAGGCCGTTCCCCAACGCGCCGCGCACGCTCGATCTCGATTTGCTGATGCACGGCAACTCGGTGATCGACACGCCCACGCTGACCTTGCCGCACCCCCGCATGCGCGAGCGCGCCTTCGTGCTGAAGCCGCTCGCCGAAATCGCGCCCGACAAGGTGCCGCGCGCGGCGCTGGCACGCGTTACGGGCCAGGTGGTCAAGCGCATCGTCTGAAGGCTGTGCTGCTCTACGTCCTCGATCTCGCCGGCGTGGCGGTCTTCGCGGTCAGTGGGGCGCTGGGGGCCGGCCATGCGGGCCTCGACTGGCTGGGCGTGGTGGTGATCGCTTCGGTCACCGCGGTGGGCGGCGGCACGCTGCGCGACCTGCTGCTCGACCGCCATCCGGTGTTCTGGATCCGCGACACCCGGTATGTCTACGTGATCCTCGCGGCTGCGGCGCTCACCATCGTCTGGGTGCACCTGTTGCCAGTGCCGGAGCATGCGCTGGCCGTTGCCGACGCCCTGGGGCTCGGCCTGTTCGCCATCACCGGTGCGCAGGTGGCCGAGGAGCGGCGCCTGCCGGCCGTCATCGTGCTGCTGGTCGGCACCATGACCGGCGCGGCCGGTGGGCTGCTGCGCGATGTGTTCACCGCCCGCGTTCCGCTGCTGCTGAGCAGCGGCATCTACGGCTCGGCCGCCATCGCGGGCATTGCGGCCTACCTGCTGCTGCAGGCGGCCGGAACGCCGCGGCGCTGGGCTTTTCATGCTGGCGTGCTGCTGATCGTGGCGCTCCGCCTGGGCGGAATCTACGGCGGCTGGCACCTGCCGGTGCTGCGCTTGCCGGCCTGAAAGTCGGGTGTTCCGGCAGCCCCGAAAAGCCTGCCCGGCCGGGCAGGGCCCGCGCGCCCGTTAAACTTCGCCGGTTTTTCATCAAGGCGTCATGAAACTGTGATTGGCGCTCCCCTGGAGTTTTCATGTTCGGCAAGCTGCTGCCCCGCGAGGGCAATTTCTTCGAGATGTTCAACCAGCACGCCGAGCGCATCGTGGAGGCGGCGAGGGCCTTCGAGCAGCTCGTTGCCAACTACAGCGACGTGCACCTGCGCGAGCAGTACAACCGCGACGTCGACAACGCCGAGCGCGCCGCCGACCGCGTGACGCACGACGTCAACCGGCTGATTCACAAGACTTTCATCACGCCCATCGACCGCGAGCAGATCCACAAGCTCATCAACACGATGGACGACGTGGCCGACCTGATCCAGGACTCGGCCGAGACCATGGCGCTGTACGACGTGCGCCACATGACCGACGAGATCGTTCGCCTCACGGCACTGAGCGTGAAGTGCTGCGACCGCCTGAAGGACGCCGTCAAGTTCCTCGGCAAGATCGCCGACCCGGCTGTGGCCGAGGCCACGCTGAAGACCTGCGAGGAAATCGACCGCCTCGAATCGGACGCCGACCGCGTGATGCGCAGCGCCATGAGCAAGCTGTTCCGCGAAGAGCCCGACGTGCGCGAGGTGATCAAGCTCAAGGCGATCTACGAGCTGCTCGAGACGATCACCGACAAGTGCGAGGACGTGGCCAACGTGATCGAGGGCATCGTCCTCGAGAATTCCTGAGCGGGCAGCGCTGATGGCAACGGTTCAGGTCGCCCTCTGGGTGGTGATAGTGCTGGTCGCGCTGGCGATCCTGTTCGACTTCATGAACGGGTTCCACGACGCCGCCAATTCGATTGCGACGGTGGTGTCCACCGGGGTTCTCAAGCCGGGGCAGGCCGTCGTGTTTGCGGCCTTCTTCAACCTGATCGCGATCTTCATCTTCCATTTGAGCGTGGCCGCCACCGTGGGCAAGGGCATCGCCCAGCCGGGGGTGGTCGACGTGCACGTGGTGTTCGGTGCGCTCGTGGGTGCCATCAGCTGGAACCTCGTGACCTGGTACTACGGCATTCCGAGCAGCTCGTCGCACGCGCTGATCGGTGGCATCGTGGGCGCGGTGATCTCCAAGACCGGTACCAGTGGCCTGGTGGCCTCGGGCATCTGGAAGACGGTGGCCTTCATCTTCGTGTCGCCGTTGCTGGGCTTCCTGCTCGGTTCGATGATGATGGTCGTGGTGGCCTGGGGCTTCCGGCGCGCCACGCCGTCGCGCGTGGACCGCTGGTTCCGCCGGCTGCAGCTGGTTTCGGCCGGCGCCTACAGCCTGGGCCACGGCGGCAACGACGCGCAGAAGACCATTGGCATCATCTGGATGCTGCTGATCGCCACCGGCTACGCCAATGCCGGCGACGCGAATCCGCCGACCTGGACCATCGTGAGCTGCTACGCCGCGATTGCGCTGGGCACGATGTTCGGCGGCTGGCGCATCGTGAAGACGATGGGCCAGAAGATCACCAAGCTCAAGCCCGTGGGCGGCTTCTGCGCCGAGACGGGCGGGGCGCTGACGCTGTTCCTGGCGACGGCGCTGGGCATTCCGGTGTCGACCACGCACACCATCACGGGCGCCATCGTCGGTGTCGGCTCGACGCAGCGCGCGAGCGCGGTGCGCTGGGGCGTGGCGGGGAACATCGTATGGGCGTGGATCTTCACGATCCCGGCCTCGGCGTTCGTGGCGGCGATTGCCTACTGGATTAGCATCCAGCTGTTCTGACGGCTACTGCGAGATCTTCCGGCCCTCTTCGACCTGGTGCTCGAAGTAGCGCTGGAAGCTGAACACGATGCTGGCCATCAGGATCGTGCTGCCGAAGAAGAGCGAGAGCACGACGGCACCGATGGTGAACCAGTTCGTGCGGCCGGGTTCCGCGTCGGCCGGCGCGCTGGCGTTGAAGCGGGCATTCCACTTCTCGGGCGTCATGAGGCCATAGATGATGGCCATCAACGCGCAGCCTGCGATGGTGAAGCCCAGCAGCGGGATCAGCGCCCAGCTAACGCCGTCGTCCACGCCGTACATGCGCACGCGCTCGATGCCGTAGATGCCCAGCGCCGTGGGAATGGGCAGCAGCCAGCCGAGCAAGTCGCCCATGCCGCGCAGGTAGAAGCGGTGCAGGCCGAGCGGGCCGCCCAGGAAGGAGAGCCAGGCGGCAACAGTCTTGTTTTTCATTCGGGTTTGGTGGTGCTGCCTTCGCCGAGCACTTTTTCCATCAATACGACATCGCGCCATTCGCCGAACTTCCAGCCGCAGTCTTTCAGCACGCCCACATGCGTGAAGCCCTGGCTGCGGTGCACGCCGACGGAGCCGGCGTTGGCCGAATCGCCGATCACCGCGATCAGCTTGCGCACGCCGGCCGCCTCGGCAGCCTGCGACAGCGCTGCCAGCAGCTTGGCGCCCAGACCCTTGCCGCGTGCTGACTCCGACATGTAGATCGAGTCTTCGGCCGAAAAACGGTAGGCCGGGCGCGGCTTGAACCAGTTGCAGTAGGCAAAACCCAACACTTCGCCATTTTCTTCGGCAACCAGATACGGCAGGTTCTTGCCCAGTACGTCGGCCCGGCGGGCGGCCATGTCGGCGGGGGAAGGAGGCTCTGTTTCGAAGGTGCCGGTGCCGTGCAGCACGTGGTGGGCGTAGATGGCGGCGATGGCCTCGACGTCTTCGTCGCGGCTGGGGCGGATGGTGAGGGGCATGCGGTGGAAACGGGTGGCGCAAGGCCGGAATTCGGAGAAAACGCGGGTCGGGCTATAATCGCGGGCTTTTCAGCGTGTCGCTGGCCGGGTGGCCATGTCGCGTGTCTCGACGCTGGAAGAACATTGTGAGCGGGCCTCTTCTTCATCCATAAGGCCTGCTGACCACCCAAGGATAAATCATGGTCGTCATTCGACTCTCCCGCGGCGGCTCCAAAGGCCGTCCGTTCTTCAACATCGTCGTGTCGGACAAGCGCGTTCGCCGCGATGGCCGTTTCATCGAGCGCCTGGGTTTCTACAACCCGACCGCCAAGGAAAACGAAGAAAGCATCCGTATCGCCCAGGACCGCCTGGCCTACTGGAAGAGCGTCGGCGCACAAGCTTCGCCCACCGTTCTGCGCCTGATCCGTCAAGCTGCCTCGGCAGCTCCCAAGGCGGCGGCCTAAGCCGTCCGCACGGCGATGCTGCCCGCACTCGAAACCGCCGAATTGCCGGCGGATGCGATTGAAGTAGGGCGCATCGCCGATGCCTGGGGCATCAAGGGCTGGTTCAAGGTCCTGCCCCACAGCGCCCAGCCCGAGGCGCTTTTTTCTTCCAAGCGCTGGTTCCTGCAGGCTCCCGGAGCCTCGGCAAGCACCGCTTTCCGGCTCGCGATCCGCGAGGCCAAAGAACATTCCGACTGCATCGTCGCCACATCCGAGGACGTGCCCGACCGCAATGCGGCCGAGGCGCTGCGTGGCGCGCGCGTGTTCGTGCCGCGCTCGAGCTTTCCTACGGCTGGTGACGACGAGTACTACTGGGTCGACCTGATCGGCCTGTCGGTGGTCAACCGCGAAGGCGTGGTGCTCGGCACCGTGCGCGAGCTGCTCGCAACCGGCCCGCAGACCACGCTGGTGCTCACCGCCGAAGAAGACGGCAAGGCCATCGAGCGCATGGTGCCCTTCGTCTCGGTCTTCGTCGACAAGGTCGACCTGCCCGGCCGTCTCATCACGGTCGACTGGCAACCCGATTTCTGATCCGGACCTTGCGCGCATGCGCTTCGACGTCCTCACGCTTTTTCCTGAACTGTTCGCTCCTTTCATGGCCAGCGGCGTGACGCGCCGTGCCTACGAGTCGAAGCAGGTCGAAGTCGTCTTCTGGAATCCGCGTGATTTTGCGCAGGGCAATTACAAGCGCGTGGACGATCGCCCCTTTGGTGGCGGCCCAGGCATGGTGATGATGGCGGAGCCGCTGGCGGCCTGCCTTGATGCGGCGCTGGCTGAACGCGGGGCGCAGGCGCCCGTCGTGTTGTTTTCTCCGATCGGGGAGGCGCTGCGCCATGAGGCGGTCGAGAAGTGGTCGGCCAGCGAAGGCGCGGTGCTGATTTGCGGCCGCTACGAAGGCATCGATCAGCGCTTCATCGACGCGCGCGTCACCCACCAGATCAGCCTCGGCGATTTCGTGCTTTCCGGCGGCGAGATCGCGGCCATGGCGCTGCTCGACGCCGTGGCCCGGCTGCAGCCGGGTGTGCTCGGCGACGAGGCCAGCCACGTGCAGGACAGCTTCAATCCCGCGCTCGACGGCCTGCTCGACTGCCCGCACTACACACGGCCCGAGCAATGGAACGGGCAGGGCGTGCCGGCGCCGCTGCTCTCGGGCCACCATGCGCAGATCGAGCGCTGGCGGCGTGACCAGCGGCTGGCCATCACGGCCGCACGGCGCCCCGACCTGATCGACGCAGCCCGCGCAGCGGGGCGTCTTGGCAGAGCCGATGAGGCCGCGCTGAAAAAAAAGCTATAATCCCCGGTTCCCCGATCCTCTGCCCGGCCGCGCCCGGTCTTTTCCCGGTCATCCCGTGAAAGCCAAAGGCGCCTTTTGTGTAGCCCGACACGATCGACTTTCAGGAAATCATGAACCTCATCCAGACCCTCGAGCAGGAAGAAATCTCCCGTCTCGGCAAGACCATCCCCGATTTCATGCCCGGTGACACGGTCATCGTCAGCGTGAACGTCGTCGAAGGCACCCGCAAGCGCGTGCAGGCCTACGAAGGCGTTGTGATCGCCAAGCGCAACCGTGGCCTCAACAGCGGCTTCACCGTGCGCAAGATCTCCAGCGGCGAAGGCGTGGAGCGTACGTTCCAGACCTACAGCCCGCTGATCGCCGCTATCGAAGTCAAGCGCCGTGGCGATGTGCGCCGCGCCAAGCTGTACTACCTGCGCGACCGCAGCGGCCGTTCGGCACGCATCAAGGAAAAGCTGCCGAGCAAGTCGACGGCTGCAGCGGCTGCCAAGTAAGCAGTCCGCCTGCCGTGCAAGAAAAGCCGCCGCTCTGGCGGCTTTTTGCATTGTTGCCCCCGCTCAGCGACAACCTTCCTTTTTTCCGCTCTACTTCTTTCTTTCCTCCGCCTCAGGTACGTTTCATCTCTTGACCAACTCATCCATTCCTCTGCAGGCCGCATCCGTCGAACCCGTCAACGCCGTGGCGCCGCCCACGCTGCTGCAGTTCGACCCGCGCAAAGTGCCGTTTGTGGCCGGAGGAGTCGAGGGATTGCCGGCGGTGTCGGCCGTGCAGCTGACGGCGCAGGCGTTGCGAGCCCGCTTCGCGACACCGCCTGCCTGGACGCCGGAGCTGCGGCGTGATCCGCGGATGACCGACCGTGTCCCCGCGCAGGCTGCGGTGCTGGTGCCGATCGTGCAACGCCCCCAGGGCGCGACCGTGCTGCTGACCGAGCGGACCTCGAATCTGTCGACGCATTCGGGGCAGGTTGCGTTTCCCGGTGGCCGCGTCGACCCGGAGGACGCCAACATCGCGGCTGCCGCTTTGCGCGAGGCCTGGGAGGAGGTCGGCCTCTCGGCGCAATACATCGAGGTTCTGGGCAACCTGCCGACCTACACGACGGTGACCTCATTCATCGTGACGCCGGTGGTTGCGCTGGTGCAACCTGACTTCGAGCTCACCATCAATCCTTATGAGGTCGCGCAAGCCTTCGAGGTGCCGCTCGCATGGCTGATGGACCCGGCCAATCACCGCCACCACACCGTGCCCGCACCCGATGGCACCCGGCGCCAGTGGTACTCGATGCCCTACCAGGACGGGCCCGACGAGCGCTTCGTCTGGGGCGCGACTGCGGGCATGCTGCGCAATCTCTATCGTTTCCTCGCGGCCTGACTGAATCCGCGGCTCGAATGAAGATGGCCTGAACCTTCAGGCGCTCTCGCTATCATCGAAGGATGAGCTTTTTTGCCATCCTGTGCGCGCTGCTGATCGAGCAGGTGCGGCCCCTGGGCCCGCACAACCCCGTGTACGGCGCGGTGCTGGCGTGGACACGCTGGACCAGCCGCAACTTCGACGCGGGCAAGCCGCATCACGGATGGATCGCCTGGGGCCTCGCGGTGTTCGTGCCCACGCTCGGCGCGCTGGGCGTGCACTGGCTGCTGGTGCTCACGCTCGGCCTGCCGTTCGCGGTGCTCTGGAGCATTGCAGTGCTCTACGTCACGCTGGGCTTCCGGCAGTTCAGCCACCACTTCACCGACATCCGCGATGCGCTCGACGAAGGCGACGAGCCGCTCGCGCGCTCGCTGCTCGCGCATTGGCAGGGCGTGGATGCTGCCAACCTGCCGCGCAGCGAGATCGTGCGCCACGTGATCGAGCATTCGGTGATCGCAGCGCACCGCCATGTGTTCGGCGTGCTCGCGTGGTTCTCGATCGTTGCGGCCATCGGTCTTGGGCCGGCGGGCGCGGTGTTCTATCGCATGAGCGAGTTCGTCTCGCGCTACTGGGCGCACAAGAACGGCGCTGCCGTGCAGCCGTCGAGTGTTTCTGTGCAACAGGCCGCAGACCGCGCCTGGCACATGATCGACTGGCTGCCCGCGCGCATCACGGCGCTGGGTTTCGCGGTGGTCGGCAGCTTCGAGGAAGCGATCGATTGCTGGCGCAATGACGCACAGCGTTTTCCCAATGAGAACGACGGTGTGATCCTCGCGGCCACGTCGGGCGCGGTCAATGTGCGCCTGGGCGGTGGTTCGTTGCGCCCGATTCCGGTCACCGACCCGCTGCCGCGCGCCCAGGCCGGCGAATCGCTGGCCGACGGCCGTC
Organism: Variovorax sp. YR634; assembly: GCF_900106655.1. Taxonomy (NCBI): domain Bacteria; kingdom Pseudomonadati; phylum Pseudomonadota; class Betaproteobacteria; order Burkholderiales; family Comamonadaceae; genus Variovorax; species Variovorax sp. YR634. The sequence continues at coordinate 695,606 of NZ_FNOL01000001.1, forward strand.
GCACCGACACCGGCAGCACGCCGGGGCGCGAGCCCGAGCCCGGCCACCTGCGCAGTGTGGTGGGTCTGGTCTGGCGCTCGGTCGTGATGTGGATGGTGCTGCTGGCCTTGCTCACCCTGGCTCGCCTGCTCGGCTGAGCGAAGCGGCGAACGAACCATGACACATCCCGTGCCGGCCTTCTGGAGCCCGCGCATCGGCGCGCTCGAACCCTACGTGCCCGGCGAGCAGCCGCGCATCGCGAACCTCGTCAAGCTCAACACCAACGAGAACCCGTATCCGCCGTCGCCGGTCGCCATCGAGGCCATCCGGCGTGCGGCCGAGAACGGCCTGGAGCGCTATCCCGACCCCACCTCGCTTGTGCTGCGTGAAGCGGTAGCGCGGCGGCATGGCCTGCGGGTCGACGAAGTGTTCGCGGGCAACGGCTCGGACGAAGTGCTCGCGCACGCCTTCTTCGCGTTCTTCCAGCAGGCCGAGCCGCTGCTGATGCCCGACGTGAGCTACAGCTTCTACAAGGTCTACGCGCAGTTGTACGGCATCGTCTGCGAGCAGCAGCCGGTGGACGAGGGCCTGCGCATCGATGTCGACGCCCTTGCAGCGCGTGCCCGCCAAGGTTGCGCAGGCATCGTCATCGCGAATCCGAACGCGCCGACCGGCATCGGCCTGCCGCTGTCGCGCATCGAGCAACTGCTCGAAGCCTGCCCCGATCGCGTGGTGCTGGTCGACGAGGCATACGTCGATTTCGGTGGCGAGAGTGCGTTGCCGCTGATCGACAAGCACCCGAACCTGCTCGTGGTGCAGACCCTCTCCAAGTCGCGTTCGCTGGCTGGCCTGCGGGTCGGCTTTGCCTGCGGCCAGGCGCACCTCATCGACGCGCTGGTGCGCGTCAAGGACAGCTTCAACTCGTACCCGCTCGACCGGCTGGCCTCGGCCGGCGCCGTCGCCGCGCTCGAAGACGAAGACTGGTTTCGCAGCACCCGCGACAAGATCGTCGACACCCGGGAGGGCCTCGGCCTGCAGCTCGAAGACCTGGGCTTCGAGGTGCTGCCGTCGCAGGCCAATTTCGTCTTCGCACGCCATCCGCAGCGCGACGCTGCCGAACTGGCGGCCCTGCTGCGCGAGCGTGCGGTGCTGGTGCGGCATTTCAAACAGCCGCGCATCGCGCAGTACCTGCGCATCAGCATCGGCACGCGCGAGCAATGCAGCACGCTGGTCCAGCGGCTGCAGGACATCCTCACTCCAAACCCCTGAAGGAACCCCTGGCGATGCCGACCCACGACACCGATCCGCGCACAGCGGCCTGCACAGGCTTCTGGCAAGCAGTGAGCGCCCAGCTCGAGAGCCTGCGCGCCTTGCCCGCTCGCGAATTGATGGAAGGGTTGAACGAACTGCTCGAACCCTTCTTTCCGCGGCTGGCGGCCGAAGTGGCTGGCGAGCCGCCCGAGTTCAAGCTGGTGCTGACGGCGCACGGTTCGGTAGACGACTTCGAGGATCTGATGGCGCTGGTGCAAAGCAGCCCCAAGCTGCCGCAGGTCGAGGTGGAAGCCTTTCGTCAGCGTTCGAGCGATGGCTTCGGCATGCGCATGAACGACTTCGAATTGGCAAGCTCCGAAGTCCTTGTGAAGCACGAGCTCTACCGGGGGCGGGTGGCGCTGGAGATCGGCTTCGCCAAGCCCATCCCGATGGACATGCAGGACCATGCGCGCCACATGAGCCTCATCATGCTCGACCATATCCTGGGCGAGTACGACTTCGCGGTGAAGGTCGGGGCGGTCGACTACGTCGAGGCCGACGCGCACGCGGATTTCGATGGCGTGCCGCTCGACGATTTCGTGCCCGTGTTCGACGCCTGCTGGCGCGACGAACTCGGCCACACCGGTGTGTTTCCCCAGGGTGAACACGCCTGGTCGGGCATGAACGCGACGCGCACGGCCGAGGACGACCGCGAGATCGAGGTGATCGTCATGCGCAATGACGCGGCCACTGCCCTGGTGGGGCGCGCCGACCTGTGCCATCGCCTGTCGACGGCAGTGCCGGTCGAATCGGGTGAGGAGTTGGAAGAGGCACGCGTCTACGAAGACCGGCTGACGGCGCGGCTGCAGACGCACGAAGCAGGCTGCTGCACGCACGTGGTGTTGGAGGAGGGCGTTCGCACCGTCCACTTCCAGGTGTCCGACCCTGAGGCAGCGATTTCGCATGCTCAATCGCTGCAGGACGACATGGACCTGCCGGTGACGTTGGACCTTGTCTTCGACCCGACCTGGAAGTCCTACCGCATCTGGCTCGGCTGAAGCTGCCTTTCGGTCAGTACCGCTTCTGGCTCAACTCGGCAAACAGCTCGCCATAAATCTTGTAGCGGCTCGCGCTGATGGCGCCCGGTCCGCTGCTCGCTGTTTCCACGTTCGCAATCACGCCGCAGCCCGGCTCGTGCAGATGCGTGCAGTTGTAGAACTTGCAGTCGTTCGCATGCTCGGCGATGTCCGGCATGAGCCCGGCGAGCTGCATCGGCGCGATGTGGTTCAGGCCGAACTCCTGGAAGCCCGGCGAGTCGATCAGGCCGGTGGTGCGGGCTTCATCGATCCAGTACCAGGTGGTGCTCGTGGTTGTGTGCTTGCCCGAATTCAGCGCCTGCGAAATCTCCTGGGTCAGCACGGTCGCGCCCGGCACCAGCAGATTGGTCAGCGTGCTCTTGCCCGATCCGGACGGACCGAGCACCAGCGTGGATTTGCCGGCCAGAAGCTTCATAAGCGAGGCGTAGTCCGCCTCGCCTGACGCCTTCAGCGACAGGGGCAGCACGCCGTGGTGCATGCGGCGGTAGGGTGCCAGCTTGGTCCATGCGCGCTCGAAGGGCTCGACAAGGTCGCTTTTGTTGAGCGCGATGATCGGCGTAATGCGCTCGGCCTCCGCCGCGATCAGCGCGCGAGCCAGCTGATGTTCGGAAAACTCCGGCTCGGCCGCGATCAGGATCAGCACGTGGTCGAGGTTGGCCGCGAACGACTTGGTGCGAATCTCGTCCTGCCGATAGAACAGGTTGCGCCGCGGCAGCACCTGCTCGATGGTGCCTTCGTCCTCGCTGGCCTGCCAGTGCACGCGGTCGCCGACCACGGCCTGGCTCTTCTTGCCGCGCGGGTGGCAGATTAGCCGCTCGCCCGTGGGCGTTTCGACGAGGCAATGACGCCCGTGGCTGGCAACGACAAGGCCCTCGTGGAGTGCCTTCGCAGCAGCGGCTGCGGGCGCGGCGCGGCCGGGCTTAGCCAAGGGCTCGTTCCGTCATGCGGCGGGGGGCGCGACCAGCGCGTCGGCCTGGCGGGCGCAGTCGAAGTCGGTGACCGACAGGCCGCCCACGTCGTGCGTGTTGAAGCGCACTACGCAGCGGTTGTAGTGCACCGCCAGGTCGGGGTGGTGGTCTTGCGTGTGCGCCACGAAAGCCAGCGCGTTCACGAAGGCGATGGTCTCGAAGTAGTTGGCGAAGCTGAAGGTTTTCTCGATGGCGACGTTGGCGCCGTCGCCGGTGAGCATCCAGCCGTCGAGGCGCGCCAGGCCGGCCACGATCTCGGTGGCGCTCAGCGCCTTGCGGGGAGGGAGGTTCTTCCAGTCCTTGGGCTTGAACATGCTGCTCATGATGGGCTTCTTCGAAATGAGGGGGTCGGGTCAGGCGGCCGTCATGCGCGCAAGGCGCTCTGAAGCCGGCGGGTGCGAATAGTAGAACTTGACGAACACCGGATCGGGCGTGAGCGTCGACGCGTTGTCCTGGTAGAGCTTGAGCAGGGCGGCCGACAGGTCGGCGCCGCTGGTTTGCGCCACTGCGTAGGCGTCGGCCTCGAACTCGTGCTTGCGCGACAGTCGTGCGGGCAGCGGAGCAACGAAGAAGCCGAACACCGGCACGGCAATCATGAACAGCAGCAACGCCAGCGCGCTGTTGGGTGCCGTCATGTTGGGCTGCACGCCCAGGCCCGTGTAGAACCAGACCTGCGTCGACACCCAGCCCAGCAGCGCGAAGCCAGCCAGGCTCAGGGCGAACATCGCGACCAGCCGCTTCACGATATGGCGGTGCTTGAAGTGTCCCAGTTCGTGCGCGAGTACGGCCTCGACCTCGCCGGCGTTGAGCTGGCGCAGCAGCGTGTCGTAGAACACCACGCGCTTGCTGGCGCCGAAGCCGGTGAAATAGGCGTTGGCATGGGCGCTGCGCGTGCTGCCGTCCATCACGAACAGGCCCTTGGCCGCGAAGCCGCAGCGCTTCATCAATGCCGTCACGCGCTCCTTGAGCGTCGGGTCGTCGAGCGGCTTGAACTTGTTGAACAGCGGTGCGATGAAGGTCGGGTAGATCAGCATCAGCAGCAGGTTGAATCCCATCCACGCGCCCCAGGACCACAACCACCACAGCTGCCCGGCCGCGCCCATGAGCCAGAGGATCAACGCTGCGATCGGCAGGCCGATCACCGCGCCCAGCAGCGTCGACTTGAGCGTGTCGGCCAGCCAGAGCTTCCAGGTCATCTTGTTGAAGCCGAAGCGCTCTTCGAGCCTGAAGGTCTGCCAGAGCGTGAAGGGCAGTTCGAGCAGGCCGCCGATGGCCGCGAAGGCTGCCAGCAATGCCAGCTGCTGCGCCATGCCGCCGCCGATCCACGCCAGCAGAAGCTTGTTGAGCACGTCGAGGCCGCCGAGCAAGGTCCAGCCCAGAAGCAGCGCTGCGCCCCAGGCCATCTCGACCAGGCCGAAGCGCGCCTTGGCGATGGTGTAGTCGGCCGCTTTCTGGTGGGCGGCGAGGGTGATGGTCTGCGCGAAAGCGGCCGGCACGATGCCGCGGTGCTGCGCCACATGGCGCACCTGCCGCGTGGCCAGCCAGAACTTCACGAGCAGGCCTGCAACCAATGCGGCCGCAAAGGCGATGGTGAAGATGAGCGAATAGGACATGGAGCGGCGAGTTTAGTCCCCGCTATCTGGGGGCGCAGCCCTTCGACGACAATCCTGCGATGCCTGAATCCCTTGACCCGACGCCCCCCGCAGCTGTGCCCAGCCTGAAGAAAAGCGACCAGAACCTGGTCTGGCTGGACTGCGAAATGAGCGGCCTCGACCCCGAAAAAGAGCGCCTGCTCGAAATCGCCGTGGTCGTTACCGGCCCCGACCTCACGCCCGTCATCGACGGCCCCGTGCTCGTCATTCACCAGAGCGACGCCGTGCTCGACGCTATGGATGCCTGGAACAAGGGCACCCACGGCCGCAGCGGCCTGATCGACAAGGTCAAGGCATCCACCCTCGACGAAGCCGCCGCCGAGCAGCAACTGCTGGAATTCATCGCCAAATACATCCCGCGCAGCGGCTCGCCCATGTGTGGCAACACCATCGGGCAGGACCGGCGCTTCCTGGTCAAGTACATGCCCAAGCTGGAGGCGTACTTCCACTATCGGAACCTGGACGTCAGCACCCTCAAGGAGCTGGCCAAGCGCTGGAAACCCACGGCCTACAGCAGCTTCAAGAAGCAGCAGGCGCATACCGCGCTGGCCGATGTGCACGAATCCATCGAGGAACTGGCGCACTACCGCGAGACCTTTTTGCGCCTGACGGATTGAGTAAAGCCGGGGATTAGGTAAAAACCCGAATCCATGCCATAATCGCAGGCTTCGCTGATCGGGAAGGTATTTCAAGCCCGGCCAGCGTCTCTTGCATCTCCCTATCTTGCACACCGCGCCCGATCGCATTCGCTGATCAAAAAGGGCCGCAACCTCAGGCGTCAGCCCGAAGTTGAATGTCGTTGGATGGTTGATGTTTTTAACCACCAACGGGGCGCCGCCTACGGCAGCGCTCGCGTTTGAGATTGATATTCATGACCGACGCTTTTGAAGCGCAGGGCGAGTTCGCGCCTGTGCAATCCGCTACCCACAACGAATTCACCGCCGCCACGGACACCATGTCCGAGGCGCCCATCCTCGAGGCGCTGGATGCGGCTGCCCCCGAAGCTGCCGCGGCCGAAGAGCCCGCCAAGCCCAACGGCTTCATCAAGCTGGGCCTGGCGCCCGAGCTGATCGCCGCCGTGGCTGACCTGGGCTTCACCCAGCCCACCACCGTGCAGGAAAAGGTCGTGCCGATCGCCATGGGCGAAGAGGGCGCTGCCCGCTTCGTCGACCTGATGGTTTCGAGCCAGACCGGCTCCGGCAAGACCGCCGCCTTCCTGCTGCCCGTGCTGCACACGCTGCTCAAGCGCCAGGCCGAGGCAGAAGCCGAAGCCAAGGCCGAGTTCCAGCGCCTGGCCGCCGAAGCTGCTGCCCGCGGCGAAGCCCCGCCCAAGAAGCCGAAGCGCAAGGATCCGACCAACGCCCGTCATTTCAAGGCCGCCACGCCCGGCGCCCTGATCCTGTGCCCGACGCGCGAACTCGCGCAGCAAGTCGCGCACGACGCCATCGAACTGGTTCGCCACTGCCGCGGCCTGCGCATCGCCAACGTGGTGGGCGGCATGCCTTACCAACTGCAGATTGCCAAGCTGCAGAACGCCGACCTCGTGGTTGCCACGCCCGGCCGTCTGCTCGACCTGCAACGCTCGCAGCAACTCAAGCTCGACCAGGTCAAGTTCCTGGTGGTCGACGAAGCTGACCGCATGCTCGACCTCGGCTTCTCCGACGACCTGGCCGAAGTCAACCAGCTCACCATCGAGCGCCAGCAAACGATGATGTTCAGCGCCACCTTCGCGCCGCGCATCCAGCAGCTGGCCCAGCGCGTGATGCGCGAACCGCAGCGCATCACCATCGACAGCCCGCAGGAAAAGCACGCCAACATCAAGCAGGTGCTGTTCTGGGCCGACAACAGCCAGCACAAGCGCAAGCTGCTCGACCACTGGCTGCGCGACACCAGCATCAACCAGGCGATCGTGTTCGCGAGCACGCAAGTCGAGTGCGACGGCCTTGCCAACGACCTGCAGCAAGAAGGCTTCAGCGCCGTGGCGCTGCACGGCGCCCTGAGCCAGGGCCTGCGCAACCGCCGCCTGATGGCGCTGCGCCAGGGCCAGGTGCAGATCCTGGTGGCCACCGACGTTGCCGCCCGCGGCATCGACGTGCCGACCATCACCCACGTCTTCAACTTCGGCCTGCCGATGAAGGCCGAGGACTACACCCACCGCATCGGCCGCACCGGCCGTGCCGGCCGCGACGGCCTGGCCGTCACGTTCGCCGAGTTCCGCGATCGCCGCAAGATCATGGACATCGAGCACTACAGCCGCCAGCAGTTCAAGGCCGAAGTGGTGCCGGGCATGGAGCCGCAACAGCGCATGCCGCAATCGCGTCCGCCGCAAGGCGAATTCCGCGGCGGCCGTGGTGACAGCCAATCGCGCGACCGCAAGTTCGGTGGCGGCGGTGGCGGTGGCTACCGCGGCGGCAATGGTGGCGGCAACGGCGGCAACGGCGGCTATGCCGGCGCCAGCGGCTTCAACGACCGCAACTCGCGTGGTCCGGCCGCACCAGGCCCGCGTGGTTTCCAGGGCGGCCAGAATGCCGGTTTCGGCGGCGGCCGTGACGAAGGCGGCAACGGTGGCGGTGCCGGCTACGGCCGCAAGCCGGGCTGGGGCGACAGCGCTCCGCGCGGCGGCCACGGTCACGGCGGTGGCCGCGGCGATGGCGGCTTTGCACCGCGCGAGGGCTTCGCGCCCCGCGGCAATGGTGCTGCCGGTCATGGCGGCCCGGGCAAGGTGTTCGTGCCCCGCGACGCGCAAAAGCGCGCGTTCAAGCCCAGCCGCTGATCCTGCTTCCCGAGCGGCCTGACGGCCGCCTCGCCCCCAGAAAGCCCGCGCTTCTAACGAACGCGGGCTTTTTCATTTCGGGTTTTCGAGCAGTCAGGTGACATCGAATTTGATTGACATCTGAATCGATGAAAAGTAATGTAATAAGGCATTATTTCCCCGGATCCGTCCTGCGGCCGCCGGTTCATCGACACCTGTTTTTCGACTTTCGACATGAAAATTGCGATTCTTGGGGGTGGCCACGGCGCCTATGCGGCCGCTGCGGACCTGTCTGAAACCGGCCATGAAGTGCGCCTGTGGCGCCGCGACGCCGCGGCGCTCGAGCCGCTGGCGCGTGCCGGCTCGATCACGCTGAAGGACGCCGACGGCGCGCGCGAGGTGCCCATTGCGCTGGCCACCGCCGACATCGGCGCAGCCCTGAAGGGCGCCGAGCTGATCGTCATTCCCACCCCCGCGATCGCCCAGCACGACATCGCACTCGCGATGGCACCGCACCTGGTTGACGGGCAGATCGTGTTCCTGCCGCCGGGCACCTTCGGCAGCTATGTGATGGCCAAGACGGTGAAAAAGGCCGGCAGCCGTGCCGACGTCGCCTGGGCCGAGACCGGCACCCTGCCTTACCTGGCCCGCAAGCACGGCGAGCGCGAAGTCAACGTCACCATCCGCGCCATCCGCCTGCCTACCGGCGTCTATCCGGCCCGCAAGGAGGCGCAAGCCATCGAGGTGATCCGCAAGGCTTATCCGTCCGTGCACGGCTGCGGCGATGCGCTCTCCGGCGCGCTGATGAACGCCGGCCCCGTCATCCACCCGCCGTTGATGGTGATGAATGCCGCGCCGCTGCAGCACTTCGAGCGCTGGGACATCCACAACGAAGGCACGCAGCGCGCCGTGCGCGACGTGACCGACCGGCTCGACCAGGAACGCGTCGCCGTGCGAAAAGCCTTCGGGCAGGGCGCGCCGCACTATCCGCTGGCCGACCACTACAACAACGACCAGTGGATGTACGGCGACGCGCACAAGCAGCTCGTCAAATCGGGCGACTGGCGCGAGAACATCGACCTGCACACGCACCGCTACATCACGGAAGACACCGAGCTCGGCCTGGCTTTTCTGGCTTCGGCCGCGCGCCACGCGGGCGTGGATGCACCCATCGCCCACGGCCTGCTGGCCATCGTCGGCGGCTTTCTCGGGCGCGACCTGCGGCGCGGGCCGCGCACCTTCGAAAGCCTGGGCCTCGCCGACCTGAGCGCGGCGCAACTCAAGCAGAGGCTGCACGATGGCGAATGACGCCGCGCTCCCCCGGTTCGCGGCGGTCGGCGCGGGCCGCATGGGGCGCGGCATCGCCATCGCATTCGCCTATGCCGGCCATCGCATCTCGCTGATCGACCTGCGCCCGCGCAGCGACGAAGCCTGGCAGCGCCTGCGCGATGAAGCAAAGGCCGAGATCGAAGCCAGCCTCTCGGGTCTCGCGCAACTCGGCGTGATCGACGCATCGCAGATCGAGCGCATCGCCGCGCGCGTGGACTTCGTCAACGCCGCGGCCGCCCCGCAGGCGCTGGCCGCAGCCGAACTCGTGTTCGAAGGCGTCCCCGAAACCATGGAAGCCAAGCGCGAGGCCTTCGAGCAGCTCAACCGCCATTGCCGCGACGACGCGATCCTCACCTCGACCACCAGCAGCATCCTCGTGACGCAGCTGGCGTCATTGGTGCGGCTGCCCGGGCGCTTCCTCAACATGCATTGGCTCAACCCGGCCTACGTGATCCCCGTGGTCGAGCTGAGCTGCCACCCCGGCACCGACGCCGCCGTGCTCGCCCGCACCAAGACGCTGATGGAAGAGATCGGCAAGCTGCCCGTGGTTTGCGGTGCCTCGCCAGGCTACATCGTGCCGCGCCTGCAGGCGCTGGTGATGAACGAAGCCGCGCGAATGATCGAGGAAGGTGCCGCCACCGCCGAAGAAATCGACAAGGCCACGCGCTACGGCCTGGGTCTGCGCTTCGCCGCGCTGGGCGTGGTCGAGTTCATCGACTTCGGCGGCTGCGACATCCTGCATCACGCGAGCCGCGAGATGTCGGCCTCGCTCGACGCCGGCCGCTACACCGCGCCAGCCATCGTCGGCCGCATGGTCGAGCAGGGCCGGCTGGGCCTCAAGAGCGGCAGCGGCTTCTACGACTACGAAGGCCGCGACATCGCGGCCTACCGGCGTGACGTGCTCTCGCGCACGCTCGGCGAACTGCGGCATGCGGGCCTTTGGCGCGCGCCCGCGGACGAGACCTTGCCATGAGCATCCGCCGCGCCTTTGCCGACCTGTCGGTGGGGCAGGTGCACTACGCGGCGTGCGGCGACCACCAGGCGCCGGCCGTGCTGTTGCTGCATCAGTCGCCGCGCAGCTGGGCCGAGTACCGCGCAGTGCTGCCGTTGATCGGCGCGCATCGTCGGACCATTGCGATGGACACAGCCGGCTTCGGCGATTCGGCCGACGGCGGAGTGCCGGCGAGCATCGGGCAATGGGCACGCGTGGCCTGTGAACTGCTGGATGCGCTGGGCATCGCGCAGGCCGACGTGGTGGGGCATCACACAGGCGGCGTTATCGCGGTCGAACTCGCGGCAGCGTTTCCTGAGCGCGTTCGCAGCCTGGTGCTGTCTTCGACGCCGTACACCGACGAGCCCTTTCGCAAGGCACGAGCACAACGTCCACCCATCGACGAAGTCGCGCCGAGCGAAGACGGCTCTCACCTCGCAGCGCTGTGGCAAAAGCGCCAAGGTTTCTATCCGCTAGGACGTCCCGACCTGCTCGAAGCCTTCGTGCTCGATGCATTGAAGGTCAAGCGTGTCGAAGAGGGCCATCGCGCCGTCGCGTCGTACCGCATGGAAGAGCGCATTAGTCGCGTCACGCAGCCCACGCTGATCGTTCGCGCCACCGCCGACCCGTTCGCGGCGCCGCATGCCGAGGAGCTGCAGCACCACCTGCCGCAAGCACGCATCGTCGACATCGAAGGCGGCATGGTGCCGCTGCCCGACCAGATGCCTGAAGCCTTCGCGCGTACGGTGCTCGATTTTCTGGAGACGCTGCCGTGAAGGCAGTGCGCATTCACGGATTCGATGCGATCCCCGTGCTGGAGGAGATTGCCGACCCTGTCGCGCGGCCGGGCCGCACCCTGGTGCGCATGGAAGCCGCAACGGTCGGGCACATCGATCGCACAGTGTGGCGCGGCAGTTTCCTTCGCCATCCTCCGTTGCCCTACACGCCTGGCGTGGAGGCTGCAGGTGTAGTGATGGCAAGCGAACGGTATGCCGTCGGCCAGCGCGTGTGGCTGCGCGGCAGCGGGCTCGGCACGCTCTTCGACGGCACCTGGTGCGAGCAGATCGATGCGCCCGACGAAGCGCTGGGCCTGTTGCCGGATGCGGTGCCGATGGCGCTGGGCGCTGCTTTCTTCTCGCCCACGACCTCGGCATGGGTGGCGCTGCACGAAGTCGCGAAGCTGCAGGCCGGTGAGCAGGTGCTCGTGACCGGCGCGAGCGGCGCCGTCGGCTCGCTCGTGATGCAACTCGCACGGGACGCAGGATGCACGGTGACGGCAGTGAACCCAGATGCCGCGCCGCCATCCGCTGCCAGCGCCGATCTGCTGATCGACACGGTCGGCGGAGATGTGCTCGCCAAGGTCCTGCCTTCGGTGCGGCCAGGCGGCCGTGCCGTGCTGGTCGGCTACACCGCCGGCCCGACGCTGCAGCTCGACATCGCGCACTTCCTGCAACGCGATGTTGCGCTGTTGCCTCTCAACATGTTTCGACGTGAAGCCGTCGGCCGTGCAGCGGCGCCCGAATTGCTCGCGAGGCTGGCCGATGGCCGCCTGCACCTCGACGTGCAGCCGTTCGCATTTGCCGATGCAGCCCACGCGCTTGAATGGATCGCACAGCGCGGCCACCGCGGCCGCGCCGTCCTCGTGCCCCGCCTCTGAGCGGAGAGGCGAGCGAGCAAGCTCAGTCTTCTTGCGGCTCCTCGACCGGCACATGCACGTGCAGGTCGATCATCTGCCTCAGCGTCTGCTTGAGCTCTTCGGCGCGTCGCAGCCCGAAGGGTTCGAGCACGCGCCGCTCATGGTCGCGTGCCAGTTCCATCAGGTGCTCGACCGCCTTCAGCCCCTTGCGCGTGATGCGCACCAGCGTGATGCGGCGATCACTTTCGTGGGGCAGGCGCTCGACCTGTCCGCGTGATTCCATGCGGTCCAGCAGCCGCGTCACCGTGGGTTGCTTGGTCACCGTCACCTGCGCGAGCTGGCCGATGCTGATCGGCTCGCTGCCGGCGAGCGATGCCATCACGCGCCACTCCGATACGGAGAAGCCCTGCTGCCGCGCAACCTCGTGGAACTCCGAGGAGATCAGCTGGCTGGCCTGCGCAAGCAGTGCCGGCAGGTAGTCATCGACGAAGCGATGCGATTCGACGGGTTGTTCTTCAGCCATGAAGGCACCTCACAGTCGCCGCGGGCACGCTGTTTGCATGTCTAGGGTAATTCATGATTGTGGATACATTCATTTGTCAACATTATATGAACCGCGATGCAGCTCCCCAAGCTCATCGTCCCACGATAGACAACAAGGACCCAGATGGCCGAGCGTTCATTCGTTGAAGAAGTCAAGAAGCTGCGGCTTTCTGGTGGGGAAGTCTTCCGTGGGGAGGGCATTCTGGCGGTTACCAAGGCCTTGCTCGAATCGGGAGTTTCCTATGTGGCGGGCTACCAGGGCGCACCCATTTCGCACCTGATGGACGTGCTGGCCGACGCGCAGGACATCCTCGCCGAGCAGGGCATCCGCTTCGAGAACAGCGCGAGCGAGGCCACCGCCGCCGCCACGCTGGCCGCCTCCGTCAACTACCCGCTGCGCGGCGCCGTCACCTTCAAGGCGACCGTGGGCACCAACGTCGCGTCTGATGCGCTGGCCAACCTGGCATCCGGCGGCGTCACCGGCGGCGCGCTCATCATCGTCGGCGAAGACTACGGCGAAGGCTCGTCGATCATGCAGGAGCGCAGCCATGCCTTCGCCATGAAGTCGCAGATCTGGCTGCTCGATCCGCGTCCCAACCTGCCGAGCATCGTCGATGCGGTGAAGCAGGGCTTCGATCTTTCAGAGGCCAGTAACACGCCGGTGATGCTGCAGCTGCGCATTCGCGCCTGCCACGTGCACGGCCACTTCATTGCAGGCGACAACCGCCGCCCGAAGTTCACGCTGAAAGACGCGCTCGAGAACCCGCAGCGCGATGTCAGCCGTATCGTGCTGCCGCCCGCGAGCTTCGTGCATGAACAAGAGAAGGTGAAAGACCGCTGGCCCGCTGCCGTGCGCTTCATCGAGGAGCGCAAGCTCAACGAGTTCTTCTCCGAAGATGTGGACGACATCGGCATCATCGTGCAGGGCGGCAGCTACAACACGCTGCTGCGTGCCCTCGAGCGACTGGGCTTGGCCGACGTGTACGGCAACACGCAGGTGCCGCTCTATGTGATGAACGTGGCCTACCCCGTCATCGAGAGCGAGGTGATCCGCTTCTGCGAAGGCAAGCGCGCCGTGATGGTCGTGGAAGAGGGGCAGCCCAACTTCGTCGAGCAGAACCTGGCAACCATCCTGCGCCAGGCCGGCTCGACCACTGCGCTGCACGGCAAGGACATGCTGCCGGTGGCCGGCGAGTACACCGCCTCCGAATTGCTCAAGGGCGCGCGCAGCTTCTGCGAGCGCTACGAACGCCTGGCACCGCTGCCGGTGCCAGCGCCGGTGCGCAAGGTGATTCCGTTGAAGGAAGTGGCGGCCATCGGCATCGATGCCGCACCCGAGCCCGCGCAACCGTCGACAGCATTGGGCGAGGTAGTCCACGCCCGTCCGCCGGGCTTCTGCACCGGCTGCCCCGAGCGCCCCATCTTCAGCGCCATGAAGCTGGTCGAGCGCGAACTCGGAGCGCACCACGTGAGCGCCGACATCGGCTGCCACCTGTTCTCCATCCTGCCGCCCTTCAACATCGGCAACACCACCATGGGCTACGGCCTGGGCGGCGCAGGTGCCGCGGCGCTCAATGCACCCGCCGGCAAGCGCGCGATCTCGATGATGGGCGACGGCGGCTTCTGGCACAACGGCCTCACCAGCGGTGTAGCGAACGCGGTCTTCAACAAGAGCGACAACCTCACCATCGTCGTAGACAACAACTACACCTCGGCCACGGGCGGGCAGGACATCCTGTCGTCGCACGCCGTCAACAAGACGCGCAGCACCGGCCACGAAATCGAGCGCGCCGTGCGCGGCGTGGGCGTGGAGTGGGTGAAGACGCTGCGCCGCACCTACGACGTGGCAGGCATGCGCGACGCGCTGAAAGACGCACTCACCACGACGAAGAAGGGCCCCAAGGTCCTGATCGCCCAGTCGGAGTGCATGCTCAACAAGCAGCGCCGCGAGAAGCCGCTGGTGCGCAAGGCCATTGCCGACGGCAAGCGCATGGTGCGCGAGAAGTTCGGCGTCGATTCCGACACATGCACCGGCGACCACTCCTGCATTCGCCTGTCGGGCTGCCCGTCGCTGTCGATCAAGCCCAACCCCGATCCGCTGCGCACCGACCCCGTCGCGACTGTGCTCGACAGCTGCGTGGGCTGCGGTGTGTGCGGCGAGGTCTCGCATGCCGCCGTGCTGTGCCCGTCGTTCTACAAGGCCCAGATCGTGAGCAACCCCAGCCGCTGGGACGTGCTGCGCGAGCGAGTGCGCGCCGCCGTCATCGGCTGGCTGCAACGCGGCGAAGCGCGCCGCCGTGAAGCCTATGCCTTCTGAAGCAATGACGAGCAACGCACAACCCATAAAGGTTGCCATCCTCGCCATGGGCGGGGAGGGCGGCGGCGTGCTGGCCGACTGGATCGTCGACATGGGCGAGGCCAACGGCTACGTCGCCCAGACCACTTCGGTGCCGGGCGTGGCCCAGCGCACCGGCGCGACCATCTACTACGTCGAGCTGTATCCCACGGCGCAAGCCGAGGCCGATGGCGGCCTGCCGGTGCTCGCGCTGATGCCGCTGCCGGGCGACGTCGACGTGGTGCTGGCGTCGGAGCTCATGGAGGCCGGGCGTGCCGTGCAGCGCGGCCTCGTCACGCGCGACCGCACCACGCTGATCGCATCCACGCACCGTGTCTTCTCCATTGCGGAGAAAAGCGCCTTGGGCGACGGCCGCGTCGACAGCGACCAGCTTCTCGCACACACCGCCAAGGCAGCCAAGCGCTTCATCCGCTTCGACATGGCACAGGCAGCCGAAGCCTCGGGCAGCGTGATCAGCGCCGTGCTGTTCGGCACGCTGGCAGGTTCGGGCGTGCTGCCATTCAGCCGCGCGCAGTTCGAGGCAACCATCGAGCGAGGCGGCGTGGGCGTGAAGCCCAGTCTCAAGGCCTTTGGCGCGGCGTTCTCTCGCGCACAGGGCGGTGACGACGGCGAGCCTGCGAAAGACGTGCCTATCGCCGCGCCAGCACCGCAACCGCGCCACCCGGCCGTGCGGGCATTGGTCGAACGGGCGCAACACGACTTCCCGGTGCAAGCGCAAGACTTCCTGCTCGAAGGCGTGCGCCGTCTCATCGACTACCAGGACCCGGCCTACGCCAGCCTGTACCTGGATCGCATGGCCGCCATCGCCGCGTTGCCGGGCAACGACGACCATCGCCTGCTGCGCGAAACCGCGCGCCACCTCGCGCTCTGGATGTCCTACGAAGACACCGCCCGCGTCGCAGCCCTGAAGACCCGCGCCACCCGCTTCGAGCGCGTGCGCGGCGAGGCCCGCGTACAACCGGGCCAGGTGCTCGCCATCAACGAATACATGCACCCGCGCCTGCAGGAAATCTGCGAGACGCTGCCTGGCGGCATCGGCCGCTGGCTCATGAACTCGACGATGCCCAAGAAGCTCGTCGAGCGCTTCACGCAGCACGGCCGGGTGATCCAGACCAGCTCGTTGCGCGGCTACCTCATGCTGCGCATCGTGGCGGCATGCAAGCGCTGGCGCCTGTCGACGATGCGCTATGCCGAAGAAAACCGCCGTATCGAGGAATGGCTGCAGCGCATCGCCGCCACCGCGCAACGCAACCCCGAACTGGCCGTCGAGCTGGCCCAGTGCCAGCGCCTCGTCAAGGGCTACAGCGATACGCACGAACGCGGCATTCGCAACTACGACACCGTGATGCGTGCTGTCGAGCGCGCCGGCACAGCGCTGGCACCGGCCACGCTGCGCGAACTGCGCGACGCGGCCCTGGCCGACGAACATGGCCACAAGCTGCAGGCCGCACTGGCACAGCACGCACTGGCCTGAAGAGACAACGAAGATGACCGCACCCTCAGCCACCCTCTCACTGCGCGTCGTCGAGGCGCGGGCGTTGAATCCGCTGATCCGCATGCTGCGCCTGCGCGCCGAAGACGGCCGTGCGCTGCCCGGCTTTGCAGCCGGCGCCCACATCCGCGTGCAGGTGTCGCTGCCCGACGGCAAGACCGACTGGCGCCACTACTCGCTCATCAACTTCGACACGGCGCGCAATGCCACCAATGCGCCGGCTGAATACGTGATCGCAGTGCGCAAGGAGGCCGAAGGCCGGGGCGGCTCGCGCTTCATGCACGAGCAGCTGAAAGAGGGCGACACCCTCGCCATCGAGGCGCCCAAGAACGACTTCCCGCTGCACACCGGCCCCGGTGGCACCGTGCTGGTGGCCGGTGGTATCGGCGTGACGCCGCTCGCCACCATGGCCGCCCGCCGCCGCGCCGAAGGTGCAGCCGTGCGCATGCACTACGCCGGCCGCAGCCGCGACCTGATGGCCTTCCTGCCCGAGCTTCAAACCCTGCTCGGCGATGACCTGCGCGTGCACGCGGACGCCGAGGCCGGCACGCCGCTCGATATCGACGCGCTGCTCGACAGCGTTCCCACCGGCGACCGCCTTTACGTCTGCGGCCCCAAGGTCATGCTCGACGCCGTGCTCGAGCGCACCCAGGCGCGCGGCTGGGAACATGACCGCGTGCACTTCGAGCTTTTCACCGAGCCCGTCGCGGAAGAAGGCGATCAGCCCTTCGAGGTGGAGCTCGCCCAGTCGGGCCAGCGCTTCACCGTGCCGGCCGACCAGAGCATCCTCGACTGCCTGATAGAGAACGGCTGCGACCCGATGTTCGACTGCAAGCGCGGCGAATGCGGCGTGTGCGCGGTGCCCGTGCTCGAAGGCGAGATCGACCACCGCGACTACGTGCTCACCGCCCGAGAGAAGGCGGAAGGCAACGTCATACAGATCTGCATCTCGCGCGCCAAGGGTGCGCGCCTGGTGCTCGACATCTGATGAAGCAAGGAGCCATGAGAACCATGACCTCGTACCGAGACAACCCCGATGCCATCCGCGCGCTGGTGCAGCATGATCGCGTGCACCGCGACCTGTACACCAGCCAGGAACTGTTCGAGCTGGAGCAGGAGCATTTCTTCGCCAACACCTGGAACTACGTCGGCCATGAAAGCCAACTGCCCAAGCCCGGCGACTGGATCAGCAACGAGATCGCGGGCCGCCCGCTGATCATCGTGCGCCACTCCGACGGCAGCGTGCGCGCCATGATGAACCGCTGCGCCCACAAAGGCTCGCGGCTCGTGAACGGGCCCTGCGGCAACACCGGAAAATTCTTCCGCTGCCCGTACCACGCCTGGACATTCAAGACCGACGGCGCACCGCTGGCGATTCCGCTGAAGACGGGCTATGAGCACACGCAACTGCACGAGTGCGAGTCGGGCAAGGGCCTCACCACTGTGAAGCACGTGCGCAGCCACCGCGGCTTCATCTTCGTGAAGATCAACGACGCGGGCCCCGACTTCGACGAATACTTCGGCGACTCGCTGAGCTCCATCGACAACATGGCCGACCGCTCGCCCGAAGGCGAGCTCGAAATTGCGGGCGGCTGCCTGCGCTTCATGCACCAGTGCAACTGGAAGATGTTCGTCGAGAACCTCAACGACACCATGCACCCCATGGTGGCGCACGAATCTTCCGCCGGCACCGCCAAGCGCATGTGGGCCGACAAGCCCGAGGACGAGCCCAAGCCCATGGCGGTAGAGCAGTTCGCGCCCTTCATGTCCGACTACAAGTTCTTCGAGGACATGGGCATCCGCACCTACGACAACGGCCACAGCTTCACGGGCGTGCACTTCAGCATCCACAGCAAGTACAAGGCGATCCCCGCGTACGACGACGCCATGAAGGCGCGCTACGGCGAGGAGAAGACGGCGCAGATCCTGGGCATGGCGCGGCACAACACCGTGTACTACCCGAACCTCACGATCAAGGGCGCGATCCAGGCGATTCGCGTGGTCAAGCCGATCTCTGCCGACAAGACGCTGATCGAGAGCTGGACCTTCCGCCTCAAGGGCGCGCCGCCCGAGCTGCTGCAGCGCACCACCATGTACAACCGGCTCATCAACTCGCCGTTCTCGGTGGTGGGGCATGACGACTTGCAGGCCTACCGTGGCATGCAGGCCGGGCTGCACGCAAGCGGCAACGAGTGGGTGAGCCTGCACCGCGACTACGACCCCTCCGAGTTGAAGGGCGGCGAGATCACAACGGGCGGCACCAACGAGCTGCCCATGCGCAACCAGTACCGCAGCTGGGTGCAACGCATGACGGAGACGATGTAATGGCCGGTACCGAAGTCACCCGCCAGGACCTGATCGACTTCGTCGTGAACGAAGCACACCTGCTCGACACGCGGCGCTACGAAGAGTGGAACGCGCTCTTCACCGACGACGCCTTCTACTGGGTGCCGCTCGTGCCCGACCAGGAAGACGGCCTCAACCACACCTCGCACCTGTACGAAGACAAGCTGCTGCGCGACCTGCGCATCGAGCGCTTGAAGAGCCCGCGCGCTTTCTCGCAGCAGCCGCCGAGCCGCTGCCACCACCTGCTGCAAGTGCCGGTGGTCGAACAGTTCGATGCCGAGGCCAACCGCTACCTGGTGCGCACAGGGTTCCACTACACCGAATCGCAGGGTGACGAACTGCAGTTCTACGTCGGCACCTTCTTCCACCACCTCACGGTGCAGGATGGCGCGCTGCGCATGACGCTCAAGCGCGTCGACCTGCTCAACTGCGACGCGGCCCTGCCGGCCGTGCAGCTCTTCATCTAGGGACGCGATGCAAGACTCCACCGCTCTCGCCACCGTCCACAACGTTTTTGCGGCCACCGCGGCGCGCACGCCGCAAGCCGAATTCCTGTTCACCGAATCGGTGACTGCGGCCGCCTATGGCATCGAAGCAGGCGCCATCCGCTGGGGCGAGGCTGCCGCACAGATCGAACGCCTGCGCACGGCCTACGCGCAAGCCGGCTACGGGCACGGCCATCGCGTCGGCTTGTTGCTGGAGAACCGGCCGGCCTTCATCTTCCACTGGCTCGCGCTGAACGCACTGGGCGTGAGCGTGGTGCCGATCAACGCCGAGATGCGCTCGGCCGAGCTGGTCTACCTGATCGGCCACAGTGAAATCGGCCTGGCCGTGACGCTGCCGGCGCGCGCGGCCGACCTGCGTGCCGCGGCGGCGCAGGCGGGCGTGGCTTTCGAGACGATGGGGCCTGAAGACGCCGTGCCGCCAGCGAAGACCGCCGCACCGCGCGCCCATGAGCCCGTGGGCGCCGACACCGAATGCGGCCTGCTCTACACATCCGGCACCACGGGCCGCCCCAAGGGCTGCATCCTGAGCAACGCCTACTTCCTGCGCGCGGGCGAGTGGTATGCGGCGCTCGATGGTGTGTGCGGCATCCGGCCTGACAAGGAACGCGTCATCACGCCACTGCCGCTGAACCACATGAACGCGATGGCCTTCTCCACCATGGTGGTGCTGGTTGCGGGCGGTTGCCTGGTGCAGCTTGATCGCTTCCATCCGAAGACCTGGCTGGCCAGTGCGAAGGAAAGCGGCGCGACCATCGTGCATTACCTCGGCGTGATGCCGGCGATGCTGCTGTCTGCGCCCGCATCGGCGGCTGACCGCGACCACGCCATCCGCTGGGGCTTCGGCGCCGGTGTCGACCGCAAGAACCATGCGCCCTTCGAGGAGCGCTTCGGTTTCCCGTTGGTCGAGGCCTGGGCCATGACGGAGACCGGCGCGGCCGCCTGCATCATGGCCAACCGCGAGCCGCGCCTCGTGGGCACCAGCTGTTTCGGGCGGCAGGAAGATTTCGTCGAGATTCGCCTCATGGGTGAGGATGGCAGCGACGTCGGCGTCGATGCACCGGGCGAACTGCTGGTGCGTTCGGCCGGCAATGACCCGAAGCGCTATTTCTTCTCCGGCTACCTGAAGGACGAGGAGGCCACGCGCGAAGCCTGGGCCGACGGGTGGTTCCACACCGGCGACCTGGTGCGCCGCGACGCCGAGGGCAACTTCTTCTTCGTCGACCGCAAGAAGAACGTGATCCGCCGCAGCGGCGAGAACATCTCCGCCGTCGAGGTCGAGAGCGTGCTCAACCAGCACCCGGCGGTGAAGACTTCGGCCGTAGCAGCCACGCCCGATGCGGTGCGCGGTGACGAGGTGCTGGCCTGCATCGTGATGCGCGAAGGCGCCGATGCCTCGCAGCGCGTGCAGATCGCCGCCAGCATCGTCGAACACGCGCTGGCCCAGCTGGCGTACTACAAGGCACCCGGCTACGTGGCCTTCGTCGACGCGCTGCCGCTCACGCCTTCGCAGAAGATCCAGCGCGGCCAGCTGCGCGAAATGGCGCAGTCGCTGCCGGGCCAGGGCCATTGCGTCGACACACGCGCCATGAAGAAGAGGCAGGCATGACGACGAAACGACGGCTCTCCTACGAAGGCGTCGCGGTCGCGGTGCCCGTGACCGTGCCCTACGTGCGCTACTCCACGCGCACCGCGCACTGGTTCATCGGCCAGGCCATCGAGGCGCTGGTCGATGCCAGCGGCGTGGCCAAGGAGCAGATCGACGGCCTGTGCCTCAGCAGCTTCTCGCTCGCGCCCGACACGGCCGTGGGTGTCACGCAGCACCTGGGCCTGTCGCCTCGCTGGCTCGACCATGTGCCTACCGGCGGCGCATCTGGCGTGATGTGCCTGCGCCGCGCGGCGCGGGCGGTGCAGGCGGGCGATGCCGACATCGTGGCTTGCGTGGGTGCCGACACCAACCACGTCGATTCTTTCCGCCAGACGCTGGGCAGCTTCAGCAACTTCGCGCGCGATGCCAGCTACCCCTACGGCTCTGGCGGCCCGAACTCGATCTTCGCGTTCATCACCGCCAACTACATGCGCACCTACGGCGCGAAGCGCGAAGACTTCGGCCGCATCTGCGTCGACCAGCGCACCAACGCGCTCGGCAACCCGAACGCGATGTTCAAGAAGGGCTTGACGCTCGACGAGTACATGGCCGCGCGGCCCATCTCCGACCCGATCCACCTGTTCGACTGCGTGATGCCCTGTGCGGGCGCCGATGCCTTCCTCGTGATGAGCGAGGAGCGCGCGCGCGACCTGGGCCTGGCGCACGTGGTGATCCGCGGCGCCATCGAGCGCCATAACGCCTACGCCGAAGACCCCGTGATGGTGCAGGGCGGATGGCGCAAGGACCGCGACGACCTGTATGCGCAGGCCGGCATCCAGCCCATCGAGCTCGACTTCGTGCAGACCTACGACGACTACCCCGTCATCGTGATGATGCAGTTCGAAGACCTGGGCTTCTGCGAGAAGGGCGAGGGCCCGGCCTTCGTGCAATCGCACACCATGACCTTCGACGGCAGCTTTCCGAACAACACGAGCGGCGGGCAGCTCTCGGCAGGGCAGGCCGGCGCGGCGGGCGGATTCCTCGGCATGGTCGAGACGATCCGCCAGCTGACTGATCAAGCAGGCCCACGCACCGTGCCCGATGCACAGCTGGGCCTGGTCGCCGGCTTCGGCATGGTGACCTACGACCGCTGCCTGTGCACAGGCGCCGTCATCCTGGGGAGACCGGAATGATGTACCCCCACGTTTGCCGCTTCGCGGCTGCACTGCCCCCCGAGGGGGCCGCGCACCTGCCTTGGGGCGGCCCGGCGGAGGCGCTATGACCATGCCGATGATGCGCCCCCCGCGCAAGAACCCGGTGCTGCGCACCCGGCAGATGAACCTGCCGCCCGGCGCGCGTGGCCGCGTGGCGCTCGGCCTCACGGCTGCTGCCGCCGAAGGCCGCTTCGAGCTGCAGACCTGCGAAGACTGCGGCACGGTGCAGTACCCGCCGCGCGAGGTCTGCCACAAGTGCCTCTCGGCCGCCTTGCGCTGGCGCCAGCAGAGCGGCGAGGGCGAGCTGCTCGGCAGCACCACGCTGCATCACAGCAACGACTTGTTCTTCCGCGAGCGGCTGCCCTGGCGGCTGGGCCTGGTGCATCTCGATGCCGGCCCGACGCTCATGGTCCACCTGCACGGCGAAGTCGGCGATGCGCCGCAACGCGTGCGTGTCGGCGCCCGGCTCGACCGCGCGGGGCAGGCCGTTCTCATTGGTTTTCCGAATGAAGGGAGTGCCCATATGGCCGACGACAAGATGCTTCGCGAAATGACCAGCGACCCGAAGTTCCGCAAGGCGCTGGTGACCGACGGCAAGACCGAGACCGGCCAGGCCATCGTGCGCGCGCTGGTGAAGGCTGGCGCCGACATCGTCTGGGTCGGCCATGCCGAGCCCTGGAAGAAGATGGGCGACGGGCTCGACGACATCTCGGCGCTGCCGCAGGTCACGCTGGTGCCGCTCGATCTGACCAACGGCCGCCAGGTGACGGAGCTTGCGGGCTCCATCGGCGGCAAGGTCGACATCGTGATCAACAACGCCGAGGTGCACCGCACCTTCGGCATCGGAGCGCGGCGCGGCACCGACGTGGCCAAGGCCGAGATGGACATCAACTACTTCGGCCTGCTTCGTCTGGCGCAGGAGTTCGGCCCCGCGCTGAAGGGCCGCTCGGCCGACGGCGCAACCGGCGCGACAGCCTGGGTCAACCTGCTGTCGATCTACGCGCTCAGCAACTTCCCGCCGCACGGCACCTTCAGCGCGTCGAAAGCCGCAGCGCACTCGCTCGCGCAGTGCCTGCGTGCCGAGATGCGGCCGGCCGGCATCCGCGTGATCAATGTGTTCCCGGGGCCCATTGACGACGAATGGAACCAGCACACGCCACCACCCAAGCTCGCACCCACAGCGCTGGCCAACGCCATCGTGAAGGCGCTGCGCGACGGCGTGGAAGACGTCTACCCCGGTGACGTGGCGCAGGAGTGGCTGGAGCGCTGGCGCGACAACCCCAAGGTGCTCGAGCGCGAGCTCGCGGCGGGCGGCTGAGACAGGAGCCATACGAATGACCACGACAACCGAACTGATGTCCGCCGCCGAAATCCTCGGCGGCCTGGTGACCGCAATGGCCAGTGGCCGCATCCGCGTGATCGACCTCACGCAGACGCTCACGCCCGAGTTCCCGCAGATCGCGCTGCCGCCCGAGATGGGCCAATGCTGGCCCTTCCGTATCGAGGAAGTGTCGAAGTACGACGAGCGTGGCCCGGGCTGGTACTGGAACAACTTTTCCTGCGGCGAACATACAGGTACGCACTTCGACGCGCCGATCCACTGGATCTCGGGCCGCGACCTGCCGAACAACTCGGTCGACACCATTCCCGTGCAGCACTTCGTGGCGCCGGCCTGCGTGATCGATTGTTCGGCCGATGTGCAGTCGAACGACGACTACCTGCTGAGCGTGGCCGACATCGAGCGCTACGAGGCGGCGCATGGCCGCATCCCGAAAGGCGCTTGGGTGCTGATGCGCACTGACTGGTCCAAGCGCAGCGACCCCGAGGCGTACCAGAATTTCGACGAGACGGGCCAGCACACGCCGGGCCCGAGCACCGAGGCCGTGCGCTTCCTGGTCGAGCAGCGCGACGTGCTGGGCTTCGGCTCCGAAGCCATCGGCACCGACGCGGGGCAGGGCTATCACCTGCGGCCACCGTATCCGTGCCACTACTACATGCACGGCGCGGGACGCTACGGACTGCAGTGCCTGAGCAACCTCGACCTGCTGCCACCGGCCGGCGCGGTGCTGATCTGCCCGCCGCTGAAGATCGAGAAGGGCAGCGGCAGCCCGCTGCGCGTGCTGGCCCTGGTGGGAGCCTCGGCATGAGCGCGGCGCCCAAGGTCGCGGCCGTCACCGGCGGCAGCGCCGGCATCGGCAAGGCGATCTGCGAGGACTTGCTCGCGCAGGGCTACGAGGTGATGTCGCTCGCGCGCCGCAAGGCCGAGATCGACCACCCGAAGCTGCACAGCATCGAGGTCGACCTGAGCGACCGCGCCGCAACCGGCGAGGCGGTGCGCGAACTGGTCGAACGCTTCGCGCCGACCACCATCGTCCACAACGCAGGCGTCATCCGCGCCGCGCTGCTGCCCGAAGTAAAGCTCGACGACCTCGACGCACTGGTCGACCTGCACCTGGGCTGTGCCATTCAGCTCGTGCAAGGTGCGCTGCCCGCGATGCGTGCACAGCGCTTCGGCCGCGTGGTGCTGCTGTCGTCACGCGCCGCGCTGGGGCTGGCCACGCGCACCAGCTACTCGGCCACCAAGGCCGGCATGCTGGGCATGGCGCGCACCTGGGCGCTGGAGCTTGCCGCTGACGGCATCACGGTGAACGTGGTGGCCCCGGGGCCGATCCGCACCGACATGTTCTACGACGTGGTCGAAGCCGGCAGCGAGAAGGAACACGCGCTCGCAGCCTCGGTGCCCGTCAAGCGCCTCGGCGAATCAGCCGATGTGGCACGCGCCGTGCGTTTCTTCGCCGATGCCGAGAACA
Organism: Variovorax sp. YR634; assembly: GCF_900106655.1. Classification (NCBI taxonomy): domain Bacteria; kingdom Pseudomonadati; phylum Pseudomonadota; class Betaproteobacteria; order Burkholderiales; family Comamonadaceae; genus Variovorax; species Variovorax sp. YR634. The sequence continues at coordinate 720,113 of NZ_FNOL01000001.1, forward strand.
GCTTCGTCACGGGCCAGGTGCTGTATGTGTGCGGCGGCACCAGCGTCGGAAGTCTCGCCCTCTGAGTTTTTTGCTTTCCTCACGTTCATCCAAAACCACCTCTGGAGCCTCGCCATGAAAGTCCTGAACCGAATTCGCACACTCGCGGCCATTGCCGCGGGCCTCGGCGCGCTGAGCGCCGCGGGCGCGTGGGCCGCCGATCTCAAGGTCGGCTTCATCACTTCGATGTCGGGGCCGGTGTCGTCGCTCGGCATTCCGTACGACAAGGGCATGAAGGCGGCAGTCGCCTACAAGTCGGAGGTCGCAGGCCGCAAGGTCCAGGTGATCCAGCTCGACGATGCGTCAGACCCGTCCACGGCGGCGCGCAATGCGCGCAAGCTGATCGAGGAAGACAAGGTCGACGTCATCATCGGCACGGCCGGAGCGCCGGGCTCGCTGGCCATTGCCGGCGTGGCGCGTGAAACCAAGACCCCGCTGATCTCCATCGCCAATGCCGACCTGGCAGGCGAAGAAGGTGCATGGATGGTGACGTTGCCGCAGCCCGCGCCGCTGATGATGGGCGCGATGGTCGAGAAGATGAAGCAGGCCGGCGTGAAGACGGTGGCCTACATCGGCTACTCCGACGCCTGGGGCGACCTGGTGTACGACGCACTCATGAAGTCGGCGCCCACGGCGGGCGTCAAGGTGGTGTCGAACGAGCGTTATGCGCGCAGCGATTCGTCGGTGGCCGGCCAGGTGCTGAAGATCGTGGCGCTGCGGCCCGACGCGGTGATCACCGGTGCGTCGGGCACGCCCGGTGCGTTGCCGTACCTCGCGCTCACCGAGCGCGGCTACAAGGGAAAGATCTACGGCATGCATTCGCTGATCAACCCCGACTTCATCCGCGTTGGTGGCCCGTCGGTCGAAGGCCTGCTGGCGCCCACGGGCCCGGTGGTGGTAGCCGAGCAGCTGCCCGACAACAACCCGATGAAGAAGATCGCGATGGACTTCCGCGCTGCCTACCAGAAGGCCAACGGCGCAGCGCCCACCGACACCTTCTCGGCCTACAGCTTCGATGCGTGGCTGATCTATCTCGATGCTGCGCAACGCGCGTTGGCCAGCAAGGCTGAGCCTGGCACTCCGCAATTCCGGCTGGCGCTGCGTGATGCCATCGTGAGCACCAAGGAGCTGGTGGGCACGCATTCGGTCTACAACTTCAAGCCCACCGACCGCTATGGTTCGGATGACCGCTCGCGCGTCGTCGTGAAGCTCGAAAAGGGTCAATGGAAGCTGGTGCCCTGAGATGAAGAACAAGCTAACCCATATCCTTGGCGCAACAGCGCTTGCGCTGGCGGCCTCGCAGGCCATGGCGGCTGACCTGAAGATCGGCTTCATCAGCTCGCTCTCGGGCCCCGTGGCCGCGCTCGGGATTCCTTACGAAAAGGGCATCCGGGCCGCCATTGCCGAGCACCCGGAGATTGCCGGTCGCAAGGTACAGCTGATCGTGCTCGACGACGCTTCTGATCCCACCACAGCCGGGCGCAACGCACGCAAGCTGGTGACCGAGGACAAGGTCGACGTGCTCATCGGAACCTCCGGCGTGCCAGGCGCCATGGCCATCGCTGCGGTGGCCAGGGAACTGAACACGCCATTGATCTCGCCCACGCCGGTCACCATCGCCGGCCCCGAGGGCGCGTGGACGGTGACGGTGTCGCAGCCGTTCCCGCTCATGGTCGCTGGCGTGGTCGAGCGCATGAAGAAGTCGGGCGTGAAGACGGTGGCCTTCATCGGCTTCTCGGACGCACTGGGTGACCTGGCCTACGACTCGCTGGTGAAGAGCGCCGACGCCGCCGGCATCAAGGTGGTGGCGAACGAGCGCTATGCGCGCAGCGATTCGTCCGTGGCCGGGCAGGTTCTGAAGATTGTCGCGTCGCGGCCTGATGCAGTGTTCGCCGGCAACTCGGGCACGCCCGGCGCGCTGCCCTACATCGCGCTGGCCGAGCGTGGCTACAAGGGCAAGATCTACGGCACGCACGGCCTCATCAACGCCGACTTCGTGCGCGTGGGCGGCGCTTCCATCGAAGGCCTGCAGGTGCCGAGCGGACCGGTGCTGGTGGCCGACCAGCTGCCTGACAGCAACCCGATCAAGAAGGTGTCGATGGGCTTTCGCAACGCCTACCAGAAGGTCAATGGCGCGGTGCCGACGGATGCCTTCTCGTCGTACACCTACGACGCCTACCTGCTGCTGGCCGATGCGGCCTCGCGCACCAAGGGCGAACCGGGCACGCCGCAGTACCGCACGGCGCTGCGCGACGCCATCGTGAGCACGAAGGAGCTGGTGGGCACGCACGGCATCTACACCTTCAAGCCCGACGACCGCTATGGCTCCGACCAGCGCGGCGTGGTCATCGTGCAGATGACAAAGGGCCAGTGGAAGCTGGTTCCGTAGTTTCCGCCGAACCACCGAGCACATCGCCATGACCATCTATCGCAACCGCCCCGATCTCGTCGCGGCGCTGGTGCAGGACGACCGGGTGCACCGCGACCTGTACCTCAGCGAGGAGCTTTTCGCGCTGGAACAGGAGAACCTGTTCGCCAACACCTGGGTCTTCCTCGGCCACGCGAGCCAGGTGCCCGAGGCCGGCGACTTCGTCACGCAGGACATTGCGGGACGGCCGCTGCTGATGGTGCGCCAGCCCGATGGCGATGTGCACGTGCTCTACAACCGCTGCGCCCACAAGGGCACGCAGCTGGTGACGGACGAAAGCGGCAACACCGGCCGGTTCTTCCGCTGCCCGTACCACGCGTGGACCTACAAGCTCGACGGCGCACCGCTCGGGCTGCCGCTGAAGAACGGCTATGAGGGCACGCAGCTCAAGGCCTGCGAATCGGGGCAGGGGCTGTCGGTGGTGAAGCACGTGAAGGTGTACCGCGACTTCGTGTTCGTGCGGTTGTCTGACACCGGGCCTTCGTTCGAGGACTACTTCGGCGAGGTGCTGGGCGCCATCGACAACATGGTCGGCCGCTCGCCCGAAGGCAAGCTGACAGTGGGCGGAGGTGTGCTGCGCAACATCGTCCACTGCAACTGGAAGATGTACCTGGAGAACATCAACGACACGGTGCACCCGATGTCGACGCACGAGTCGGCCACCAAGGCGGCCGAGGCGCTGTGGGAAGGCCATGCGCCCACGGACCCCAAGCCGATGGCAATGGAGCAGATACTGCCATTCGGCTCGGGCTACGAGTTCTTCGACAAGATGGGCGGGCGCGTGTTCGCCAACGGGCACAGCGTGCTGGGGGTGAACTTCAGCATCCACTCCAACTATGCGCAGCTGCCCGAGTACGAAGCCGCGATGCGCGCCGCGCACGGCGAGGCGCGGGCCACCGAGATATTGCAGCGCTCGCCGCAGAACTCGGTGTTCTATCCGAGCCTGTCGGTCAAGGGCTCGCCGCAGGCCATTCGCGTGATTCGCCCGCTGGCGGCCAACCGCACGCTGATCGAGGCCTGGAGCTTCCGTGCGGCGGGTGCGCCCGCGCTGCTGTTCGAGCGCGCCATGAGCTACAACCGCCTCGTGTTCTCGCCGATGTCGGTGGTCGCGCACGACGATGTGCACCTGTTCGAGAGCATCCAGCAGGGCCTGCGCGCCGGCGGCAACGAGTGGGTGAGCCTGCACCGCAACTACGACCCGGCCGAGACGCAGCAAACCACGGTCACCACCAACGGCACCAACGAACTGCTGATGCGCAACCAGTTCCGCGCCTGGGCGAAGTCCATGGCGGCGGGCATGGAGGCTGCGGCATGACGGACCCGCGCGATTTCGTCGCCCACGAGGCGGCGCTGCTCGACGAGCGACGCTTCGACGACTGGTTGACCCTGTTCGCCGAAGACGGCCACTACTGGGTGCCGCTGCTCGGTGCGGCGCAGGCCGACCCGTTCTCGCACAACTCGCTGGCCTATGAAGACCGGCTGCTGCTGCAGCTGCGCGTCGACCGCCTCAAGAACCCGCGCGCGCATTCGCAGCATCCTGCGAGCCATAGCCAGCATGTGCTGCAGCCTTCTCGCATCGAGCGCGAGGAGGGCGACGAGGCATGGCTGCGCACGCCGTTCCTCTACGTCGAGGCGCGCGGCGAAGACCAGATCCTGCTGAGCGGCACCGCCCGCCATCACCTTGTTCGCACCTCCACCGGCTGGCTGATCCGCGAGAAGCGCGTCGACCTGCTCAACGCCCCGCGCGCGTTGCCGGCCATCCAGTTGTTCATCTGAGTTACCCACCTGTCCATTCCAACAATCCTCACCGGAGCTACGACATGAAGAGCCTGATGCAGATCCTGACGCGCGGCACCCTCGCCGCGGCGCTGACCGCCTGTGGCATAGCGAGCGCGTTCGCGGCCGACCTCAAGGTCGGCCTCAGCGTGTCGCTGTCGGGGCCCAACTCCTCGCTGGGCGTGCCCTACGCCAAGGGCATGCAGGCCGCGCTGGCCTACAAGGGCGAGGTGAACGGCCGCAAGATCCAGCTCGTCGTGCTCGACGACGGCTCCGACCCCACCACGGCCGGGCGCAACGCGCGCAAGCTGATCGAGGAGGAGAAGGTCGACGTGCTCATGGGCACATCGGGCGTGCCGGCCGCCATTGCGATGGCGCAGGTGGGCAAGGAAGCAAAGACGCCGATGATCGGCCTCACGCCCATCCTGCTCGACCCCAACGAGAACCCTTGGGTGATGACGGTGGCGCAGCCGACGCAGTTGATGATCGATGCGGTCGTCGAGCGCATGAAGCGCAACAACGTTAAGACCGTGGGCTACATCGGCTTCTCCGACGCCTGGGGAGACCTGGTCTACGACGCGCTGATGAAGGCCGCGCCCGGCGCCGGCATCAAGGTGGTGAGCAACGAGCGCTATGCGCGTGCCGACGCCTCGGTGACGGGGCAGGTGCTGAAGATCGTGGCGTTGCGGCCCGACGCGGTGATGACCGGCGGCGCCGGCACGCCGGGGGCGCTGCCGTTTCTCGCGCTGCAGGAGCGCGGCTTCAAGGGCGGCGTGTACGGCCAGCACGGCTTGATCAACCCCGACTTCGTGCGCGTGGTCGGTGCAGCCGGCCAGAACGCGCTGATGCCCACCGGCCCGGTGATCGTGGCCGAGCAACTGCCGGACAGCTACCCGACCAAGAAGATCGCGACCGACTTCCGCGCCGTGTTCCAGAAGGTCAACAACGCACCGACCAGCGACGCCTTCTCGGCCTACTCGTTCGACGGCTGGCTGGTGTTCGTCGATGCCGCCTCGCGCGCCATGAAGAAGGCGGAGCCAGGCACGCCCGAGTTCCGCGTGGCGCTGCGCGATGCCATCTTCAGCACGAAGGAAGTGGTGGGCACGCACGGCGTCTACACCTTCAAGCCCGGCAGTCTCTACGGCGTGGACGAACGCGCCCGCGTGATCGTCAAGCTCGACAACGGCCAATGGAAGCTCGCACCTTGAACCTCTCGCCTTTGTTTTTCCGGAGGGCCGCGCGATGACATGGGACGTGGCGCTGATTCTCCTCACCGACGGCCTGGCCAACGGGGCCGTCTATCTGCTGGCCGGGCTCGGGCTGGTGTTGATCTTTTCCGTCACGCGGGTGGTGTTCGTTCCGTTCGGCGACATCGCGGCCTTTGCGGCCCTGTCGCTCGCGGCCTTCGAAACCGATCGTGTGCCGCCGACCATCGGCATGGTCGCGGTGCTGGCGGCGCTGGCCCTGGCCACCGAGATCGGCAGCCTGCTGCGTCGCGGCGAGGCCGCGCGCATTCCGAAGGCGGTGCTGATGTGGGGTGTGCTGCCCGCCATTCCGTGCGTGCTCGCATGGCTGGCGGCGCGGCCGGGCGTGCCGGTGGCGGTGCACATCGCGGTGGCGGTGCTGCTGGTGGTGCCCATCGCGCCGCTGCTGGCGCGAGTGGTGTTCCAGCCGATCGCGGATGCATCGGTGCTGGTGCTGCTGATCGTGTCGCTGGCGCTGCACTTTTTGCTGTCGGGGCTGGGCTTGCTGTTCTTCGGGCCCGAGGGTTCGCGCACCACGCCGCTGACCAGTGCGGTGTTCACGCTGGGTGATGGCTTCACGGTCAGCGGGCAGGTGGTGTTGATGGTGGGAGCGGCCATCGTGTTGAGCGGGTTGTTCTTCCTGGTGTTCGAGCGCACGGTGGCAGGCAAGGCGCTGCGCGCCACGGCCGTGAACCGGGTGGGCGCGCGGCTGGTCGGCATACGGCCGGTGCGCACGGCGTTGCTGGCGTACGGCTGCGCCTCGCTGCTGGCGGGGCTGATCGGCGTGCTGATCGCACCGGTGACGACGATGTATTACGACTCGGGCTTCATCATCGGCCTGAAGGCTTTCGTGGCCGCGATCATCGGCGGGCTCGTAAGCTACCCGATGACGGCCATTGGTGCGCTCGCGGTTGGCGTGGTGGAGAGCTTTGCCTCGTTCTGGAGCGGTGCGCTGAAAGACGTGATCGTGTTCAGCCTGCTGATTCCGGTGCTCATGCTGCGGTCTTTCATGGCCACGCACGCCGAAGAGGAAGAAGACGAGGTGGACCAATGAACGCCAACCGCAACAAGCGCCGGGCGTGGATCGCCGGGCTCGTCGTCGTGCTGGCACTGGTGCCGGTGCTGGCGGGCAGCTTCACCGTTTCGCTGCTCAACGACATCGGCATCGGCGCGCTGGTGGCGCTGGGCCTCGTGCTGCTCACGGGCGTGGGCGGCGCCACATCGTTCGGGCAGGCGGCCTTCGTGGGCATCGCGGCTTATGCGACGGCGTGGCTCACGACCACGCAGGGCATGTCGCCCTGGATCGGGCTGCTGTTCGCGCTGCTGCTCACGGGGCTGTCGGCGCTTGCCATCGGCATGCTCACGCTGCGGCTCGGCGGGCACTTTCTGCCGCTGAGCACCATCGCTTGGGGACTGTCGATCGCGATGCTGTTCGGCAACGTCGACGCGCTCGGTCGGCACACGGGGCTGTCGAACATTCCGGCGCTGCAGGTCGCGGGATGGTCGCTGGCCGACCCGCGCGCGATGTACTACCTGATCTGGGTGGTGGTCGGCCTGGCCTGCCTGTTCAGCTACAACCTGCTGCAGTCGCGGCCGGGGCGCGCGATTCGCGGACTGCGCGGCGGTGCGACGCTGCTGGCGAGCGTGGGGGCGGATGCGTACCGCGTGCGGCTGTCGCTGTTCGTGACGGCCGCGCTGTTCGCGGGGCTGGCGGGCTGGCTCTATGCGCATATGAACCGCTTCGTGAGCCCGTCGCCCTTCGACGTGCGCGCCAGCATCGAGTACCTGCTGATGGCGGTGGCCGGCGGTCTCGGTCAGCTGGGTGGTGCGCTGGTTGGCGCCGCGCTGGTGCTGGTGCTGAAGAACGGCCTGCAGGACGTGCTGCCGATGCTCACGCAACGCGCCGGCCAGCTGGAGGCCGTGGCCTTCGCCGCGCTGTTCATCCTGCTGCTGCACTTTGCGCGCGGCGGCGTGATGGGCCTGCTGCGACGCTGGACGCGTCGTCGCGGTGCTGCGCAAGGACCGTCGCGCCACGAGGCGCCGCCGGTCGAACCGTTGCCGCATCGCACGCTGCCCGAACGCGGCTCGCAGGTGTTGTCGGTGAATGGTGCGGTCAAGCGTTTCGGCGGGCTGGTTGCGGTGAACGACGTGAGCTTCGACGTGAAGGCCGGCGAGATCGTCGGGCTGATCGGGCCCAACGGTGCAGGCAAGTCGACCATGTTCAACCTGCTGACCTGCACGCTGCCGATGAGCGCGGGCCAGGTGCGCTTCCTGGACCACGACATCGCGGGCATGCCGCAGCGCGAGGTGGCGCGGCTGGGGTTGGCGCGCACCTTCCAGCACGTGAAGCTGCGCCCGCACATGAGCCTGCTGGACAACGTGGCGCTGGGTGCGCACTCGCGCACGCGCTCGGGCATCCTGAAGGCGGGGCTGCGGCTCGATCGCACGGAAGAAAGTCAGATCCTGCAGGAGGCCCAGCGCCAGCTCGACCGCATCGGCCTGGGCGACCGCGCGCACGAACTGGCGGGCAGCCTGCCGCTGGGCACGCAGCGCATTCTGGAAATTGCGCGCGCTCTGGCCGCCGACCCCGTGCTGCTGGTGCTCGACGAGCCGGCTGCCGGCCTGCGCCGCAAGGAAAAGATGGCACTCGGCGATTTGCTGCGCAAGCTGCGCGAGGAGGGCGTGACCATCCTCATCGTCGAACACGACATGGACTTCGTGATGAAACTGGTGGACCGGCTGGTGGTGATGAACTTCGGCTCCAAGCTCGTGGAGGGCGTGCCGTCGGCGGTGCGCGCGGACGAGCGCGTGCAGGCGGCTTACCTGGGGAGCGTTGTATGACCGCGATGCTGGAGATCGGCGATCTGCATGTGTCGTACGGGCAGGTCGAGGCTGTGCGCGGGGTGTCGCTGGACTTACAGCCGGGCCAGATCATTTCGGTGATCGGGCCGAACGGCGCGGGCAAGACCACGCTGTTGGCCGCGGCCATGGGCCTGCTGCCCTGCAAGGGCACGCTGCGCTTCGAAGGCGAAGACCTGCAGGGGTTGGACGTGGAAGCGCGCGTGGAGCGCGGCCTGTGCCTCGTGCCCGAGAAGCGCGAGCTGTTCGGCGAGCTCACCGTGCTCGACAACCTGCAGCTCGGCGCGTACGCCAAGCGGCTGCGTGGCGATGCGATGAAGAAGCGGCTGCAGTCGGTGTACGACCGCTTTCCGCGGCTGGCCGAACGGCGCTCGCAGCGCGCGGACACGCTCTCGGGTGGCGAACGGCAGATGCTGGCGGTGGGGCGCGCGCTGATGTCGGCGCCGCGCCTGCTGATGCTCGACGAGCCCAGCCTCGGGCTGGCGCCGCTGATCGTGCGCGACATTCTGACCATCGTGCGCAAGCTGCGGGAAGACGGCGTGTCGATCCTGCTGGTGGAGCAGAACGCGCGCGCCGCGCTCGAAAGCTCGGACGAGGGCTATGTGCTGGAGACGGGCGAGATTGCGCTGTCGGGTGCTTCGGCCGAGCTGGCCAGCGACCCGCGGGTGCAGGCCACCTACCTCGGCGGAGGCACGCACGATGACGAGTGACCCGCGCGCCGTACCGCCCGCCCTGCGCACGCTGCCGGCGATGCTGCGGCGGCAGGCCGGGCTGTTCGGCTCGCGTGCGTTGCTGCGGATCGCGGGGAGCGAGTGGACGCATGGCGATGCGGCGCGGGCTGCGGCTGTGCGTGCTGGGGCATTGGCGGCGGCTGGCGTGGTACGCGGCGACCGCATTGCGGTGATGTGCGGAAACCGTGTCGAGTTTCTCGAAAGCTTTCTCGGCGCAGGCTGGTTGGGGGCATCGATGGTGCCGGTCAACACGGCGTCGATGGGGCCGCAGATCGAATACTTCCTGGCGAACAGCGAGGCGAAGCTGCTGGTGATCGAGGCGGGCTTCCTGGAGCGGCTCGCGACGGCAGACCTGACGCGCACTGCGTTGCGCGAGGTCTGGGTGGTTGGTGAAGCGGCATCCAACGCGTGGCGAGCGCCTGAAGGTGTGCGCGTCGTGGCGTATCCCGAGGGCGGGGAGCCCGTTGATCCGGCTGCGGTGCAGCCCGGCGACGCGCTCGCGATCCTCTACACCTCCGGCACGACGGGGCCGGCCAAGGGTGTGATCTGTCCTCACGCGCAGTATTTCTGGTGGGGCCTGAACAGCGCTGAAGTGCTCGGCGTCGGCGCCGACGATGTGTTGTGCACCACGCTGCCGCTCTTTCACATCAACGCGCTCAACACCTTCGCGCAGGCCGCGCTGACGGGTGCACAAGTGGTGTTCGAGTCGCGCTTCTCGGCCTCGGGCTTCTGGCCGACGATGCGCTCGAGCGGGGCGACGGTGGTGTATCTGCTGGGCGCGATGGTGCCGATCCTGCTCGCGCAGCCGGAAGGCCCTGGGGAGCGCGACCACCGCGTGCGCATCGGGCTGGGGCCCGGCGTGCCGTCTGTCGCAGGCGCTGCGTTCAAGGCGCGCACAGGCGTGTCGCTGCTCGAAGGCTACGGTTCGACGGAAACCAATTTCGCCATCGCCACCGCGCCCGATTCGCCGCGCGGCGGTGTCATGGGCTGGCTGCGCCCGGGCTTCCAGGCGCGCGTGGCCGATGAAGACGACGTGGCGCTGCCGCCCGGCGAAGCGGGCGAACTGCTGCTGCGTGCGGACGAGCCGTACGCCTTCGCGAGCGGCTACTTCAACATGCCGGAGAAGACGGTCGAGGCCTGGCGCAATCTCTGGTTTCACACCGGTGACCGCGTGGTGCGCGATGCCGACGGCGCATTCCGCTTTGTCGACCGCATCAAGGACGCGATCCGCCGGCGTGGCGAGAACATCTCCTCGTTCGAGGTCGAGCAGGTGCTGCTGAGCCACCCGGGCGTGGCCTCGTGCGCGGTGTACCCGGTGCGCTCCGAGCTGGCCGAAGACGAGGTGATGGCTGCGCTGGTGGCGCGCGAGGGCGTGTCGATCGATCCCGCCGAACTCGCGCGCTTTTGCGAAGGGCGCCTGCCGTACTTCGCCGTGCCGCGATACATCGACCTGCTGGCCGACCTGCCGCGCACCGAGAACGGCAAGGTGCAGAAGTTCAAGCTGCGTGAGCGCGGTGTCGGGCCGCAGACCTGGGACGGACGGCCCGCCAGGGCCTGAGGCGAATCGCATGACGAGCGCAGTGCTGCTCCCGCTTTCCGGCCGCGCGGCGTTCGTGACGGGTGCGGGGCAGGGGCTGGGAGCGGCCATCGCGCAAGGGCTGGCGGAAGCCGGGGCGCGCGTGGCCCTGGCCGACATCGAGCTTGCGAATGCCGAAGCCGTTGCGGCGGAGGTCGGCGGGCTCGCCTTGCAACTCGATGTGCGCGACGAGGCGGCGTTCTCCGCTTGCTTCGACAAGGCGGTTGCACATTTCGGCGCTGTCGACGTCATGGTCAACAACGCGGCGCGCACGCCGACCACATCGCTCTGGGACATCACACCTGAAGAGTGGGACGACGTGCTCGCCGTCAACCTGCGTGGCAGCTTCTTCGGCTGTCGCATTGCCGGGCGGCACATGCGTGAGCGCGGCGCGGGGCGCATCGTCAACCTGACTTCGATGGCGGGGCAGCAGGCCAGCACGGCGACCGGCGCGCACTACGCAGCGAGCAAGGCCGGACTGCTGGCGCTGACGCGATCGTTCGCGCAGGAACTGGCGCCGCACGGCGTGACGGTGAATGCGCTGGCCCCTGCGGCGATCCGCAGCCCCGCGCTTGACGCCATGGAGCCAGCGAAGCAGTGGGCGCTGCGGGCGGGCATTCCCCTCGGCCGCTTCGGATTGCCAGAGGAGGTGGCCGCGGCGGTGGTCTATCTCGCTTCGCCGGCAGCAGCCTTCATGACGGGCACCACGCTGGACCTCAACGGCGGCCGTTTCATGCGCTGACAACTCGGGCCGGCGCACTCCGTTAAAATGATTCAGAACTAAAACATTCAGGTATGCAATCAAATTCACTCACTGGCCGCCACGCACTTGTCACGGGCGCGGCACGCGGCATCGGCGCCGAGATCGCCCGCACCCTGGCAGCCGAGGGCGCCGTCCTGACGCTGCTGGGCCGTGACCGTGAGGCGCTGCAGCGCGTGGCCGATTCGCTCGCGGGCAGCGGGCATGGCGTCGTGGCCGCCGACGTGGCGAGCCCCGAGGCGGTGCAGGCGGCGTTCGCCGACGCCCGCGCTGCGCGAGGCCCGGTCGCCGTGCTCGTCAACAACGCGGGCGCGGCCGAAAGTGCGCCCTTCCTCAAGACGTCGTTCGAGCTCTGGCAGCGGATGCTGTCGGTCAACCTCACCGGCAGCTTTCTCTGCGCGCAGGCGGCACTGCCCGACATGCTCGACACCGGCTGGGGCCGCATCGTCAACATCGCCAGCACGGCGGGGCAGAAGGGCTACGCCTACGTGGCCGCCTACACCGCGGCCAAGCATGGCGTGATCGGGCTCACGCGCTCGCTGGCGCTCGAGGTGGCGCGCAAGGGCATCACGGTGAATGCCGTGTGTCCGGGCTACACCGACACCGACATCCTGCGCAACAGCGTCGCCAATGTGGTCGGCAAGACCGGGCGCAGCGAGGCCGACGCGCTAGCGGAGTTTTCCAGCGTCAATCCGCAGAAGCGGATCGTGCAACCGTCCGAGGTGGCCGATGCCGTGCGCTGGCTGTGCGGGCCCGGTGCAGCATCGGTCACCGGGCAGTCCATCTCGGTTTCGGGGGGAGAAGTGACATGACACGCAACAACGATGCTTCGCACGCCGCGCTGAGCGATGCGGAAGAACTGGGCCACGAAGCCCGCGCGGGCCACGAGGACCACGCGATGCTCAAGCTGTGGCTGCGCATGCTGGCCAGCACCACGCAGATCGAGGCCGAGATCCGTCGCCGGCTGCGCGAGCGCTTCGGCATCTCGCTGGCGCGCTTCGACTACATGGCGCAGCTCTACCGCTACGAGGATGGGCTCAAGATGCGCGTGCTGTCGCGCTACCTGATGGTGACCGGCGGCAACGTCACGGGCCTGACGGATGAGCTCGAACGCGAAGGCATGGTGGCGCGCGCGCCCAGCCCCGACGACCGCCGCGCGTGGATCGTGAGCCTCACGCCCACGGGGCGCCGCACCTTCGAGACGATGGCGAGCGAGCACGAGCAGTGGATCCTGGAGATGTTCTCGGGGCTCGACATGAAGACGGTCAAGCAGATGCACACGCAGCTGGGCCTGCTGCGCGTGCATGTGATGCGCGGCGAGCCTTCGGGCGAGGAGGGTTGAGGATGAGCGACGACACGCACGTCGATCTGGCGGCCGCGAGCAACGAGTTCTGCAGGCCGCGGCTGATCCGGTTTTCGGATTGCGATCCGGCGGGCATCGTTTTCTATCCGCAGTACTTCGTGATGCTCAACGGGCTGATCGAGGATTGGGTCAATGAAGGCTTGGGGCTCAGCTACCACGGCCTGGTGGCGCAGCGCCGCATCGGCTTGCCGACCGTGAAGCTCGATGTCGATTTCCGCGCCGTGAGCCGCATGGGCGACCAGGTGCTCCTCGGGCTCACGGTGCAGCGGCTGGGCTCGCGTTCGATGACGCTGGCGGTGCGCTGCTTCAGCGCCGAGACGGGCGAAGTGCGCATGCAGATGACTCAGGTGATCGTGACGACTTCGCTCGAAACGCATCGCGCCGTCGCCATTCCGGACGACATGCGCGTGGCCATCCTGCGCAACGCGCCCGAACTGGGCTGATCCTTGTTCAGGGCGCGGGCTCGTTGCCGGCAGCGTCCTGCGCGCGCTTCTTCAGCCAGCCGCTGAGCTCTTTCTTGCCCTTGGCATTGGCCGTGCGCCATGCCTCGCGCGCGGCGGCAATGAAGCGTTCTTCTGCTGCATCGGGCACCTCGGAGGGGCGATCTTCCTTGTCGAGCCAGCCCGGCTCCACGTTGCAGTGCCGTTCGATCTGCCGTGCCAGGTTGTCGCCGATGGGCCGGGAACTCTTGATCTGGCTCCACATGCTGGGGGAGATTTCGATCTTCTTCGCAAACGCCTGGTCCAGCCCCTTGGCAGGCAGGCCCGCGGCAACGGCCTCTTCGAGAAAGCGGCGGTGCAGCGCGAGAGCATTGCGGCGGCGCGCGACGGTGATATTGGGCACTGTTCAAAAACAACAACAAGACAAAAAAAGATTGTCCCGGTTGTTGACGCAGTCGTAAACACTATTTACAGTTGCCCTCAATCGCGGCCCAAAGCCGTACCTTTTTTCCAACCCTTTACAGCCGACAGCGGCAATTTTTGACTCAGGAACCATCGTGAACACCGCATTGAACCTCACCAGCATTCGACCCGCCTCGGGCCGATCGCTCGTGCGCGTCTGGGCGTGTGGTGGTTTCGATGGCATGCCGTCGTTCCGACTGAATCAGCACCAGAGCCACGTGTATTCCACAAAAGCTGCAGCCAGCCTGCGCGTTGGAAAAGTCGAGGATCAGGTGCTACCGGGTGGAGGTTGCGCATAGGCGCACACCTTCCAAGCTCTCTCATGCAGAGGCCCGGACACCGCAAGGTTCCGGGCCTTTTTGTTTTTGGCTTCTTGTTTGCCATTTCGGGTGTGCCTTCACCACACCGCCAGAGCCCACCGCGTAGACGGTCTGGCGGGATGTGCAGGAATTGATCACTCCTGTGCAGCGACGTCGTACGGGGCAGCGCCCAGCGCGCTGTCCGTCGCGTGAGGACACAACCGAAATGGAAAGCGGGCCACCGCTTTTTTGAACAACACCGAACCCGAGCGGGACCGGGCCATTGCAGATGGCCCTCCCGCGGAAACCGGCCGCAAAGATTGGGCGGCGCCGGAACTCGTAACCGGACACTTTCTTGTTTTCGACCCGCGTTAGCTCAATGGATCAGAGCACTTGCCTACGAAGCAAGGGGTTGCACGTTCGAGTCGTGCACGTGGGGCCATTTCTTTCTTTGTTCAGCTGTCACACAACCAAGGAGCCACCATGCGCAAGCGCAACACCCCGATCCGGATGATCACCGTGCGCCCGGCACAACCACGCAAGCGCATGGTGCTGGCCCTGGCCCAACGCTTCGGCATCGTGACCGATGCACGTCGCGCGAACGAATGCGCGCCGACGTCGCCGGGCCGAGAGGCACCACTCGAAGGCCTCGATCTCGACCAGCGCGTGCGCGCGGTCGGCGAGTGGTGAGTCGGCTGCTCGTCTTTTTCTTATGGTGTACGTAGCTCAACGGCAGAGCCGCGGGTTGTGGTCCCGCTGACGACGGTTCGATTCCGTTCGTGCACCCCATGGTTTCATTTCATTCAACCTCACAACCATCGCCGCAAAAGGAGGCGAGTCATGCACCCTCACGTCCTGCAACTCGATATTCAGGGCACGCCGCAAGCCTGGATTTCGCTGGAGCAGGCGGTGTTGCACTACGCGACCGGCTCGGTCGCATGGGAAGACGGCGACCTGCCGCTGGCCACGCTGCGTGGCGGCTTCAACGTGGCGCGCGGTGTGCAGTCGCGCGTCGAAGTGGCGCCGATCATCGCGCTGCGCGGTGCGTCGAAGATCAACCTCTTCGACGTGATTCCGAGCGTCACCAAGAACAAGCTGCTGCGCCGCGACCGTCACACCTGCGCCTACTGCGCGGGCGTGTTCCACGAGCGCGACCTGCAATGCGAGCACGTGCTGCCCGAATCGCGCGGAGGCCCATGGACCTGGACCAACCTCGTGAGCGCATGCGCGGTCTGCAACAACCGCAAGGCCGCGCGCACGCCGGAGGAAGCAGGCATGCCGCTGGTCTATCTGCCTTATGTGCCGAGCCGCTATGAGAACTTTCTGCTTGAAGGCCGCAACATCCGTGCGGACGTGCACGAGTGGCTGGCCAAGCGGCTGCCCAAGGGCTCGCGGCTTCAGTAAGGGCTGGGCTGTGACCTTGACCCATGCCCATGAAAAAAGCCCGCTGTCTTCCGGACGGCGGGCTTTTGTTTGTGCGGGGGATCGGTGGTCAGCGCCCGAAGAAGCGGTAGGCGATCAGGCCTGCGGCCGCCAAGCCACCCACGACCGCGAGGATCACCTTGGTGGCACGACCGGAACCGCGCTTCGAGCGCGGCCAGTGATCTGGCCCGATCAGGTCGATGGGGACGGTGGGTTTGCCTATGTCGGACGCCTTTTCCATGGGAGGAAATATAGCTCACGCCCGAAGCGTGGTCCGAGGCAGGTCACATTCTGTGGCCTCCGAACATCGTCACCGGCCCTGGCCGCGGCCGGACAAAAAAATACCCGCATGAGCGGGCCGAACGAGCTTTTTGGCTTCGAAGTTGATATCCCTGTGTCTCTTGTTGTTGTGATGCGTGACAGCAGGTACAAGATGCCATGCCCAATGGGTGTCTTTTGCAGGTCGGGGCCGAAGCAGGTTGCAAGTGATAGGCAAAACCGTGAAATATTCCCGTATGAACAAAGAAATCATTCTTGAAAGTTTGACGCGTGCGCTGGAGAGCTGGGTTCGCAATGCTTCTGCAGCGCAA
Source organism: Variovorax sp. YR634 (assembly GCF_900106655.1). Classification (NCBI taxonomy): domain Bacteria; kingdom Pseudomonadati; phylum Pseudomonadota; class Betaproteobacteria; order Burkholderiales; family Comamonadaceae; genus Variovorax; species Variovorax sp. YR634. The sequence continues at coordinate 736,102 of NZ_FNOL01000001.1, forward strand.
CTCTGGCACGTGCATCAAGCGGGCGGCCTCGCGGCCTCCATCGAGGCGGACGATGAGGTCGTGCAGGTGCGCATCGTCCTCGGCGGCGCGCGAGACGCCTTGTCGGACATCGGCAAGACCGATGGGCGACTGCCCGTCACCGAGGCTTTTCTCGGCAGTTCGGCATGGGGTGCGCCGCCGGCACAAGGAAGCCCGGAGCGCGAGCAATGGTTCCTGTCGAGCGAACTGGCGCAGACACACGCACGCCAGTATCTGATGGCCGAGGTGGGTGAGCGGCGCGATCTGCTCGAGCGCTGTGTCGACGACTGGATCGCGCGGCAGGGAGCCGCTTCCTGATAGTCCGGCTCACCGGCGGTCCGCAGGTCAGCCTTGTGCTCCCTCGGACACGGCAGCCCAGGCTTCCCAGGTCGACATGCGTTGCGAATAGGCCTGCTTCGCGGCAGGCAAGCAGGCCTTTCCGAGAAAGAGTCGCAGCGGCGGTTCCTCTGCGTCGACTACAGCGAGGATCGCCGCAGTCGTGGCAACCGGATTGCCTAGCGCTCGGGTGGCGCTGAGGGCCTTGATCTTCTGGCGCAGCCCCTCGTAGACCTGCATCGGCTCAGCGCTGATGGCCGAGGCTCCTCGCCAGTCCGTGTCGTAGCCGCCGGGCTCGACGAGCGTCACCTTGATGCCGAAGGCCCCGACTTCCGATGCGAGCGTCTCCACGAGTCCCTCGACGGCCCATTTGGTTGCGTTGTAGACCCCGGCAGTGGGGAAGGTGATGACTCCCGCCACGCTCGAGGTCACCAGGATGTGCCCTCCGCCTTGCACCCTCAGGTGGGGAAGCGCTGCCTGAATGACCCAGAGAGTTCCGAAGAGGTTGGTCTCGAACTGCGCACGCGCCTGCGGTTCGCTGCTTTCCTCGATGGTGCCGAACAACGCATAGCCGGCATTGCTGGCGATGACGTCGAGTCGGCCGAAACGGGCAATCGCCGCGTCCATCGCTGCGAATACTGCGTCGCGATCCGTGACGTCGAGAGTCACCGGGAGGATGGCGTCGCCGTACTTCGCCACCAGCGGCTGTAGTGCCTCCATGGAGCGGGCTGTTGCCACGACCTTGTCGCCGCGTTCCAGCGCCGCCTGTGCCCATGCGCGTCCGAGTCCTCGAGACGAGCCTGTGATGAACCAAACCTTGGATGTCATGTGTTGCTCCGTGTTAGTACAAATCGTGTTTGACCGCGTCCTGGTACTTCGCATCAAGGGCCGACGCAGAGACGTCGTGCAGCTCTGCAAGTGCGACCAGCACCGTCCCGACCGTTGGCAGGGAGTTGCGATCCAGGAGTGCGGCGGGATCCCACAGCCGCGCGCGATTGACGGCCTTGCCGCAGTGGAACAAGGCTTCCTCGACCGTGACCACAACGGCGGCTTTGGGATGCTTGCCTCGCTCGACAAGCCTGCCAAGCAGATCCGGCGATGTGGAGATGTGCCCATGGCCATTGATGCGCATGAACACATCCAGCCCGGGAAAGAGAAAGAGCATTGCAACCCTGTCGTCGTCCTGCAGATTTTTCAGTGACTCGATGCGGTTGTTGCCGGGCCAATCCGCGAACGTGAGCGTCTGGGCATCGAGCATGTGCACGAAGCCAGGCGGACCGCCGCGCGGAGAAGCGTCGAGGCCCGAGCTCTCGCGCCCCGTCGCAAGGCAGAAGAACGTCGCGGCTTCAAGGTAGGGGCGGTGGTACTCGGTCAGTCTGCGAGACACCGCCTTCTGGATCATCGGGGATGGCTCGGCGTACAGCTCGCCGAGTGCAACGACGTTGCGTTCTCTTGCTCTGTCTTCCATGTCGGCACTGTCGGGAAGGATGTCTTGGGCTTGCATGGCGGTCATCTGCTCTGAAGTGTTGGATCGATGCTAGGTTTTTGGACCTGGCGTTGCTATGCTGTTCAGGCCATTCAATAGCTCATTTGCGCCATGTCCTCGACAACCCAGCAGCCCGACCTTGCGGACCTGAAAGATGGCGCCGCGGGGCCGTTGGCGATCGTTGTTTCCCAATGCGTCGAAGGGAGTTCGCTGGTGGAGCCTCACAGCCACGGACGAGGGCAGCTCCTTGGTGTTTGGCGAGGCCTGCTGACGCTTGGCACGGAGTTCGGCAAATGGCTCGTGCCGAACGTGCACGCGGTGTGGATACCGCCCGGGCAACTGCACTGGGCGAGCGCGCACGGACAGGTCGACACGTGGAGTATCTACGTTCAGAGCGGTGCGGGTGAGGGGCTGCCTGAACGACCGGCGACGCTTCGTATCTCGGCCCTGTTGCGCGAGACAGTGCGGCGGCTTGAAAGTCTCAACAGCGAGCCTGCTGGAGCGATGCGAGGTTTGCTCGAACTCGTCGTGGTCAACGAGATCAGGTCCTTGCCGATCGAAGAGCTCAGCCTGCCGATGCCGACAAGCCCATCGCTGATGAAGATCGCGCAAGAGCTCCTGGCGCAGCCCGCTGACGATCGTTCGTTGGACGCCTGGGCCGGGTTGGCGAATATTTCGCCTCGCACGCTGAACCGTCGCTTTCCCTTGGAGACCGGATACAGCCTTGGAACATGGCGGCAGCGTGCGCGCTTGCTGCGTGGGTTGGAGCTCCTGGCTGAGGGACGCTCCGTCACGACTGTTGCCCTCGAACTCGGCTACAGCAACATCAGTGCGTTCATTGCCTTGTTCAAGCGCACGTTTGGTGCCACTCCCACTCAGTACATGCGGTAGCAGCCACAATGAAAAACGCCCGCTACCTTGTGAGTAGCGGGCGTTCCAGCGATGACGCGATGTTGGTTGGTGGGCCCTGAGTGACTCGAACACTCGACCTACGGATTAAGAGTCCGCTGCTCTACCAACTGAGCTAAGAGCCCTTGCGTTGAAAACGTTTGGTGTTTTCTGGCAAGACCACGAGTATATCCCAGAATTTCTGCCCGTCCAAAAAATTTGTAGGTCGCGGCGTTAGGATTCGCCTCTACCGACGGGGGCACGGCCCTCTCAACCAGGAGAACTTCGATGAGCGACGCCAACACCACGCCTCATGTCTTGATCACCGGCGCCGCAGGCGCACTGGGCCGTGCCGTGGCTCAGCACTTCATCGACCAGGGCGCGCGCCTTGCGCTGGTCGACCATCATGCAGGTCGTCTTGCGGAGGTCTTCCCGGGCCTCGACAACTCGCAGCATCTTTTGTTGGCGGGCGACGTGACTTCCGCGTCCGAGATGGCTGCCCTCGCGGAGCAGGCGCTCAAGTCTTTCGGTCGCATCGATACGCTGGTCCACATCGCAGGCGGCTTCGAGATGGGTGAGGCGACGCATGCGCTCACGCGCGCGAGCTGGGACCGGATGATGAATCTCAACGCATGGTCGTTCGTGGCGGTGACGCAGGCCGTGCTGCCCTCGATGATCGAGCGACGCGCCGGCAGCGTCATCGCCGTGACGGCGAAGGTTGCAGCGCGCGGCTTGCCGGCCATGGCCGCGTACATCGCTTCGAAGAGTGCGCTGCAGCGCCTGGTGGAAGCCATGGCCGCCGAGGCGGCACCGCATGGCGTCAACATCAACAGCGTGGCTCCGAGCGTGCTCGACACGCCGGCCAACCGGCAGGCGATGCCCGATGCGAATCCGGCTGACTGGGTGTCGACCTCGGTCGCCGCGCAGACGATCGGCTTCCTTGCATCGCCGGGCGCCGCGGCGCTGCACGGCCAGCATCTGACGCTCGATACCTGAGCCGGAAAAAAGAAAAGGCCCTGGCGGATGCCAAGGCCTTTTCTGTATTGGTTGGTGGAGAGGATGAGGATCGAACTCACGACCTCCGCATTGCGAACGCGGCGCTCTCCCAGCTGAGCTACCCCCCCAACGCAAGGCGAATTTTAACCGGAACTCCTGTTTTGGCGCACCATGCCGTGCCAAGATGCGCGCCTCGCGAAACACGGAGCAAAGACCGCATGGCCTCGTTCGACCCCGCCTGGCTGGAAGGCATGTACAACAACCTTGCACGGGTGAAATATCACCCCGCGTACTTCGAGCGATGGGCGCGCGAATCGGCCGCAGTGCGCGAGGCCTTGCCGGCACGGATCGATCTTCCCTATGGCCAGGGCGTGAACGAAACGCTCGACATCTTTCCCGCACCGGTGCCCGACGCGCCCGTGCTGGTCTTCATCCACGGCGGCTACTGGCGCGCCATGGACAAGAAAGACCACTCCTTCATTGCGCCTGCGTTCAATGACCGCGGCATCTGCGTGGTCCAGCCCAACTACGCGCTGTGCCCCGGTACGCTGGAGCAGCCTGTCACGGTGCCCGGCATCCTGCTGCAGATGGTGCGTGCGCTCGAATGGACCTGGCGCCACATCGCGGCCCATGGCGGCGATCCTTCGCGGATCACCGTAGCAGGCCATTCGGCCGGTGGTCACATGGCGGCGGCACTGTTGGCTTGCGACTGGAAGGCGGTCGCACCCGATCTGCCCACGCAGCTCGTGCGCAACGCGCTGTCGATCTCGGGCCTTTACGACCTTCGCCCGCTGCAGCGCACGCCATTTCTCGAGAATGTGCTGAAGCTGACCGATGCAGACGCCCTGCGTGCCAGCCCGGCACTGTGGCGTGCGCCCAAACGCGGCCAGCTCTACGCCGTTGCTGGCGGCGGGGAGAGCGAAGAGTTCATCCGCCACAACGCGATGATCCGCGAGGCGTGGGGTCGCAACACCGTGCCGGTGTGCGAGGTGCTACCGGGGCTCAACCACTTCGATGTGGTCGACGCGCTCGCCGATCCGGCCCACACCCTGCACCGGCACGCGGTGCAGTTGCTGGAAGCCTGACCGGCGCCCGGGTGGGGCGGCCTACATCAGCAGGTGCTCGCCCGCGTTGTCGCCACCCAGCGTGACGTAGTTGACCTTGCGGATGTCCATGAGCGCGCGGCCGCCCGCGTAGCTGATCGAGCTCTGCACGTCCTGCTCCATTTCGACCAGCGTTTCGGCCAACTTGCCCTTGATGGGTTCGAGGATGCGCTTGCCCTCGACGTGCTTGTATTCGCCCTTGTTGAAGTCGCTGGCGGAGCCGTAGTACTCCTTGAACAGCACGCCGTCGACCTCGACCGTCTTGCCCGGCGATTCCTCGTGCCCCGCGAACAGCGAGCCGATCATGACCATCGACGCGCCGAAGCGCACGCTCTTGGCAATGTCTCCGTGGTCGCGGATGCCGCCGTCGGCAATGATCGGCTTGGTCGCCACGCGCGCGCACCACTTGAGCGCCGACAGCTGCCAGCCGCCCGTGCCGAAGCCGGTCTTGAGCTTGGTGATGCAGACCTTGCCCGGGCCGATGCCGACCTTGGTCGCATCAGCTCCCCAGTTCTCGAGGTCGATCACCGCTTCGGGCGTGCCGACATTGCCGGCAATCACGAAGGTCTTGGGCAGCTTTTCCTTCAGGTGGCCGATCATGTTCTTCACACTGTCGGCGTGGCCATGTGCGATGTCGATCGTGACGTACTCGGGCACGAGGCCCTGTGCCACGAGTTGGTCGACGGTGTCGTAGTCGGCCTTCTTCACGCCCAGCGAGATGGAAGCGAACACGCCCTTGCCCTGCATCTCCTTGACGAACTTGACGTTGTCGAGGTCGAAGCGGTGCATCACGTAGAAGTAGCCGTTCTGCGCCAGCCACAGGCAGATCGACTCGTCGACCACCGTCTTCATGTTGGCGGGCACCACCGGCAGGCGGAAGCTGCGCTCGCCCAGCGTGACGCTGGTGTCGCACTCGGAACGGCTCTCCACGCGGCACTTGCGAGGGAGCAGAAGGATGTTGTCGTAATCGAAAATTTGCATGACCAGGCTCCTGAAAGGAATCGTTGAAAGAAACGAATGAGCGCTTGGTCCGGCCGGCTTTCATGGTGTAGTTCACAAAGGAAACGCCCACAAAAAACCGGGCGCAAGAAACTTGGGCCCGGTGATTGATTTTACGCGGTCTCGCAAAGGCAGGTCTTCCGGTTCTTCATATAACCCGCATACGCCGTGGTTTCTACAATCGCATGATGTTGTTTAACGATCCTGCGGCTGACGCCCACCCCCCAGCGCTGCCGCTGCTCCAGAACCTGAACGCGGAGCAACTCGCCGCGGTCACGCTGCCAGAGGGCAACGCGCTGATCCTGGCCGGCGCCGGTTCCGGCAAGACGCGCGTGCTCACCACCCGCATCGCCTGGCTGCTGCAGACGGGCCAGGTCTCCGCCGGCGGCATCCTCGCCGTGACCTTCACCAACAAGGCTGCGAAAGAAATGATGACGCGGCTGACGGCGATGCTGCCCGTCAACGTACGCGGCATGTGGATCGGCACCTTCCACGGCCTGTGCAACCGCCTGCTGCGCGCGCACTGGAAACTGGCCAACCTGCCGTCGACCTTCCAGATCCTCGACACGCAAGACCAGCTCTCGGCCATCAAGCGCCTGATGAAGCAGTTCAACGTCGACGACGAGCGCTTCCCGGCCAAGCAGACCCAGTGGTTCATCGCCGGCGCCAAGGAAGACGGCCTGCGCCCCGGCGACGTAGAAGTGCGCAGCGACGACGACCGCAAGAAGGTCGAGCTCTACCGCCTCTACGAAGAGCAATGCCAGCGCGAGGGCGTGGTCGACTTCGGCGAGCTCATGCTGCGCAGCTACGAACTGCTGCGCGACAACGACCCGGTGCGCGAGCACTACCAGCGGCGCTTCCGCCACATCCTGATCGACGAGTTCCAGGACACCAACCGCCTGCAGTACGCGTGGATCAAGATGCTCACCGGCAACACCGTCGCGGGCCAGTTCACACCGAGCGAGAACAGCAGCGTGATCGCCGTGGGCGACGACGACCAGAGCATCTACGCCTTCCGCGGCGCGCGCGTGGGCAACATGACCGACTTCGTGCGCGAGTTCGACGTGCGCCACCAGATCAAGCTGGAGCAGAACTACCGCAGCTACAGCAACATCCTCGACTCGGCCAACGAGCTCATCAGCCACAACAAGAAGCGCCTGGGCAAGAACCTGCGCACTGACCAGGGTCCGGGCGAGCCGGTGCGCGTGTACGAATCGCCCACCGACCTCGCCGAAGCCCAGTGGATGGTCGAGGAAATGCGCCAGCTCGCGCGCGACGGCTACGAGCGCAAGGAAATGGCCGTGCTCTACCGCAGCAACGCGCAGAGCCGGGTGATCGAAACGGCGCTCTTCAATGCCTCGGTGCCGTACCGCGTGTACGGCGGCCTGCGCTTCTTCGAGCGCGCCGAAATCAAGCACGCGCTGGCCTATCTGCGCCTGCTTGAGAACAAGGACGACGACACCAGCTTCCTGCGCGTCGTCAACTTCCCGCCGCGCGGCATCGGTGCGCGCACGCTCGAAACCCTGCAGGACGCGGCGCGCGCGGCCGGGCGTTCGCTGCACGATGCGGTGAGCGTCGTCGGCGGCAAGGCCGGCGCCAACCTCACGGGTTTCGTCGCCAAGATCGACGTGCTGCGCGAGCAGACCCAAGGCGTGAGCCTGCGCGAGATCATCGAGCTGGTGCTCGACCACAGCGGCCTCGTCGAGCACTACAAAGCCGACCGCGAAGGCGCCGACCGCCTCGAGAACTTGGACGAACTCGTGAACGCGGCCGAGAGCTTTGTCACGCAGGAAGGCTTCGGCCGCGACGCCGTTGCGCTGCCGGTCGACGAGTTGCGCCAGTCGCCTGCGAGCCAGGGGATCGACCCGAGCCGTCCGGTGCTCGACGAGCCGCTCGCGCCCGACGCCGAAACCGGCGAAACGCTGAGCCCGCTGGCCGCTTTCCTCACGCACGCCGCGCTCGAATCGGGCGACAACCAGGCGCAAGCCGGGCAGGACGCGGTGCAACTGATGACCGTGCATGCCGCCAAGGGCCTGGAGTTCGACTGCGTGTTCATCACCGGCATGGAAGAGGGCCTGTTTCCGCACGAGAACTCGATGAGCGATTTCGAGAGCCTCGAGGAAGAACGCCGCCTGATGTACGTGGCGATCACGCGTGCCCGCAAGCGCCTGTACCTGAGCCATTCGCAGACGCGCATGCTGCACGGCCAGACGCGCTACAACGTCAAGAGCCGCTTCTTCGACGAGCTGCCCGAAGGCGCGCTGAAGTGGCTCACGCCCAAGAACCAGAGCTTCACTCCATCGGCCTTCGGCTATGGCGGAGGCTACGCGAGCACGCGCGGCGGTGGAGGCGGCTACAGCGGTGGTGGCTATGGAGGCGGCGGCAGCCGCGACAAGGATACCTTCGCCAGCCCACCCGTGCCGCCGCAGAAGACAGCGCCTTCACACGGCCTGCGCTCGGGCATGCAGGTGTTCCACAACAAGTTCGGCGAAGGCACGGTGACCGCGCTGGAAGGCACTGGCGACGATGCGCGCGCACAGGTCAAGTTCGCGCGGCACGGCGTTAAGTGGCTGGCGCTGTCGGTGGCCAAGCTCACGCCGATCTGAGTTCAGGGCGCCGCTTGCTGCGGCGGCACTCAGTCCGGATTGAAAGTGTCGCGGAAGGTGAACCAGTTCGACGCCTGCGCCATGGCGGCGAGCGTCAGCACCGTGCCGACCATCAGGATGTTGCCGATGGCCATTGCGCCGGTGTCCGAGCCCAGAGAGCCCACGCCGATCACGATGGTGCCAACCAGCGCCGCCGCCAGCAGGCCAAGCACCAGCACGCCGCACCACGCGAGCCAGTACAGCGCATAGGCGCCGAAATTCCTGAACATCGCCACCAGGCTGAAGAAAATGCTCTTCACCGGCTCCACCCGGTGCCAGTGAACCAGCGCGGGGGCATGCCACATCGCCGCGACCAGCGGTAGCGCGAGGCACATCTGAAGCAGATTCGCCATCTGGAAGCGGCTGCTTTCCAGCACTTCCTTGGTCGGGGTTTCGCCCAGCAGGTAGCTGCGCATGAACTGGCCGCCATCGACCAGTGCCGTCAGGAACACGGTCAGGAAGCAATACACCGCCGAGATCACGCCAAGTACAGCCAGAGCGCGCCATTCCGTTCGCATGGCACGGGCCACCGACAGGAACATGAGCGCGCCGGTCGGCTTCTTCACGCCGTCCGCTTCCCCAGGAAGATCGGTGTTGGTCGCCGAGGCGTCGGCCACCGACGCCGCGACCATGAAGCCCAGCGTGGAGAACGGCAGCAGCACGAACGGAATGAATCTGCCGATCAGCGGCAGCTGCGAAATGCTCGTGATCAGCGCCATGAACATCAGGAACAGCGAGACAAAGGCCAGCGGCTGCCGCCAGAAGTTCTTGAGTCCGAGGCGGACCCATTCGACGCCGGTTCGCGCCGGCACGAGGTTGAGTTTCATGTGTAGAGGTCAGGCAGCCAGCAGCGGCTCGAGGGCCTGTGCCATGGCATGCGGGTGGGTGGCGCGGTCGCGCAGCACGCGTTCGAAGTGCGTGGGGTCATGGGGCTTGAGCATGCTCGCCTCGCGCGGCAGATGGAAGTCCCAGAGCCGGGAAATCCAGAAGCGCAGCGCCGCGGCTCGCAGCATCGCGGGCAGCAGGGCGCGCTCGGCGGCGTTCAGCGGTCGCACGGTTTCGTAGGCCGACAGCAGTGCGTCAGCGCGTTCGGCATCGTGCCGGCCGGTCGGCAGGTCGATGGCCCAGTCGTTCAGGCACACGGCCAGATCGAACAGCCAGGTGTCGGTGCCGGCGAAGTAGAAGTCGAACACGCCGGTCAGGCGGGGCGCAGCGCCGGCCTCGCCACCGGTCGCGAACATCACGTTGTCGCGGAACATGTCGGCATGCACCGGGCCGCGCGGCAGGGCCGCATAGGCCGAAGACTCGGCGACGTGGTTCTGGTAGGCCAGTTCGGCACGAAGCAGGGCGGCTTGCGATTCCTCGATGTACGGCAGCACCACCGGCACCGTCTCGTTCCACCAGTGCAGGCCGCGCAGGTTCGGCTGGATGCGGGGGTAGTCGCGCCCCGCGAGGTGCATGCGTGCCAGCATCGCGCCCAGTTCGGCGCAATGTGCCGTGCCGGGGGCCAGTTCGCTGTGGCCCGAGAGTTTCTGCACCACTGCCGCGGGTTTGCCGGCCACGATGTGCAGCAGGTCGCACGCGGCTTCGGCGGGCACGGGGGGCTGGTTCTTCCTGGGCTTCTCGGCGGCGGCGGGCTCGGCTGCCGCCACGGGCGCGGGAACAGGCAGGCCGGCAGCCGCTAGGTGCTTCATCAGACAAAGGTAGTACGGGAGCTGCTCGGCACTCAGGCGCTCGAACAGCGTCAACACGAACTCGCCGGACTCGGTGGTCGCGAAGTAGTTGGTGTTCTCGATGCCGCCCTCGATGCCGCGCAGTTCGCGCAGCGGGCCCAGGCCCAGGCGTTGGACGAGCGCGTCTGCCTCGCCGAAACTGACTTCGGTGAAAACTGCCATCGCGGTACTCAGCGCCGCGTTGCCGCTGCAAAAACTAGGACGAAAGAACGCACGGTCAGAACTTCATCACGTTCCAGACGCGGGGGCCGTTGGCGCCCGTTTCGGACGAACCCTGGCGTCCCGTGTACGCGTCGGCGGGCAGCACTTCGTAGCCCGGCACGTTGGCCTTGGGCGTGACGTTGATGCTCTGCGTGCGGCCGCCGTAGCGGACTTCGTCGACCGAGGCACCGCTGTCCTCGGTATGGATGTTCTCGACCTTCTGGTTGCGTCGGCCTTCGGCTTTGTCCTGCTCCTGATTTGGTAGCGATGCGGCCGGGGCCGCCGCTGGGGCGGCTGCGGGCTGCTGCGCCTGTACGGCGGCAAAGGGGGCTGCGAAAGCCAGCGCCAGCAGGATGCGGCGGGCGACCAGGAGTGTGGAGCTAGGCATGCCTTGATTGTAGGCTCGCCCCCGGTTCCGGGGCGTCGGTTGACACCTCGTGCCGTCGTGGCTTCGGACGCCGTCGCGGGCACGGCAAAATGGCCCGATGACCGACAAGAAAACGCTGCTGCTCGTCGATGGCTCGAGCTACCTCTACCGCGCCTTCCACGCGATGCCCGATCTGCGGGCCGTGCCCGGCGATCCCAAGAGCCCGGCGACCGGCGCCATCCGGGGAATGATCAACATGATGACCGCGCTGCGGCGCGAGGTGCGCGCCGACTACGCAGCCTGCATCTTCGACGCTCCCGGCAAGACCTTCCGCGACGACTGGTACCCCGAGTACAAGGCCAACCGCTCGCCGATGCCTGACGACCTGCGCAGCCAGATCGACCCCATCCACGAAGTGGTGAAGCTGCTCGGCTGGCCCGTGCTCAGCGTGCCCGACGTGGAAGCCGACGACGTCATCGGCACGCTCGCAAAAGTCGCCGCCGCTCAGGGCGTCGAGGTGATCGTGTCCAGCGGCGACAAGGACCTGAGCCAGCTGGTCGACGAGCACATCACCATCATCGACACGATGAACGGCAAGAAGCGCGACGTGGCGGGTGTGACGTCCGAGTTCGGCGTACCGCCGAACCTGATGATCGACTACCAGACGCTGGTCGGCGACACGGTCGACAACGTGCCCGGCGTCCCGAAGGTCGGCCCCAAGACTGCCGCCAAATGGCTGCTCGAATACGGCTCGCTTGATGCATTGATCGAACGCGCAGCCGAAGTGAAGGGCGCCGCGGGCGAGAACCTGCGCCAGGCCATCGACAAGCTGCCGCTGAGCAAACGCCTCGTCACCATTCGCACCGACTGCGACCTCGACGGCCACGTTACCGGCCTGCCGTCGCTCGAAGGCCTGCCCGTCGGCGCGCCGCAGACGGCCGAACTGAAACCCTTCTACGAGAAGTTCGGCTTCAAGAGCCTGGTCAAGTCGCTCGAAGTGCAGGAAGTGCCGCCCGAGCTGATCGAAGAGAGCATCAAGAAGAAGGCTGCCTCCAAGGCCGACAGCGACCAGGGCGGCCTGTTCGACGAGCCCTCCGAGCTCGAAGCGCAGGAGGCCGCCGCGCCCGCGAGCAATCTCAAGTACGACACGATCACGAACTGGGCGCAGTTCGACGCCTGGCTCGCAAAGCTCGAAGCTGCCGACCTCGCAGCCATCGACACCGAGACCACCTCGCTCGACGAGATGGTCGCGCAGATCGTCGGCGTGAGCTTCAGCGTCACGCCCGGCGAAGCGGCCTACATCCCGCTTACGCACAACTACCCCGATGCGCCCGAGCAGTTGCCCATCGACGAGGTGCTGGCGAAGCTCAAGCCCTGGCTGGAGAACGGTGCCAAGAAAAAGCTCGGCCAGCACATCAAGTACGACCGCCACGTGTTCGCCAACCACGGCATCGAGGTGCAGGGCTACGCGCACGACACCATGCTGCAGAGCTACGTGCTCGAAGTGCACAAGCCGCACGGTCTTTCCAGCCTGGCCGAACGTCATCTGGGTCGCAGCGGCATCTCGTACGAAGACCTGTGCGGCAAGGGTGCGCACCAGATCCCGTTCAGCCAGGTCGACATCGCCAAGGCGGCGGAGTATTCGTGCGAGGACAGCGACCAGACGCTCGACGTGCACAACACGCTGTGGCCGCGCCTTGAAGCCGACGAAAAACTGCGCTTCATCTACCAGCTCGAAATGGATTCGAGCGAGGCGCTCTACCGCGTCGAGCGCAACGGCGTGCTGATCGACGCCCCTACGCTTGCCACGCAGAGCCACGAACTCGGCAAGCGCATCATGGAACTGGAGCAGGAGGCCTACGACATCGCCGGCCAGCCCTTCAACCTCGGTTCGCCCAAGCAGATCGGCGAAATCTTCTTCACCAAGCTGGGCCTGCCCGTGGTCAAGAAAACGCCGAGCGGCGCACCCAGCACCGACGAAGAGGTGCTCGAGAAACTGGCCGAAGACTATCCGCTGCCGGCCAAGATCCTCGAACACCGCGGCCTGTCGAAGCTCAAGGGCACCTACACCGACAAGCTCGGCCAGCTCGCCAACCCGCGCACCGGCCGCGTGCACACGCACTATGCGCAGGCCGTGGCCGTCACGGGCCGCCTCAGCAGCAACGACCCCAACCTGCAGAACATCCCGATCCGAACGCCAGAAGGCCGCCGCGTGCGCGAGGCCTTCGTGGCACCGGCGGGCAGCGTGATTGCCAGTGCCGACTACTCGCAGATCGAACTGCGCATCATGGCCCACATCAGCGGCGACGAATCGCTGCTGCGTGCGTTCACCGAAGGCATCGACGTGCACCGCGCGACGGCCGCCGAGGTGTTCGGCTCCACGCCCGACCAGGTGTCGAGCGAGCAGCGCCGCTATGCCAAGGTCATCAACTTCGGCCTGATCTACGGCATGAGCAGCTTCGGCCTTGCGCGCAACCTCGGCATCGAGACCAAGGCCGCGGCCTCGTACATCGAGCGCTACTTTGCGCGCTACCCGGGCGTGAAGGCCTACATGGACGAGACCAAGGCGCTCGCCAAGGAGCAGGGCTACGTCGAGACTGTGTTCGGCCGCCGCCTCTATCTGCCCGAGATCAATTCGCCCAACGGCCCGCGACGCGGCGGCGCCGAGCGCGCGGCCATCAACGCGCCGATGCAGGGCACGGCCGCCGACCTGATCAAGCTCAGCATGGTCAAGGTACAGAACGTGCTTGACGAGGAGAAGCGCGGCACCCGGATGATCATGCAGGTGCACGACGAACTGGTGTTCGAAGTGCCCGAGGCCGAGATCGAATGGGTGCGCACCGAAATCCCTCGTCTCATGGCCGGCGTGGCCGCGCTGAAGGTGCCGCTGCTGGCCGAGATCGGTGTCGGTCCCAACTGGGACAAGGCGCATTGATGAATAAAAAGACGAGACAACCAACCGAGAAGAACGCACGAACATGACTCAATTTCCGCACCGCAAACTTCTGCTCGCCGCTGTCTGCGCGGCCTGCTTCGGCACCGCCTTCGCCGCACCCGACGCGCAAGTCGCTTCGCTCGCCGCCAAGGAAAAGCCCGCGCTGCTCGACACGCTGAAGGAGCTGGTCTCCATCGAGTCGGGCAGCCGCGACCTCGACGGACTCGAGAAAATCTCCGACCTCATCGCCGCGAAGTTCAAGGCGCTGGGCGGCCAGGTCGAGCTGATCGACCCGAGCGCCGAGGCCTACCGCATGGAAGACACGCCCGAGAAAATGGGCCGCGTGGTGCGCGCCACCTTCAAGGGCACGGGCAAGAAGAAGATCTTGCTGATCGCGCACATGGACACGGTCTACACCGTGGGCATGCTCAACAAGCAGCCGTTCCGCATCGATGGCGACAAGGCCTACGGCCTGGGCATTGCCGACGACAAGCAGGGCGTGGCCGTCATCACGCATATCGTGTCGATGCTGCAGGCAATGAAGTTCAAGGAATACGGCACGCTCACCGTGCTGATCAACGGCGACGAGGAAATCAGCTCGCCCGGCGCACGCGCGCTCATCACGCGCATGGGCAGCGAGCACGATGCGGTGCTGTCCTTCGAAGGCGCCTACGTCAAGGAAGACAAGCTCTCGCTCGCCACGGCGGGCATTGCCTCGGTCACGCTGCATGTCACGGGCAAGGCCTCGCATGCGGGCTCGGCGCCCGAGCTGGGCGTGAACGCGCTGTACGAGCTTTCGCACCAGATCCTGCAGATGCGCGACCTGTCCGACCCGGCCACCGGCCTGAAGATGAACTGGACCATCTCCAAGTCGGGCAGCAACCGCAACGTGATTCCGGCCAGCGCCACCGCGGGCGCCGACGTGCGCGTGCTGAAGGTCAGCGACTACGACCGCATCGAGCAGCAGGTGAACGAGCGCGTGAAGAAACAGCTGATTCCCGAGGCCAAGGTCGAGATGAACTTCGAGCGCCGCCGTCCGCCGCTGGAAGCCACCGACGCTTCGCGCGCCATGGCCCGCCATGCGCAGCAGATCTACAAGGACGAGCTCGGCCTGCCGCTGGGCGCCGACGACAAGGCCGCCGGCGGCGGTACCGACGCGGCCTTCGCGGCACTGAAGACCAAGGCGCCCGTCATCGAACGCTTCGGCCTGCAGGGCTTCGGCGCGCACTCGGCCGATGCCGAGTACGTGCTGGTCAACTCCATCGAACTGCGGCTGTACCTCGGCACCCGCATGGTCATGGACATCGCACGAGGCAAGACCGCTTCGGGCAACTGACCCGCCGTTCGCGATGCGCCTTCGCCACATCGAAGTCTTCAACGCGATCATGCTCACTGGCAGCGTGAGCGCGGCGGCGCGGCTCATCAACATCACGCAGCCGGCGGTGAGCCGCACGCTGCAGCATGCCGAGCTGCAACTGGGCTTCCCCCTGTTCCAGCGCGCCAAGGGCCGGCTCACGCCGACCACAGAAGCGCTCACGCTGTATCCGCACATCGAGCGGCTGTTCGCGCAGCTCGACGAGGTGCAGCGGCTTGCTTCCAACCTGCGCACTGCGGGCGACACGGGCGAGCTGCGCATCCTCAGCGTGCTGGCGTTGAGCTACGACATCCTGCCGCGCGCGCTCAAGGCCTTTCGCGAAAAGCATCCGGGCTATGCGATCACCGTCGAGTCGCTGCACTCGCCGCAGATCATGTCGGCGCTGCTGCTGCAGGAAGCCGACGTGGGCTTTGCCTTCAGCCCCGCGGTGCATCCCTCGCTCACGCAGGAGACGTTGGCCGACAGCCGCATGGTGTGCATCGCGCCCAAGGGCATGCTGCCGCGCGCGCTGGTGCGCAACGGTTCGGTGGCGCTGCACGATCTCGTCAACCGTCCGGTGATCGGCCTCGACAGCCGCGACCCCGTCGGCACCAGCCTGAGCCAGGCCTGCCGGCAGGCGGGCGTGGGCTTCCAGCAGGCGGTGGTCACGGTGCAGACCTATCACGCGGCACTGGCCATGGCGCACCACGGCATCGGCGTGGCGCTGGTCGACGGTTGCACGGCGCGATCAGCAGACCGTGCGAAGGTCGAGGTGCTGACGCTGGAGCCGCACATTCCGGTGCCGATTCGCGCGCTGCGTTTTGCGGCGCGGCCCGATTCGGTGGCGGTGCGCGGCATCACGCGCTGCATGCAGCAGGCGATCCAAGAGGCGCTCTAAGAGAAATACGCCTGCAGCGCCAGGTCGGTCTTGGCCCTTGCGTGCGCGACGACATCCGGGCCGAGGCCCGTGCCCTGGACCGAGAAGAAATTCAGGTCCTTCAGCCCGATGGTGCCCAGGATGGTCGTCAGGTACGGCGTCAGGAAATCCGGCTGCCGTGCATGTTCCCCGGAAAATCTCCCGCCCGAAGCCACGGCGATGAAGACCGGGCGGTCGCGCAGCGTGCCCACCTTGCCCGCGGCACCCACATTGAACGTGCGGCGCGCCCGAACGACATGATCGATCCAGGCCTTCAGCGCAGAGGGCACGCTCAGGTTGTGCATGGGCGTTCCGATGACCACGACGTCCGAGTTCTCCAGTTCCCGGATCAATTCTTCGGATGTGGAAATCGAGCCTTCCTGATTTATTTCTGCCGCGGACGAATGCTGGGCGAACGCGTAATTCGCGTCGATATGCCTCAGGGCGCCGCCGCCAATTTCTCGATTGACCAATACGGCATCGGGCGACTTCTTCAGCAGAAGATCGACGATTTTTCGGGAAAGCTTGAAGCTCTCGGAGGCTTGCCCGCGGGAGCTGCAATTGACGTGCAGGATTTTCATGATTGATATGGCCGCAAGGGAGAAGCGTCAATCCTAGAATTTGTATGGCCTACACTCCAGAGCCAAGAATGGAGCTAGTGATTGATCCATGATCGCCGAGAAGACCAGTCCCGTATCGCCCCTGGACCCCGCAGCGGCCGAGCCCTACTACCGGCAGATCTACGAGCGGTTTCGCAATGCCATCTCCAGCGGATTGCTCAAGCCCGGCGACCGGATACCCGCCGCCCGCGCACTGGCCAAGGAATTGGGCCTGGCAAGAGGAACGATCGAAGCCGCGTACTCCTTGCTGGTCGCCGAGGGATACATCCAGGCACGTGGCCAGGCCGGGACCATCGTGGCGCCGGGTCTCAAGCCGCAAACGCCAGTGGCCATTCCGGAGTCTCCGCTCGACAAGAGAATTTCTTCGATCGGTTTCCGGCCGGATTCGATTCTTCCGTTTCAAATGGGGCTGCCCGCCCTCGACGAATTCCCTCGAAAGATATGGGCCCGCCTGGGTGCGCGCTGCGTGCGTGCCATGCAGCCATCCGACATGGCGCATCCTTCCATCTACGGGTTGCCAAAGCTGCGTGCCGAAATCGCCGCGTATCTGCAGGTGTCGCGTGGCATCAACTGCGCTGCATCGCAGGTGTTCGTGACCTCGGGATACCGCCACACCATCGAGCTGATCGGCCTCGCCTTGCTGAAGGCGGGAGACCGCGTCTGGCTCGAAGACCCGGGCTACCCGCCCACGCGGGAGCTGCTCGCGCACATGCAAATCGCGGCTGTCCCGGTGCGTGTAGACCAGGAGGGCATGGTCGTTTCCGAGGGCATCAAGTCGGCGCCGCGCGCGCGTGCAGCCGTGGTTACGCCGGCGCACCAGAGTCCGCTGGGCGTGTCGTTGTCCTTGCCCCGGCGCCAGGCGCTGCTCGACTGGGCCGGACGGCACAACGCGTGGATCGTCGAGGACGACTACGACGGCGAATACCGCTATGTCAGCCGACCTTTGCCTGCGCTGAAGAGCCTGGACCGCGACGGACGCGTGCTCTATGCGGGCACCTTCAGCAAGGTGCTTTTTCCGAGCATCCGGCTGGCCTATCTCGTCGTGCCGGAGTCGCAGGTCGAGCGCTTCGAGCAGATCATCCAGACCTTCGCCGGGGGCAGTCCCGAACTGACGCAAGCCATCGTCACCGCCTTCATCACGGAGGGGCACTTCGCGCGGCATATCCAGCGGATGCGCAGGCTCTATGCCGAGCGTCGCGAGGCGACCAGCGCGGGCTTGCAGAGCGTGCTCGGGCAGCACGTGCGAATCGACGCGCAACCCGGTGGCATGCATCTCATCTTGCGGTTGCAAGGCCGGCAATCGGATCGCGAGCTCGTGGCGCGCATGCGGGAAGAGGGCCTGTACGCGGAGGCATTGTCAGACTGGACGAAGGAGGGCGAGGGCGCTTCGGCCCTGCTCGTCAACTTCACGAACATCGATTCCCGGCGCACCGCCGAGAAGCTCGGAAAGCGCATCCTGAGCCTGATGTGATCTGGAAGATCATGGCCCAGTATCGAATGCCATTCATGGATCTTCTGGGCTAGACCAAGATTCGACACCATGGAGTCCTTTCCAACCAGTACATACAAGGACTCTTCATGAGCAATCGCATCGACTACGCAAAGATTTCGCCCGAGGTCTACAAGGCTTTCGGAGGGGTGTACATGGCCGTCCAGAAAAGCGGCTTGCCCAAGCAACTGGTCGATCTCGTCTACCTGCGGGTTTCGCAGATCAACGGCTGCGCCTATTGCATCGACATGCATTCGCGCGACCTGCTCAAGTCCGGCCTGGCGGTCGACAAGCTCGTGCTGGTTCCGGTGTGGCACGACGCGGGCGACGTCTTCAGCCGCCGCGAACAGGTCGCGCTCGCCTGGGCAGAAACCGTGACGCGCGTCGCTGAAACCGGCGTTCCCGATGCTGACTACGAAGCCGCTGCCGCCGAGTTCAGCGACAAGGAACTGGCCGACCTCAGCTACGCGATCGGCCTGATGAACGCCTTCAACCGCTTCGGCATCACGTTCCGCTCGACGCCCGCTGCCACTGCCGCCGCTGCCAAGGCCTGAACGCCATGGCATGGGCATTGCTCGGCGTTGCCGGCGTTCTTGAAATCGTCTTCGCCTTTGCGATGAAGTCGTCCGAAGGTTTCACGCGGCTGGTGCCCGCGCTGTTCACGGTCGCTGCCGGCCTGTCGAGCGTGGTGCTTCTTTCGCTCTCGCTGCGGACATTGCCGATGGGGACGGGCTACGCGGTGTGGACCGGCATCGGCGCCGCGGGCACCGCGATCGTGGGCATGGTGGTGCTGGGCGATTCGGCCGCGCCGATGCGGCTGCTGTGCATTGCGCTCATCCTGACCGGCGTGATCGGGCTCAAGCTGGTCACCACCAGCTGAGAAGGAGGCAGGTTGCGCTCAGGCCCGCAAGGCCTGCCCGATCTGCAGCGCCGACCCGAAGGCCAGCGTGAAGCCCAGCGCGCCGTGGCCCGTGTTGAACAGCATGTTCGACGGCGCGCTCTCCAGCCGGCCGATGATCGGCAATCCTTTCGGCGTGGCGGGCCGCATGCCTGTCCACGGGTGCAGTTCCTCGAGCCGGCTTGCATGCGGGAAGAGGGCACGCGTCGCCGTTGCCAGCGTCTCGATGCGCGTCGCAGGAATGCTTGCGTCGTGCCCCACCAGCTCGGCCATGCCCGCCACGCGCAGGCGCGAGCCGATGCGTGCGAACACCACCTTGCGTGCGCTGTCGGTCACGTTCACGTGCGGCGCGGCGCCGGGCGACGGATCGACCTCCACGGTAATGCTGTAGCCCTTGAGCGGATACACCGGTAGATAGGCCCCCAGCGCACGGCCCAGCTTGTGCGAGGCAGAGCCCAGCGCCATCACGAAGGCATCGGCCTCCACGTCGCCTTCGCTGGTGTGCACGGCCGCGATGCGGTTCTCGCTGCGCGCAAAGCCATGCACGTCGGCACCGAGCATGAAGCGCACGCCGCGCTCGCTCAATGCCCGCATGAGCTCGGTGCACACCTTGAGGCAGTCGGCCGCGCATTCGCTCGGCGTGTGCACGGCGCCCGCCATCTGGCCGCGGTAGCTGGCAAGCGCGGGCTCGATGGCGATGCATTCGTCAGGCGTTACCAGGCGCTGCTCGCTGCCCATGGCGCGCTGCAGTTCGAGCTGCGCGCGCGCACCTTCGAGCGATGCAGAGCTGGCGTACAGCACCAGCTTGCCGGTGGCCGAGAAATCGCAATCGGGTGCGATATCGGCGCGCATCGCCTCGAACTCCGTACGGCTCGATGCGGCCAGCGCCAGCAGCCTAGCCGTCGTGTCGCGCGAAGTCTGCGCGTTGCAGGCCGCGAGAAAGGCCATGCCCCAGCGCCATTGCAGCGGGTCGAGCTGCGGCTGCAGCTTGAGCGGCGATGTGGGCGACAGCAGCAGCTTGGGCAACTGCTTCCAGATCGACGGGTCGGCCAGCGGCTGCACGTACGAGTAGCTGAGCTGCGCGCCATTGCCGCCGCTCGCACCCGCGCCAGGGGCGGCGCGGTCGATCACGGTGACCTGATGGCCCTGGCGTTCGAGCTGCCAGGCGGTGGCCAGGCCCACGATGCCGGCACCGAGCACACACACATGCATGGAGGCAACTTTCCGGAGATTGAGAACTTGAGCCGTGACTGTAGGCGCGCGCGGCTCCGGCCGGAAATGCCAAAAGAACCCCCGCCCATAACCTTTGGGCATGGGCCGGCTTTCAATTGGAATTGTTGTTTTGTTTCGCTGCTTCTTAAACTGGCCGCATGTTCAGTCCAACCGAATGAAGGCTCGCATGAAACTCCCCGTCCTCATGGCTTCCATGGCCGCAACGGTGCTCTTCAGCGCCACTGGCGCGCAGGCTGCCGACACGCTGGCCAAGATCGCCGAGTCCGGCAAGATCACGCTCTCTTATCGCGAGTCGTCGGTGCCCTTCAGCTATCTCGACGGCCCCAACAAGCCGATCGGGTTCTCGGTCGAACTCTCCAACGCCGTGGTCGAGGCGGTGAAGAAAAAACTGAACAAGCCCAACCTGCAGGTCGCGCTCATGCCCGTCACCTCGCAGAACCGTATTCCGCTGATCACCAACGGCACGGTTGACCTGGAGTGCGGCTCCACCACCAACAACACCGCGCGCGGCAAGGACGTGGCTTTTGCCATCAACCACTTCTATACC
This sequence comes from Variovorax sp. YR634, assembly GCF_900106655.1. Taxonomy (NCBI): domain Bacteria; kingdom Pseudomonadati; phylum Pseudomonadota; class Betaproteobacteria; order Burkholderiales; family Comamonadaceae; genus Variovorax; species Variovorax sp. YR634. Next base: position 756,866 of record NZ_FNOL01000001.1, read on the forward strand.
GGCACGCGCCTGCTGGTGAAGAAGTCTTCGAAGATCAGGAACTACGCCGACCTCGCGAAGAAGACCGTGGCCAGCACCACCGGCACTACCAACGCACTGGTAATGCGCAAGTACAACACCGAGAAGAACCTCGGCATGGACATCGTGCTCGGCAAGGACCACGCCGATTCGTTCCTGCTGGTCGAGAGCGACCGTGCGGTGGCCTTCGCCATGGACGACATCCTGCTGTTCGGCCTGATCGCCAACGCCAAGACGCCGGCCGACTTCGAGGTGGTGGGCGATTCCCTGCAGGTCGAGCCCTATGCCTGCATGCTGCCCAAGGACGACCCGGCCTTCAAGAAGCTGGTCGACGACACCTTCGCCGGCCTGATGAAGAGCGGCGAGTTCGAGAAGCTCTACAACAAGTGGTTCATGCAGCCGATCCCGCCGAAGAACGTGCCGCTGAACCTGCCGATGAGCCCGCAGCTGAAAGAGAACCTGAAAGCTCTCAGCGACAAGCCCGCGACCTGATCCAGGCGCGACGAGAAGATAAGAAAAGGACATGGCAGTGACGCAGGTGGTCGGCATTCTTGGAGGCATGGGCCCCGCGGCGGGCGCCGACTTCGTACGGCTCTTCGTGCTGGCCTGCGCGCAGCAGATGCGTGCGCGTGGCGAGCCGGTGCGCGACCAGTCCTTTCCCGAACACTGGCTCGCGCAGGTGCCGGTGCCCGACCGTACCGACGCACTGGCTTCGGCAGAACAGGGCGCACACCAGCCGCTGGAGCCGATGCTGCAGGCGCTGGGCCGGCTGGCCGCGCTCGGCAGCCGGGCCGTGGCCATCGCCTGCAATACCGCGCATGCATGGCACGCCAACCTGCAGGAGCGCTTTCCGCAGGTCGAACTGCTGCACATGGCGCGCGAAACCGCGCAACAGCTGGCCGGGCAGGGCACGACCAGCGTCGCGCTGATGGCTACCGAGGGCACCTACCGCGTGCGCCTCTACGAACAGGCGCTGGCCGAAGCGGGCCTGGGCTGCCACGTGCCGACGCCGGCGGAGCGCCACACCATCACGCGCGGCATCTTCGACGGCGTGAAGGCCGGCAACATGCAGCTCGCCGAGCAATGCTTTTCCGATGTGGCGCTGCGGCTGGCCGAGCGCCATGGCCCCGTCACCATCATCATGGGCTGTACCGAAGTGCCGCTGGGTCTGCAGGGTTCGGCCGCGGTGGCGGGCCTCGACCTCGTCGACCCCGCGCAGGTACTGGCCGCGGCGCTGGCCCGGCGGGCCTACCAACCCCACTGAAACCAGGGGACATAGAGGCAGGAGTCGATTTCGCCTACATTGCGGCGTGCGTTTTTGATAGCGCAACGCCCCTTGTCCGACGATCCAACTGGAGCCCTTCCCATGCCCCTCGACGACAGCCGTTCCGACTTCGATTCGCTTCGCCCCGGCGAGAGCACCGAGCAGGGCGCCACGCGCCGCACTGCACTCAAGGCCGCCATCGGCGTGGGCTATGCCGCCGCCGTGCTGCCGGTGGCCGCGCAGACTGCCATCAGCACCTCGGCCGAAGGCCTGAAGGCCGGCCCGATCAAGTACACCGTCAACGGCTTCGATGTGCCCGCCTACGCTGCGGCACCCGCCGGAAAGACCGGCCTGCCGGTGATTCTGGTGATCCAGGAAATCTTCGGCGTGCACGAGTACATCGCCGACACCTGCCGCCGCTTCGCCCAGCTCGGCTACCTGGCCATCGCGCCAGAGCTATATGCGCGCCAGGGTGACCCGCGCGGCTACACCGACATTCCCAAGCTGCAGGCCGACATCGTCAGCAAGGTGCCCGACGCACAGGTGCTGGGCGACCTCGACGGTGCGCTGGCATATGCCAAGGCCAACGGCGGCGACACCAGCAAGGCCGGCATCACCGGCTTCTGCTGGGGCGGGCGCATCGTGTGGCTGTATGCCGCCACCGGCAAGGTCAAGGCGGGCGTGGCGTGGTACGGCCGGCTGGTCGGGCAGCCCAGCGAACTGGCGCCGAAGCACCCCATCGACATCGCCGCCAGCCTGCAGGCGCCGGTGCTTGGCCTGTACGGCGGAAAAGACCAGGGGATCCCCCTTGACACGGTTGATAAGATGAAAGCAGCTCTGGCCACTGGAACCCCGGCGGCCAAGGCGTCGAGCTTCGTCGTGTACCCCGAAGCAGGCCACGCATTCCATGCCGACTACCGCCCCAGCTATGTCAAGAGCGCGGCGGACGACGGCTGGCAACGTGCCACGGCCTGGTTCAAAGCCAATGGCGTCGCTTGAACGCGGCGCCCTGTAGCCACCCCCGCCGAAGGCCGTCGAATGACGGCCTTTTCTCTTTTTATGAACGGACAACGGCCTTGTTGAAACAGTTTCAGCGGCCGCTCCTCTTGCGCAAGCAGCTATGAATTTGATAGTCATCATCGCGGCGACCCTGGTTGCCGGTATCGGAAGCGTCTGGCTCGCGGCCCTCCTGCTGAAGGTGGGCGTGCGCAGCGGCTCGGGCGGCGTGAACCCGCAGCATCTGCTGAGCCTGGCAGCTGGTGCGCTGCTTGCCACGGCGTTCATGCATCTGCTGCCCGAGGCGTTCGAGAGCCGCATCGAGCCCGCGCTGCTGTTCGCGGTGCTGTTGTTCGGGCTGGTGTTCTTCTTCCTGCTCGACAAGGCCGAGTTGTGGCACCACGGGCACGAACATCACCATGGCGACGAGAAGAGCGCGCACGAGGGGCACGACCATGACCACGGGCACTCGCATGGCCACACGCACGACCACGGCCCCCGAACCGGTGGCTGGGCCGTGCTCACAGGCGACAGCGTGCACTGCTTCGGCGACGGCATCCTGATCGCCTCGGCCTTCACCGCCGACCTGCGCCTGGGCCTGGTTGCTGCCATCGCGGTGCTGGCGCACGAAATTCCGCACCACATCGGCGACCTCGTCGTGCTGCGCCAGAGCTCCGCCAACCAGCGCGCGGCGCTGGTGAAGGTGTCGCTCGCCGGCACCATGACCGCGCTGGGCGGCATCGCGGGCTGGTGGCTGGTCGACCAGCTGCACAGCTGGCTGCCGTACTTCCTGGTGCTGGCCGGCAGCAGTTTTGTCTACGTGGCGCTGGCCGACCTGATTCCGCAGCTGCAGAAGCGCCTGCCAGCACGCCAGACCGCCGCGCAGATCCTGTGGCTGGCCGCGGGCATCGTGCTGGTCACGCTAGTGAGCCGGCTGGCGCATGGCGAGCATGGGCACGACCACGGCCACGACGACCCGGGCCACGGGGAGCACGGCCACGTGCACAAGGACTGACGGTCGGTCAGCCGGTTAGCGAATCCCGCGGGAAACTTTCCGACACCGACGCTGCGCGCCGGATGAACCGGAACGGCCGAAACAGGCGCACCATAGGGGGTCTGTCAGAAATCAGCCGAGGAACCGATCATGAACACCATCGACGCCACCGCGCGATCCGCCTCGCCCGCCGAAGACGATGAGGACGACACGCCCGCCGATGACTTCGAGGAGCAGGACAGCGACGTGTCCGACGACCTGTCGGAGGAAACGGGCATCGATCTCACCGATGCGAGCGAACTCGATGCCGACAACGTGCCGGCCGACGAAGAGTTCGACCGCGTGATGAACGCTCCGGACTGAGCCTGCTCAAGCCATTCAGGCAGTCTCGCGCCGCGTGATCACCTGTCCGTTGCGCACCCCGCAGTGCGACCCATCGCGCCAGGTCACGGCGCCATTCACGATCACCGCATCGATGCCCTCTGCCGGCTGCATCGGCGTTTCGTAGTTCGCGGTGTCGCGCACCGTCGCGGCGTTGAAGATCACCACGTCGGCATGGTGGCCTGGCTTCAGCGTGCCGCGCTCGTGCAGGCCGAAGTTGCGCGCCGTGAGCCCCGTCATCTTCCACACTGCCGTCTCCAGAGGGAACAGGCCGATGTCGCGGCTGTAGTGGCCCAGCACGCGCGGAAAGGTGCCCCACAGGCGCGGATGCGGCTTCTCGCCCAGCGGAATGCCGTCCGAGCCGATCATGGTCTCGTCGAACGCGAGGATGCGCTGCACGTCGTCCTCGTCCATCATGAAATAGATCGCGCTGCCGGGCTGCAGCCGCCTGGCCGCCTCTTCGCCCGACACGCCCCATCCGGCTGCAATGTCTTTCAAGTCGCGGCCTGCGCATTCAGGGTGCGGCACGCTCGATGCTATGAGCACGCGGCCTTCCATCATTCCGCGGTCGGTGCGGATCATGGTGGAGCCGGCCGTGTAGGGGTAGCAGTCGAGCCCGATGCACTGGTGCTGCATCGCTTCCTTGATGAACGGCAGCGTGACTTTCGTCTTGCCGAAGTTCTGCGTGTTCTGCACCTTGTGGTGCGACACCACGACCGGAATGTCGAGCGCGCGGCCGATGTGGAAGGTTTCTTCCAGCGACTCCATCACGCGGTCGCTCTCGTCGCGCATGTGGGTCACGTACAGCGCCTTGCGCGAACTGAGCGGGCGGCCGACTTCGATGATCTCCTCGGTCGTCGCCTTCACGGCCGGCGGATAGAAAGTGCCGGTCGACAGGCCGATGGCGCCGGCCTGCATCGCCTCTTCGACCAGCGCCTGCATGGCCGCGATCTCGATGTCGTTGGCGGGGCGGTCGAGGTCGGCCATGACCACGGCGCGCAAGGTCGAATGGCCCACCATCGCCGCCACGTTCACCGATGAGGGCGTGGCGCGCAGCGCATCGAGGTACGCCGCGAAGGTGGTGAAGCGGCCTTCCGCCGGCGAGTCGAGCAGGCTCAGCGGCATCGGCAGGTCCATGTCGGCGCGCAGCGGTGCGGCGCTGATGCCGCAGTTGCCCGCCACCACCGTGGTCACGCCCTGCGACACCTTGAATGGCATCTGCGCCTGCGACAGCACGGCCTGGTCGTCGTGCGTGTGCGAGTCGATGAAGCCAGGCGCGACGATGCGGCCGGCGGCGTCGAGCGTCTGTTCGGCCGTGTGGCCCGCGAGCTTGCCGATGGCGGCGATGCGGCCGTTCACGATGCCGATGTCGGCATCGAAGCGCGGCGCCTTGGTGCCGTCGATGACAGTGCCGCCGCGGATCAGCAGGTCGTAGTGGGGAGGTTTTTCGGACATGGAAAGATCCTTTCTTTCTTCTTCAGCGGAAATGGCAGGCAACCCAGTGACTGCCGTTCGCGGACGACGGCCGCTCGCTCAACTCGGGCGTCTTCTCCTTGCACACGGCCTGCGCCATCGGGCAACGCGTGTGGAAGCGGCAGCCCGAAGGCGGGTTGGCGGGGCTCGGCGGATCGCCCTGCAGCAGCATGCGGCGTGCGGGCGTGCGTGGATTGGGCACGGGCACGGCCGACAGAAGAATCTCGGTGTACGGATGCAGCGGCGAAGAGAACAGCGTGTCGCGGTCGGCAATCTCCACGATGTGCCCGAGGTACATCACTGCCACGCGATGGCTGATGTGCCGCACCACCGCAAGGTCGTGCGCCACGAAGAGATACGCGATACCGAACTCGGCCTGCAGGTCCATCAGCAGGTTGACCACCTGCGCCTGCACCGACACGTCGAGCGCCGACACCGGCTCGTCGCACACGATCAGCTTCGGGTTCAGCGCCAATGCACGCGCAATGCCCAGCCGTTGCCGCTGTCCGCCCGAGAACTCGTGCGGAAACTTCTTCGCCGCCTCGGGCCGTAGCCCGACGCGCGAGAACAGCCACTGCACGCGCTCGCGCCGTTCCGCTGCCATGCCCATGCCGAAGTTTCGCAGCGGCTCGGCCACGATGTCTCCGGCTGTGAGGCGCGGGTTCAGCGAGGCATACGGGTCCTGAAAAATAATCTGCAGCTGCCGCCGGCGCATACGCATGTCTTCGGCGGACAGCGTCAGCAGCTCTTCGCCTTCGAGCTCCACCGAGCCCGAGGTCGGCTCGACCAGCCGCATGACCGACTTGGCCGTGGTCGTCTTGCCGCAGCCCGATTCGCCGACCAGCGACAGCGTTTCGCCGCGCGCAACAGAGAACGACACACCGTCGACCGCCTGGATCGAAGGCCTGGCCGGCCGCAGCCAGCGCTTGGGCGAGATGTAGTGCTTGCGCAGGTTGCGCACCTGCAGCAGTGGCGTTGCAGCGGTCGTCGTCATGCAGCCATCTCCTCGGTACCTGCCCAGTGTTCTTCGACTGCAAAGCACGCCACCACATGGTCGCCGCCCTGCTGCACGAGCTGCGGCGTCTCGATGCGGCAGCGTTCGCGCGCATGGCTGCAGCGCGCCGCAAAGGCGCAGCCGCGCCCCAGTTCGTGTGCGGCCGGCACCAGCCCCGGAATCTCGGTGAGCCGCGTGCTCGCAGTGTTCATCGCGGGCATCGAGGCCATCAGAGCACGCGTGTAGGGGTGCAGCGGGCGGTCGAACAGATCGATCACGTCTGCCTCTTCCACCTTCTTGCCGGCATACATCACGACCACGCGATCGCAGCTTTCGGCCACCACGCCGAGGTCGTGCGTGATCATCACCACGCCCATGCCCAGCTCCTTCTGCAGGCGCTTGACGAGGTCGAGGATCTGCGCCTGGATCGTCACGTCGAGCGCCGTCGTCGGCTCGTCGGCGATCAGCACCTCGGGGTTGCAGGCCAGGGCCAGCGCGATCATCACGCGCTGGCGCATGCCGCCCGAGAGCTGGTGCGGGTACTCGTTCACGCGTCGCTCGGGCTCGGGGATCTGCACCACGCGCAGCATTTCGACTGCGCGCTTCATCGCATCGGCGCGGCTGGCCTTCTGGTGCAGCTGCACGGTCTCGGCGATCTGCCGGCCCACGGTGAGCACCGGGTTCAGCGATGTCATCGGCTCCTGGAAGATCATCGAGATGCGGTTGCCGCGAATCTGCCGCATCTCGCGTTCGCTGAGCTGCATCAGGTCGGTGCCGCGCAGCCGCACCGCGCCCATGTGGCGTCCGGGCGGTGTAGGCACCAGCCGCAGGATCGACAGCGCCGTCACGCTCTTGCCGCAGCCCGATTCGCCGACCACGCCGAGCGTGCGGCCTGCGCGCACCGTGTACGAAACCCCGTCGACCGACCGCACCACGCCCGCCAGCGTGTGGAAGTGCGTGCGCAGGTTGTCGACTTCGAGCAGAGGCTCGCCGGGGGCGAGGGCGGTGTGGGACATGGTGATCGTCATGACATGTCCTTCACAGCTGCCGTGCCAGGCGCGGGTCCAGCGCATCGCGCAGGCCGTCGCCCAGCAGGTTGATCGCCAGCACCGTCGCCGCCAGCAGCAGCCCCGGGTACAGGATGATGTGGAACGCCACCGTCACGAAGTTGCGCCCCTCGGCCATCATGTTGCCCCAGCTCGGCGTCTGCGAGGGCACGCCCACGCCGAGGAATGAGAGCGCGGCCTCGGTCAGCACGGCGGCCGCCGCCACGAAGGTCGCCTGCACCACCAACGGCGCCACGATGTTCGGCAGCACGTGGCGCACCAGGATCACCGGCAGCCGCGTGCCTACCGCGTGTGCTGCCTCCACGAACAACTGCTCGCGCAGCGTGAGCGCGAGCGATCGCACCAGCCGCACCACGCGCGGAATCTCGGGCACCGTGATGGCCACGATCACCGTCGCGAGGCTGGCGCGCGTCACCGCCATGAGCGCGATGGCCAGCAGGATGCCGGGGATGGCCATGAGCCCGTCCATCACCCGCATGATCGGACCGTCCGCCCAGCGCACGAAGCCCGACACCAGTCCGAGCGCAATGCCGAAGAAGGTGGCCAGCACCGCGACCGCGGCGCCCACGATCATCGACACGCGCCCGCCCCACACGGCGCGGCTGAATACGTCGCGGCCCAGCGCATCGGTGCCGAACCAGTGCTCGCCGGAGGGCGGCTGCATGCGCGCGAGCGGGTCGATGTCCTGCGGATCGTGCGTGGCGATCCACGGCGCGGCGATGGAGAGAATGGCCACCGCAATCAGCAGCAGCGCACCGATGATCAGCGTCGGGTGCTTGCGCACCCAGCGCCAGCGCGGCGGCACGAAAGGGGCTTCGTCGTCGGCCGCGGCGTCGGGTGTCTGGATGGTGTTCAAGGGAAGGACCGTGGACATTGCGTGGGGTTCTTCTTCATCAGTACTGGATGCGCGGGTCGAACAGGCGGTAGCTCAGGTCGATCAGCAGGTTGATCAGCACATACACCCCCGCCGAGAGCAGCAGCACGCTCTGGATCACCGGGTAGTCGTGCCGCTGCACCGAATCGATCACGAGCCGGCCCACGCCCGGAATGGCGAACACCGTTTCGGTGACGACAACGCCGCCGATCAGCAGCGCGATGCCCGCGCCGACGGTGGTTGCGATGGGAATGGCCGCGTTGCGCAGCGCATGCCCCAGCACCGGCAGCACGCCCAGGCCCTTGGCGCGCGCGGTGCGGATGTAGTCCTCGTGCAGCACTTCGAGCACGGTGGCGCGCGTCATGCGCGTCACCAGAGCGATGTACACCAGCGCCAGGTTCACGCAGGGCAGCACCAGCGACCGCAGCCACTCGCCCGGGCCCTCAGCAAAGTGCACATAGCCCTGCACCGGAAACCACGGCAGCTGGACCGCGAAGCTGTAGACCAGCAGGTAGCCGACGAGGAACACAGGCACCGAGAAGGCCAGCACCGCGAACAGCATCACCAGCCGGTCGATCCAGCTGCCCGCGCGATGCGCCGCGAGCGTGCCCAGCGGCACCGACACCACCAGCGTGATGAGCATGGTCAGCGCGGCGATCGACACCGTCGGCTCCAGCCGCTGCCCCAGCAGCTGCGCCACCGGCATCTGCGTGAATATCGAGGTGCCGAGGTCGCCGGTGAACAGCTTGCCGACCCACAGCGCGAACTGTTGCCACAGCGGCAGGTTCAGGCCGAGCGCGGCGCGCAGCTTCTCGATGTCCTCGGTGGTTGCAAGGTCGCCCGCGATGAGCGCGGCCGGGTCGCCCGGCGACAGGTGGATCAGCAGGAACACCACCACGGCCACCACCGCCATGACGGGGAGCGTCGAGAGAAAGCGTCGAACGATGTAGCCCATGGCGATGCCTTGTGCTGGCGCTTCGTCTTACTTGTCGAGTACCCAGACCGTCGGCAGGCCGGCCCAGAGTTTGTCCAGCCCCTTGAGGCTGGCGCGCGCGGCGAACGCGGCCGAGTACTGGCCCGCGTTGATGTACGGCACGGCTTCGTAGGCGCGGCGCTGGAAGGCGTCGAGCAGCTCCTTGCGCTTGGCCGGCACAGTCTCTTTCAGCCATGCGGTGCGCAGCTTGTCGAGCGGCTTGTCGCAGGGCCAGCCGGGCAGCGTGTTGCCGCACGCCGCGCCCAGGTAGGCGTTGGCGATGGGCGAGTTGGCGTCGAATTCGCCGGCCACGGTGACGTACATGTTCCAGCCGCCCGCGTCGGCCGCGTCGCGCTTGGCACGGCGCGCGCCGATGGAGGCCCAGTCCATGCTCTGCGCATCGACGTTCAGGCCGATGCTCTTCATGGTCTGCGCGGCCATCAGCGCCTCGGCGTTGAGGTAGGGCACGTCGCTGGGCACCATCAGCACCACCTTTTCGCCCTTGTAGCCGGAGGCTGCGAGCAACTGCTTGGCCTTGGCCACGTCGGCCTTGCGGTAGGGGTCGGCGCCGGCGGCCGTGTCGTTGGGGCTGCCGCAGATGAAGTAGGTGGCGCAGTAGGCCATGCGCATGTCCAGCGGGAAGCCCATGGCCGCCACGAAGCGTTCCTGGCTCACGGCCTGCAGCAGTGCCTGGCGCACCTTCGGGTTGTCGAAGGGCGGATGCAGCTGGTTCATCACCAGGAAGCCCTGGTAGGTGCCGAAGGCGCCGATCTTCACACTGGTGTCGGTGCGCAGCGGCGCGATGTAGTCGGGAGGCAGCTGTTCGATGAGGTCGACCTCGCCGCGCTTCAGGGCGGCCACCGCGCTGTTGGCGTCGGGCAGGTAGAGCCATTCGACGCGGTCGAAGCTGCTCTTCTTGCTGCCCGACAGGCCGCTCGGCGGTTCGCTGCGCGCCACGTAGTTGGGGTTGCGCACGAACACCGTCTTGTTGCCCGGCACCCACTCGTCGCGCTTGAAGATGAAGGGGCCTGAACCAAGCACCTCGGTCAGCGGCGCGGTGGCCGGCATCCTGGCCAGCCGCTCGGGCAGGATCACCGGCGGAAAGCCCGAGGGCTTGGCCAGTGCCTCGAGCACCATGCCGAAGGGCTCGTTGAGCGTGAGCGTGAAGCTGTGCGCATCGGTTGCCTTCCACTCGGCGCCGCTCGCCACCATCGCGCGGCCCAGGCTGTCGCGTGCCGCCCAGCGCTGCAGCGAGGCGATGGCGTCGGCCGAGGTGACGGCGCTGCCGTCGGAGAACTTGAGGCCCGGGCGCAGCGTGAAGCTCCACTGCTTGCCGTCTTTCGAGGTCGTGTACTTGTCGACCATTTGCGGCTGGGGCTTGCCGCTCGAATCCTGCGCGAACAGCGTGTCGTAGACCATGTAGCCGAAGTTGCGCGAGATGTACGCCGTGGTGAAGGTCGGGTCGAGGATCTTCAGGTCGGCGTGCGCCACCACCTTCAGCGTCTTGGGAGGCGGCGTCTGGGCGAACGCCGGGAGAGAAAGCACCAGGGCAGCGAGGGCGGCAAGCGTTCGTCGTTTCATCGTCGGTTCTCCGGTCGGGGGCGAAAGAAAGAAAAAGAGGAGGTCAGGCGGCGACACCGATCGGCCACTTGGGCAGGCGGGCCTTGCGGTACGGCAGCGTGTTCAGGTCGAGCGTCACGGCGCCCGGTGCGCCCGCGTAGATGACGTGCTTCGCCACCTTGGAGTACGACGCGTAGAAGTGCTGCGACGACTTCACGACGATGATCTTCTTCGCGGCGAGGTCGCAGCCCAGCTGCGTGAACAGGTCGGTGCCCATTGCCTGGTTGCGCAGCGTGATCAGCACGATCTCGATGCCGTTCGCCTCGATCAGCGCGCTGTCGCCCATCAGCGTGGGCGTGCCGGCCAGGCCCGTCATCACCAGGTCGTGCTTCAGCGCCTTCACGGTGCAGTCGAGGTCCAGCGGATCGCCAGAGAGTGGGCTGATCTTGCCGCCGATGCGCATCTGCAGCCTGGCGCCCACGCCCGCATCGAATGCGATGCGCACCGCGATCGGGTCCCACAGCGGGCCCAGCGCCGCGTTGGTGATGCCGCGCTCGACCATGCGGCGCAGGATGAAGGTGGAGTCGCTTGCCGCGCCGCCGCCGGGGTTGTCCGCACCGTCGGACAGCACCACCGGGCCGCCGTCGAAGGCCAGTGCTTCGTCGAGCGAGGCATCGATGCTCGGGTAGTTCACCGTGAGGCCGTCGCGCATGGCGATGACTTCGTCGGCGAGCTGGCGCGCAAGAGCGTCGGCCTGGGCCTGGTTGCCGTCTGTGTAGACCAGCACCTTGGTGCCCATCTCGGGCACGTCGCCCCAAGAGAAGCCGTGCGTGAGCGAGACCGACAGCACGCCGTTCTTGCCCTCGAGCGACTGCATGCGCTCGACGAAGCCGCGCGCCGGCTGGCGCGAGGTGTGGACCGTGACGATCATGTCGCAGTCGACCACCGCGGCCACCGGCTTGACCTTGCCTTCGACCATGGCGGCGCAGATGTCCACCAGCTCCAGCCCGCGCTCGAGCACGTCGGTGTGCGGGTACTCCTTGAACGAGATCATCAGGTCGGAGTTCTGGACCATCGCGGGCGTGAGGTGGTTGTGCGGGTCGAGCTCCGCGCCGATCACCACGCCGGGCCCGACGATCTGCCGCACGCGCGCCAGCAGGTCGCCTTCGCAGTCGTCGTAGCCGTCGGCCACCATCGCACCATGCAGGCCGAGCAGCACCATGTCGACCGGCAGCACCGCGCGCAGGTCGGCCAGCAATTCGTCGCGCAGCGTTTCGTAGGCGTGGCGCGTGGTGGTGCCACTGGGCTGCGCGCCGGCCACCAAGCCTTCGAAGAGCGTCCAGCCCTTGTCGGCGCCGCGCATGCGCGCGGCCCACAGCGGGCCCGAGAACAGCGTCATCGCTTCGGGGTGCTTGCCGGCGGGGAAGTAGCCGCGGTCCTTGAAGGAGGCGAGGCCGGTCGGCATCGGGCCGAAAGTGTTGGTTTCGGTGGCGAGGGAGGCACTGAAGACGCGCATGGTGATGTCTCGTGGAGTGGGATGTTTTTCTGTGTGTGGCTGCGCTCAGGCCGTGGCCGTGCGCAGCCGCTGCGGGCCCAGCATCCCGGCCGTGAGCCCGAAGGAGGCGATGCGCTCCGGCAGCGGCAGTCCGCGTGCCAGCGCGGCGCAGGCCTCGCCCATGGCCGCCGAGGTCTGGATGCCGTAGCCGCCTTGCGCCGCCACCCAGAAGAAGCCGGGCACGCCGGGCTCGAAGCCGCCTACCAGGTCGCCGTCGGCTACGAAGGATCGCAGGCCGGCCCAGGTGCGCGTGGGCCGGCGAATGGCGAGCGTGGTCGCTTCCTCGATGCGGTGCATGGCGATGGCGATGTCCATCTCCTCGGGCTGTATGTCCTGCGGCTCGACCGGGTCGGCATTGGCCGGCGAGCCGAGCAGCATGCCGGCGTCGGGCTTGATGTACCAGCCCTCGTCTGCGCCGAACACCATGGGCCAGTGCGCGACGCTCTGGCCTTCGGGCGGCGCGAAGATGAAGGCCGAGCGCCGGCGCGGCTCGATGCCCAGCGGCGGCACACCGGCCATGCGTGCGACGGTGTCGACCCATGCGCCCGCCGCGTTGAGCACCACGGGCGCCTCGTACATGGCGCCGCCGGCCTCCACGCGCCAGCGCTCGCCCACGCGTTCGATGGCCGTAACGCCGGCATCGCACACCAGCTTGCCGCCGGCGCGGCGCATGCCGCGCAGGTAGCCCTGGTGGATGGCGTGCACGTCCATGTCGGACGCATCGGGTTCGTACACCGCGCCCATCACCTGCTCGGGGCGCAGCGCCGGCACCATCTCGCGGGCCTGCTCGCCGCTCAGTCGCGAGGCGCCGGTGTCCATGGCGCGCAACACCTCCCAGTGGGCTTCGAGCTCGGACATGTGCCCGGCGCCCGCGACCATCATCGCGCCGCGCGGCGTGAGCAGCGGGTGCTCCGAGAAGCCTTCGGGCGGATGTTCGAGGAAGGCGCGGCTCGCCATGGTGAGGGCGCGCACCTGCGGCGTGCCGTAGCTTTCCATGAAGAGGGCGGCGGAGCGGCCGGTGGAGTGGTAGCCCGGCTGCGACTCGCGTTCGAGAAGGATCACGCTGGCATGCGGTGCGAGCCAATGGGCCACCGAAGCCCCGGCGATGCCGCCGCCGATCACGAGGAAATCTGCCACGACGGGCGTTGGGGTGCTGGAAGTCATCGGCAAAAAGTGTAGGTAGAAATTTGCGGATACGCAAATTGATTTGGTGGCACCAAGGGGAAACCATGGTGCACCGCTTCGGTGAAATTTGCGTCAACGCAATTTGCGTATACGCAACTTCCGCGCCTGCGTCACGCGGGTTGGCATGGATGGCGCACCGCCCGGCTGGCAGAATCCACTTGCATCACAAGAGAAAGCCAAGCGTGAATCCACACACAGGGACCAGGACGGCAACGAAGCCGAAGGACGAGCCGCCCACGCTGGACCGCACCACTTTCGGTCATCGCCTGCGCAGCGCGCGCAAGCGTTTCGGCTGGACGCTGGCACAGCTGGCCGAGCGCTCGGGCGTGTCGATCACCACCATCTCGCGCGCCGAGCGCGGGCAGCTCGCGTTGGGTTATGAAAACTTCACCGCGCTGGGCCGTGCGCTCGAGATGGACATGAACGCGATGTTCGCGGGCGCAGGCGTCAAGCCCGCGCAGCTCGACGGGCCGGTGGTCACGCGCGCAGGCAAGGGCGTGGTGTACCGGGGGCTGTCGATTGCCTACGAGTTCCTGGGCACCACGGCGGCGGGCAAGCAGATGAGCCCCATCGTCGGCACGGTGCATGCGCGGCGCATCCACGGGCCGGAAGACTTCGTGCGGCATGCGGGCGAAGAGTTCGCCTATGTGCTGTCGGGCGAGATCGAGGTGCACTTCGACAACGGCGAAGTGCTGCACATGGCGCGCGGTGATTCGCTGTACTTCGACAGCCGCCTCGGCCATGCGTACATCAGCGTGAGCCGGCAGCTCGCGCGGATCGTGGGCATGACCATCGGCGAGAGCCGGCACATGCAGTCCGCGCGCGAGGGAGAGGCGCGCAAGGCGCCGGTGCCGGCCAAGCCTGCGGCACGCAAGACCGTGAAGGCCAAGGCGCCAGCAAGCAAAAAGGGCGCCTAGCCCCTCAGGAGAAATACGCGGGGTAGTCCGTGCCGTCCAGGCCCGGCACTACCGCCTTCAGCGGGTCGTTGCCATTGCCCTGCAGCTGGTCCGCCGCATAGTCGGTAACGCAACCCGCCAGCAGCTGCCGCGGGTCTTCGAGGATCACGCGCATGCGGGTGTTGAGCGCATGCCAGTCCTCCGGTCCGCCGATGGCGGGCATCTCGCTGACTTCGGTGGTGTCGGGCTGCAGCACCGGCCGGCCGCCGCGCCCGGGGGCGAAGCGCGGGTAGCCCTCGTACATCATCGGCCCCAGGTCGCTCATGGCCCGCGTGGCCCACCAGAGCTTGCGCATCGGCGCCTCGTGGGCAGACACGGCCGGCAGGTCGACGGGGTAGGTGAAGGTGGGCGCCGGTGCATGCGGTGCGATGTACACGCGCTCCAGCGGCAGCGCATGGTGCGACGAGGCGAGGATCATCGAGCACACGGCGTTGGTGCTCCAGGTAACGCCCGCGGTGGGGCGGCCCTGCCTGCCCACGATCAGCACCATTGCGTTCGCCCAGTCGATGCGGTGGCGCTCGAACCATGCGATCACGCGGTGCCCGGTGTCCAGGCCGACAAGGAAGAAGGTGGCGATCATCACCTTGTTCATCGGCACGCTCGCGCCGATGGCATCGCCCGTGGCTTCGAGGTAGTGCGTGCGCAGGTCGGCGGCAGTGAGGGTCTCGGGGTGGGCGAGGGCACGCGCGATGTAGCGCTCTGTGACTTCGCAGGCGTAGTGCACCATGTTCGCGATGGCCGTCTCGCGGCCCCGATAGGCGGGCACTGCGATGTCGTCGCGCCAGAGCGCCACGCTGTTGGCTTCGCGCGCGGCCACGGTGGCGGCGAGCAGGTGTTCGGTTTCGCTGCGCCACAGCGTGCCTTCGGGGTCGAGCTCGCGCAGTCGCACCAGCGAGGCCAGCGCTGGGCCGAGGTGCGACACCGCCGCCAGTTCCTTGAAGCCGCGCGTCGTGAGCCGGTAGCCCTCGACCTCGGGCGGCCTGCCCCTGCCGGGGAACAGGATGAAGTCGGCCGCCGTGGCAACGATCAGCGCCGCGTCGGGCGCGGCCTCGGCGGTGGCGTGCGTCATCTTCGCGCCGATGCTGTCGGCGCTCGCGGTGTAGGTCTCGAAGAGGCGCAGGAACTCGGGGCTCTGGAAATTCGGGTTTGCCGTCATGGTGGCTCCTGTCTATGCGCCGAGCCGGTACACCTTGCTCGGCGTGCGAAAGCGGATGTCGGCGCCGAGGCTGTTGGTCACCACCAGGTAGGCGTGGCCGTTGTCCTCGAAGGCGCAGGCATCGGTGGCGCCGGAGGTCGGAAACTCGCGCTGCGGCACCAGCTTGCCGTCGGCGAAGCGGTAGCCAACCGAGGTCAGCGAGGTAATGGGTGCCTCGCGGCTGCCGAGCAGGAAGTTGATCTGCACCAGCTCGCCACCCTGCGCATCTTCGCGCCAGACAAACTCGCGCCCGCCGGGGCCGCTCAGCGTCTGGTGCGCGACGAAGCCGGTGCCGTTCCAGCGCAGAAGCACGGTGTCGTCGTGCAGGCAGGCGAAGGCCAGCCAGGCTTCCCCTTGCGCCTCGAAGAACTGGAAGGCGCGGCCGGTCTTGCCGTCGAGCAGCTGGAAGTCTTCGAAGCGCGTGCCGCTCCACAGCATGACGCGCGAGCGCGCCACGTGGTCGGCATAGGCCAGGAAGCGCTGCCCGCCAATCTCGAAGAACGCGAAGTTGTAGCCCCAGGTCGAGTCGATGACCTGGAACTCCGCGAAGCACTCGCCGTTCCATTCGTAGATGGCCGACTTCGACGGATTCCGGGCCTCGGTGCCTTCCATCGCCACGCCTTGTGCGAGCGCCAGAAAGTGGCGTTCGCCGATGGTGAAGTGCGTCCATTGCTTGGCCGCGAAAGTGGGCACGCGCTGGAACTCGGTGAATGCGCCGTCCTTCAGTTCGAAGATGACCGAGTCGACATTGAGCTCGTATGGGCCGGCACCCGACTTGAGGCTGGCAGTGGCCAGGAAGGCGCGGCCGCCGATCTCGAAGAACTCCGCGTCTTCTCCACCTGGCACGGGCAGTCGCGTGTGCGGCATGAAGGTTTCGTCCTGCCAGCGGTAGACCAGCGCTTCGATATCGCTGTTGCCCACGGTGATCATCGCGGGCTGCCCCGGCACGTCGACTGCGAGCTGCGGCACGACGAGGTAGCGCGTGCCGCCGTGAATGAAGGTCTCCGCTGCGCGCGCGCCGGAGGTGTCGAGGTCCTGGATGTTTTTCATCGCGGTCGTTCTTTCGTTCGGCATGCGCACCTTACTGCGGAATCGGCGCAAAGCCGAACAGCCGCGCCGGGTTGTCCACCAGGATGCGCTGGCGCGCCGGTGCGTCGGGCGCCCACGGCGCGAGCAGGTTCAGCAGCTCGCCGGTGTCGCGCGCGCCGTCGGGAATGTGCGGCCAGTCGCTGCCCCAGATGGTGCGTTCGGGCAGGGCGTCGACGATGGCGTGCGCCAGCGGGCGCAGCTTCTCGAAGTTGCCGTCCTTGGCCACGCGGTAGGGGCCGGAGAGCTTCATCCAGCCGCGCCCGTCGGCCAGCACCCGCAGCAGGCGGTCGAAGTCCTGCCGCGTGAGGCCGTCGCTCTCGAGCATGTAGCCCATGTGGTCGATGACGAAGTCGGCATCGATGTCGCCCAGGTACGGAATGAGGTCGCGCACCACCCAGCCCGGCGTGTAGAACTGCAGGTGCCAGCCCAGAGTCTTCGTCATGCGCACGCTGCGCTGGATGTACTGCACCAGCTCGGCGGTCGGCAGGCCCGAGCGCAGGAACAGGTCGAGTCGCAGCGCGCGCACGCCGCGGCGGTGCATGTCGTGCAGCATCTCTTCGGTGACGCTGTCGGCCACCATGGCCACGCCGCGCGCGCGTTCGCCGGCGATGTCCAGGGCGTCGAGCATGCAGCGGTTGTCGGTGCCGTAGAAGCTGGGCTGCACGATCACATAGCGCGCCAGGCCCAGCGACTCGCACATGGCATCGAGCTTGGTGAGCGGGCCGTCGGGCAGCGTGTAGTGCGGCTGGTCGACGTGCGGGTAGCGGTCTTCGCTTTCGAACACGTGCACGTGCGAGTCGCAGGCGCCGGCAGGCACGGTGAAGGCGGGGCGCGCCAGCGTTTCGGGCGCGCGCATGGGCGTGGAAGTGAGGATCTGGGAACTCATGATGTCGAAGGAAAAAAAGATGAGAGGAAAAAATCGATGAAGGCTCATTCGAGCGAGATGCCGCCGGCGGCAATCAGCCGGCGGTTGCGCTCGAGTTCGGCGGCGACGGTGCGGCGCATCGTCTCGGCGTCGGGCGTGACCGGCGCGAAGCCCTGCGCTTCGAGTGCCTTGAGCGTCTCGGGCCGGGCCAGCACCTCGCGCAGCGCCGCAGTGGCACGCTGCCGCGCAGCCGCCGGCACGCCTGCCGGCAGCACGATGCCGACCCACGAGCGGTAGGTGTAGTTGCGCAGCGCGTCGATGCCGGTCTCCGCAAAGCTCGGCACCGCGGGCAGCGCAGCCCAGCGGGTCGATGCCGTGGCGGCGAGCGCCCGCGCGCGGCCGTTTGCCACGAAGGGCACGATGGGCGAAGTGACGTAGGCCATCATGTCGACTTCGCCTGCGATCAGTGCATTCATCGCCTGTGCCTCGCCCTTGTACGGCACGTGCCGCGCCGTGATGCCGAGCGTGTGCAGCAACTCCTCGGTCTGCAGGTGCAGGCTGGTGCCGACGCCGAAGGAGCCGTATGTCAGCGCGCCGGGGTGTGCTTTCGCATAGGCCACGAGCCCTGGCATGTCGGCCGCGGGCAGGTCGGCGCGCACCGCCAGCACGCCGTCGTTGAAGGCGACGATGCCGAGCGGATCGAAGTCCTTGAGCGGGTCATAGCCCGCCGCCTTGTCGACCACCGGATTGACCGATGCGATGGAAGGCGAGACCGCAATCAGCGTGTGGCCGTCGCGTGCGGCCCGCAGAGCCGCCTGCACGCCGATCTTGCCGGCGGCCCCGCCCTTGTTCTCGACCACCACCGGTTCCCCCAGCACGGAAGACAGGCCCTGCGCCACGATGCGGGCGACGCGGTCGATGGGTCCACCCGGCGGCGTCGGCACGACGAGGGTCGTCGCTCCTTGTGCAACCTGGGCGAATGCCGAGCCTGGCAAGGCCAGCATGCCGAGCAGCAGCGCGAGCACGGCGCCGGTGCGGCGCAGGACTGCTTCAGCGCACGACCGCATCGCCGTTCTCCACGCCGACCGAACTCAGCGCCTTCGCGACGCGCTCGTGCGCGGCGGCCAGCAGCATGTCGGTGTCGATGCCGGTCATGAGGAAAGGTGCTGCACCACGGTGTACCAGCTCGGCCGAGTAGGCCGCGTCGGCGATGCCGCCGATGGCGAGCGGCTTTCCCACGCGCAGGCAGGCGGCCAGCGCAGTCTCGTGCGCGGCGCGTACCAGCGGGTGCTTGAAGTCACCGGCCACGCCCAGCTCGGCGCTCAGGTCGTTGGTGCCGATGCCCACGATGTCGATGCCCGGCACCGCGGCGATGCGCTCGATGTTCTCGATGCCCAGCGGGCTTTCGATCAGCACCTTCAGCGCAGTGGCGCGGTTCATGGCGGTGTTGAAATCCGCCGCGGCCATCTTGCGATAGCCCACGTGCGGCAGCGTGCCGATGGCCGAGCGATGGCCCAGCGGTGGAAAGCGGCAGGCGGCCACGAGGTCTTCGGCCTGTGCCACGGTCTCGATGCGCGGCGCGATGATGCCGCCCGCGCCGCCGTCGAGCAGCCGGCCGATCACGCCGTACTCGCGCTCCGGCACACGCACGAAGGGCATGAGGCCGATGTCCATTGCGGCGGCACAGATCTGCACGGCCGCGTCGATGGCGATGCTGCTGTGCTCCAGGTCCACCCAGATCGCGTGGTGGCCGCTGGCCTTGGCGATGCGCGCGATGTCGGGCGTGCGCGAAGCGCGGATGCCCAGTGCCGCCACCGGCAGGCGCTGGCGCAGGCGGCTCACGACGAGGTTGGTCGATGCGGCGTCGGCGGACGCCGTTGCGCTGTCTTGCACCATGCGGGTTCTTCCTTTGTCTCTGTGGTTGTAAAGGTGTGAAGGGATGCTAGAGAATGGGTGTCATATCCGGAAATACCGGATTCGGATTGCATTCGATACGCTGGAGATATCGTGGAACTTCGACACCTGCGCTACTTCGTTGCCGTGGCGGAAGAACTCAACTTCACCCGCGCCGCGGAACGCCTCTACATGGCACAGCCGCCCCTGAGCACGCAGATTCGCGGGCTCGAAGAAGAGCTGGGGGTGCAGCTTTTCGAGCGCGACAAGCGCCGCGTGTATCTCACGCAGGCCGGGCGGCACTTTCTCGACCGGGCGCGCACCATCCTTGCCTCGGTGCAGAGCGCGAAAGACGAAGTGCAGAGCGCCGCAGCGGGCGAGGTCGGCAAGCTCAACGTGGGCTTCACCGCTTCGTCGATGCTCACGACGGCGCTGCCATCGGGCATTCGCCAGTACCGCGCGAGCTTTCCGGCGGTCGAGCTGCAGTTGCGGGAAATGGCGTCGATGCATCAGCTCGACGCCATCAATGCCCGCGAGCTAGACCTCGGCGTACTGCGCAAGCCCAACGTGAGCATTCCGGTGGGCGTGACCATCGAGGAGTGGTACTCGGCGCCGCTGGTCGCGGCGATGCCGCAGCAGCACGTGCTCACGCGTGGCAAGGGCATCCACATCCGCGAACTGAAGGACGTGCCGCTGATCGTCTATCCGCGCGACGCGGGCATCGGCCTGTACTGGAAGGTGCAAGAGCTGTGCGCCAGGGCCGGCTTTCGCCCGGCGGTGATGCACGAGACGCGCGAGGCCTCGACCATGGTCGGGCTGGTGGCGGCGGGTTTCGGCGTGGCCATCGTGCCGGCCGACACGCAGTGCATCCAGCTCGAAGGGGTGCTGTACAGCCGCATCCTCGACAAGGACGCGGTGTCGAGCCTGTACCTGGGCTACCGCGATGCAGACGCCAATCCGCACCTGGAGAGCCTGTTGCGGCTGTTGCGCGGCACGCAGGTCGCGTCGAGCCGCAAGCGCTGACGACGATCTGTCAGCCGCGCGGCTTGCGGTAAGCGATCCAGCCCAGGGCCGCCGCCGCGATGAAGGCCGGGATCGCGGCGAGCAAGAACAGCTGCCCCCACGGCAACTTCGCACCTACCAGCAGCCCACCGACCAGCGGCCCCACGATGGAGCCGATGCGGCCGACGGACATCGACAGCCCCACGCCGGTTGCGCGCACGCTCGCCGGGTAGTAGTGCACGCACAGCGCGGGAATGTTCATCTGCCCGCCGATCACCAGTAGGCCGATGGCGAACACCAGGCAGAAGGCGGCGACCTCGCTGCCGACGATGTGGAAGCCGAAGAAGGGCACGAGCGCAGCGCCCAGCGCCAGGCACAGCGCCACCGGTCCGAAGGGGCTGCGCCGCGCCACCACGAAGGACATGGCGAAAGCCCCGGCCACGCCGCCCACGTTGAGCATCACGCCGGCAAGCGCAGAGCGCTGCGGGCTCATGCCGTTCATGGCGAGCACGCTGGGCGTCCAGCTCAGCAGGAAGTAGCTGACCAGCAGGATCATGAAGGCCGCGGTGGCGATGAGCACCGTGCCCGGGCCGCGCCCTTCGGCGACGAGTTCGGCCAGTGGGCGCCTGGCATGGGCGGGGCTTGCGTCCGCTGCCGTGGTGCTCGTGCGCCCCGACTCGGATATTGCGAACACCAGCGGCAGCAGCGCCAGCGCCAGCGTGCCGCCGCCGATGAAGATGCCGCGCCAGCCCACCGACTGCATCAGCGCTGCCGTGATGGCGCCACCGGCCACGGCCCCGATGGGAAAGCCCAGGAACATGCGCGAGACCGTCGCGCTGCGTTGGTCCGGATGCGCATGCTCGGCCGCCAGCGCCGAGATGGTGGGAATCGCGCCGCCGAGGCCGATGCCCGAGAGAAAGCGCCATAGCATCAGCTGCTCCGGGCTGGCCGATGTCGCACTCAGCAGGATGAAGCCGCCTGCCACCAGGATCGAAGCAAGCAGCAGCCGGCGCCTGCCGAAGCGGTCGGCCGCCGCACCCACGGTGAGTGCTCCCACCACAGCGCCCGCGAAGCTCACGGCGAACACCTTGCCGAAGGCGCCGGGCGGCATGCCCCATTCCCTGGAGATGAGCGGTGCGACGAAGGACAGCATGAGCGTGTCGTAGCCGTCGATCAATGCGATCAGGAAGCAGACGACGATCGAGAAGCGGCTGGCGTAGGGGAGGGCGCGTGGCGGGCGGCTGGCCCCGGCGAGTGGAAGCGATGACATGTTTTTGTCTCCTGATGGATGCAGCTGCTCTTTGGCGCTGATGCGGCCGATGCTAGGAGCCGCCATGCATATCCACAAATACATTTTCCGGAATGCATTGCGGTAGCTTTTGCGTATGGAGCCCTGCGGCGGACCAGTCGGGCAAACCCTGTCGTTGCCGTGTCTCCGATTTGCTCGCCCGGCACGAGCGCGTGGCTATGCTGTGTGCCGTCATTCACTCCCGAGAAAAACACCATGACTTTGCGTTTGTCCTCCTTCCCGCTTCGCTCCATGGCCCTGGCCTGCGGCCTCGCGCTCGGCGCTGTCGCCGGCGCGCACGCCGCGCCCGATGCGAAGCTGCTCGCCGCCGCCGAGAAGGCGCAGCCCGCGGTGATCGACAACCTCAAGGAGATGGTGCTGATCGAATCGGGCAGCCTCAACGTCGACGGCCTGCTCAAGATGGCCGACGTGGTGGAAGGGCGCCTGAAGGCCGCCGGCTTCAAGACCGAGCGCCGCAAGGCCACGGCCGGCGCGGGCGCCGACCTCGTGATCGGCACCATCAAGGGCACGGGCAAGCGCAAGATCATGCTGCAGGGCCACATGGACACGGTGTATGCGCCGGGCATCCTGAGCAGCCAGCCCTACAAGGTCGACGGCAACCGCATCTACGGCCCCGGCATCGCCGACGACAAGGGCGGCCTGGCCGTGATGATGGCCTCGCTGAAGATCCTGGCCGATGCCGGCTGGCGCGACTACGACACGCTCACTGTGGTGATGAACCCCGACGAGGAGGTGGGCTCGGTCGGTTCCGGCGAGCTGATCGCCACGATGGCCGACCAGCACGACACGGTGCTGTCGTTCGAGCCGACGGTGGCGAAGTCGGTGGTCAAGGGCGAGTCGCTGCTGCTGGGCGCGGCCGGCATCGCGCAGGCCACGATGGAAGTGAAAGGCCGCGCGGCACACGCCGGCGCGGCGCCCGAACTGGGCCGCAACGCGCTGTACGAGCTGTCGTACCAGATGCTCCAGACCAAGGATCTCGCCAAGGACATCCCCGGCGTTACGCTCAACTGGACCGTGGCGCGCGCCACCGGCCCGATCAACCAGATCACCGAGAAGGCGCAGGCGCTGGGCGATATCCGCATCACGCAGCCCGGCGCCGAGAAGAAGCTCAACGAGGCGCTGCAGGCGAAGATCGCGGCCGGCAAGCTGATTCCCGACACCGAGACCACGGTGAAGGTGGAAGTGGGTCGCCCGGCCTTCATCGCGGGCGACAAGGGCCGCGCGCTGGCTGAGAAGGCGCAGGCCATCTACAAGGAAATCGACCGCGACCTCGCGCTGACGCCGATGACCGGCGGCGGCACCGACGCGGGCTATGCGGGCCGCTCGGGCAAGGCCACGGTGGTCGAGAGCTTCGGCCTCGCGGGCTTCGGCTACCACGCGCGCGACGAGTACATCGAAGTCGACTCGATCGTGCCGCGCCTCTACCTCGTCACGCGGCTGCTGACCGAGATCGGCAAGAACTGATAGACGCCGCCCGGCAGCGCAGGCGCGCTACTGCTGTTGCTGTCCGGGCTCGCCGGGCCGTCCCGGTGGGCGCCGCGCCGCGACCGCAGCCGCTGCGGCCGCGCGCTGTTGCTGCTGCTGGGCCTGCTGCTGTTGCTGCTGGCGCTGGATCTGCTGTTGTTGCTGCTGCGCCTGTTGCTGGGCACGGGCCTGCTGTTGCTGCATCTGCTGCTGACGTTGCTGCTGCTGTTGTTGCATCGCCTGTTGCTGTTGAGCGCGCACGGCTTGCTGCTGTGCCTGTTGTTGCGCCTGCTGCTGGCGGCGTAGCTGCTCCTGCTGGGCTTGCTGCTGCTGCCGGGCCTGGTTCTGGGCCTGCTGCTGTTGCGCCTGTTGGCGCTGGACCTGCTGTTGCTGTTGTTGGGCCTGCTGCTGCGCACGGGCCTGTTGCTGCGCCTGCTGTTGCTGCTGCATCTGCTGGCGGCGCGACTGCTCTTGCTGGGCCTGTTGCTGGCGCTGTTGTTGCTGGCGTTGCTGTTCCTGTACCGCCTGCTGCTGTTGGCGCTGCTGTTGCTGCGCCTGCTGTTGGGCCAGCTGTTGTTGTTGCGCTGGTTGGGCTTGCTGGCGGCGCGCAGGGTCTTGCTGCTGCTGGAGCCGGGCCTGGCGTGCCTGCTGCTGTTGCTCGCGCGCTTGCTGTTGTTGCTGTTGTGCCTGCAACTGCTGGGTCTGCTGCTGCGAACGTTGCTGGACTTGTTGCTGCGCCTGCTGTTGATGCATCAGGGCTTGCTGCTGGCGGACTTGTTGTTGCTGCTGTTGCTGCTGGCGTTGTTGTTGCTGCTGCTGTTGCTGTTGCTGTTGCTGTTGCTGTTGCTGCGCGAGCAGGGCTTGCTGCTGTTGCGCAGGGCCCGGGCCGGCCGCGAAGTTGGGTGGCGGTGCCCCCGGCGGCAGCGCGCCGCGCGGTCCGCCATTGTTGTTGTAGACATTGCGCACGTTGTTGTTGACCACCGTGGTCGAGCGCGAGATGTAGGTGCTGTTATTGTAGACCACGGCCGGCCGGGCGAAGGCTGGCTGCACGGCGGGGCCACGATCGCGGTCACGCCCGCGCGGTGCGCCCCAGTTCATGTTCCACGAGTGCCAGCCCCAGTCGTGCCGCTCCAGCGCGGCGCCCACGATCACGCCGGCTCCGAACGCGAGCGCACCGGCAGCCGCCACCTGGCCGCCGCTGTAGCCCCGCGACACCACCTCGACCGGCGGTGCATAGGCATAGCCGGGATAGATCGGCTGCGGATCGCCGTAGATGACCTGCGGGTCATAGGCCGGCACGTACACCACGTCAGGCTGCACGGGCTCGATGGTGATGTACTGCGGCGGCGGCTCGATCACCGCGGGGCCTGCGTACATGGGCTGCATGTCCGGCGAGGGCGCGTAGTTCTGCGGCGGCGCGGCACTGGCCACGCGCAGCTTGTCGTTGTTCTTGAGGCGGCCCGCCTTCGATGCACGCTGGCGCATGACCTGGATCGCGTTCATCACATCGGCCGGGTCGTTGTAGTAGGCCTGCCCGAGCGCCTCGGTCCACGGGATGTTGCCGGCCATCTGGTCGATGACGGGGCGGAATGCGGTGAGCGACTTCACGCTCGGGTCCCAGGGCTGCTGGTTGGCCGCATCGGACAGCGGACCGGCCTTGAGGTTGCGGTTCTGCGCAAGCCATTCGTGCGCGGCGGTGATCTGCTCGGGGTAGGTGGCACCGGCCAGGATCTGGGCCACCAGCTTGTCGGGGTAGAGCGCGATGGGCGCGACCATCTGGTAGAGCTGCTCGGCGGCGGGCGGCGTGTAGGCAGCCTGCACAGGGGCTGCGGCAGGGGCCGGTGTCTGCGGCACCGAGGGCGCGGGAATGGTGGTTGCCGGGTCGGTGGCGGCGGCAGTGGGCGCGGCAGCCGGCGTACTGGGGGTCTTGTCGCAGCCTGCGAGGACGAGGGCGCCGATGCACAGCGAGATCGTCAGCAGTCGCGGAGCGAGGGGGAGATTTTTTGTCATCTGGAGTTCCATGAGGACGCCGGCGTCGTGCCCGGAACTCTTTCAACGGTGCGCGGCAGCAGGCGATGACAAAGCCTGCGCCGTGGATGCAACGGTCTGTGTCGGTGGTGCGCCGTCAAACCTGTCGGCGCAGAACCACACGGCAGGGAGGCCGCTGCCTCCCGCGCTGCTGCGTTGCTGCTACTTGGCGCCGCCCGTGTACTTGGTGACGCTGGCGGCGCTCACGTGGTAGCCGCTCACGCCCATCATCGAGTCGTTGCGCAGGGTCTGCAGCTTGCCGGTGACCCACACGGTGTCCATGGCGCGGAACTTGGCGCCCTTCTGCGGCACCACGTGCAGGATCTGGTTGGCGGGCGGCGGCGGCGTGTGGATGCAGGCGCCGAAGTAGGGCACCAGCAGGAACTCGGTGACTTCGCCCTTGGCCTCTTCGAGCGGCACGATGAAGCCCGGAATCTTGACTTCGGTGCCATTCATCGCGGGGTTGGTCGGCGCGTTGTTCGACACCTCCTGCATCTTCATGAGCAGCTCGTTGGCGCGCGGGTCGCCATCGTCGAGTGCGCTCAGGTCCATGCCCTTGAACTCCTTGGCCGGGTCCCAGTCCTTGGGCACCAGTTCTTCCCAGGTGATCTGGCGAGGCTGGCCCGGTGCGGCCTTGGCGGCGGCGGGTGCTGCAGCCTTTCCACCCAATGGGTTGGTGGCGGTGGTGTCCTTGGGCGCGGGCTCGGCGGCCCAGGCGGCGGCGGTGAGGCCGGCACCGGCGATCAGCATTGAAAGCCGGATGAAAGCTTTGCTCTTGGACGTCGTGTGTGCAATGGGCATGGTTCAAATCCTCGGTGAGAGGCCGTCGGCAAGGGAGAGTCGGTAGGCGCGGATGCCAGGCAAGAGGCTTGCCAGCCATCCAGCGACCAGCAGGCTTGCCATGAGCAACCATTCGTTCAGTGTAGGTTCTGAAAGGCTCAATGTCAGCCCGAACTGTGCCTGCAGCCATGGCGAGAGCAGGGCGATGCCGAGCACCGCCATCACCACGCCGAAGGCCACGCCCAGCACGGTGACCATCGCGCCTTCGAGCGCGAGCAGCGCCAGCACGTGGCGCAGGCCCGCGCCCACGGCGCGCAGCACGGCGAGTTCGCGGCGGCGTTCGTTGAGGCCGGCCATCACCACAGACACGAGCCCTGCGAGGCTCACCAGCGCGACCAGCGCCGACATCAGCAACAGCGCGTTCTCGCCGATGCCGATCACGCTCCACAGTTCGTCGAGCGCCACGCCGGGCAGGATGGCCATGAGCGGCTCGCCGGTGTAGGTCGAAATCCAGCGCTGCACGCCGAACACGGCGGCGCGGTTCTTCAGGCCCACCAGCGCGGCCGTCACGTTCTTGGGCGTGAGGTCGAACTTGCGCACCTGCTCGGCCGGAATGTGCACGCCCGGCATCGGCGCGCCGCCCACCCATTCGAGGTGAATGGCTTCCATGGCCGCGAGGCCGATGTGCACCGTGCGGTCGACCGGCGTGCCGGTGCGCGCGAGCACGCCGACCACGGTGAAAGGCTTGTCCGCATGCTCGGCCACGTTGAGCTCGCCGCTGCCGTGCGCGAGCGTGATCTTCTGGCCCACGTGGTAGCCGAGCTTGTCGGCCACTTCGGCGCCAACTACAGCATCGAACAGTTCGCTGAAGGGCTTGCCCTCGCGCAGCTTCAGCGTCTGCTTGTCGCCGTAGCGGAAGTGCGTGAAGTAGTCGGTGGAAGTGGCCAGCACTGCGAAGCCGCGATGCGAATCGCCGAGCGACAGCGGCACCACCCAGTCGACGCCCGGGTGCTCCGACAGCGCCTGCACGCTCTTCCACGAGATGTTGTTGGTGGCCGCGCCGATGCGGAACACCGAGTACAGCAGCAGCTGCGTGGAGCCGGTGCGCGCGCCCACGATCAGGTCGGTGCCCGAGACGGAGGATGCGAAGTTCTCGCGCAGCTCGGTGCGGATGCGTTCGACACCCAGAAGAAGAAAGGTCGACAGAGCGATCGAGAACACCGTGAGTGCCAGCGTGAAGCGGCGGTTCCAGGCGCTGCGCCAGGCAATCGAGAAAAGTGCTTTCATGCGTCCACCGCCATTGCGCTGGTGGCGGCGCGGTTGATCTCGGGCAGCAGCACGTGTCGCACAAAGCGCTGCGCGATGCGCTGGTCATGGCTCACGAACACGAGCGCGCTGTGGTTCTCGGCGCAGGCTGTCAGCAACACGTCGAGAAAGGCTTCGCGCCGGTCTTCGTCGAGTGCCGAAGTGGGCTCGTCGGCAATCACCAGTTCGGGCTGGCCGATGAGCGCGCGCGCAGCGGCCACGCGCTGCTGCTGGCCGACCGACAACTGCAGCGCCTGGCGTTTCCACAGGTTGCGGTCGAGGCCCATCTGGTGAAGCAGGTGCTCGGCCTCGTCGCGCGAACTGCCGTTGCGTGCGGCATTTGCTTCGCGCCGCTGCGAGAAGCGGCAGGGCAGCAGTACGTTGTCGATCACGCTCAGGTACGGAAGCAGGTTGAACTGCTGGAAGATGTAGCCCACGTGCGCCACGCGGCTGCGGTCGCGCGCTGCGCCCGAGAGCTTGGACCAGTCGTGCCCCAGCAGCGTGACGCGGCCTTCGTCTGCCACCAGCACGCCGGCCAGCAATGACAGCAGCGTGCTCTTGCCACAGCCGCTCGGGCCATGCAGGAACACCGATTCACCTGCGGTGATACGAAAGGCCTCGATGTCGATGCACGGCGTTTTCACGCCGGGCCATGCGAAGCGCAGCGCTTCGGCGGCGAGCACGACGCGCAAGGGCGACGACTCTGCCTCGGGATGGGTACTCACAGCGTTACTTGCCCCAGCTGAGCCGGGCGGGCTGGCTTGCCTGCGCGCCGGCCGGGCGCTTGAGCTGGCGCTTGAACTGCCCCTGCGCCGTGGCAATCTGCGAGTCGATCTGGCGCAGGCCCTTGAACACGCTGAACAGGTTCAGGTCGATGAACTTCGCGGCCGCCGCGTTGGTGCAGTTGAAGGAGAAGGTGGCGTCGAGGTCGGCATGGCCGACGGGCTCGCTCGGATCGGGGTTGCCCAGGCCCAGTGCGCCGGAGCGCAGGTCGACCGGGCCGAGCTTGCAGTTGGCGGCCGGGTCGACGATGAAGAGCTTGTCGGCCGCGCGCAGCTGCGCAACTGCTTCCTCGACGAGCTTCTTCTCGGCGTCGGTCTTGGGTGCGCGTTCGAAGCCGACGATGTTGTCGAGCGGCGACTCCATGTCGATCACCACCGTGGGGCCGTCGACGGCCACGTCGAGCTTGAGCTGGCCGTGCACGTGGGCGTGCTGCTGCTGGGCCTGTGCGGTGAGGAACGGGGCGGCCGCGAGGAGGGCGGCGGCGATGGCGAGGCCGGTGGTGCGGCCAAGGCTTCGGGAACGTCGATTCGTCGTCGTCAATGTCATGGTTCAGCGCCTTGCCGGGTCGGCAGCCCCGGCGTGTTGCTCCATTCGCTCCAGCTGCCGGCATAGAGCGCGGTCGTCCCGAATCCCGCGATCTGCATGGCGAGCAGATTCGGCACGGCGCTCACGCCGCTGCCGCACTGGTGGACGACTGTCGCCGCGTCGCGTCCCGCGAGCAGCGCTTCGAACTCGGCACGCAATTGCGATGCCGGCTTGAATTTGCCGTCGGGGCCGAGGTTGTCGGCGAAAGGCCGGTTGAGGGCCCCGGGGATGTGACCGGCAATCGGGTCCAGAGGTTCCACCTCGCCGCGGTAACGTGCACCGGCGCGTGCGTCGATCAGGTTCTGGTCAGGCTGGCCGAGCCGACGCACCACGGTGTCGGTAGTGACGAGCTTCGCAATCGGTTCGCCCATGACGAAGTTCGACTGGAAGCGCGCGGGCTCCTCGCTGCTCGTGACTTCGCCGCCAGCGGCCTGCCAGGCCTGCAGGCCGCCGTCGAGCACGGCCACTGCGTCGTGGCCCATCCACTTGAGCATCCACCACAGGCGGCCGCAGTAATTGGCGCCGTTGCGGTCGTACACCACGGCCTGCATGCCGTTGGCGAAGCCGATGCTCGAGAGCCAGGCCGCGAACTTCTCGCGGCTGGGCAGCGGATGGCGTCCACCCGAGGCGGGCAGGCCGTCTTCCTGCGCCACGACCACCTCGCCGTGCGCGCCGGGGGCGCCGTGCTTCGCGCTGAGGTCGGTGTCGAGGTTTGCGTACAGCGCGCCCGGGATGTGCGCGGCCGCGTATTGCTGCGCGCCGCTCTCGGGCTTCATGAGGTCGAAGGTGCAGTCGAACACCATGAGAGGCGTATCCGTCGATTGCAGCTTGCGGAGTTGTTCGACGCTGATGAGGGTGGTGTACATGGTGTGTGTCCTTCTCTGGTCAGGTCAATGCAGAAAGAGTCAATGTTCCTCGGCCGGCGCCTTGGGCACCGCCCGTTGTCGCAACACGGTTGCAGCAATGCCGCTGGCGATGATAAGGGCCATGCCCGCCCAGCCGGTGGCATCGATGCGGTCGTTGAACAGCACCACGCTGTAGAACGCCGCGAACACGATGCCCGAATACTGCAGGTTGGCCACCACCAGTGTGCCGGCCTGGGTCTTGGCGGTGGCGTAGGCGCGGGTCATGCAGAGTTGTCCGAGGGCGGCCAGCAATCCGATGGGCAGCAGCCACAGCGCATGCTGCCAGGTCCAGGCGCCACCGCCCGAAAACCCGGTGGCCGCCGTGGCGAAGGCTCCGGCCACGGCCGAGCCGACCGCGAAATAGAACACCGTGCGCAGCTCGGGTTCGCCGATGCGCGACAGCGCCATCACCTGCATGTAGGCAAACGCGGCCGTCAGGCCCGACAGCAAACCCAGCATGCCCGCGAAACCCTCGCTGCCGTTGACGCTGGGCTTGAGCATCAGCACCACGCCCACGAAGCCGGCGAGCACGGTCAGCACCAGCGTGCCCTGCAGCGGCGGGCGCTCC
The DNA here is from genome assembly GCF_900106655.1 of Variovorax sp. YR634. NCBI lineage: Bacteria > Pseudomonadati > Pseudomonadota > Betaproteobacteria > Burkholderiales > Comamonadaceae > Variovorax > Variovorax sp. YR634. The sequence continues at coordinate 786,927 of NZ_FNOL01000001.1, forward strand.
ACGCGGCCGTCGCGCCCGGGCACCGGCACCCAGGCCAGCAGCGAGCCGCCGACCAGGAAGGCTGCGACCCACACGCTGCTCATGTAGTTGAGGGTGACGGCCGTGGCCAGCGGCAGGTGGGCGATGGCATAGAACCAGGCGCCCAGCGACAGCACGCCGATGGTGCTGCGCCAGGCGTGCATGCCGGGGTATCGGGTGGCCAGCGAGACGCCGCGATTGCGGGCCAGCAGCCAGAGGAAGACGATGCCGATCAGGCCGCGGCCCAAGACCATCTCACCGCTGTTGAACCACTCCGAGGCGACTTTCACGACCACGCTCATCGTGGCGAACAAAAAGGCCCCCAGCACCATCCACAGCGCTTGCATCGTTTCGACTCTAAGGTAAGGAAAAAGAGTGCCCCGGCGAGTGCGGGGCGGGCCGGTCTCAGGCTGGTTTCTGCATCGCGGCCTTGTACCACTCGTGGAACTGCTGCATGCCGTCTTCCATGGGACTCTGGTAGGGGCCGGTCTCGTTGTCGCCGCGCAGCATCAGCGCGCGGCGTCCGGCGTCCATGCGCTCGGCGATCTCGTCGTCTTCCACACAGGTTTCCATGTAGGCGGCCTGCTGTGCCTCGACGAACTCGCGCTCGAAGGCGACGATTTCCTCGGGGTAGAAGAACTCGACCATGTTGAGCGTCTTCGTCGGGCTCACGGGGTGCAGGGTCGACACCGTGAGCACGTGCGGATACCACTCGACCATCACGTGCGGGTAGTAGGTGAGCCAGATGGCGCCGTACTTCGGCGGCTTGCCGTCGCGGTACTTGAGCAATTGCTCCTGCCACTTCTGGTAGACCGGGCTGCCGGCGCGGCCCAGGCGGTTGGCCACGCCCACCGTCTGCACCGAATAGTGGGGCTTGAACTCCCAGCGCAGGTCGTCGCAGGTGACGAAGCTGCCCAGGCCCGGGTGGAACGGGCCGACGTGGTAGTCCTCGAGGTAGACCTCGATGAAGGTCTTCCAGTTGTAGTTGCACTCGTGCAGCTCGACGCGGTCGAGCGCGTAGCCGCTGAAGTCCAGGTCGGCCTGCGGGCCGAGGCCGGCCATGTCGGCCGCCACGTCGGGGCCGGAGCCGTCTGCGTTCTTCTCGAAGAGAAGGCCGTTCCACTCGGTGAGTGGGTAGTTGTGCAGGTTCAGGCAGGGGTCCTGCTCGAAATGCGGGGCGCCGATCAGCGTGCCGGTGGTGCGCGAATCGCTCGCGGCGTAGGTCCAGCGGTGCAGCGGGCACACGATGTTGCCGCCGGCCTGGTTGTCGAGCTGGCCCCGGCCCTGCAGGATCAGGGCCTGGCGGTGGCGGCAGACGTTGGAAATCAGCTCTACGCCCTTGGGCGTATGGACCAGCGCCCGGCCCTGATGCTCCTGCGGCAGGGTGTGGAAGTCGCCCATTTCGGGCACGGCCAGGCGATGGCCGACATAGCGGGGCCCTCGCGCGAAAAGGTTTTGCATTTCGCGGGCATAGAGCGCCTCGTCGAAATACGCGGAAACTGGAAGTTGGCTCGCGGCCTGCTGCAGTTGAAGACTTAAATCAGACATGGAGGACCTGACCAAGCTCCCCACAGGGAGAAAAAAAGAAAAGAACGGAAAGGCGCCGCCAGGAAGGGTCGGCGGCCCGAAGAATGTGTTGACGTCGTCAACGAGAGAAGTTCGCATTGTACCCGGGGGGCTTTTTTGTGCCCCCGGCTTTTCACCCGGTCCGGCGGCGGTCGCCAGTTGTTTCGATCCCAGTCCTAAAATGCCCGATTTCACCCACGTTTCGCTTGCATGCCCAAGGTGCCCCCCCCTTCCTCGTCCAGCCCGGCGGCAACGCCCGATACGGGCCCGCTGCCTGCCAGTTACGAAGCCGGGCTCCAGGAACTGGAGCAACTGGTGGCGGAACTCGAATCGGGCCAGTTGCCCCTCGACCAGCTGCTAGTCAGCTACCAGCGCGGCGCGGCGCTGCTCGCCTTCTGTCGCGACAAGCTGCAGGCGGTCGAAGACCAGATCAAGGTGCTCGATTCGGGCAGCCTGAAGGTCTGGACGCCTGAATGAGCGCCGCCGCGCTGAATTCCAGCCATTGGGACGCCCGCACGCTAGCCGGCTGGAGCGACCCCCACCTGGCGAATGTCGAAGCGGCGCTGTCGCGCTGGGTCGGCGTCGACGCCCCCGTGCTGCTGGGTGACGCCATGCGCTATGCCGTGCTCGACGGCGGCAAGCGGCTGCGACCCCTGTTGGTGCTGGCCGCCAGCGAAGCCGTCGGCGGCAACCGGGCCGCCGCCCTGCGCGCGGCCTGCGCCACCGAACTGATTCACGCCTATTCGCTGGTGCACGACGACCTGCCGTGCATGGACAACGACGTCCTGCGCCGCGGCAAGCCCACCGTGCACGTGAAATTCGGCGAGGCCGATGCCCTGCTGGCCGGCGACGCGCTGCAGGCCCTGGCCTTCGAACTGCTCACGCCCGACGGCGACGAGATTCCCGCCTCCACCCAGGCCCTGCTGTGCCGCCTGCTCGCGCGCGCCGCGGGCAGCCAGGGCATGGCCGGCGGCCAGGCCATCGACCTCGCCAGCGTCGGCATTGCGCTCGACGAAACGCAGCTGCGCGAAATGCATCGCCTGAAGACCGGCGCGCTGCTGCAGGGCAGCGTCGAGATGGGCGCCGCCTGCGGTTCGGTCACTCCCGCGGCACTGGCCGCGCTGCGCGACTACGGCGCCGCCATCGGCCTCGCGTTCCAGGTGGTCGACGACATCCTCGACGTCACGGCCGACTCGCAGACCCTGGGCAAGACCGCCGGCAAGGACGCCGCGGCCGACAAGCCAACCTACGTGTCGCTGCTCGGCCTCGACGGCGCGCGCGCCCAGGCCCGCCAGCTGCTGGCCGATGCGCTCGCCGCCCTGGAGAAGAGCGGCCTGGCCGACACCGCAGCTCTGCGCGCGCTGGCCCACATGGTGGTCGACCGCGACCGCTAGGATGAAACTTACCCCCAGTCTTCGCGCACTTCGTGTCGCTTCGCCAACCCCCTTTCAGGGGGCGACACCAGCAGCCCGGCAAAGCCGGTTCCGCGGTGTCTCCCGACTGAATCGCGGCAGTTTCATGCGTTGCGGGCCCTACGAAGCGTGATGGAACACTGAGAAAAGAAAATACCTCCCCATGGCTCCGCTGCTTCCCACACTTCACGACCCCTCGCCGATCCGCAAATACGACCGGGCGCAACTGCGCCAGCTGTCCGACGAGGTGCGCGCCAGCGTGCTCGACAACGTCTCGCGCACCGGCGGCCACCTGAGCTCCAACCTCGGCACGGTCGAACTCACGGTCGCGCTGCATCACGTGTTCAACACGCCGCACGACCGGCTGGTGTGGGACGTGGGCCACCAGACCTACCCGCACAAGATCCTCACGGGCCGGCGCGAGCGCATGCCCACGCTGCGGCAGATCGGCGGCATCTCGGGCTTTCCGCAGCGCAGCGAGAGCGAGTACGACACCTTCGGCACTGCCCACTCGTCGACCAGCATCTCGGCCGCGCTCGGCATGGCCATGGCTGCCAAGCAGAAGGGCGAAGACCGCCACACCGTGGCCATCATCGGCGACGGCGCGCTCACGGCCGGCATGGCCTTCGAGGCGCTGAACAACGCGGGCGTGTGCGACTGCAAGCTGCTCGTGATCCTGAACGACAACGACATGTCGATCAGCCCGCCGGTGGGTGCGCTCAACCGCTACCTCGCGCAACTGATGAGCGGCAACTTCTACGCCGCCGCCAAGAACGTCGGCAAGAGCATGCTGCGCAACGCACCGCCGCTGTTCGAGCTGGCCAAGCGCCTGGAGCAGCATGCCAAGGGCATGGTCGTGCCGGCCACGCTGTTCGAGCAGTTCGGCTTCAACTACGTGGGCCCGATCGACGGCCACGACATCGACTCGCTGGTGCCCACGCTCGAGAACCTCAAGCACCTCGAAGGCCCGCAGTTCCTGCACGTGGTCACGAAGAAGGGGCAGGGCTACAAGCTGGCCGAGGCCGATCCGGTGGCCTATCACGGCCCCGGCAAGTTCGATCCGCAGGTGGGGCTGGTCAAGTCCGCCGCGGTGGCCAAGCAGACCTTCACGCAGGTGTTCGGCCAGTGGCTGTGCGACACGGCTGCACACGACGGCCGCCTCGTGGGCATCACGCCCGCGATGCGCGAAGGCTCGGGCCTCGTTGAATTCGAGAAGCGCTTTCCCGATCGCTACTACGACGTCGGCATTGCCGAGCAGCACGCCGTGACCTTCGCGGCCGGCCTGGCATGCGAGGGGCTGAAGCCGGTGGTCGCGATCTACTCGACCTTCCTGCAGCGCGCGTACGACCAGCTGATCCACGACGTGGCGATCCAGAACCTGCCGGTGGTGTTCGCGCTCGACCGCGCGGGCCTCGTGGGCGCAGACGGCGCCACGCATGCGGGCGCGTACGACATCCCGTTCCTGCGCTGCATCCCGAACATGAGCGTGGCCTGCCCGGCCGACGAGCGAGAGTGCCGGCAGCTGCTGTCGAGTGCCTACGAGCAGAACCACCCGGTGGCCGTGCGCTACCCGCGCGGTTCCGGCGCAGGCGTCACGCCGCACCTCACGCTCGAATCACTGCCCTTCGGCAAGGGCGAGATTCGCCGCGAAGGCAAGCGCATTGCCATCCTCGCGTTCGGCACGCTGCTGTACCCCGCGCTCACCGCCGCCGAGTCGCTCGACGCCACGGTGGTCAACATGCGCTGGGCCAAGCCGCTCGACGTCGAGCTGCTGCTGAAGGTCGCAGGCACGCACGATGCCATCGTCACGCTGGAAGAGGGCGCCATCATGGGCGGCGCGGGCAGTGCGGTGCTCGAAGCACTGCAAGCCGCGAACGTGCAGAAGCCGGTGCTGCAACTCGGCTTGCCCGATCGCTTCATCGAACACGGCGATCCGGCCAAGCTGCTGGCGTCGATCGGACTGGACGCCATCGGCATCGAGGCATCGATCCGCGAGCGCTTCGTTTCGAGCGCAGGGTAAACCCCTGCCGGCGGCTGTAAGCGCGTTTTTACAATCGTCCGGACTTAGACAAAAGTCCCCAACGCGGTCACAAGCCGCGTTTTGTTTTTCCAAGAACTCGGAGAGCTATCAATGGATCGTCGTTCCCTCATCAAAAACGCCGGCATCGCGGGCGTTCTGGCTGCCGGCATCGCACCCGCGGTTCACGCGCAGGCCACCGTTCGCTGGCGCCTGGCGTCGAGTTTTCCCAAGTCGCTGGACACCATCTTCGGCACCGCCGAGGTGTTCTCGAAGAGCGTCAGCGACATGACGGGCGGCAAGTTCCAGATTTCCGTTCATGCCGGCGGCGAGCTGATGCCCGCATTCGGCGTGGTCGACGGCGTGCAGAACGCCTCGGTCGAAATGGCCCACACGGCCCCGTACTACTTCTACGGCAAGGACCCGACCTTCTGCCTGGGCTGCGCAGTGCCCTTCGGCATGAACACCCGCCAGCAGAACGCCTGGATGTACGAAGGCAACGGCCTGAAGCTGATGCGCGCGTTCTACGCCAAGTACAACATCATCAACCTGCCGGGCGGCAACACGGGCGCGCAGATGGGCGGCTGGTTCCGCAAGGAAATCAAGTCGGTCGCCGACCTGAAGGGCCTGAAGTTCCGCACCAACCCGTTCGCGGGCAAGGTGCTCGAGCCTTTCGGCGTGATCCCGCAATCGATCCCCGGCGCAGACCTGTACCCGGCGCTCGAAAAGGGCACGCTGGACGGCCTCGAATGGGTCGGCCCGTACGACGATCAGAAGCTGGGCTTCAACAAGATCGCGCCGTTCTACTACTACCCCGGCTGGTGGGAAGGCGGCCCCGAGCTCGACTTCTACATCAACACCAAGGCATGGGAAGGCCTGTCGGCCGAGTACAAGGCCATCGTCGAGGCGGCTGCCGCACACGCCAACATCACGATGACGGCCAAGTACGACTCCAAGAACCCGATCGCGCTGAAGCAGCTCGTGGGTTCGGGCACCAAACTGCGTCCGTTCTCGCAGGACGTGATGAACGCGGCCTTCAAGTCGGCCCAGCAGATCTACTCGGACCTGAACAACACCAACCCCGAGTGGAAGAAGATCTACGGCGACTGGTCGAAATTCCTGGCCGACCAGAACGCCTGGTTCCGCTACACGGAAGGCACGTTCGACCGTTTCATGCAGCAGCAGAAGCTGTAAGCAGGCGCCTCGCGCGCTGCATGCAAAAAAGCCCCGCTGGAACCAGCAGGGCTTTTTTTATTTCGTCGACCCGGTATCGGGTTCGGGGGTATCCGGCTTCGATGGAATGGAGCGCTTCGCCACCTGTTCGCCAAAGGCCACGAGCACGCTCGCATCGGCCGAGTGGAACCACGTCATGCCGCCGTAGCGCCGCCGCACCAGCAGCCGCGGCGCGATCACGCGTTCGAGCATGCGAATGTGCACCAGCTTGAGCTGTGCCACTTCCTGCGCGCTCACGCGCTTGTTCCAGAGCCAGGTCTGGATCAGCACGTCGCCTTCGAGCCGCGTGCGGCTGTAGACGATCCAGTAGCCGACCCACACCACGCACAGCGCCGCGATGCCGAACACCACGAGGGCGCTCGTGGACCACGCGGTGCTGCGCAGCGAGGGCAGGCTCCAGATCGCGAAGGCGAAGAGATCGACCACCAGCACCACCGCCAGCGTGCGCAGCAGCGCAGGGAAGGCGGGGCTTTCGAGCGAGGGGGTGCTGCCGCCGTCGTCGCTCACGGCTTGGTGGCTTCGCCGGAAGCCGGCGGCGCCGCCGGTGTTTCTTCCGGTGTCTTCTTCTCGTTGCCGAACGGGTCTTCCATGTTCACGCCATTGCTGTCGGGCGCGGGCGGCGGCTCTGCGTCGGCGGGCATGTCGAGGTTGACCTTGTCGATGTCGACGACCTTTTCCTTCTCGAGGAACACGGTGACCGTCTGCGGAAAGAAGATCACGATGGCCACCAGCAGCAGCTGCATCAGCACCCACGGCACGGCGCCGAGGTAGATGTCGCGCGACTCCACCTTCTTGGGTAGCGCCCCGTTCTTGAAGAGGGTGTCCGCAATGCCTCGCAAGTAGAACAGCGCGAAGCCGAAGGGCGGGTGCATGAACGAGGTCTGCATGTTCACGCACAGCAGCACGCCGAACCACACCATGTCGATGCCCAGCTTGTGGGCCACGGGGCCCAGCAGCGGCAGGATGATGAACGCGATCTCGAAGAAGTCGAGGAAGAACGCGAGGAAGAACACGAAGATGTTCACCGCGATCAGGAAGCCCACCTGGCCGCCCGGCAGGCCCGAGAGCATGTGCTCGATCCACTTGGCGCCGTCGACGCCCTGGAACACCAGCGAGAACACGCGCGAGCCGATGAGGATGAACACCACCATCGCAGTGAGGCGCATGGTGCCTTCCATCGCGTCCTTCATCAGCTGCCAGTTCAGGCGGCGATGGATCAGCGCGAGGATGAGCGAGCCCACCGCGCCCATCGCGCCTGCTTCGGTCGGCGTGGCGATGGCCTTGTCCATGAAGGGCAGGCCGCCCATCGAGCCGAGCACTGCGAAGATCAGGATGGCCGATGGGATGATGCCGCGCAGGCACTTGCCCCACAGCGCCCAGCCGTTCAGCGTGCGCGCGCTGGCCGGCAGGCCCGGCACGTAGTGCGGGCGCAGCCGCCCGACCATGAAGGTGTAGATCGCGAAGATGATGACCTGCAGGATCGACGGACCCCAGGCGCCCTTGTACATCTGGCCCACGTCGGTGCCGAGCTGGTCGGCCATGACGATCAGCACCAGCGAAGGCGGCACCAGCTGCGTGATGGTGCCCGACGCGGCGAGCACGCCGGTCGAATAGCGCATGTCGTAGCCGTAGCGCATCATGATCGGCAGCGAGATCATCGCCATTGCGATCACCTGGCCCGCCACCGTGCCGGTGATGGCGCCGAGGATGAAGCCCACGATGATCACCGAGTAACCGAGGCCCCCGCGGATGGGGCCGAAGAGCTGGCCCATCGAGTCGAGCATGTCCTCCGCCAATCCGCATTTCTCCAGTACGGCTCCCATCAACGTGAAGAACGGGATCGCGAGCAGCGTCTCGTTCGACAGGATGCCGAACACGTTCAGCGGCAGGTTGGCCATGAAGCCGGCCGGGAACCAGCCCATCTCGATGGCGAAGAAACCGCAGATCAGGCCGAGGGCGGAGAGCGAGAACGCGACCGGGAAGCCGATCAGCATGATCACCACGAGCCCCGCGAACATGATCGGGGCGAAATTTTCCATGTGCATTTCTACTTATCCTGCGGTGCGGGAGAGGGCTAGACCAGAAGGGGCGCGAGGGATGCGAAAAGCGCCCGTCACTGCACCGGCTTCTCGTAGTGCGTGTCCATCTCGATCAGGCCGCGCAGGTAGGCAATGCGCTTGATGATTTCCGAAACGCCCTGCAGGAACATCGCGGCGAAGCCCACGGGCATCAGCAGCGCGGCGGGCCAGCGGATCAGGCCGCCGATGTTGCCGGACATCTCGCCCGTGACCCACATGTTCCAGAACATGGGCCAGGTGACGTAGGTGAAGAGGGCCATCACCGGCAGCAGGAAGAAGGTCAGGCCGAACAGGTCGACGTACACCGGCCCGTAGCCCTTGAGCTTGCCGTAGATGATGTCCACGCGCACATGCTCGTTGAAGCGGAGCACCACGGGCGCGCCGAGCATCACGGTGGCGGCGAACAGGTACCACTGGATCTCGAGGAACGCGTTGTTGCTGAAGTCGAAGCCGTAGCGGACGAGGGCGTTGGCCGCCGAAATGAGCGAGGCCGCCAGCACGGCGTAGCCGGCGATCTTGCCGAGTTTTTCGCTGATCCAGTCCATGCCGGTCGCGAATTTGAGGAATGCAGACAAGGGGGTGTCTCCCGCGAAGCCCAAGGTGAAACGCCGGCCCCTGGTGGGAGCTGCGCAAAGCCCGAGATGTTACCCCGTTGAACCTTTGTATCTACTTGGCATGAGGGGCGGGGTTTACCCGGAATCCGGGTCTTGTCCGGGGCGTGGGAGGCGACCCTGGTCGCCATAATCGTCCATGTCTTCGCGCCTTCCGCCTTCGACGCCTTCGGGCGCCATGGGCCTGCCCCATTCGATCGATTCGCCCGACATGTGCCGCGCGGGCCGCGAGCTGTTGTCCCTGGCGCTGATCGACGCGCGCAACCACACGCTGCACCTGCTGTCGCTCTACGAGGAGGCCCTGGGCGCCGAAGCGCTTGCCGTGCCGCCCGTGCCCGAGGAAGAGGGCGTGGTGCCGCCGGTCTGGCTGGCCGGCCACATCGGCTGGTTCGCCGAATGGTGGATCGGGCGCAACACCCAGCGCGCCTTCGGCGTCGACTGCCCGGTGCGGCCCACGCGCCTGGCGCCCATCGACCCCGGCGCCGACGACTGGTGGAACCCGTCGCAGAGCACGCCGGGCCGCCGCTGGTCGCCCGACCTGCCCGACCTCGCCCAGACCAAGGCCTACCTGCTCGAAACGCTGGAGAGCACGCTCGAGCTACTCGAGAACGCGGCCGAGACCGATGCCGGCCTGTACTTCTACCGCCTCGCGCTGTTCCATGAAGACCTGCGCGGCGAGCAGTTCGTGGTGATGGCGCAGACGCTGGGGCTGCCCCTGGGCGTCGAGCAGGCGCCCATCGCCGTCACGCGCGAGCCGCTGTTGCTGCCTGCCACGCGATGGGAGCTGGGCATGCCCGAGGGCGGTTTCGCCTTTGCGCAGGAGCGCAGCGCGCACCGGGTCGACGTGCCCGAGTTCGAGATCGACGCGCAGCCCGTCACCTGGAACCAGTACATCGAATTCGTCGACGACGGCGGCTACGACCGCGAGGAACTGTGGCATGGCGAAGGCTGGCGCTGGCTCGGGGCGCAGATCGAGGGCCGGCGCGGGCCGCGCCATGTCGAGCAGATCGGCGCGGCGCGCAACGGCACGGGCGGTTCGGTGCTGCAGCAGCGCTTTGGCGTGACCGTGCGTGCGGCAGGCCACCACAGCGCCGTGCATCTGAGCTGGTGGGAGGCCGATGCCTGGGCGCGCTGGGCCGGGCGGCGCATCGCGACCGAAGTCGAATGGGAGATAGCCGCGCACACGGCCGGGCGGCGTGGCTTCCGGTGGGCCGACGTTCACGAGTGGACGGCGGGCACGCTGCAGCCGTGGCCGGGGTATCGGGCCGACCCGTGGAGCGCGGGGGGAGAGTTCGATCCTGCGGCTGCTTTCGGCCGGGCCCGCGTGCTGCGCGGGGCTTCGTTCGCGACGCGTGCGCGCCTGCGTTCTCCGCGCCGCCGTGGCTTTGCGCTGCCCGAGCGTGACGACGGGTTCTTCGGTTTCAGAACCTGCGCGCTGTAGAGACGATCAGCGCTCGCCGCCGCCTTCGGACGACAGCGGCGGCGCCACTTCCTCCAGCGGCTTGCGCTCAGCATCGGCCGCATAGCGCAAGGCCAGCAGCCCCGCGACAATGACCAGCGCCGCGCCGATGCCGTAGCCCACCATCACCGCGCCCCGGCTGCCGGTTTCGATCAGCAGGCCGAACAGCAGCGGCGCAGCGAAGCCGCCCGCACCCATGCCGACTGCATAGAAGATCGCGATGGCCATGGCACGCATCTCGAGCGGAAACACCTCGCTCACCGTGAGGTACGCCGAACTCGCCGCCGCCGACGCCAGGAAGAACACCGCCGACCAGCACAGCGCCTGACCGCGCGCATCGAGCCAGCCCATCATGAAGGCCCAACCCGTGAGCGCGAGGCCGACGCCCGCGAGTACGTACGTCAGCGCGATCATCCGGCGCCGGCCCACGCTGTCGAACAGCGGGCCCAGCAGCAGCGGCCCGAGCACGTTGCCCAGCGCGAACGGAAAGATGTAGAGCGCCACGTCGCCTTCGGGCACGCCGTAGAAGCGCGTGAGCACCAGCGCATAGGTGAAGAAGATCGCGTTGTAGAAGAAGGCCTGCGAGATCATCAGCGCCAGCGCGACCATGCTGCGCTGCGGGTAGCGCCTGAGCAGCACGCGCGTCACTTCGCGCATCGACGGGCTGTTGGCGCGCGCGGCCGTGTAGTTCACGACAGAGCCTTGCGGTGCGGGCAGCGGACCGTGCTGGGTCTCGATCTCCGCTTCGATCTGGTCGACGATGCGTTTGGCCTCGTCGGCGCGTCCGTGTGCAATGAGCCAGCGCGGGCTCTCGGGCACGTCGCGCCGCACCAGCAAGATAGCCACCGCCAGCACCGCGCCCAGCGCAAAGCCCGCGCGCCAGCCCCACACCGGGCCGATCACGCGAGCGTCGAGCAGCACCAGGCTGAGCGCCGCGCCCAGCGCCGCGCCGATCCAGAAGCTGCCGTTAATCGCGAGGTTGACGCGCCCGCGCACGCGCGCCGGGATCAGTTCGTCGATGGCCGAGTTGATGGCCGCGTACTCGCCGCCGATGCCAAGCCCCGTGACGAAGCGGCACAGCGCGAAGAAAGCAAAGTTGGGAGAAAACGCCGTGGCCAGCGTGCCGACCGTGTAGACCACCAGCGTGATGAGAAAGAGCTTCTTGCGCCCGAGCCGGTCGGTGAGCCGGCCGAAGAGCAGCGCGCCGAGCACCGCGCCCGCCACGTACACCGAGCCCGACAGCCCGATCTCGCCGGCCGTGAGCCCCAGCGTGTCGGGCCGCTCCAGCACCGCGCCGATGGAGCCGACCAGAGTGACTTCGAGCCCGTCGAGCACCCAGGCCACGCCCAGCGCGATCACCACGCGCCAGTGCCAGCGCGACCACGGCAGGCGGTCCAGGCGGGCGGGGATGTCGCTGCTCAGTACCGTCATGCCTGCGATTCTGGGAGTCGGTCGCAGCGTCCGCTGTAGGACCGTGCCGGTCTATGATCCGCGCGCCGCATGGGAGCGGCGACTACACCAATGGAGCGAGGGGAAACATGATCTGTCTCGATGGCGCGCATCGCCGCGCGTTCTGGCTTTGCACGCTTTTGGCTATTGCCGGCTTGACGGGCTGCGGCACGCCGCCCACTTACAAGAATCGTCCTGTCTCCGGCAGTTCGCCCGGGACTTTCGCACTCGCGCATGCCAAGGCGGTGGAAGAGCCGCGGCATGCGATGCGGCACCTGGACGATGCCAGGAGCATTGTCTACACGCAGTTGGAAGGTGGAGGTGGCCTGGCAGTTGGATTGCTGTTCGGCCCTCTGGGCGCGGCGGCCAATGCCGGCATGATCGACAGCAGGACGGGGCTCGATGCCCAGCGCCTGAAGGGCAAGCTCACGCTGGAACCTCGGCAGCTGTTCCTCGATGCCGCGATCCGCCAGGGGCTGGATGTCGCCGGCGCTGGCGCGGCGGGGCAAACGGGTGCAACACCCTACTTGCATGTGAGCAAGGCGAGCAACGAGCGGCTGCTGACGGCCGCGGCGGTCCGGCTGGAGCAGGGCGCAAGTGCCGACCAGTGGTCCGGTCTCTACATGTACCAGTTGCCATCTTCCTACACGCTGGATGATCTGGCCCAGCCCACCGAGGAAATCCAGCGCCGACTGAGCGCGGAAGCCGCACGGGGCTTTTCGGAACTCGCGGCCTTTATTGCGAAGGAGGGGCAACCCAAGGATGGATCGGGAAAGGTGGCGCCGGAAAAAGAATTCACCTATATCTCGGACCTGCTGACGCCACGCTTCGAAATCGAGATGCGTGGGCGCTTTATTGCAAGGTCGGAAGACCTGGTGTGGTTCAGGACCTTCGACGGCGTGTACGCCGTGCGCACCTCCAGCATCAAGATCAGGTCGGGCCGGATCTGACGGGTTGCCCCGCCGGATCGTGTCGGCCCCCGATCAGGCCGTCTCGGCCAGCGCGTCCGCCAGTGCGTTGACCATGCGGTCGATCTCGGCCTTCTCTGCGATGAAGGGCGGGGCGAGCTGGATGGTGTCGCCGCCGTAGCGCACGTAGAAGCCCTTCTTCCAGCAGTTCATCGCGATCTCGTACGGACGGCGTGCAGGCTCGCCCGGCAACGCGGCGATCGTGATGCCGGCTGCGAGGCCGTAGTTGCGGATGTCGGCCACGTGCTTGCTGCCCTTCAGGCTGTGCACGGCGTTCTCGAAATGCGGCGCCAGCGCCTGCACGCGGCCGATCATGTCTTCCTTCTGCAGCACGTCGAGCGCTGCGATGCCGGCGGCGCAGGCCACGGGGTGTGCGCCGTAGGTGTAGCCGTGCGGGAACTCGAGCATGTAGTCGGGGCCGCCTGCGGCCATGAAGGTGTCGTAGATTTCCTTGCTGGCGACTACTGCGCCCATCGGCTGCGCGCCGTTGGTCACCTGCTTGGCGATGTTCATGATGTCGGGCGTCACGCCGAAGGCTTCCGCGCCGGTGAGCGCGCCGCAGCGGCCGAAACCGGTGATCACTTCGTCGAAGATCAGCAGGATGTTGTTGGCCGTGCAGATGTCGCGCAGGCGCTTCAGGTAGCCCTTCGGTGGAATCACCACGCCGGCCGAACCCGCGAAGGGTTCGACGATCACCGCCGCGATGTTCGATGCGTCGTGCAGCGCGATCAGGTCGAGCAGGCGGTCGGCCAGCTCGGCGCCGTTCTCGGCCATGCCGCGCGTGAAGGCATTCGACGCGAGCTGGGTGTGCGGCAGATGATCGGCTTCGACGGCCTGGCCGAAGAGCTTGCGGTTGGCCGCGATGCCGCCGACCGAGATGCCGCCGTAGTTGACGCCGTGGTAGCCCTTCTCGCGGCCGATCAGGCGCGTCTTGCTCGCCTGGCCTTTGGTGCGCCAGTAGGCGCGCGCCATCTTCAGCGAGGTGTCGGCGGCTTCGGAGCCCGAGCCGGTGAAGAACACATAGTCGAGGCCTGCGGGCGTCATTTCCTTGATCTTGTTGGCCAGCTCGAAGGAGAGCGGGTGGCCGAACTGGAAGGCGGGCGAGTAGTCGAGCTTGGCGATCTGGCGGCTCACCGCCTCGGTGATTTCGGGGCGGCCATGGCCCAGGCCCGAGCACCACAGGCCCGAGAGGCCGTCGAAGATCTTGCGCCCGTCGATGTCGGTGAAGTAGGCGCCCTTGGCCTCCACGATGATCCGCGGATCGGCCTTGAAGTTGCGGTTGCCGGTGTAGGGCATCCAGTGCGCGTCGAGCCAGGCGGCGTCGGTGCGCGCGGTGGGCGTCGGTTCGATGGCGGGCGTTGCGAGGGTCATGGCGCTTCCCGCACGGGGCGGGCTCCGGGGGTGATGGGATGTGCCGATTGTTGGCAGAGCCTTCAGTGTGGAGAATGGCGCAATATCAATGTTCACTTGACACTTCATGCAAGTAAAGGCCAAAGCCCGAAGCGGTACCCAAAACAGTGCCCGCAACCGCGCCGTATTGGGGCAGCTCAGCGACATGGACCTGCGCCTGCTCAAGGTGTTCAAGAGCGTGGTCGACTGCGGCGGCATGGCGGCCGCCGAGCTGGAGCTGAACATCGGCACCTCCACCGTGAGCCGCCACGTGAAAGACCTGGAGACGCGGCTCGGCCTCGTGCTGTGCCGGCGCGGGCGGGCGGGTTTTGCGCTCACCGCCGAGGGGCAGCGCGTGTACGACGAGACGCTGCGCCTGCTGGCCTCGGTCGACGCCTTCCGCGGCAGCATCGACGACATCCACAACCGCATGGGCGGGCAGCTGGACGTGGCTCTGTTCGACAAGACGGCGACCAACCCGAAGGCGCGCATCGGCGAGGCCATCGCGCGTTTCACCGAGATCGCACCCGAGGTGACTCTGGCGCTGCACGTGGGCTCGATCAACGCCATCGAGCAGGGCGTGCTGGAGGGCAATTTCCAGATCGGCATCATCCCGGCGCACCGCAGCTCCAAGAGCCTTGTGTACGCCGACCTGTTCGACGAGACGATGCTGCTGTATTGCGGCGCGAAGCACCCGCTGTTCGGCGCCGATCACGCCAGGCTCACCTGGGCCAAACTGCGCGAGCATCATTTCGCGGGGCTCGGCTACCACTCGCCGAACATGGAGCTGAGCCACCGCGCGAAGCTGTCGCGCAAGGCCACCGGCTTCGACCAGGAGGCGATTGCAACGCTGATTCTTTCGGGGCGCTTCCTGGGCTTTCTGCCCGACCACTACGCGCAGGTGTTCGAGCAGCGCGGGCTCATGAAGGCGGTGCTGCCGGCGCGCTTCAACTATGCGTGCCGCTTCGTCAGCCTGCTGCGGCGTTCGCCGAAGCCGTCACGCGCGGTGCTGGCGTTTCAGGAGTGCCTGGAGAAGGCCCACCGGTAACGCAGGTCAGCGCTGCCCGCTCGGCAGCAGCAGATGCTTGGCGCCGATATGCGCCTCCATCTCGTGCATGTGCTGCTCGGCATCGACCATGTGCTCGGACATCAGCCGGCGCACCTCATCAGCGTCTTCCTTGCGGTAGGCAGCCAGCAGCTGCGTGTGATAGTCGACGTTGGCTTCGCCGAAGTGGTGGTGGTCCAGCGCCTTCTTGTAGACCACGAGGTCGCGCAGCAGGTCGTTGAGAAAACGGCACATGAAGGAGAGCACCGGATTGGGGCAGCTCTCGGCCAGCATCGTGTGAAAGCCGAGTTCGGCCTCGCGCTGCGTGCGCAGTTCGTCTTCGTTGGTCGGCTCGATCATGCACAGCCGGACGTTTTCTTCCAGCTGCTCGAACTGCTCGGGTGTCAGTCGGCCCACCACGCTCACGGCCAGCTCGGGCTCCAGCGCCTTGCGCAACTGGTAGATGTGATGGCCGTCGAGATGGTGAAAGTGCAGGAAGTTGCGCAGCGGCTCCGATGCATGGTCCACCGACACCTGCTGCAGATACGCCCCGCCGCCGGGGCCGGTGCGGATGGAGACCAGGCCGCGCACCTCCAGCGCCTTCAAGGCCTCGCGCACCGTGCTCTTCGAATAGCCGAAAAGCTCGATCAGTTCTTTCTCGTTCGGCAGCCGGTCGCCGGGCTGCTTGCGCTCCGCCACGATCCAGCGCTTGACGTCTTCAACGATGACGTCCGAGAGCTTTTGCCGCTTCGGGCGGTTCTGCCCCACTCTCATTCACACGCTCCATGCCCATCGGGAGATGCGCGGGATGCGCAACAGCGGGCGATCTTAAACGGCGTCATGCGACGGGGCGGTCTGGTTTTGGGCACAAGGATTGCTAGCGGGTTTTTACCAGCATATTAATCCGATTTATCCGCTTAAATTCGCCAGCGATCGCAGGCACCACCTTTCCCTTACTTCCCACCACGACCGGAGAACTCATGCAACGCAGACATCTTCTTCAGCTGGCCGCCCTGTCGGCTGCCCCCGCTTCGCTCCTGGGCGGCCGCGCCGCCTTTGCCCAGTCGGCGGACGCGATCCGCTTCGGCTGCCCGGTCCCGATGTCGGGTGCCTTCGCAGCCAATGGCAAGTTCGCCGACCTGGGCATGAAGCTGGCCATCGAGCAGTACGGCAGCGTGCTGAAGCGTCCGCTGGCCTACACGGTGCTCGACACCGAAGGCAAGCCGGCCACCGCGGTGCGCAAGGTGCAGGAAGCCTCGCAGCAGCAGGGCGCGAAGTTCTTCGCGGGCGGCATCCTCTCGTCGGAAGCGCTGGCCATGGGCAAGGAGGCCGAGAAGGCCGGCGGCCTGTTCATCACCACCGCCGGCGCCGATGAAATCACCGGCAAGGACTGCAACCCCGCCACCTTCCGCTGGTCGGTGCCCACCTTCGGCGCCATCGAGCAGACGGTGCGCCCGCTGATCGCCTCGATGCCGAAGGCCAAGCGCTGGTACACGATCACGCCGCAGTACGTGTTCGGCGACGGCCTGCTGAGCGCGGCCAAGAACATCTTCCAGGAGAAGGGCATCGAGCACGTGGGCAACAGCTACCACTCGCTCAACGAGAAGGAATTCAGCGGCTACCTCACCAACGCCATGGCCGCCAAGCCCGACGTGCTGCTGCTGCTGAACTTCGGTGCGCAGTCGTCCGCCGCGCTGCGCCAGGCGGTGAGCTTCGGCATGCACAAGAACATGACGATCCTCATGGCCTGGGCCTCGGGGCTGGAGCAGTTCGACGAGCTGGGCGCCGACCTGTGCGACGGCGTCTACTTCGGCGCGCAGTACTGGCACACGGCCGACACCACGCTCAACAAGGACCTGGTGAAGCGCACCGCCGACAAGCTCAAGATCGTGCCCAACTACAGCCTCGCCGGCTCGTACGTCTGCACCAAGATCCTGATCGATGGCATCGTGAAGGCCGGCACCGTGGACCAGAAGGCGGTGATTGCCGCGCTCGAAGGCATGAAGTTCGACGGCCTCACCGGCACCGAGGAAATCCGCAAGGCCGACCACCAGGTCATCAAGGACTACTACCTGCTCAAGGGCAAGGCGAAGTCGAAGATGAAGGACGCTGCCGACTACGTCGATGTGGTGAGTTCGGGCAAGTCGTTCCTGCCCGTCGACAAGACCGGCTGCAAGCTGGCCTGAGCACGCAAGGACACCGACGCGCCCATGTCCGTCTACCTGCTCCAGACCATCAACGGAATCGGCATCGGCATGCTGTATTTCCTGCTGGCCGTTGGCTTGTCCATCGTGTTCGGCCTGCTGCGCTTCGTGAACTTCGCGCACGGGGCTTTCTATCTGCTGGGTGCCTACCTGTGCTACCAGGCCATGCAGTGGGGCCTGAACTTCTGGGTCGCGCTGCTCGTGGTGCCGCTCGCCGTCGGCGCGCTGGGCTGGCTGGCCGAGAAGCTGCTGCTGCGCCGCGTGTATGCCAAGGCGCACGAATTCCACATCCTCGTGACGGTGGGCCTCGCGCTCGCGGTGCAGGAGATCGTGATCGTGTTCTGGGGCCCGCTGGGCAACAGCGTGGCCACGCCCGACCTGCTGCAGGGTGTGGTCATGTGGGGCGCCTTCGTCTATCCCAAGTACCGGCTGTTCGTGATCGGCTTCACCGCCGTGCTCGCGGTGCTGCTGTGGTGGGTGCTCGAAGGCACGCGCCTGGGCAGCGCGGTGCGCGCGGGCAGCGAATCGACCGAGATGGTGTCGCTGCTCGGCATCAACGTGTTCCGCGTGTTCAGCCTGGTGTTTGCGCTTGGCGCGGCCACTGCTGCGCTGGCCGGGGTGCTGGCCGCGCCGATTCGGGGTGCGGAGCCTTTCATGGGCGTCGAGGCGCTGAGCGTGGCCTTCGTGGTGGTGGTGATCGGCGGGCTCGGCAGCTTTGGCGGCGCGCTCGTGGGCGGGCTGGTGATCGGCATCGTTCAAAGCCTCATGAGCACCATCTGGCCGCCGGGGGCGAGTCTGATGATCTACATCGCGATGGCAGCCGTGCTGCTGCTGCGCCCGCATGGCCTGCTCGGCCGCAAAGGATGAACGACGCCATGCCGAGAAAAATCACATTCCTCCTGGCGCTGATCGCCGCGCTGGGCCTGCCGCTGGTGCTGAGCTCGGGCTCGCTCGCGAGCGAAGTGCTCATCTACGCGCTGGCAGCGCTGGGCTGCAACCTGCTGCTGGGCTACACGGGGCTGCTGTCCTTCGGGCAGGGCATCTTCTTCGGGCTGGGCAGCTACACCATCGCGATTCTGCTCACGCGCCTGCACCTGCCCATGCCGCTCGCATTGCTCGCGGCCATGGCCATGGGTGCGATCGGCGCGGCGGTGGTCGGCTGGGTTGCCATCCGCCAGCGCGGCACCTACTTCGTGATGCTCACGCTGGCCTTCGCGCAGATGTTCTATTTCATTGCCTACACCGCGACCGACCTCACGGGCGGCGACAACGGCCTGCTCGACGTGCCGCGCCCCGGCTTCATGGACACGCCGTGGAAGTACTACGCCTTCGTCGCGGTGATCTTCCTGATCGCCTTCGGCCTGCTGCTGCGCGTGACCGATTCGATCTTCGGCCGCACGCTGCTCGCCATCCGCGACAACGAGGACCGGGCCGCCGCCGTGGGCTACGACCTCAAGCGCTTCAAGCTGCTGGCCTTCATGATCTCGGGTGCCGTCACCGGCCTGGCGGGCGGGCTGCACGCCATGATGACCGGCATCGCGCCGCTGTCGAACGCCGAGTACCACACGAGCGAGATGATCCTGGTCATCACCGTGATCGGCGGCACCGGCAACCTGTTTGCCTCGGTGTTGGGCTCGGCCTTCTATGTGCTGCTGGCCGACTGGCTCTCCACGCTGTGGCCGCGCTGGCTGCTGCTGCTTGGGCTGCTGCTGATCGGCGTGAGCATCGGCATGCAGCGCGGGCTCTGGGGGCTGGGCGAGGGCATCTGGAAACGCATCTTCCGGCGGATGCCACCGGCTCCAAACGCGCCTGCCGCGCAAGGGGAGAAGGCATGAGCGACGTTCTCATCGAAGCCATTGGCGTCACCAAGCACTACGGCAAGTTCGCCGCGCTCGGCGGGGTCGACCTGAAGATCAGGCGCAACACCGTGCATTCGGTGATCGGTCCCAACGGCGCGGGCAAGACCACGCTGTTCCACATGCTCACGGGCACCGGCACGACCACTGGCGGACGCATCCTGTTCGATGGCCACGACGTTACGCGCGAGCCCGACCACCGGCGCGTGCAGCGCGGCATGGCGCGCTCGTTCCAGGTCACGGCGCTGTTCCTCAGCCTGTCGGTGCGCGAGAACCTGCGCGTGGCGGCGCAGGGCGTTTCGCCGCGCCAGGCCATGAACTGCTGGCGCGCGCCGGTTGGCGAACTGGCCTGCACGCAGACGGTGGACGAGGTGCTGCAGCGCGTCGGGCTCGAACGGCTGGCGAACACGCCGGCCAGCGAGCTTTCGCATGGCCAGCAGCGCCGCCTCGAAGTGGGCATGGCGCTGGCCGCCAGGCCGAAGGCCATCTTCCTCGACGAGCCGACCTCGGGCATGGGCATCGACGACCTCGACGACATGAAGCAGCTCATTCGCAGCCTGCGCGACCGGCACACCGTGGTGCTGATCGAGCACAACATGAACATCGTGATGGACATTTCCGACACCGTGACCGTGATGCAACTGGGCCGCGTGCTCGCCGAGGGACTGCCGGGCGACATCCGTGCCGATGCGCGCGTGCGCACGGCCTATCTGGGCAACATGATCACCGGAGGCAAGGCATGAGCGGCCAGAACATCCTCGAAGTCGAAAAACTCCATGCGCACTACGGCAAGAGCCACGTGCTGCAGGGAATCTCGATGCGCGTGGGCGAGGCCGAGCTCGTCACGCTGCTGGGCCGCAACGGCGCGGGCAAGTCGACCACGCTCAAGAGCATTGCTGGTGCGGTCACCCCCACGAGCGGGCGTGTGCGCTTCCAGGGCGCCGATATCGCGGGCATGCCGCCGCACCGCATCGCCACGCGCGGCGTGTGCCTGGTGCCGGAGCACCGAGGCGTCTTCAAGCTGCTGACGGTAGAAGAAAACCTGCTGCTCGGCCTGCGGCGCGAATCGCCCTGGCAACTTGCCGACATCTACCGCATCTTTCCGCGCCTGAAGGAGCGGCGGCGCAACGGCGGCGGGCAGCTCTCGGGTGGCGAGCAGCAGATGCTGGCCATTGGCCGCGCGCTCATGAACCACCCGCGCCTGCTGATCCTCGACGAGCCCGTCGAGGGCCTGGCGCCGGTGATCGTCGAGGAGATCGTCGCGCAGCTGAAGACCATCAAGGCGGCCGGCGTGGCCATCCTGCTGGTCGAGCAGAACCTCGAAGTCTGCGTGCAGCTGGCCGACCGCCACTACATCGTGGAGCAGGGCGTGATCGTGCACGAGGCCGGCAACGCAGCCTTCATGGCCGACCATGAAGTGAAAGACCGCTATCTGGGCGTGGGCCTTGCTTGAGGCTTCCCGCAACACTCATCCCTATCGCAAAGCCATGAACTCACACACTGAACTCCGCATCGACGGCCAGCGGCTCTGGAACTCGCTGATGGAACTGGCGCAACTCGGCGCCACCGAGAAAGGCGGCGTTTGCCGCATCGCGCTGACCGACCTCGACCGCCAGGGCCGCGACCTGTTCGTGCACTGGGTGCGCGAGGCGGGCTGCGAAGTCCGCGTGGACGCCATCGGCAACATCTTCGCGCGCCGCGCCGGCCGCAACAACGCGCTGCCGCCCGTCACCACCGGCAGCCACATCGACACGCAACCCACCGGTGGCAAGTTCGACGGCAACTACGGCGTGCTCGCGGGGCTGGAGGTGATCCGAAGCCTGAACGACGCCAAGATCGAAACCGAGGCGCCGCTCGAAGTGGCGGTGTGGACCAACGAGGAAGGCTCGCGCTTCGTGCCCGTGATGATGGGCTCCGGCGTGTTCGCCGGTGCATTCACGCTCGAGCATGCACTGGCGCAGTGCGACAACGACGGCGTCAGCGTGTCCGACGCGCTTGCCTCCATTGGCTACGCGGGCAGCACGCCCGCGTCGGCAACAACATCGCCGGTGGGCGCGTACTTCGAGGCGCACATCGAGCAGGGCCCGGTGCTCGAAGCCAACGAGCGTGTGATCGGCGTGGTCGAGGGCGCTCTCGGCCAGCGCTGGTACGACGTGGTGGTGCAGGGCATGGAAGCCCATGCCGGCCCCACGCCGATGGAACTGCGCAAGGACGCGCTGCTGGCCGCCTCCGAACTCGTGATCGAGGTCAACCGCATTGCGCTCGCCCACGCGCCGCATGGGCGCGGCACGGTCGGCTGGATCGACAACTACCCGAACTCGCGCAACGTGATCCCGGGCCGCGTGAAGCTCAGCGTCGACCTGCGCGCGGCCGACGACGTGGTGCTGTCGGCCATGGACGCCGCACTGAAAGAAGCCGTGCAGCGCATTGCCACGAAGGGCAAGGTCGAGATGTCGGTGGAGCAGGTCGTGTACTTCCAGCCGCAGCCTTTTACGCCCAAGCTCGTGTCCGCAGTGCGCGAAGCTGCGCAGGCGCAGGGCATGACCTGGATGAACGTGATCAGCGGCGCGGGCCACGACGCGGTGTACCTCGCACGCGTGTGCCCCACGGCCATGATCTTCGTGCCTTGCCTCGACGGCATCAGCCACAACGAGATCGAGGACGCACAGCCCGACCATCTCGAAGCCGGCTGCAACGTGCTGCTGCAAGCCATGCTGCAAAGCGCGGGAGTCGTGTCGTGAAGGCGTGGAGCCGCGCCCTGATGGCGCTTGCCCTCGCATGGTCCGTGGTGCCGGCAGGCGCTGCCGAACCCATCCTGGTGGGGCAGTCCGCGGTACTGACGGGGCCGCTGGCACCCAACAGCCTCGCGTTCATGGAAGGCCAGACGCTGTTGTTCGACCAGCTGAACAAGGCCGGTGGCATCGGCGGGCGGCCCGTCAAGATGATCACGTACGACGATGTCTATGCGGCCGACAAGGCCGCGGCCAACGCCGAGAAGCTGCTGGGCACCGACCGCGTGGTCTGCCTCTTCGGCACCATGGGCACGGGTATCGGCGCGGCCATGGCGCCCGTGGCGGCGAAATACGACAGCTTCATCTTCGGCGGGCTGACCGGTGCCGCGGTGCTGCGCGGGCCGAAGGTGCCGATCTATCACGTGCGCGAGTCATACGCCGACGAAGTGCGCCGCGTGATGACCCACCTGGCGACGGTGGGCCTGACGCGTATCGCCATCGTCTCCAGCGACGATGCGTACGGCAAGGGCATCGAGAAGGACGCGATAGACGCGCTCCAGAAGAACGGGCTGTCCCAGGTGCTGGCGTTGCGCTTCGACCCGCAGGAAAAGGAACCGACGCGCGCCGCGCAGCAGATCATTGCCAGCGGCGCGCAGGCCGTATACGTCATTGCGGCGGGCATGCCGGCGATCAACATGATCCGGGCGCTGGTCGCTGCGCCGATTCATCCGCAGATCTACACGAACTCGGTGGCCAGTTCTTTCCTGCTCTACAAGGAGCTTGGCGAGAAGAGCCGCGGCATCGTGCTGTCGCAGGTGATGCCGCCGTTCTGGAAGACCCGCTTCCCGATCGTCGACGAGTACCAGCGCGCGCGCAAGAGCGCGGGCAGCGAGGGCGAGGGCTCCTACCTGGGCCTGGAGGGCTACATCACGGCCAAGGCGTTTGCGGAAGCGCTGCAGCGCGTCAAGGGGCCGATCACCACCGAATCGCTCAGGCGAACCATCGAGACTTCGCCGCCCATGAACCTGGGTGGCTACATGCTGACGTTCAAGGCCGACAACCGCAACGGTTCGAATTTCGGCGACATCACGATGCTGGCAAGCGGCGGGAAGTTTGCTCAATGAAAGTCTTGATAGCGCGCCTCAACCACGAGACCAACACCTTCTCGCCCGTGCCCACGCCGCTCGCGGCCTTCGGGCCCGACGGGCCGACCTTCGGCGAGCAGGCCTACCGTGACAACAAGGGCATGCGCACGGCGATGTCGGCCTTCATCGACCTGGCCGAAGCGGCCGGCGCCGAACTCGTCACGCCGGTGTCGGCCTCGGCCAACCCGAGCGGGCCGGTCGACACGCAGGCCTACACGCTGCTGACGCAATGCATCGTCGATGCGGCTGCGGGCTGCGATGCCATCCTGCTCGACCTGCACGGCGCGATGGTGGCGCAGAACAGCGCCGACGGCGAAGGTGACCTGCTGGTGCGCCTGCGCGCGGCGGCACCGGGCGTGCCCATCGGCGTGGCGCTCGACCTGCATGCCAACGTCACGCCCGAGATGGTCGGCAACGCCGACGTGATCGTCGGCTTCAAGACCTATCCGCACATCGACATGTACGAAACCGGCGAGCACGCCGGCCGGCTGATGTTCGACCTGCTGGCCGGGCGCAGCAAGCCGGCAATGCGCTGGCACCGGCTGCCGCTGATGGCGCACACGCTGCGCAGCGCGTCGTTCACCGGCGCGATGCAGCGCGCCATCGAGGCGGCGCGCGAGGCCGAGAAGTCGGAGTCGCTCGCGGTGTCGATCCTCGCGGGCTTCTCGCTGTCGGACATCGAGTCGCCGTGCATGAGCGTGATCGTCGTCGATGCGCAGTCGCCCGAGCGCGCGCAGGCCACGGCCGATCGCATCGCCGCGCAGATGTGGAGCGAGCGCGAGGCCTTCATCTACCGCAGCGAACCGCTGGCGCAGTCAATCGGGCGCGCGAAGCTGATTGCCGAGGGCGCGACGCGCCCGGTGCTGTTGCTCGACCACGGCGACAACTGCATGTCCGGCGGCAGCTGCGACACCATGGACGTTCTGCAGGAGGCGCTGGCGCAGGGGCTGCACGGCATCGGCGTCGGGCCGCTGTGCGACCCCGAAGCGGTGGCGCAACTGGTCGAGGCGGGCGAGGGCGCGCAGGTGACGGTGGCGCTCGGCAACAAGGTCTCGCTCGAAGGCATCGGCCTTTCGAAGACGCCGGTGCGCCTGACGGGCACCGTGCGAACCATCAGCGACGGCGAGTACGTCATTACCGGTCCCACCTACACGGGCCAGCGCAGCAGCATGGGGCGCACGGTGCTGTTCGACATCGGCACGGCACGCATCGTGGTGACCGAGCGCACGCAGGAGCCTTGGGACATCGGCGTCTTCGAATGCGCGGGGCTCGATCCGCATACCGAGCGCTTTCTGCTGCTCAAGTCGCGCATGTATTGCCGGCCGGTGTTCGAGCCGCTGTCGGCCGCGCTGGTGGAGTGCGACAGCCCTGGCGTCACCAGTTCGGACTACAGCCTGTTCCCGTTCAGCAAGGTGCGCCGGCCGGTGTTTCCGTTGGATGCGAACGCCTCGATGGACGCTGCAGCATGACCTGAGACGTCATCGACGCGAATCGCGTGCGACGCGACCATTCCTTCACCCCGCGATGTTGCGGGTCGAAACCCTCGAAAGGAATCGTCATCATGAACACCGCCGCACACGATGCCACCGCGATCGCCCAACGCTACATCGCCGTCTGGAACGAAACCGACGCCGCGCGCCGCGCCGCGCTGATCCAAGCCGAGTGGACGGCCAACGCCCGCTACGTGGACCCGATGACGCAGGCCAGCGGGCACGAGCAGATCAGTGCGCTGGTCGGCGTGGTGCACCAGCGCTACCCGGGCTTTCGCTTCAACCTGCTGGGCAAGGCCGATGCGCATGGCGACCACTTGCGCTTCTCATGGACGCTGGGGCCGAGCGGGGCGGAGGACCTGATTCAGGGCACCGACTTCGTGCGGCTCGATGCAGGCAAGCTCAGTTCGGTGACGGGCTTTCTGGACAAGGTGCCGGTCGGCGCCTGAGCCTGAACGAAAGCTGAACGGCGGGCGCTCAATCCGGCGCGCCGGCCGGCCGTCCACGCCACAGCTTGCGGTAGACGGTCGCCCGGCTGATGCCCAGGGCCCGCGCCGCTTCCGCCACATTGCCGCGCGCATCGGCCACTGCCTTGCGGATCAGCGCGGTTTCCACATCGCGCAGCCGCGGGCGGGTGTCGGGAGCAGGCGCGCCCGCCGTGCCGCTGGTGCTGCTGCGCTGGGGTCGCACCTGCACTCGAAGGCCCGACCAGAGCGGCACTTCGAGCACCGCGTCGGCGCGTCGGGCCGCGTCGAACATCATGTGCAGCGGCAGCGCGAACAGGTCGTTGAAGTGCAATGCATGCTCGCTGCGCGGCAGCGGCTGGTGCAGCATCTGCCGGGCCGCCGCGTTGGCGCCCGTGACGCTGCCGGTGGCGTCGATGCACAGCAGACCCTCGGTGGCCTCGCTGTTCGTGCTGCCGGGCCACGCCAGATGCAGCAGCAGTTCGCAGGGCTCGCGCATCACCAGCATGTTCTCGATGCTGCGCGCCGACAGGGTGGCCAGGTGGCGCAGCTCGGGTCGTTCGACCACCTGCACGCCGGTCAGGTCGAGCATGCCGATGCAGTCGCCACGGGGGCCGAAGAGCGGGGCGCCAGCGCAGCTGTAGACGCCGGTGTCGTCGAAGAAATGCTCGCCACGGTGCAGCCACACCGATTCCTGCTCGGCCAGTGCGGTGCCGATGGCGCTGGTGCCGATGGCGCGCTCAGAGAGGTCGACGCCGACGCGTCCGATGTCGCGTGCATACCGGCTGGCGGCGTCGGCGCCGTCGGGCAGGTTGCCCACGTCGATGACGATGCCGTCGGCATCGGTCAGTACGGCGAAATAACGGGTGTCGGCAATGGCGCGCGACAGCCGCTCTATCACCGGGCGGGCCGCCGAGACCAATGCCCGGTTGCGCTCGGCGACGTCGCGGCTGGCCGAGCGGCTCACCGGGTCGAAGCTGACTCGCTGCTGGGGCCGGCGACCGGCCTCGATGCAGCGCTGCCAGGAACGGGTGATCCACGAATCGACGCAGGCGGCGCCGCGCGCCCGGGCGGCCGACTCGCCCTCGATCACTTCGCGGCGGGCTTGGGCAATGGCCAGGGAACGCTCAGGCGATGGCGAAACGATAGAGACGGGCATCGTGGTTTTTCGCGCGTGTGGGGCGGCTTTTCCTGGCTCGCCGGACGGCAAGCTGTTTCATTTTGAGAATTTCGCGCGGTCTGTGCAAGTGTCAAGGGTTTTGCCTAGGATAGTGCGAAAGGTCGGCATCCAAGATGCTTTTGCTGAAACAGCCATCACCTTTAACGGAGACAGCCAAATGCAGGTCGCTTTCAAGGTCAACGGCCGTCAGGTCACGGTCGACGCTCCTCCCAACACCTTCCTCGTCTACGCCATCCGGGAGCACCTCCATCTCACCGGTACCCACGTTGGCTGCGACACCGCCCAGTGCGGTGCCTGCACCGTCCACGTGAATGGCCGGGCCGTCAAATCTTGCAATGTGCTGGTAGCCCAGGCTGCCGGCGCGGACATCACCACCATCGAGGGCATTGCCGAGGCTGACGGCACCATGCACCCCATGCAGGCGGCCTTCAAGGAATGCCACGGCCTGCAGTGCGGTTTCTGCACCCCCGGCATGGTCATGAGCGCCATCGACCTGTGCACCCACCACCCCAAGTCGAGCGAGTCGGAAATCCGCGAACTGCTCGACGGCAACCTGTGCCGCTGCACGGGCTACCAGAACATCGTGAAGGCAGTGAAGATGGGCGGCGAGGCAATGGCCTCGGGCACTCCCGTCAAGACAACCGTAACGGCATGAAGGGAGCGACATCATGGGTGCTTCCGACTTCTCGAACCTGCCGCACATCGGCGAGGCGCTACGGCGCAAGGAAGACTACCGCTTCCTGACCGGCGCCGGCAACTACACCGACGACATCACGCTGGCCAACCAGAGCCATGCAGTCTTCGTGCGCTCGCCGCACGCCCACGCCGCCATCAAGTCGATCGACATTGCCGAGGCACTGAAGATGCCCGGTGTGATCGGTATCTTCAGCGGCAAGGACATCGAAGGAAAGATGGGCGGGCTGCCCTGCGGCTGGCTCATCAACAACCCCGACGGCACCCCGATGAAGGAGCCGATGCACCCGATCCTCGCGATCAAGAAGGTGCGCTACGTGGGCGACCATGTCGCGATGGTCGTGGCCGAGACGGTCGAGCAGGCCAAGAACGCGGCCGAGGCGGTGGTGGTCGACTACGACGTGCTGCCCGCGCTCGTGAGCGTGGCCGACGCGGCGAAGAAGGCCGGCGGCGCGGTGCTGCACGACGAGGCGCCCGACAACCAGTGCTACAAGTGGGCGCTGGGCGACAAGGCGGCGGTCGATGCGGTGTTTGCCAATGCCGCGCACGTCACCAAGCTAGACCTGGTCAACAACCGGCTGATTCCCAACCCCATCGAGCCACGCGTGGCCATCGGCAGCTACAGCCGGGGCACCGACGACTACACGCTCTACGTGTCCAACCAGAACCCGCACGTCGAGCGCCTGCTGATGACGGCCTTCGTGCTGGGCCTGCCAGAGCACAAGGTGCGGGTGATAGCGCCCGACGTGGGCGGCGGCTTCGGTTCCAAGATCTTCCTGTATGCAGAAGACGTGTGCCTGACCTGGGCCGCCAAGCAGCTCAACCGCAACATCAAGTGGACGGCGGAACGCTCGGAGTGCTTCCTGTCTGACGCGCATGGCCGCGACCATGTGAGCCACGCCGAAATGGCGATGGACAAAGACGGCAAGTTCCTCGCGCTGCGCGTGCATACAGACGCCAACCTCGGCGCCTACCTGTCGACCTTCTCGACCGCGGTGCCCACCATCCTCTACGCCACGCTGCTGGCGGGCCAGTACACCACGCCGCAGATCTACGTGGAGGTCGACGCCTGGTTCACCAACACCGCGCCGGTCGATGCCTACCGCGGAGCGGGGCGGCCCGAGGCTACCTACCTGCTGGAGCGGCTGGTGTCGCGCTGCGCCTGGGAAATGAAGCTGGGGCAGGACGAGATCCGCAAGCGCAACTTCATCAGCACCTTCCCGTACCAGACGCCGGTGGCGTTGCAGTACGACACGGGCGACTTCCACGCCTGCATGGACAAGGCCCGCGTGCTGGCCGAGGTCGATGGCTTCGCGGCGCGCAAGTCGGCCACCGAGGCCAAGGGCAAGCTGCGCGGCATCGGCTACTCGAGCTACATCGAGGCCTGCGGTATTGCGCCGTCGAACATTGCCGGGGCGCTTGGCGCGCGGGCGGGCCTGTTCGAATGCGGCGAGATCCGCGTGCACCCGACCGGCAGCGTGACCGTGTTCACCGGCTCGCACAGCCACGGGCAGGGCCACGAAACCACCTTCGCACAGGTCGTCGCGGCGCGGCTGGGCATTCCGGTCGAGAATGTCGACGTGGTGCATGGCGACACCGGCCGCGTGCCCTTCGGCATGGGCACCTACGGTTCGCGCTCCATCTCGGTGGGGGGCGCGGCCATCATGAAGGCGCTCGACAAGATCGAGACCAAGGCCAAGAAAATCGCCGCGCACCTGATGGAGGCGAGCGACGCCGACATCGAGTTCGCCAACGGCGAGTTCACGGTCAAGGGCACCGACAAGAAGATCCCCTTCGGCCAGGTGGCGCTCACGGCCTACGTGCCGCACAACTACCCGCTCGACAAGCTGGAGCCGGGCCTGAACGAAACCGCCTTCTACGACCCGACCAACTTCACCTTTCCGGGCGGCACCTACATCTGCGAGGTCGAAGTCGACAAGCAGACCGGCGAAGTCAAGGTCGACCGCTTCACTGCAGTGGACGACTTCGGCACCATCATCAACCCGATGATCGTCGAGGGCCAGGTGCACGGCGGGCTGGTGCAGGGCATCGGCCAGGCGCTGCTCGAAAACTGCGTCTACGACAACGAGACAGGCCAGCTGCTCACCGGCAGCTTCATGGACTACGCCATGCCACGAGCAGGCGACTTTCCGCAATTCAAGCTCGACACCGTGTGCACCCCGTGCACACACAACCCGCTCGGCACCAAGGGCTGCGGCGAGGCGGGGGCCATCGGCTCGCCGCCGGCCGTGATCAATGCGGTGCTCGACGCGCTGGCGCCATTGGGCGTCAAGGATTTCGATATGCCTGCCTCTCCCAGCCGCGTCTGGGAAGCGATGCAGGCCGTGGCCCAACACTAAAACAAAGAAGAAGGAATCACACCATGTATGCCTTCACACTCGAACGGCCCGCCACCGTGGCCGATGCGGCCAAACTCGTTGCCGCCGGCGCCAAGCCGCTGGCGGGCGGGCAGACCCTGCTGGCTTCGATGAAGCTGCGGCTCTCGGCGCCCGAACAGCTGGTGGACCTCAGCGGCATCAAGGAGCTCACCGGCATCACGAAAAACGGCAACGCCATCACCATCGGCGCCATGTCGCGCCATCTCGACGTGGCGAACAACGCCGACGTGAAGGCCGCCTACCCGGCGCTGGCCGACCTGGCTTCGCGTATCGGCGACCGGCAGGTGCGCGCGATGGGCACCATCGGCGGCTCGGTGGCCAACAACGACCCGGCGGCGTGCTACCCCAGCGCGGTGCTCGCCTCGGGCGCGACCGTGGTCACGTCGAAGCGCGAGATTGCCGCCGACGATTTCTTCCTGGGCCTGTTCACCACGGCGCTGGAAGAAGACGAGCTGATCACCGCGATCCGCTTTCCCATTCCGAAGCGCGCCGTCTACGAAAAGCTGCGCCAGAAGGCGTCGAACTTTCCGCTGGTCGGCGTGTTCCTTGCGCAATACGACAGCGGCGTGCGCGTGGCGATCACCGGCGCGGGCAACGGCGTGTTCCGCCATGCCGGGCTGGAAGACGCGCTCAACAAGAGCTTCACCGCAGCCGCCGCTGCAGCGGTGAAGATCGACGCGAGCGATCTCAACAGCGACCTGCATGCGTCGGCTGCGTACCGCGCGAACCTGATCAGCGTGCTGACCCAACGCGCCGTCACCAAGGCCCTGGGCTGAAGAGGCCGGGGCTGCCGATTGCCCACCGGAAGGCGCGATACCCTCGCGTCTTCCGCTACGCTTCGCCATGATCTTTCCGACCATCGATTCCCTTTCCGAAGCTTTGGTGCAGGCCGGCTACTTCGCCGACCGGCGGCTGGCGACGGCTGTGTTTCTTGCGCTCAAGCTGCAGCGCCCGCTGCTGCTCGAAGGCGAGCCCGGCGTCGGCAAGACCGAGCTGGCGAAAGCACTGTCGACCGCGCTGAACCGAGAGCTGCTGCGCCTGCAGTGCTACGACGGTCTCGAGCAGCGCGAAGCCCTCTACGAATGGAACTACGCAGCGCAGCTGCTGCACATGCGCGCGGCCGAGGCCACGGGCGCGGCGCGCGACGTTGAAGCCGAGGTCTACCAGCCGCACTACCTGATCCGCCGCCCGCTGCTGCAGGCGCTGCAGACGCCGCTGCCCGGCGCCGTGCTGCTCATTGACGAGGTAGACCGCGCCGACGAACCCTTCGAGGCCTTCCTGCTTGAATACCTGGGCGAGTACCAGGTGAGCATTCCCGAGCTGGGTACGGTGCGCGCCGTGGTGCCGCCCGTCACCATCCTCACGAGCAACCGCACGCGCGAGCTCAACGATGCGGTCAAGCGTCGCTGTCTTTATCACTGGCTCGACTACCCTGAGCGCGAGCGCGAACTGGCCATCGTGCGCGCGCAGGTGCCGCAGGCCGGCGAGAAGCTGTCGGCGCAGGTGTCGGCATTCGTCGCGCGGCTGCGCGAGGCGCCTTTCGTCAACGCCTTCCAACGTGCACCCGGTATCGCCGAGAGCGTCGAATGGGCGAGGGCGCTGATTGCGCTCGACACCGTCGAGCTCGACCCCGAGGTGGTGGTCGACACCGCCGGCATCCTGTTCAAGCAGCGCGACGACGTGGCCGCGCTGACGCGGGAGCTGGCGTCGGACCTGCTCAAGCCCGAGGCATGACGACCACCGGTATCCAGCAACTCGGCGACGTTCGCAGCGGCAAGCTCGCCGGCAACATCACCGCCTTCGGCCGTGCGCTGCGCCGTGCCGGCGTGCGCACCGACGCCATGCGCATCGCGCTGGCTGCCGAAGCGGCCACGCTGGTAGGCGTGGAAGACAGGCTCGACCTGAGCGCCGCGATGGAAGCCGTGATGGTGAGCCGCGAGCAGGATCGCATGGTGTTCCGCGAACTCTTCGACGCCTGGTTCCGCGATCCGGAGCTGGCCAACAAGCTGCTCGCACAGATGCTGCCGAGCGCCGAAGGCAAGGCGGAGCCATCGAAGCGCCGGCCGCGCGTGCGCGAGGCGCTCACCGCACCGCGCAACCCTGCCAAGCCAGCCGAGCTGGCCAAGCCCGACCGCGAGATCGAGTTCGACGCTGCCATGACGTCGAGCGACCGCCAGCGCCTGCTGCATGCGGACTTCAACGCGCTCGGCGCTTCCGAATACCGCCTGGTCGAGCGGCTGGCGCGCGACATCAGGCTGCCGATTCCCGAGCTGCCGTCGCGCCGTCTGCGCGTGGCTGGCGACG
Organism: Variovorax sp. YR634; assembly: GCF_900106655.1. Lineage (NCBI taxonomy): Bacteria > Pseudomonadati > Pseudomonadota > Betaproteobacteria > Burkholderiales > Comamonadaceae > Variovorax > Variovorax sp. YR634. Next base: position 818,639 of record NZ_FNOL01000001.1, read on the forward strand.
CGGGCCGGCAGCACGCGCGCATGCACTGGCCAGGCGTGCTGCACGAGGCGGCGCGCACGGGCGGCGAGATCCTGCGGCTGCCCAAACTGGCCCGGCGCCAGCAGCCCTTGCCGCTGCTGGTGCTGGTCGATGTGTCGGGCTCGATGGAGCGCTATGCGCGGCTGCTGCTGGCTTTCCTGCACGCCGCCACCCGCCGGGCTGGCCGGCGCGACGTGTTCGCCTTCGGCACCCGCCTGACCGACCTGACCCCCGCCTTCCGGCTCGCCGACACCGACGCCATGCTCGGCGCCGCCAGCCTCGCCATCGACGACTTCGCGGGCGGCACCCGGCTCGGCAGCTCTTTGACCGAATTGCGTCGAGCCCACACCCGCCGCCTGACCGGCCGCCGCACCCTGGTGCTGGTGATCAGTGATGGCCTCGACACCGGCGAGCCGTCGCTGCTGGAACAGGAGCTGCTGTGGCTCAAGCGCCATTCGCGCCGCCTGCTGTGGCTCAACCCCTTGCTGCGCTTCGAGGGCTACGCCCCTCTGGCGCGTGGGGCCAGTGTTCTGCACCGGCAAGCAGACGCGATGCTGGCGGTTCACAATCTCAGCGCACTCGAACAGCTCGCAGCGAGCCTGGCCGCCCTGATGCGGTCCGGCCGCTAGCGTTGCCCGGGAAGGAAGACAAAGGAACCCACCATGGAAATGCTCGGAAACCGCCGCCTCGGCATCACCCAACAACAGGCCTGGGAAGCGCTCAACGACCCCGAGACGCTGAAGAAGTGCATTCCCGGTTGCGACAAGTTCGAACTCACGGGCGACAACCAGTACAGCGTCGCGCTCGCCGTCAAGATCGGCCCGGTGTCGGCCAAGTTCAACGGCAAGGTGATGCTGTCGGACATCGTGGCGCCCGATGGCTACAAGCTGAGCTTCGAAGGGCAGGGCGGCGTGGCAGGGTTCGCCAAGGGCTCGTCGAGTGTCTCGCTCAAGCCGGTAACGGCCGAAGCTGCACCAGCCGAGGCTGCCGTCGTGCATGAAGCCGAGGCCGCATCGCCTCCTGCTGTCCCCGGCTGCGAGCTCGACTACACCGTGCAGGCCCAGGTCGGCGGCAAGATCGCCCAGCTCGGCCAGCGTCTGATCGACGGCGCAGCCAAGTCGACCGCCGACGATTTCTTCAAGCGCTTCGAGGCCGAGATGCAGAGCCGCTACGGCCCGCCGCCCGCGCCCGTCGTGGAAGCCACCGCCGACGCGCCTGCAGAGAAGGCCGGCATGATGTCCGGCCTCATGAAGAAGATCGGCCTCGGCAAGAAGGACGACAACAGCGACAACAAGGACGCGCCCGCCGCACCGGGCGACGCCAGCAGCTAGGAACCGGCCGCGCCATGGAAAACCTCGACGTCATGGTGCTGCGCACGCTGCGCGACTGGCGGCGTGCCGGCAAGCGCGCGCTGCTGACGACAGTCGTGCGCACCTGGGGCTCGTCGCCCCGGCCCGTGGGTTCGATCATGGCCCTGGCCGAAGACGGCGCGGTGGTCGGCTCGGTCTCGGGCGGCTGCATCGAGGACGACCTGATCGCGCGCTACAGCCACGCCCATGGCAAGGGCGAAGACGTGCCGTTGGGTGCGCCACCCGCGCTCGTGAAGTACGGCATTACTGCCGACGAGGCGCATCGTTTCGGACTGCCCTGCGGCGGCACGCTGGAGCTGCTGCTCGAATACGCGCCCGATGCCAGCTCGCTCGACCTGCTGGTCGCGCAGCTGGAACAAGGCAAGCTCATGCAGCGCACGGTGACGCTCGCCACCGGCGCGGTGCGGCTCGCCGAGGCGAAAGCCCCCGACGAGCTCAGCGTGAACGACACCGAGCTCACCAACACCTTCGGCCCCGAGTACCGCATGCTGCTGATCGGCGCCGGCCAGCTGGCCGAGTACCTCGCGACGATGGCCAAGTTCAGCGGCTTTGCCGTGACGCTGTGCGACCCGCGCGCCGAGTACCGCACCGCGTGGTCGCTGCCCGGCGTGCACATCACGACCGAGATGCCCGACGACGCGGTGCTGGCCTTCAAGCCCGACCGCCGCAGCTGCGTGGTTGCGCTCACGCACGATCCCAAGCTCGACGACCTCGCGCTGCTCGAAGCACTGCAGAGCGAAGCCTTCTACGTCGGCGCCATCGGCTCGCGCCGCAATGCCGACGCGCGGCGCGACCGCATGATCGAGCACTTCGACCAGACCGAAGAATCGCTCGCGCGTCTGCGTGGACCCATCGGCATCTACATCGGCAGCAAGACGCCGCCGGAGATCGCGGTCAGCGTGATGGCCGAGATACTGGCTGTGAAGAATGCGGTGACGTTGCCGCGCGAGGTCGAGGTGGCGCGGGCCAAGGAGATGCAGCAGCTGCTGCCGAGCTGATCTGCGCTCAGGGCGCAGACAGGGCTTGAGGCCCTGAGCCGCCGCCTCAGGACGTGGCAATGCCGATATCGGCGAGCCGCTTGCCCAGTTCCCGCGTCGAGGGCATCCGCCGCTTCGTGCCCTCGGCCGCAGCCTCGTCTTCGGCCAGCGCCGCGAGGATGGCGAGCAAGACTCGCCGCGTGGTCTCCACATCTTCGGCGGACACGCCGCGCACGCTGACTTCGTTGACCTCCTCGGCCAGCGGCACGAGCTTGCGCTTGAGCTGCTTGCCTGACTTCGTCAGGTAGACGTGCACGTTCTTGTTGTTGCCCGGCAGGTGCATGCGCTCGATGTAGCCCAGCGTTTCCAGTGCCTTCACGGCCGTGAACGTGGTCGGCTCGGCGATGCCGGCCTGCTCGCTGAGTTCGCGCTGCGTCAGGCCGTCGCGGTCCCACAGCACACGAAGGATCGACCAGTGGCCATACGACACCGAATGGGACACCAGCCGCATCTGCAATGCGCGAACGTAGGCGCGTGCCGCGTCCTTGACGATGTGCGCCAGCCGTTCCTGGCTGGGCTCGGGCGCGTCGGCGGGCGGGGTTTGTGGTCGGTCTCTCATGGCGAACCGATGATAAATGCATCGATGCACGCAGGTGGTGCGCTTCTTCCTGGGGTACCTTGATTTAACTTAGATATAAAATTATTATTGACATCAGGCGCAGCGATCGTAGACTGGCGATAAGTTTCGATAGCTAATCAATGGAGCGAAAGATGTACGACACGTTTTCGACCGATCGCCTGATCGACCAATGGCTCATGGAAGACATCGGAGGCTGCGACCTCACGGTCCAGGCCATGATCGGCAAGCACGAGACCGGCGCGTTCCAGATGAATGCGCGCGAGCCGATGATCATTGCGGGCGTTGACGTGGCGGCGCGGGTGTTCCAGCGCTACGACCCGTCGCTCGAAATCAAGGTGAAGGTGGCCGACGGCGATCGCGTGGAAAAGGGTGCCATCCTGCTCGAGGTGCGCGGCGCGGCGCGCAGCATTCTCACGGCCGAGCGCACGGCACTGAACATCATGCAGCGCTTGTGCGGCATCGCCGGCGAGACGGCGAAGTACGTGAATGCCATTGCAGGCACCTCTGCAAGGCTGATCGACAGCCGCAAGACCACGCCCGGCCTGCGCATGCTCGAAAAGCACGCCGTGAGCTGCGGCGGCGGCCTGAACCACCGGCTCGGCCTCGACAACGGCGTGATGATCAAGGACAACCACATCGCCGTCTGCGGCGGCATCATGGCCGCGGTCGAGCGGGCTCGCAAGACGCTGCCGGTGTTAACCAAGCTGGAGGTGGAGTGCGACCGCCTGAACCAGGTCGGCGAAGCGCTGAAAGCCGGCGTCGACGTGATCATGCTGGACAACATGTCGGTCGCCGACATGAAGAAGGCGGTGGATCTGGTCAACGGGCGCACCAGGATCGAAGCCTCGGGCGGCATTCGCCTGGAGACGATCCGGCCCATTGCGGAAACCGGCGTCGACTACATCTCGACAAGCAAGATCACGCAGGCCGCGGCGGCCGTCGACATCGGCCTCGACGAGGCTTGAGCGCCGTCATGGATGCCGGCCTTTTCTTTCTGGTCGTCGGCCCGAGCGGTGCGGGGAAAGACGCGCTGATCGACGGTGCCAGGGAGCGCCTGTCGGCCGCGGGCCGGCATGTGTTTGCCAGGCGCACCATCACGCGGCCCGCGGCATCGCCCGGCGAAGACCACGACAGCGTGTCCGAAACCGAATTCGGCCAGCGCGAGGCGGCCGGCGAATTCCTGGCGACATGGCAGGCACATGGCTTGCGCTATGGCCTGGCGTCGTCGCTGCTGCGAGCGCTCGACAACGGGCAACACGTCATTGCCAACGGCTCCCGCCGCATCGTTGGCGCGCTGGCTGCCCGGCTGCCGGGCCTGTGCGTGATCGAGGTGGGGGCGCCGCCGGAAATGCTCGCGGCGCGCATCGCAGGCCGCGGGCGCGAAAGCGGCGACGAGCTGCTGCAACGCCTGGCGCGGCGCGGCGAACCGGTCCCGGATTCGGTGGCGTCGCTGACCGTGGACAACGATGCGACGCTGACCGAAGGCATCGACCGCTTCGTCGAGGCCATCGAATCGTTTCGAGGGCGGCGGACCGTTCGCCGTCTTGCGATGCATGGCGGCGCGGACCGCATGGCCTACCTGCCATCCGCCGACGCATTGACGGGCGCGGCCGGCCACGTGGAACTGCTGGCCAGCCTCGGGGAGGGCGCCGTCTCGCGCCTGAAAGCCCGCGTCCATGTCTGCGCAATTGACGGTGCGCTGCGGGCCGGCGAGATCGGGCTTTCGAGCGAGACCTTCGATGCGCTGGGCGCGCCGCAGGGCAGCCAGGTGATGGTGCGCGCGATTCCGCCGCCACGCAGCCGCGAACTCCTCACGCGCAAGATTCGCGGCGAAGCCCTCGACGAGGCACAGTACCGCCGGGTGCTGCGCGACGTGGTCGAAGGCCGCTACAACGACCGCGACCTGACGGCGTTCCTGGTCGCCGCGACGCAGCATCTTTCGGATGCCGAAGTCCTGGGCCTGGCCCGCGTGCGTGCCAGCCTGGCGCGCCAGATCGACTGGGACGAGCGCATCGTCGTCGACAAGCACTCGATGGGCGGCGTGCCCGGCAACCGGCTCAGCCCCATCGTCGTGCCGCTAGTGGCGGCGCACGGGCTCGCAATGCCCAAGACCTCTTCGCGCGCGATCACCTCCGCAGCGGGAACGGCGGACGTGATGGAAGTCGTGGCCCGCGTGGACCTCGGCGCGCAGGACGTGCGGCGCTGCGTTGCACAGGCGCGCGCCTGCATTGCCTGGAACGGCCGGCTCAGCCACTCGGTGCTCGACGAGGTGATGAACGCCATCACCCGGCCGCTCGCGATGGATTCGAACCGCTGGTCGGTCGCGTCCATCCTGTCGAAGAAGAAGGCGGCGGGCGCGACCCATGTGATCGTCGACCTGCCCTATGGCCCGCACGCCAAGATCCGCACGAAGCAGGCCGCCCTGGAACTGGCGGCGCTGTTCGAGGCCACCGGCCGCGGGCTCGGCCTGCAGGTGCGCGCGCTGGCCACCGATGGCAGCCAGCCGATCGGCTGCGGCATCGGCCCCGCGCTGGAGCTGCGCGATACGCAGCGCGTGCTCGACAACGATGCGCGTGCACCGGCCGACCTGCGCGAGAAGGCGCTGCTGTTCGCCGGGCTCATCCTTTCCTGGGACCCCGCGGTGGGGTCGGTGGAGGCGGGCCGCAAGCGTGCGCTGGAGCTTCTGCAATCGGGCGCGGCGAGGCGGGCGTTCGACCGCATCGTCGACGCGCAGGGGCGCCGCGATGAACCTCTTGCAGCGCCCGGTGCGTTCACGCACCTCGTGGTCGCGCCGCGCGACGGCCGGGTGGCCGCCATCGATGGATGGGCGATTGCCGGCATCGCACGGCGGGCCGGCGCTCCGCACGACAAGGGGGCCGGCATCGACCTGCTCTGCAAGGTCGAGGACACGGTCCGGGTCGGCGATCCGCTGTACCGGATTCATGCGGCCTCGGCCCAAGACCTTGCCGCCTGCCTGGAGCGCCTGCATGCCGGACACTTTCGCGGCGGCAAGGCCGAATGCGCCACGGGCATCCGCCTCGAGCCGCCACCCGTTCCATTGCCATGGCACACCGCTGCCACCCTCCACCCGACCGACGAAGCGGCCGTGAGATGAACGAAGGAGTCGCGCATGAATCGCTGCAGCCCAACGGTCCGGATCGCCATGCTTGCCGCGGCACTCGTCTTCGCCGGGCCGTCGGCCGCGGGCGGTGACAAGGCCGCAGGGCCGGGCGCGCCGCTCGAGATCACGGTGACCTTTCCGCCGGGCGGCGGCACCGACATGCTGGCGCGGCTGATCGGAAGCCACGCTGCCGAAGGCCTGGGCAGGACGACCGTCGTCGAAAACCGGCCGGGCGCCAGCGGGAATCTCGGCGCGCGCTATGTCGCGGGGCGGCCGGCCGATGGAAGTTCGCTGCTGATGGTGAACAGCTCCTTCGCCGTCAACCCGGGCGTTTTCAAGGCACTGCCCTTCGACCCCAAGTCCGATTTCACGGCCATCATCAACGTGGCCTACATCGCCTCCGTGATCGTCGTGCCCGTGGCTTCGCCGTACAAGACATTCGCCGAGGTCATGGCGGGCGCCGCTCCGCAGAAGAACACGTTGTCCTACGGGTCCTGCGGCGCCGGCACGCCCCAGCACCTGGCGGGGGAGCTCATCAACATCCAGGCCAAGGTCCACATGCTGCACGTGCCCTACAAGGGTTGCGGCCCCGCGCTGAACGACATCATCGGCGGGCAGGTGGCGGTGGGGGTCATCACGATGTCCAGCGCCCTGCCGTTCATCAAGGCCGGCAGGCTCCGGGCGCTCGCGGTCACCTCCAGGGAGCGGTTTGCACAACTACCGGATGTGCCTACAGTGGCGGAGCAGGGCCTGCCGGGGTACGAGCTGAGCCAGTGGCACGGCCTGCTGGCACCCAAGGGCATGCCACCGGCGGTGAAGAACCGGCTCTATGAGGGCTTTGCAAAGATCATGGCGCGTGACGACGTGAAGAGCACACTGGCAAGCCTGGGCTATACGCCGGCCAACGACGGGCCCGAGGCATTCCAGAAGATCGTCGATGGCGACATCGACCGGTTTGCCATCCTGTCGAAGAAAATCGGACTTACCGCAGAATGAACACGCGCTCCCTCGTGCCGTCTCCCATGCAGGAAATCCGCGTGCGGTCATGGGCCGAGTTCGTCGACCATTGCGACCGGCGCGACGGCTGGGCCTTCCGCGGGCAGGCTGATCCGGGGTGGGCCCTGTTCAGTTCGCTTTCCCGGCGCCTCTTGCGCGACTCCTTGAGCCGCCAGGAATGGCGGCTGCGCGAAGAGCGGGCGATCCGCATCTTTCGCCGCAAGGCGCATGTCTATCTTCCCGACCGCTCGGTGCTGCAGGACGAGTTGCGCTGCCTGGCCCTGATGCAGCATCACGGGGCGCCGACGCGGCTGCTCGATTTCACGAAGTCGCCTTTCGTGGCCGCTTTCTTCGCGGTCGAGCAGGCGGCGGGCGATGCCGCCGTGTATGCCCTGAACACGCCGTGGCTGTGGTCGGCTGCGCCGAGCCACGATGCGACGCTGACGCGCGACGAGATCGATCCCCGCGTGCAGGGGAATTTCGAGCGCTATTTCGCCGACAACAGGCACCCGATGGTCTGGTTTGGCGAACCGTCGGAGATGGACCGGCGGCTGGTCGCGCAATCGGGCTTGCTGGTCATGCCCGGCACGCTGGAGATGCCGCTGGACGAGGTGCTGCGCAGCTATCGCAGCGCGCAGCCGCTGATCGAGAAGGTGGTGCTGGGCCGCGAGCTCCGCGCCGAGGCGATGCATGCGCTGTACCGCATGAACATCACGCAGGCCACGCTGTTCCCGGACCTGGAAGGGCTGGCCCGGTCCATTGCCTACGAACTCGAGGAAATCTGGCAGCGGCCGGCACCCGGCAGCGACTGATTCGTCGTCGTCAGCCCGACTTCGCCTCGGGCGGCACGTCGCCACCCTTCTGCCGCTCGCGGAACAGCGCCGCACGCATAAGAAAAATGGTGGTGATCGGCGCCGTGAGCGCAATGAACAGCACGATCAGCACCGCATGCAGGAACAGGCTGAAGCCCTGCACCGAAAAATAGACGATGGTGGCGACCGTCATGCACCACACGCCGACCGTCGCGCCCAGTGTGGGCGCATGGATGCGGCGGAAGAAGGTGGGCAGCCGAACCAGGCCGAAAGAACCTATGGCCGCGAAGGCCGCGCCCAGCACCGCGAACACGGCGGTGATGATCTCGGCCCACAGCGGCAGCGGGCCCACGATGAAGTCCGTCATTCGATCACCTCCCCGCGCAGCAGGAACTTGGCCATGGCCGTGGAGCCGACGAAGCCGAACAGCGCGATCAGCAGCGCCGCCTCGAAGTAGACGTTGCTCGCGTAGATGATGCCGAGCACCAGCATCATCAGCATGCCGTTGATGTAGAGGCAGTCGAGCGCCATCACGCGGTCTTGTGCGCTCGGGCCGATCAGCAACCGCGAGAGCGCGCACAGCATGGCCACGGCCAGCAAAAACAGCGCGAACTTCAGGGCCCAGAAGAGGATGGGTGTCATGACTCGAAGATCTCCATCAGGGGGCGCTCGTAGCGCTGCTTGATCAGTGCGACGAAGGCGGCCTCGTCGTCCACGTCGAACACGTGGATCAGCAGCGTGCTGCGGTTGAACGACACTTCGCCCCAGGCGGTGCCGGGCGTGAGGCACATCACCATGGCCAGCACCGCGAGCCCGTTGGGGTCGCGCATGTCGAGCGGAATCTGCACGAACTTCGAGGCGATCCGCGAGGTGCGTCGCGTGAGCAGCAGCCGGGCCACGTCGTACGCCGACTTCAGCATGTCGAAGGTCACGACGAAGGACAGCCGCAGCGCGACGCCGGGCCGACGCATGCGTACCGCCGCCGGGCGCAGGCCCTCGGTGAGCAGCGGCACCGCGATGGCGAGGATCAGGGCCGCCAGCAGCGTGGCGGCGTCGAGCGACTGGTTGAGCAGCAGCCAGACGATGAACAGCGCGAAGGACAGCGACGGAGAAGGAATCAGGCGCTTCATGGGGCCGTGCCTTCCTTTGCTTCTTCCTTTTTCACCGGATTCGGAATCTGCCGCGCGCCCAGCACCGCGTTGCGATAGGGCGTGGGTGTCTTCAGTCCTTCAGCGGTGACCCTGGCGTGCTGCATGACAGGCCCGGCCCACACAGTCAGCGCCACGCTGGCCGCGAGCAGCCCGGCCACCGGCAGCACTTCGAGTGCGGGCAGCGAGGGCATGGTGGGGTGGAGTTGCGTCCAGAAGTGGCGGATGCCGGTGCGGCTCAATGCAATCAGCGAGAGAAAGCCCGAGGTGATCAGCAGCGCAAGAAAGATCCAGCCGGCGGTGCCGATCGCCTTGGCGCCGAGCATGCCCGAGAGCATCGCGAACTTGCCGATGAAGCCCGACAGCGGCGGCAGGCCCGCGAGCAGCAATGTGCAGCCCATGAAGCTCAGGCCCAGGAATGCCACGCCGGCGGGAATCGCACGGCCGTAGAGTGCCTGCGCCTCGTCGTCGAGGTTCACGTCGTTGAGTGCGCGCAGGTCTTCGGCGAGAAAGGGCGCGTTGCCGGCCGCCTCGTGCGGCGCCACGCTCATGCCCGCGTTGCGCCAGCGCTCGATCATGTCGGTCAGCAGGAAGAAGGCGCCGACCGCGAGCGTGGAACTCAGCAGGTAGTACAGCGCTCCGGCCCACACGGCCGGCTGGCCGAGCCCGACCGCCGCGAGCAGAGTGCCCGCAGATACCAGCACGCTGAAGCCCGCGAGGTTCGATAGCCGCTGCGTGCCGACGATGCCGAGCGCACCGACGAAGAGCGTGGCAAGGCCCACGCCAACCAGCGCCGCCTGTCCGAAGGCGGCCGAGTCGCCGGTGTCGGGCGCGAACAGCACGGTCCACAGCCGCAGGATCGTGTAGACGCCGAGCTTGGTCAGCAGCGCAAACACCGCGCCCACCGGCGACACCGATGCGCTGTAGGCCGGCACCAGCCAGAAGTTGAGCGGCCACGCGCCGGCCTTGGCGAAGAAGGCAGTCGCGAGGATGGCCGCCGCCGCGTGCACCAGGCCGCGGTCGCCCGGCGCGAGTTCGGCAATGCGCACGCCGAGATCGGCCATGTTGAGCGTGCCGGTCACGCCGTAGAGGATGGCCGCGCCAATCAGGAACAGCGACGACGCAGCGAGGTTGATCGCGATGTAGTGCAGGCCCGCCTGCACGCGCAGCCGGCCCGAGCCGTGCAGCAGCAGGCCGTAGGAGGCCGCGAGCATCACCTCGAAGAAGACGAACAGGTTGAACAGGTCGCCCGTGAGGAAGGCGCCGTTCAGGCCCATGAGCTGCAGTTGCAGCAGCGGATGGAAATGCACGCCCGCGCGGTCCCAGCGCGAGGTGGAATAGATCGATGCGGCGAAGGCGATCACGCCAGTGAGCGCGACCATCATGGTCGAGAGCCGGTCGGCCACCAGTACGATGCCGAAGGGCGCGCGCCAGTTGCCCGGCAGGTAGACGCCGATGGAGCCGGGGCCGCCGCCGGTGTCGGCCGCGTTCACCCAGCGCAGCAGCGCGAGCGCGGCAAGCAGGCCGACGAGGCCCGAGACCACGCTCAGGGCCGACTTGGTGCGCCGCCGGTTCTCGCCCAGCAGCAGCATGAGCGCGGCCGTGAGCATGGGCACGAGGATCGGCACCGCCACCAGGTGCGGCATGCTGAACTCGAGCAGTTCGTCGAGCAGGTGGAAGATCTCTTTCACTCTGCCTCCTGCCGCTCTTCACCGTCCACGTGGTCGGTGCCGGTGAGGCCGCGCGAGGCGAGCATCACAACGAGGAACAGCGCCGTCATCGCAAAGCCGATCACGATGGCAGTCAGCACGAGGGCTTGAGGCATCGGGTCGGCTGTGTTGGCCAGCGTGGAGGTGAGGCCTTTGATGAGCACCGGCTCGCTGTCGACCTTGAGCCGGCCCATGCTGAAGATGAAGAGGTTGACCGCGTAAGAGATCAGCGTCAGGCCCATGATGACCTGGAAGGTGCGAGGGCGCAGCAGCATGTACACGCCCGAGCCGGTGAGCACGCCGATGGCGAGTGCGAGCACGATTTCCATCAGCTGGCTCCCCCGGCGGCGACGGCCGCCGCGGCGGCTTCGGCTTCTTTTTCGGCCTGCTCGTCGGCCCAGCGGTGGCTTCGTATCGACTGGTGGGCCAGCGCGGTGAGGATCAGCATGGTGGCGCCGAGCACCAGCGCGAACACGCCGATGTCGAAGAAGAGGGCGCTGGGCACGTGCACCTCGCCCAGCAGCGGCAGATGCAGGTGCGCGGTGTGCGTGGTCAGGAAGGGATAGCCGAAGAACACCGCGCCGCCGCCGGTGGCCAGCGCCAGCAGCAGGCCGATGGCGATCCAGCGGCGCGGGTAAATGCGCAGATGCTCTTCCACCCATTCGGTGCCCGAGACGATGAACTGCAGCACCAGCGCGACCGACATCACCAGCCCCGCGACGAAGCCGCCGCCCGGCGCGTTGTGGCCGCGCATGAAGAAGTAGACCGACACCAGCGCCGCCAGCGGCAGCACCAGCCGCACCAGTACGGCCGGCACCATCAGGTAGCCCACGGCGGTGTCCTTGGCGCGGCGCGGGTTCAGCAGGTCGCTGCTGCCGTCGTCGACTTGCAGCCGCTGCTGGACCGGCAGGGCCATCGATTCGATCGCGGGGCGGAAGCGCCGCAGCAGCGCATACACCGTGAGCGCGACCACGCCGAGCACGGTGATCTCGCCGAAGGTGTCGAAGCCGCGGAAGTCGACCAGCATCACGTTGACCACATTGGTGCCGCCGCCCTCGGTGAGCGCGTGTTCGAGGAAGAAGGGCGAGATGCTCTGCGGGAAGTTGCGCGTCATCATGGCCCACGCCAGCGCCGCCATGCCGCCGCCGGCGATGGTGGCCACCAGCAGGTCGCGCCCGCGCCGGCCCCACGGTCGCAGCCGCGCGCGTGCAGGTTGAATGACGTCCTTGCTGCGCATCGGCAGCCAGCGCAGGCCGAGCAGGATCAGCACCGTGGTCACGGCCTCGACCACCAGTTGGGTCAACGCGAGGTCGGGTGCCGAGAACCAGATGTAGGTCACGCAAGAGACCAGCCCCGCGCCCGAGGCCAGCATCAGCGCTGCCAGCCGGTGGAACTTGGCCTGCCATGCGGCGGCCAGCGCGCAGGTACCGCCGATGATCCAGGTCATGGCGAACATCGGCGAGAAGGGCAAAAGCTCGCGCGTGCCGGGTGCGGCGGGCGTGGCCCACAGGGAAGCCGCGGCGCCCGCCACGGCCGCGACTACCAGCAGCAGCAACTGCCACTGCAGCCGGCGCGTGCCGAACAGGCGGCGGCTGCGCCGGCCCGCTTCGCTGAGCAGCGCGAGCAGGTGCTCGAAGATGACCTGGCCGTCGAAGCGATGCAGCAGCGGCGTGTGCTCGAGGCCGCCGCGTGCGCGACGACGGCGCTGCAGCAGGTACAGCGCGGCGCCGCCCACCAGCGCGACGAAGCTCATCATCAACGGCAGGTTGAAGCCATGCCACACCGCCAGGCTGTACTCGGGCAGCGTGCCGCCGACGACCGGCGTGGCGGCCGCCGCCAGCATCGGGCCGACCGACCACGCTGGCACCACACCCACCACCAGGCACAGAAGCACCAGCAGTTCGACCGGCACGCGCATCCAGTGCGGCGGCTCGTGCGGGTGCTTGGGCACCTCGTCGCCGCAGGGCGGGCCGAAGAACACGTCGAACACGAAGCGCGCCGAATACGCCACGCTGAAGATGCCCGCGATGGTGGCGATGACCGGCAGGCTGAAGTCGACCCACGGCGTCGACTGGATGAACACCGTCTCGGCGAAGAACATTTCCTTCGAGAGAAAGCCGTTGAGCAGCGGCACGCCGGCCATCGAGGCGCTGGCGATGATGGCCAGCGTGCCCGTGATGGGCATGAGCCGCATCAGCCCGCTGAGCTTGCGGATGTCGCGCGTGCCGGTCTCGTGGTCGATGATGCCGGCCGCCATAAACAGCGACGCCTTGAAGGTCGCGTGGTTCATCACATGGAACACCGCCGCCACGGCCGCGAGCGGGCTGTTGAGGCCCAGCAGCAGCGTGATGAGCCCGAGGTGCGAGATGGTCGAGTAGGCCAGCAACGCCTTCAGGTCACGCTGGAACATGGCGATGAAGCCGCCGAGCAGCAGCGTGACGGCGCCCGCGCCGCCCACCATCCAGAACCACTGCTCGGTGCCCGAGAGCACGGGCCACAGCCGCGCCATCAGGAACACGCCGAGCTTCACCATCGTGGCCGAGTGCAGGTAGGCCGACACCGGCGTGGGCGCGGCCATGGCGCGCGGCAGCCAGAAGTGGAACGGGAATTGCGCGCTCTTGGTGAAGGCGCCGAGCAGCACCAGCACCAGTGCGACCGGGTACAGCGCGTGCGCTCGGATGAGGTCGCCCGAGGCCAGCACCACGTCGAGCTCGTAGCTGCCGACGATGCGGCCGAGCACCAGCACGCCGGCCAGCAGGCACAGCCCGCCAGCGCCGGTGACGGTGAGCGCCATGCGCGCGCCGCGCCGAGCGTCGCGCCGGTGGTGCCAGTAGCCGATGAGAAGGAAGGAGAAGAGGCTGGTGAGCTCCCAGAACAGCACCATCTGAATGAGGTTGCCCGAGAGCACCACGCCCATCATCGCGCCCATGAACGCGAGGAAGAACGAGAAGAAGCGCGGCACCGGATCGGAGGCCGACATGTAGTAGCGCGCATAGAGCACCACCAGCGCGCCGATGCCCAGCACCAGCATGCAGAACAGCCATGCGAAGCCATCCAGGCGGAACACGAGGTTCAGGCCGAGGGCCGGCAGCCATTCGATTTCTTGCCGCAGCACATTGCCGTGCGCGATCTGCGGGAAGAACCATGCGACCTGGATGGCGCAGCCCAGCGCGACCAGCCCCGCCAGCGTCGACTCCCTGTTGCGTGCGTTGGAAGGCATCAACGCGGCCAGCACGCTGGCAATGAAGGGGAGGGCGATGAGAAAGACCAGGGGCATTGCGGGCAATTCTATCGACCGACCCTATGGAAGGCCCTATCTATAACCGCAAGACATAAGGCAGTTTTTCGCTCGATTCAGGAGGAGAAAGCCTGCACCGTGCGCAACCCGAGCCAGGTCATGCACAGCGAGCCGCCAAGGTGCAACGCGATCGTGCCCATCGCGAGGCCGAGCCTGCCGCCCATGAGCATGCCGACCACTTCCGCGGAGAAGCTGGAGAAGGTGGTGAGCGTGCCCAGGAAGCCGGTGATGACCATGAGCCGCCACGCGGGGTCGATGTGGGGTAGCCCGTTGAACACACCGATGGCCACGCCGATCAGGTAGCCGCCGATGAGGTTCACCGCCAGCGTGCCCCAGGGCAGGATGCCGCCGGGGTTGAGCCACAGGGCAAAGCCCCAGCGCATGAGGGCGCCGACACACGCGGCGAGGCAGATGACGAGGACGTTCAGCAGCATGCCGGCGATTATCCGCAAGCTGCCGGACGGCCCTTCTCTTTCTACTTCTCCTTGCCCATCACCACATCGGGCAGGATCGTCACGATGCTCGGGAACAGCGTGATCAGCACGATGCACAGCACCAGGCAGAAGAAGAACGGAATGGCAGCCTTGGCGATCACGTTGCTGTCTTTCCCGGTCATGTTCTGCAGCACGAAGAGGTTGAAGCCCACCGGCGGCGTGACCTCGGCGATCTCGACCAGCAGCACGATGAAGATGCCGAACCAGATCAGGTCGAAGCCGGCCTTCTGGATCATCGGCAGCACCACCGCGCTGGTCAGCACGATCATCGAGATGCCGTCGAGCGCCGTGCCCAGCACCAGGTACACGACGACCAGCGCGCCGATCAGCGCATAGGGCGACAGGTGCATGCTGTCGACCCACTCGGCCAGCTCGCGCGGAATGCCGGTGAAGGCCATGGTCTTGGTGAGGAAGGCGGCACCGGCCAGGATGAACATGATCATGCAGCTGGTGCGGGTGGCGCCCATGATGCCGTCCTTGAAGTTCTTCCAGGTGAGGCTACGGCCCCAGGCCGCGATGGCCAGCGAGCCCAGCACGCCGAAGGCCGCGCACTCGGTGGCCGTGGCCCAGCCCGCCACCAGCACCCAGACGATGAAGACGATCAGCAGCGCGCAGGGAATCAGATTGCCCGAGAGCCGGATCTTCTCCATGAAGGTGGTCGGCGGATCGGCCGGCGGCACCTGGTCGGGATTGCGCAGGCTCCACCAGCCGATGTAGCCCGAGAACAGCAGCATCAGCAGAAAGCCCGGAAGAAAGCCTGCCAGGAAGATGCGGATGATCGACGCGTCGGCGGCCACGGCGTACACCACCATCGTGATCGATGGCGGAATCAGGATGCCCAGCGTGCCCGCGGTGGCGAGCGAGCCGATGGCCAGCTTCTCGTTGTAGCCGCGGCGCTTGAGCTCGGGCAGCGCCACCTTGGCGATGGTCGCGCAGGTGGCCGCCGATGAGCCCGAGACCGATCCGAACACGCCGCAGCCGAGGATGGTGGTGTGCATCAGCCGGCCGGGCACGCGGTTGAGCCAGGGGCGCAGGCCCTCGAACATCTCCTCGCTCAGCTTGGTTCTGAAGAGGATCTCGCCCATCCAGATGAACAGCGGCAGCGCCGCGAGCTCCCAGCTGGCGTTGCTTTCCCAGAAGGCCGAGAACAGGTTCTTGCCCGGCAGCGTGTTGGTGAAGAAGGCCTGGCCGACCCAGCCGACGATGGCCAGCGTCATCGCGATCCAGACGCCGCCCGCAAGCAGGAGCAGCATGATGGCGAGCAGCAGCGCGCCCATGAGCAGGGTTTCAAGCATAGGCGTCAGACGTCGGAGGAGAAATCGCCGGCAGCATGCCGCTCTTCGATGGCGCGCTGGTAGCTGGGCTTCTCGCCGCGCACCACGCCCACCAGCTCGTCGACCATGGCAATCAGCAGCAGCCAGCAGCCGATGACGAAGGTCGATTGCGGAATCCAGATCGGAATGACGACGAGGCCAGTCGCCATCTCGGCGAATTCGTAGCTCTCGTAGGTGAAGCTGGTGGCCCAGTAGGTCAGGTAGGCCACCGACACCGACGCGATCAGCAGGCATGTCACGTCGAGGATGCGCCGCACTTTCGGCGGCGCGGCTTCGAGCAGCAGTGTCACGCGCACGAAGTCGCCGTGACGGAATGCATGCGCCATCGCGAAGAACGCGGCGGCGGCGCACAGCCAGGCCACCACGTCGTTGAGCCCGCTCACGTACCAGTTCATCTGCCGGCCCACGCCGGCCAGGATCATCAGCACGAAGATCAGGAACACGCAGAACGCGCCGAGCGCGCCTGCACCGTCGTACAGGCGGTCGAGGAAGCGGCGCACGGCTTACTTCTTTTTATAAGCGTCGACGATGGCGGCGCCATCGGCCCCGGCTGCCTTGAGCCAGTCGGTCTGCATGATGCCGCCGACCTGGCGCATGTCGGCGTCGAGCTTGGGCGAGGGCTTGTGAACCTTCATGCCGCGCTCGGCGAGCAGGCGCTTGTATTCGTCGTTCTTCTCCTGCGCGACCTTCCAGCCGCGCACCTCGGCGTCGGCCGCGGCCTTGGTGACGGCGGCCTTGGTGGTGGCGTCGAGCGCGTCGAAGGCCTTGGCGTTCACGAGGATCGCGTTCTTCGGGATCCACGCCTGCGTGTCGTAGAAGTTCTTGATGTGCTCGTAGGTCTTGGTGTCGTAGCCGGTGGAGCCCGAGCTCATGTAGCTCTCGATCACGCCCGTAGCCATGGCCGCGCTGAGCTCGGCCTGCTGGATCTGCACGGGCTGCGCGCCGATGAGTTCGGCGATCTTGGCGGTGGCCGGGCTGTAGGCACGCCACTTGATGCCGCGCAGGTCGGCCACCGAGCCGATTTCCTTCTTTGTGTAGATGCCCTGCGGCGCCCACGGCACCATGAACAGCACCTTGATGCCCTGGGCCGCGAGCAACTTGTCCATGGCGGGCTTCGATGCGTCGTAGAGCTTCCTTGCCTCGGGGTAGGTGGTGGCGAGGAAGGGCACGCCGTCGAGCGCGTAGATCGGGTTCTCGTTCGCGTAGTTGGCCAGCAGGATCTCGCCGGCTTGCGCCTGGCCGCTCTGCACGGCGCGCTTGATCTCGGGTGCCTTGAACAGCGAGGCGTTGGCATGCACCGTGATCTTCACCTTGCCGCCCGTGGCGGCGTCGACGTCCTTCGCGAACTGCGTGATGTTTTCCGTGTGGTAGTTGGTGGCGGGGTAGGCCGTGGGGAGGTCCCACTTGGTCTGCGCGAAGGCTGCGGCGCCGAGGGTGAGGCCCGCGAGGGCAATGCCGAACTTGTGATTCATGTACGCGCTCCGGAATGGATTGAAAGCAAAACGAAAGGAAGCTTACGTGCAAATTCCGGACCACTTCCTGAGGCATTTCCCTGCCATGGCGCGCATGAAAAAGCCGCCCGAAGGCGGCTTTGCATATTTCTACCGGAGCGGAATCAGGGCTTGGCGGCCTTGGGAGCTTTCGCTTCCTTCGATGCGGATGGCGCCGCGCCACCGAAGCTCTTGCCATTGACCGTCAGGCCCTCGGCCGACAGCTTGGCCGCCTTCTTCTCCTTCACGCCCTTGACGCGCTGCATGAGGTCGGGCCAGTCCTTGAACTCGCCTTCCTTGCGTGCTTCGAGAATGCGCTTGGACATCGACGGGCCAACGCCCTTGACGCCATCGAGGTCGGCCTCGGTGCCTTTGTTGACGTCGACGGCGGCGAACGAAACGGCCGCGAACAGCATGGCCGTGATGGCCAGGATCTTCTTGAACATGATGAAAAACTCCCTCTTTTTTGTTGATGAGTGACAGCCGACAGAAGCGTCGGCCCAGGCTCAACGAGGAGGGAAAGAACGGCGTTGACGCGTAAAAGCCGTGCCGGCTTCTACGTGACCATTGTTCAGAAATGTGATCAGAGTTCTTCGACGCGGCGCGGCGGATAGCTGTCCCAGGCCTGGCAGCCAGGGCAGTGCCAGAAGTACTGGTGCGCCTCGAAACCGCAGGCTGCGCAGCGGTAGCGCATGAGCGGCCGGGTGGCCTGGTCGAGCGCGCGCTGCACCTGCGGATGAAACTGCTGGTGCTCGAAGTGTTCGCCCGCGAGCCAGCGCGAGGCCGCGACCAGCGAAGGCTGCTGTGCAAGATGCGCGATGTAGCCGTCGCGCGGCGTGGGGTTGGGTTCTTCTGCGGTGGCGGTCGGTGTGCCGCCGAGCGCCATCAGCGCCTCGAGCACGTCGATCGACGGCGACTCCACATAGCGGCGTTGCAGCAGTGCGAGCGCTTCGCCTTCGCGGTGCGCGGCCACGGCAGCCTGCTGCAGCGCGGCTGCGTAGAGCGGCAGCGCCAGCGGTGCGGTCTCGCTAAGGGCCACGAGCGTGTCGAAGGCCGCGGCCGCCTCGCCGTTGCGCAACTGCAGGTTGGCTGTGTCGATGGCGGGGCGCGGTGCCTGCGGCGCGAGTTCGACGGCCTGCGCGAGCAGCTTTGCGGCGCCGGGCAGGTCGCCCGCCGCAACGCGTTCGGTCGCCTGCTCGCAGAGGTGATGCGCGCGGCGCGTGCTGTAGCTGGCCTGGTCTGATTCGTCGAGCTTCTGCGCCACGTCGGCGGCCTGTGCCCATTCGCGCGAGCGCTCGTAGATGGCCAGCAGCGACAGCCGCGCCTCGTTCTCGTAGCGCGTGCCTTCGAGCTTCTGCAGCGCGGCTTCGGCACGATCGAGCAGGCCGGCGCGCAGGAAGTCTTGCGCCAGTGCGTGCTGTGCGCGTTCGCGGTCGCTGCGGCTCAGGTCGCCGCGGCCCAGCAGGTGCTCGTGCACGCGCACTGCGCGCTGGTACTCGCCGCGACGGCGGAAGAGATTGCCGAGTGCGAAATGGAGCTCTTGCGTGTCGGGGTCGTTCTGTACGGCTTCGATGAAGGCGTCGATGGCCTGGTCCTGCTGCTCGTTGAGCAGGAAGTTGAGGCCGCGAAAGTAGGCCTTTGGGGCCTGGCGGTTCTCGAGCTTGAGTTGCCGGATGTCGAAGCGCGATGCAAGCCAGCCGAGCACGAAGGCGACGGGCAGGCTGATCAGCAGCCAGCTGGGATCAAAGTCCATGTTGACGTACGGCGGGGAGGTCGGTGGCGGAGATGGTCGGAGCCGCTGCGGGCGCGGTCGTGGCGGTCGACGGTGCGGAAGCCTGGGTTTCGGCAGCGGCAGGCACTTGTGCCGCGGCGGTGCGGTGCTTCCACCAGCCCGGCAGCATGCCCAGCGCACCCACCACGAGCCCGCCGGCAAAGGCCGCGAGCACGACGAGCACCAGCGGCGCGCGCCAGTAGGTGCCGAAGAAGAAATAGACGGTCGCGTCGTGCTGGTTGTTCAGCGCGAAAGCGAAGAGCGTAAAAAAAATGGCTGCCTTGAGCAGCCACAGGAGGTATTTCATAGCCGTTCCCGTTGCCGGGAGCATTCTACGTTTGCATCCACGTGCGTCAGGCCTTGCGGCCCTTGGCTTCCTTGCCGCCGGCGTCGAGCTCCGCGGTGCGTGCATCGACGGCTTCGCGCAGCGCCTTGCCGGGCTTGAAGTGCGGCACCCGCTTCTCGGGAATCTGCACGCTCTCGCCCGAACGCGGGTTGCGGCCGATGCGCGGCGGACGACGGTTGACCGAGAAGCTGCCGAAGCCACGGATCTCGATGCGGTGTCCGCGCACCAGCGCGTCGCTCATGGCATCGAGGATGGTCTTGACGGCGTATTCGGCATCGCGGTGCGTGAGCTGTGCAAAGCGCGCTGCGAGTTCTTCGACGAGGTCTGAGCGGGTCATAGGCCGAACATAAACGAAAAACGTGGACGAAAAAAAAGACAGAGCGGCCCCAGGGCCTGCTCTGTCTTCCGACTCAGCTTACTTGCTGTCGTTGTTGTCGAGCTTGGCGCGCAGCAGGGCGCCCAGGCTGGTCGTGCCCGCGTTTTCGCGTGCCGACTGCTGGCTCAGGCTGGCCATGGCGCCTTGTTCGTCGACCATGTCCTTCTGCTTGATCGACAGCTGGATGTTGCGGGTCTTGCGATCCACATTCACGACGATGGCGGTGACTTCGTCGCCTTCCTTCAGCACGTTGCGGGCATCTTCGACGCGGTCGCGCGAGATTTCCGAAGCACGGAGGTAGCCGATGATGTCTTCGCCGAGGTCGATTTCAGCGCCGCGGGCGTCCACGGTCTTGACCTTGCCGGTCACGATCTGGCCCTTGTCGTTCACGGTGGTGAACGTGGTGAACGGGTCGCTGTCGAGCTGCTTGATACCGAGGCTGATGCGCTCGCGGTCGACGTCCACAGCCAGCACGATCGCTTCGACTTCCTGGCCCTTCTTGTAGTTGCGAACGGCGGTTTCGCCGGCTTCGTTCCACGAGAGGTCCGAGAGGTGAACCAGGCCGTCGATGCCGGCAGCCAGACCCACGAACACGCCGAAGTCGGTAATCGACTTGATCGGGCCCTTGACGCGGTCGCCGCGCTTGGTGTTTTGCGCGAACTCTTGCCACGGGTTGGCCTTGCATTGCTTCATGCCCAGGCTGATGCGGCGCTTGTCTTCGTCGATTTCCAGGACCATGACTTCGACTTCGTCGCCCAGCGAGACGATCTTGTTCGGAGCGATGTTCTTGTTGGTCCAGTCCATTTCGGAGACGTGCACCAGGCCTTCGATGCCGGGTTCGAGTTCGACGAACGCGCCGTAGTCGGCAATGTTCGTGACCTTGCCGAACAGGCGGGTCGATTGCGGGTAGCGGCGCGAAACGCCCATCCACGGGTCGTCACCCATTTGCTTGAGACCCAGCGAGACACGGTTCTTTTCGGTGTCGAACTTGAGGATCTTGGCGGTGATTTCCTGGCCGGCCTGAACGACTTCGCTCGGGTGGCGAACACGGCGCCATGCCATGTCGGTGATGTGCAGCAGGCCGTCGATGCCGCCGAGGTCCACGAACGCACCGTATTCGGTGATGTTCTTGACCACGCCGCGCACGACTGCGCCTTCCTTCAGCGTTTCCATCAGCTTGGCGCGTTCTTCGCCCATGCTGGCTTCGACCACGGCACGGCGCGACAGCACGACGTTGTTGCGCTTGCGGTCGAGCTTGATGACCTTGAATTCGAGGGTCTTGTTCTCGTACGGGGTCAGGTCCTTGATCGGACGCGTGTCGATCAGCGAGCCCGGCAGGAACGCGCGGATGCCGTTGACCAGGACCGTGAGGCCGCCCTTGACCTTGCCGCTGGTGGTGCCGGTGACGAAGTCGCCCGATTCCAGTGCCTTCTCGAGGGCGAGCCACGAAGCCAGACGCTTGGCGGTGTCGCGCGAGAGGATGGTGTCGCCGTAGCCGTTTTCAACGCTGCCGATGGCAACGGAAACGAAATCGCCGGCCTGAACTTCGAGTTCGCCCTTGTCGTTCTTGAACTCTTCGATCGGCACATACGCTTCGGACTTCAGACCGGCGTTGACGACGACGTGGTTGTGTTCGACACGCACGACTTCGGCCGTGATGACCTCGCCGGTGCGCATTTCGGAACGCTTCAGGGACTCTTCGAATAGGTCGGCAAAAGATTCAGACATTTATGGTTCCTTCCGTCAGGCAGGGTTGGCAGGCGCTCTTGCGAAATTGCGTGCGGCTGCTGTGGGTCTGTAGACGGCGGTTTTGTGGGCTTTTTGGATATAAACCCGGGTTGGTTGAACAACCAGCAGGCCGGTGCGCTGTCGCGCGGAAGGAGCCTGCTGGAGCGGTATGCGCCCTATGAATATTTCGGGATATTCCGTCGGGCGCCAGCTTTTCAAGCGGGCTTGAAAGGCTGTACTTGTTGCCACCAGTCCAAGACCTGATCGATCGATTGCTCGATGGACAGCTGGGAGTTGTCGAGGTGGCGGGCGTCCTGCGCCGGCTTCAGAGGGGCGACACTGCGGGATGAGTCCCGGGCGTCACGTGCTTCCAAGTCGGAGCGAAGACTGTCGAGTGTAGTCGAAATACCCTTTGAAATCAACTGCTTATGCCGCCGCTCGGCGCGCTGGGCGGCGCTGGCCGTGAGGAAGACCTTGAGCGTCGCGTCAGGGAAGATCACGGTGCCCATGTCGCGCCCGTCGGCCACCAGGCCGGGCAGCTGGCGAAAGCGCTGCTGCAGGGCCAGCAGCGCCTCGCGCACGGCTGGCAGCGTGGAGACGCGGGATGCGTCCATGCCAGCGGCTTCGGTGCGGATGTCGTCACTGACGTCTTCGCCGGCCAGCAGCACCTTTCCTTCGGTGAACTGCAGGGGCAGGGCGGCCGCGAGTGCAGCGATCTGCGTTTCGTGCTGGGCGTCAGCGCTCAGGCCTGCGCGGCGCATGGCCAGGCCGGTCACGCGGTAGAGGGAGCCCGAATCGAGGTAGTGGTAGCCGAGCAGGCGCGCCACTTCGGCCGCGAGCGTGCCCTTGCCGGAAGCGGTCGGGCCGTCGATGCAGATCACCGGCACCTCGGCGGCCTCTGCCACCGAGAACAGGGTCTCGAAGTAATCGGGAAAGGTCTTGGCGACGCAGTGCGGATCGAGAATGCGCACCGGCACCCCCGCCGGGTTGAATGCCGCGAGCGAGAAGCACATGGCCACGCGGTGGTCGTCGTAGGTGTGGATGCTCGCCGGGCGCCAGCCGGCCTGCGCCAGCGGGTGCACGCGGATGAAGTCCGGGCCGGCCTCGACGGCGGCGCCGAGCTTCTTCAGCTCGTTGGCCATGGCGTCGATGCGGTCGGTTTCCTTCACGCGCCAGCTCGCGATGTTGCGCAGCGTGCTCGGGCCGTCGGCGTACAGCGCCATCACGGCCAGCGTCATCGCGGCGTCGGGGATGTGGTTGGCGTCGAGGTCGATGGCCTTGAGCGGCCAGGCGCCACGGCGCACTTCGAGCCAGTTCGGACCGCTGTCGACCTGCGCGCCCATCTGGCGGGCGGCGTCGATGAAGCGGATGTCGCCCTGGATCGAATCGGCGCCCACGCCTTCGATTCGGATGCCGTCCTTGCCGGAAACACCCGTCGCTATAGCGCCCAATGCTATGAAATAGCTAGCAGACGAGGCGTCGGCCTCGA
The DNA here is from genome assembly GCF_900106655.1 of Variovorax sp. YR634. Taxonomy (NCBI): domain Bacteria; kingdom Pseudomonadati; phylum Pseudomonadota; class Betaproteobacteria; order Burkholderiales; family Comamonadaceae; genus Variovorax; species Variovorax sp. YR634. The sequence continues at coordinate 841,756 of NZ_FNOL01000001.1, forward strand.
CGTGAATGTCGCCGGGCGAGCTGTAGCTGCTGCCCGCCGGAATGGTGAAGCGCTCCCAGCCGTCGCGCCGCACCTGGATGCCGAAGCGCGCGAGCAGGTTCAGCGTGATCTCGATGTACGGCTTGGAGATCAGCTCGCCGACCACTTCGATCACGATGTCGCCGGCCGCCGCGAGCGGCAACGCCAGCAGCAGGGCGGTGAGGAACTGGCTCGACACGTCGCCGCGCACGCGGATCGGCGCGTCGAGCGCCAAATCACCGTGGGGCACCGGATGGATGCGCAGCGGTGGATAGCCGGGATTGCCGAGGTAGTCGATGCGGCAGCCGAGTTGGGTCAGCGCGTCGACGAGATCGCCGATGGGGCGCTCGTGCATGCGCGGAACGCCGCTCAGCTCGAACTCACCGCCCAGCAGTGACAGCGCCGCGGTGAGCGGGCGCATCGCGGTGCCGGCGTTGCCGAGGAACAGCGGCAGCAGCGTTTCGCTGGGCTTCAGCTGGCCGCCGAGGCCGGTGATGCGCAGCGTGTTTCCGTCCGGGTCGATGCCGCAGCCGAGCGCGCGCAGGGCGTCGAGCATCACGCGCGTGTCGTCTGAATCGAGCAGGTCGTGGATGGTGGTGGTGCCGCTCGCGAGCGCGGCGAGCAGCAGCACGCGGTTGGAGATGCTCTTGGAGCCCGGCAGCCGGACCGTACCGGCCGCGCCCGCGAGGGGCGGGAGATCGAGGAAGGTCGTCGAGAACATTTCAGTTGTCCTGCTGCTGCGACGAGGTGTCGGTGGCCGGTTTCCAGGCCGCGCGGGCCTTGCTGGCGGCGGCGATGGATTGTTCCAGCGCCTGCAGATCGCCAGCGGCCATCAGCGCTTCGAGGTCGTCCAGCGCTTTGCGGAAGGCCTGCGACTGTTGCAGCACCTGTTCGCGGTTGGCCAGCAGCACGTCGCGCCACATGACCGGGTCGCTCGCGGCGATGCGCGAGAAATCGCGAAAGCCCGGTCCCCCGAGGCTCAGGAAGCGGTCGCCCTGCGGCTGGCTGGCGATGGCGTTGGTGTACGCGAAGGCCAGCAGGTGCGGCAGGTGGCTCACGGCGGCAAAAGCGGCGTCGTGCTCTTCGTGCGTCATGGTGACGACGTGCGCGCCGATGCCGCTCCACACCTGCGAGGCCCGCTGCACGTTCGAGCGCAGCGTGGTCTTCACGGGCGTCAGCACGACCTGCCGGCCGGTGAACAGCGAAGCCTCTGCGTGCTCGATACCCGAGAGCTCCTTGCCGGCGATCGGGTGTGCCGGCACGAAGTTCGCGAACTGGCGCTGCAGGCCGTTGCGCGCGGCTTCGATCACGTCGCCCTTGGTCGAGCCGACGTCCATCACCAGCGTCTCGTTCGAGATGCCGTGGCGGATGGCCTTGAATGTGGCTTCCGATGCGGCCACCGGCACCGCCAGCAGCACGATGTCGGAGCCTGACACCGCCAGCAGCGCCGAAGGCGCTACCACGTCGATCACGCCAAGCTGGCGAGCCCGCTCGGTGGTGGAGGGCGACTTGCTGTAGCCGACCACGCGTTTCACCAGCTTCGCGCGCTTGAGTGCGAGCGCGAAAGAGCCGCCCATCAGGCCGCAGCCGATCAGTCCCAGTTGTTCGAACATGTTGTGGGGCTGCCTGCCGCTCAGGCCTTGACGGGGTAGGCGCCCAGCACCTTGTAGAACGCGCAGAGACCGCGCAGCTCGGCCAGCGCCGCGGCCACGTTGGGCTGCGAGGGATGGCCGTCGAGGTCGATGTAGAAGTAGTACTCCCACTGGCCGGTGCGAGCGGGGCGCGACTCGAAGCGGGTCATCGATACGTTGTTGGCCTTCAGCGGCACCAGCAGGTCGTGCACCGCGCCGGGCCGGTTCGGCACCGAGACGATCAGGCTCGTGCAGTCGCGGCCCGAAGCCGGCGGCATGGCCAGCGTCTGCGGCAGGCAGATCACCGAGAAGCGGGTGCGGTTGTACGAGTCGTCCTGGATGGCGTGCGCCACGATGTGCAGGCCGAAGCGGGTGGCGGCGCGTTCGCCGGCCAATGCGGCCCAGGCCGGGTTGGTGGCCGCGAGGCGTGCGCCTTCGGCATTGCTCGACACGGCACGGCGCTCGGCGTTCGGCAGGTGCTTGGACAGCCAGGTCTGGCACTGTGCCAGCGCTTGCGGATGGGCCAGCACGGCCTCCACGCCTTCGAGCGAATTGCTGCTGCGCAGGAGGTGGTGGCGCACCAGCAGGCTGACTTCGCCGACGACATGGGTGGGCGAGTGCAGGAACAGGTCGAGCGAGCGTGTGACCACGCCTTCGGTCGAGTTTTCGACGCCGACCACGCCGTACTGGGCGCTGCCAGCGGCGGTGGCGTGGAACACCTCGTCGAAGCTGGCGCAATAGATCAGGTCGGCGGCGCCGCCGAAGTATTCGATGGCGGCTTGCTCGCAGAAGGTGCCTTCGGGGCCAAGCACGGCCACGCGTTGCGGCGATTCGAGCGCCAGGCAGGCCGACATGATCTCGCGCCAGATGGCCGCCACGTGGAGGTCCTTGAGCGGACCGCCATTGCTCTTCTGCATCTTGTCGATGACCTGCGCCACGCGGTCGGGGCGGAAGAACGGGGTGCCTTCGCGCTTCTTGACCTCGCCGACCAGCTCGGCCACATGGGCCCGCTCGTTGAGCAGGCTGAGCAGTCGCTGGTCGAGCGAGTCGATCTGCACGCGCAGATCGGCCAGGCTTTCGGAGTTGTCGGAGGGAGAAGAGGGCGGTGTGGGTGCGGAGGCGGTCATCGTTGCGAGCAGCTGGGCATGCGCCTAGGCATGCGATCGCTCGAATTCTCGCATGTAGGCCACAAGTGCCTGCACCCCTGCCAACGGCATGGCGTTGTAAATGCTCGCGCGCATGCCGCCGACCGACTTGTGGCCCTTGAGCTGCAGCAGCCCGGCTTCGCGCGCGCCGGCCAGGAAGGCCTCGTTGCGGCCTTCGTCGGCCAGGAAGAACGGCACGTTCATGCGCGAGCGGCAGCCCGGGTCGATGCGGTTGGCGTAGAAGTCGGAGCCGTCGATGAAGTCGTACAGCAGCTTTGCCTTCGCGATGTTGCGCTGCTCCATGGCGGCCACGCCGGTGTGCGAGCCTTCGGTCTGCTGCAACAGCCATTGGAACGTGAGCCCCGCCATGTAGATGCCCCAGGTCGGCGGGGTGTTGTACATGGAGTGGTTGTCGGCCACGGTCTTGTAGTTGAACGCGCTCGGGCAGATCTCGAGCGCGTGGCCCAGCAGGTCGTCGCGCACGACCACGATGGTCAGGCCGGCAGGGCCGAGGTTCTTTTGTGCGCCGCCGAAGGCCAGGCCCACGCGGCTCCAGTCGACGCTGCGCGAGGCAACGTGCGAGGAGAAATCGATGACCAGCGGGGCGTTGCTGCCGAGCGCGGCCAGATCGGGCAACTGCTGGAACTCGATGCCGTTGATGGTCTCGTTCGAGCACACGTGCACGTACGAGGCATCCTTGGAGAGCTGCCAGGTCGCAGGGTCGGGCAGCTTCGTGTGCTGGTCGTCGGCATTGCTCGCGACAACGCGCGCTGTGCAGTAGCGCTGCGCTTCCTTGTGCGACTTGCTGCTCCAGCTGCCGGTGATGACGAAGTCGGCGGTTTTGCCGCGCGACAGGTTCAACGGCACGATGGCGTTCTCGCCCAGTCCGCCGCCCTGCATGAACAGGACCTGGAAGTGCGAGGGAATGGCCAGCAGCGTGCGGATGTCGGCTTCGGCCTGGGTGCAGATTGCACCGAATTCCTTGCCGCGATGGCTCATTTCCATCACGCTCATGCCGCTGCCCTGCCAGTCGAGCATTTCGGCGGCGGCGCGTTGCAGCACCGCCTCCGGCATGGCAGCCGGACCGGCCGAGAAGTTGTAGGGGCGCTTGCCGGCCGGCGTCTGCTGCTGGGTCACGTTGCTTTTACTTCTTGGCTGGGGCCTTGGCAGGTGCCTTGGCGGGAGCGGAGCCTTGGGCAGCGCCATCGGTCGGTGCGCCGAGTGCCTTGGCGACTGCGGTGTCGAGCGCGCGCATCTTGGGTTCGACCGTGGTGCGCGTGTCGGCCACGAGCTTTTCCGTCAGTGCGGTCTGCATCTTCGGGTTCAGGTCCTGGTACTTCTTGCTCAGGGGCGAGTTGATCCAGGCCAGCAGCTGCTTGAGTTCGTCTTCGTTGAAGTTCTGCTCCATCAGCGGGGTGAGGGCGCCCGGGGCCAGTTGAACGGCCTTGTCGCGAACGATGGGGTAGGTTTCGTCGAAGTATTTCTTCAGCTCGGCGTCGGCAGCCTTGGCGGCAGCTTCGCGCTTGGCTTCAGGCACTTGCGTCTGCAGGTATTGTGAACCCGCTTGCGCGATCGGAGCGCTCGATTGCTCGACAAGACCGCGTGCCAGCGATTCGATACCGGGGCGCTGGATGTCGATGAACTGCTTGATGAGCGTGGCCTTGTCCTGGGCCATGGCGGCCATCGAACTGCTTGCCAGGGCGACCGTCAGAAGTGCGAGTTTGATTTTTTTCACTGAGGATTCTCCGTTGAAGATGAGGAAGTATCGTCCGCGTCAGGCTCGCTTTCGCCGTTCGCGTCGTTTTCGACGATACGTTGTAGCCCGCTGAGTTTGGCGCCTTCGTCGAGTCCGATCAGCGTAACGCCTTGCGTCGCGCGACCAAGTTCACGAATTTCGGCAACCCGGGTGCGCACCAGCACGCCCTTGTCGGTGATGAGCATGATCTCATCATCCGCATGCACGAGAGTGGCAGCAACGACCTTGCCGTTGCGCTCACTCTGTTGAATGGCAATCATGCCTTTGGTTCCCCGGCCGTGGCGGGTGTATTCCGTAATGCTTGTTCGCTTTCCGTAACCATTTTCCGTGGCCGTGAGCACGCTTTGCTGCTCATCTTCGGCAACCAGCATGGCAATCACGCCCTGTCCGGGGTCGAGCGACATGCCGCGCACGCCGCGGGCATTGCGGCCAAGCGGGCGGACGTCTTCCTCGTCGAAGCGCACGGCCTTGCCGCCGTCGCTGAAGAGCATGACGTCGTGCTTGCCGTCGGTCAGTGCCGCGCCGATCAGGTAGTCGCCCTCATCGAGGTTCACGGCAATGATGCCGCCCTTGCGCGGGTTGTTGAACTCGTCGAGCGCCGTCTTCTTGACCGTGCCCATCGAGGTCGCCATGAACACGTACTGGTCGGCCGGGAAGTTGCGCTTTTCACCCGTCAGCGCGAGCGCGACGTTGATCTTTTCGCCTTCCTGCAGCGGGAACATGTTGACGATGGGGCGCCCGCGCGAGCCACGCGAACCCGCCGGCACTTCCCACACCTTGAGCCAGTACAGCCGGCCGCGGTTGGAGAAGCACAGGATGTAGTCGTGCGTGTTGGCGATGAAGAGCTGGTCGATCCAGTCGTCGTCCTTGGTGGCGGTAGCCTGCTTGCCGCGGCCGCCGCGTTTCTGCGCGCGGTATTCGCCCAGCGGCTGGCTCTTGATGTAGCCGCTGTGCGAGAGCGTCACCACCATGTCGGTCGGCGTGATCAGGTCTTCGGTCGATAGGTCGTAGGCGCTGTGCTCCACCAGGCTGCGGCGCGCGCCGACCTTCGACTGGCCGAACTCCTGCTTGATGGTGCCGAGCTCGTCGCCAATGATGGTGGAGACGCGCTCGGGCTTGGCCAGGATGTCGAGCAGGTCGTCGATCTCGGCCATCACGTCCTTGTACTCGGCCACGATCTTGTCCTGCTCGAGGCCGGTCAGGCGCTGCAGGCGCATCTGCAGGATTTCCTGGGCTTGCGTTTCCGACAGGCGATAGAGGCCGTCGCCGCCCATGCCGAAATTGCGCTCGAGGCCTTCGGGGCGGTAGTCGTCGGCGTTGATCACGCCGCCGTCGGCGCGCGTGCGCGTGAGCATTTCGCGCACCAGCTTGCTGTCCCAGCTGCGGGTCATCAGCTCGGCCTTGGCGACAGGCGGCGTCGGCGATTCGCGGATGATGCGGATGAACTCGTCGATGTTGGCCAGCGCCACTGCGAGGCCTTCGAGCACGTGGCCGCGCTCGCGGGCCTTGCGCAGCGTGAAGACGGTGCGGCGCGTGACCACTTCGCGGCGGTGCTGCAGGAAGACCTGGATCAGGTCCTTCAGGTTGCACAGCTTGGGCTGGCCATCGACCAGCGCCACCATGTTGATGCCGAAGGTGTCCTGCAGCTGCGTCTGCTTGTAGAGGTTGTTGAGCACCACCTCGGGCACTTCGCCGCGCTTGAGCTCGATCACCAGGCGCATGCCCGACTTGTCGGACTCGTCCTGGATATGGCTGATGCCTTCGATCTTCTTCTCGTGCACCAGCTCGGCCATGCGCTCCTGCAGCGTCTTCTTGTTGACCTGGTAGGGAAGCTCGTCGACGATGATCGCCTGGCGTTGGCCGCGGTCGATGTCCTCGAAGTGGCACTTGGCGCGCATCACGACCTTGCCGCGGCCGGTGCGGTAGCCGTCCTTCACGCCGTTGATGCCGTAGATGATGCCGGCGGTGGGGAAGTCGGGCGCGGGCACGATTTCCATCAGCTCGTCGATGCTGGCTTCGGGGTTGCGCAGCAGGTGCAGGCAGGCGTCGACAACCTCATTCAGGTTGTGCGGCGGAATATTGGTGGCCATGCCGACCGCAATACCGCCGGAGCCATTGACCAGCAAATTCGGGAGCTGGCTTGGCAGCACTTTCGGCTCTTTTTCGGAGCCGTCGTAATTGTCCTGAAAGTCGACAGTTTCCTTGTCGATATCGGCCAGCATTTCGTGTGCAATTTTGGCCAGCCGGATTTCCGTATACCGCATTGCGGCCGCGTTGTCTCCATCGACCGACCCGAAGTTGCCCTGGCCGTCGACCAGCATATGGCGCATCGAGAAGTCCTGGGCCAGGCGCACGATGGTGTCGTAGACCGACTGGTCTCCGTGCGGGTGGTACTTACCGATCACGTCGCCGACGATACGGGCCGACTTCTTGTATGGCCGGTTCCAGTCGTTGTTGAGCTCGTGCATCGCGTACAGCACGCGGCGGTGCACAGGCTTGAGGCCGTCGCGGGCATCGGGAAGCGCTCGGCCCACGATCACGCTCATGGCGTAGTCGAGATAGCTGCTGCGCATTTCCTCTTCGAGACTGATGGGCAGGGTTTCTTTTGCGAAGGAGGTCATGAGCGAGGGGCTGGCGGCAGGAAGGCGAAATTTTACGCTGTGAGGGGTGTCGCACCGCCGCAACACAAGGCGCCTATTCCGCCTCCGTCCTACGCTTCGGGGCCGTCCAGCGGCCTGTTTGCCAAAGACCCTATGGCACAATCGCCTCAACGTTTTGGGTGGTGGTCACTTAAAGCGTCCTTGATTCGCAGCGCGGCTGCGGCTTTTTCCCCAAGAGGAGAACCATGAAGAAACTGAATAAAGTGGCGATGATGTTTGCAGTCGCTGCGCTCGCCACTGCCGCCGGCGCGCAGACCCGTGTCACCGCTGCGGACGGCGGTCCTACGATCGACAACTGGCAAAACGGCACCGGCGAACTGGTCTGGAAGAACGGCACGAATGAACTGTGCTGGCGCGATGCCAACTGGACGCCGGCTACGGCTGCCGCTGGTTGCGACGGTGCTCTGGTTCCTGCTGCTCCGGCTGCTGCTGCTCCGGCTGCTGCTGCCCCGGCTGCCCCGGCTGCCCCGCAAGTCGCTGCCAACAAGGTGACCTTCGCTGCCGACGCATTCTTCGACTTCGACAAGTCGGTTCTGAAGCCTGAAGGTCGCGCCAAGCTGACCGATCTGGTCGAGAAGATCCGTGGCGTCAACCTCGAAGTCATCATCGCTGTGGGCCACACCGACTCGATCGGTACGGACGCCTACAACCAGCGTCTGTCGGTGCGTCGCGCCGAAGCCGTCAAGGCCTTCCTGGTCTCGAAGGGCATCGAACGCAACCGCGTCTACACCGAAGGCAAGGGCGAGAAGCAGCCTGTGGCTGACAACCGCACCAAGGAAGGCCGCGCCAAGAACCGTCGCGTGGAAATCGAAGTGGTCGGCACCCGCGCCAACTAATCAATCGATTCCATCGATCATGAAAACCCCGCCTCGGCGGGGTTTTTTTATGGCTGTCGAATTCGTGATTGATCTTTGGCAAAGCCCGCGCGGTGTTTATTGGACATTGCTCGTTTCATAATCGCTGTATGACAGAAAACGTGAATGCGGATCCGGCCGAACTGGCCAAGTTTTCAGAGCTCGCGCATCGCTGGTGGGATTTGGAAAGCGAATTCCGCCCGCTGCATGAAATCAATCCATTGCGCCTGGAATGGATTGACGGTATTGCACCTATTTCGCAGCGCCGCGTGCTCGATATCGGCTGCGGCGGCGGCATCCTGGCCGATTCGATGGCGCGCAAGGGGGCCGACGTGCTGGGTATCGACCTCGCGGGCAAGGCGCTCAAGGTTGCGCAGCTGCATGCGCTCGAGGCCGGCACCCGCGGCGTGAAGTACCGTGAGATCAGCGCAGAGGCGCTGGCAGCTGAGCAGCCGGGCAGCTTCGACGTCGTCACCTGCATGGAGATGCTTGAGCACGTGCCGCAGCCGGCCTCGGTGATCCAGGCCTGTGCCACGCTGGTCAAGCCGGGTGGTTGGGTGTTCTTCTCGACGATCAACCGCAGCCTGAAGTCCTTCATGCTGGCGATCGTGGGCGCCGAGTATGTCCTCGGCATGCTGCCGCGCGGGACCCATGAATATGCGAAGCTGATCCGTCCGAGCGAACTGGCCGGCTACTGTCGCGCGGCGGGCCTTGACCTGCGGCACACCCGCGGCATGGAACACAACCCCCTGACCCGGCGCTACTGGCTCAGCGGCGACACCAGCGTCAACTATATGTTCGCCACGCAGAAGCCGGCCGAACTGAAATCGGAATCGCAAGGATGATGGGCATCGAGACGAAAGCCGTGCTGTTCGACCTCGACGGCACGCTGATTGACAGCGCGCCCGATCTGGGCGCCGCAGCCGACAAGATGCGCACTGATCGCGGCCTCGATTCGTACCCGCTGGAGCGTTACCGTCCCATGGCTGGTGCGGGCGCGCGCGGCATGCTCGGCGTGGCGTTCGGCATCACGCCAGAATCGCCGGAGTTTCCTGAGCTGCGCGAAGAGTTCTTCGTGACCTACGAGCGCCGCATGCTGCTCAACACGCAGGTGTTCGATGGCGTCCAAGCGCTCATCGAGGCGCTGCGCGAGCGCGGCCTCTTGTGGGGTGTCGTCACCAACAAGTCGATGCGCTTCACCGATCCGCTGACGCGCGCCATTCCGCTTTTCGCGAGTGCGGGCGCGGTTGTGAGCGGCGACACCACGCCGTTTGCCAAGCCGCATCCCGAGCCCTTGCATGAAGCTGCGCGCCGGCTTGGCGTGGCATCGCGGGCATGCATCTATGTCGGCGACGACGAGCGCGACATCATCGCGGGCCGCGCTGCAGGCATGCGCACGGTCGCAGCCACCTACGGCTACATGGGGACACAGGCCGATTCGGCACTCTGGCAGGCCGATGCTTCAATCTCTTCGCCCCTTGAGCTCTTGAAGTTACTCAATAGCGCCTAAAATGGGTTGCTTGGGGCTGCACTGGTTTCGACGTGGGTTCGGAGTCGCAGCGGGGCATGTCGAGCTGAATGCGCTCGTAAAACAGATTCAAACAAACTAACTGCAAACGACGAACGTTTCGCACTCGCTGCTTAATTGCCAGTGAGCCTTGCAACAGTTGGCCGATGGGCTGGGCAAGGGGGTCTGGAGCAATCCTGACCTCCCGGCTGCAAGGATAATTACATGGGCTGGCTCCGATCCGGGTACCTTGGGTCGGGGCGAGAAAATAGGGTGCTGGCGTCCGGTTTAGCGTGTGACTGCGCGACTCCGGAAGCGAGACTTAAATCAGATCACTAAACATGTAGAACTGCGCGATGAAGGCTTGCGGACGGGGGTTCAAATCCCCCCAGCTCCACCATATTGCTATAACCTGTTGATTTTCATGGTAAAAACATGAAATGACAGGTGCCAAGGGGTATCACGTGAGGTATCACGATGCCAGCTCCTTGGCTCATAGCCCGCACCAGCGGACTTTACTGTCGGGTCTTTGTCCCGGCTGACTTACGCACCCATATCGGGCAGCGCTTTCTGGTTCGTTCACTTGGCAGCAGGGACAGGGATCACGCCCGCCTGTTGGCCGCCCGTTATGCTCTGGCCATAGGCGACTTGTATCGTCAGTTGCGCAGGGAGCTTGCAATGCCAGAACCGAAGGTCGAAGACATCATCAAGGCGATCCAGTCCGGGGGCACGCGCGACCTCATTCGTATGGGCAAGATGACCTTGCCAAATGGCGCTGTCATCGAAGGGCTGGAAGTCGATACTGAGGATGAGTTGGAATCGGTGGTTAAGCATGCCAGTGCTGCCGCACCCACACCCGCGTCCGGACCCTATCGGATGTTTCCTGCCTATGGTGTGCTGGTGTCCGAGAGAGCCAAGCAGTATTGCGAACACCTCAGCGACACGCATGACAAATATCAGGCAGCTACCAAGCGGGTGTTGCAAATGTTGGTTGATATTTGTGGCGACCATGCCCCGGATGACTACGATGCAGATGCAATCGATTATTTTGAGTCTCGTATCAAATTTTTGCCACTGAACCCCGATAAGGTCAAGGCTCATCGGGAGCGTTGGGTCGGTAGAAACTTTGCCCAGATCGCCAATGACGTGGAGCTTTTAGGTGGCGTAAAGACCATCGGCGACACCACCATTAAAGGACACTTCCAGCGTCTGGCCTCGTTCTTCAAGTTCTGTTACGAGCGGCGCTACATGGGACAGCCCTCGCCAGTTGCAGCGCGAGCAAAGAAGGAAGTGAGCGTCAACCCGGATGTTCCCGTGCGGTTGGGATTCTCCAAAGAGGAGTTAGCGGTCATCTTTGACCCGACAAACTATCAGTCGCGCACACTCCCGCATTCTTTCTGGCCGCCGTTGATGGCCCTATATACCGGCGCCCGATGCAACGAAATCGCCCAGCTCTACCTAGACGACATCGTGAACGATGATCCTCTGCATCCGGAGCGCTGGCGCATCATGATCCGCATTGGTCCGGGCAGGACTGACCAGCGCCTTAAAACTAAATATAGCAATCGCTCGATCCCCATTCACCACCGGCTTATCGACTTGGGTTTTATCGACTACCTCAACGATGTTCGTGCCTTGGGCTTTGAGCGGGTATTTCCGTCTCTGCGTTGGACGAAGGCAGCCGGTTATGGCGATACCGTTTCTGACATGTTCAGCCCTTACCTGCGCGACAAGGTCAAGATCACAGACCCCTTAAAGGTGTTCCACAGCTTTCGGCACTACTTCTGCAATCAGGCGAACAACCTGACCCAATATGATCAAGCTCGCATCTTTGACCTGACCGGTCACAAGCGGGAAGGGGTGTTCAACCTCAGCTATGCCAAAGAACTTTTTTGGGAGACCAAGTTGGCCATTCTGAATGACATCCCGCTGCCGACCCTCACATTGCCGGCTTACACGCCGGGCACGTTCACCAAAGAGTTGCAAGCCACGAAGGAGCGACTGAGGTCAATGTCAAACGCCAGCGAAGCGATCAAGGACAGCCATGCCAAGGTTCGCCGCGGTGCCGAGAAAAAAATTGTGCCGCTGGCCAGCAAAATCCAAGAAGGTGGACCAAAGCCTTTTAGCATCAAGGCAACCAGGAAACGGGTAGCACGTCCCAGCGGTGGCTGACAATGACTGTTTTCATAGCACTGCATTGCAGCTTTGATGCTCTTGTACACCGTATTAGTTTATTTTGTGGGCTGGCTGGCCACGTGCCAGCGACCCGCGCGAAGATAGAAAAGACCAAGAAATGCCATTTTTAGACTGGGTGAATAAGAACCAAGCAAAGGAGACCACCCGGGAGGTGCCTTATCACTTGCTCAAACAGGAGTCCATCCACGGGGACGTGAGCGGAGCCAATGCCGATAACCTGCTGATTCAGGGCGACAACCTGCTGGCGCTCAAAGCCCTGATTCCGTTCTATGCGGGCCGGGTCAAGTGCATTTTCATTGACCCGCCCTACAACACCCAAAGCGCGTTTGAGCACTACGACGACAAGCTGGAACATAGCCAATGGCTGTCGATGATGTATCCACGGCTGGTCTTGCTTAGAGAGCTTTTGAGTAAGGACGGCTTCATCATCTTCCACATCGACGATGCGGAGAGCCATTACGCCAAGGTCTTGATGGATGAGGTTTTTGGTCGTTCAAATTACCAAACCTCAATTTACGTCCAAGTGAGATATACGTCTAAGACGTTGAAATCTGACATGGCGTATCACAAACAAATTGAACAGGCGCTGGTCTATCGGCATTCTTGGGGCGCCAAGCCCTATAAACCGTCTATTCAGACAGAGGGCTTTGAAAAATTCAATTTTGACATCACAGAATTGGCGCAGGGCCGCGAGACCGTCCTTGGCGGTAAGGCCGTCACGATTTTTCGACCGGGCGAGTATGAAATCAAGAAAGTCGCAGGCCATGTCGATGGTTTGAAGGAGATATGGGCAACGGGCTCAATTCTTGATGGGAATTCATCGGGAAGATTTTTTCGAGATTACTTGGCCGGTCGATTTGAGGCGGATGGCGCAGGTGCCCTCTACAAGGTGGCAGACATCGGTGACGACGGGCTGGGTTACCGGTATCTGACCGGACCAAAGAAGGCCTCAGCGACCAAGGGCAAGTATTTTCAGGGTGTCCCGATGGAGAAGCGCAGCTTGGATGTCCAAGAAGCAGAGATACCCATAGAGAATTTTTACGATTTCTCGCCACAGTTCGGAAATTGTCGCAACGAAGGGGGGGTCGATTTTCGATCAGGCAAAAAGCCTGAGGCCTATGTCAAGAAGATGCTGGACTTGTTCTCAAAACCGGGTGACCTTGTGATGGACTCGTTCTTGGGGTCTGGCTCAACAGCAGCGGTGGCCCACAAGACCGGGCGTGGATACATCGGCATTGAGCAAGGTGAGCAGGCGCGCACCCATTGCATCCCACGTCTTATGACCGTCATTTCAGGCGACAGAACTGGTGTGGGTGCGGAAGTCGAGTGGAGCGGCGGTGGCGGTTTCCGTTTTTGTACTTTGGGCGAGCCAGCCTTTGACGAACAGGGCCGCATCAGCGCCACAGTGCAGTTCGCCACACTGGCCGCGTATGTATGGCACTTTGAGACTGGTGAACCTGGTCATCAGGTGTTCGACAAGCCGCTGCTGGGTGTCAACAACGGCACGGCCTTTTACCTGCTTTACAACGGTATCTTGGGCGACCGCCGACCGGCAGGTGGCAACGTCCTGACGCATGCCGTGCTGCAAGCCATCAACGAGATATTCCCCCATTCCGGGCCGAAGGTGGTCTATGGCGAAATGTCGCGGCTGGGTGCATCGCGCCTTGCCGCCGAAGGCATCACCTTCAAGCAGATTCCCTACGACGTGAAGATGCGTTGACCAGCAAGAAAACTAGAACCATGCTGACCCTCAAAACCTACCAACAGAGTGCCCTCGCGGTGCTCACCCAGTTCCTGACCGACACCCGTAGCAAGCCCGTGCCGGATGCATACGCCACGATCCTCGCAGGCCAGGACCGCGCGGGCGAGACCTACCAAGCGCTGTTTGGCGACGTTCCATGCGTGTGCCTGCGCGTGCCCACCGGGGGCGGCAAGACCATCATGGCGGCGCACGCCGTGGCTATGGCGGGCAAGGCAGTGCTGGACAGCGATGCGCCCATTGCCTTGTGGCTCACGCCCTCGGACACCATCCGCACCCAGACCCTCGAAGCACTGGCCGATGCACGCCACCCCTACCGGCAGGCACTGGCCCAATACTTTGGCGACCGGGTGCAGGTGTGCGACCTGGAAAGTCTGCAAACCATCAGTCCGCACGACGTTGGCAAGGCTGCCATCGTCATCGTTGCCACCATCCAGTCGTTCAACGTGACCGACACCGCTAAGCGCAACGTGTATTCGTTTTTCGAGGAGCTGGCGCCCCACTTCGACAACCTGCCGCCGCACCTCACCGCTGGCTTGGAGAAGGTGACCGAGACCGACTTGCTGACTCAGCCTTATCTGACGGCAAAGGACGTGGGTCGCGTGAAGTATTCAGTCGCCAACTGGATGCACTTGCAACAGCCTATCGTCATAGTGGACGAAGCCCACAACAACCGCACGGATCGCTTTTTCAAGTCGCTGGGGCGGGTCAATCCGAGCTGCGTCATCGAGATGACTGCCACCCCGGTGCCGGGTAACAACGTGCTGTATCACGTCGCCGCCGCCGAGCTGAAAGCAGAGCAGATGATCAAGCTGCCCATCGTGCTGGCCGAGCATCCGCAGGGCTGGCGCGAGTGCCTGCGAGATGCCGTGCTGACCCGTGACCGTTTGGAACTGACTGCGCAGCGAGAGCCTGATTACCTTCGGCCAATTGCCTTGGTGCAGGCCATGCCGATCAATGGAGAGGCAACTGTGGCTGTGGTGCGCCAACACCTGATCGAGCAGGAGCGCGTCCCCGAGGAACAGATCGCCGTGGCGACAGGCACCCAGAAAGAACTGGACGGCATCAACCTGTTTGACCCCGCATGCCCCATCCGCTATGTCATCACCGTGGAGGCTTTGAAAGAGGGCTGGGATTGTTCATTCGCCTACGTGCTGGCCAGCCTGCAATCGGTCAACTCGTCTAAGGACGTGGAACAGTTGTTAGGCCGGGTGTTGCGCATGCCGTATGCCAAAAACCGGACGCAGGATGCGCTAAACCGAGCCTATGCCCACATCGTGGCCGACAACTTCGCGCAGGCAGCCGCAACCCTCAAAGACCGCATGGTGCAGAACATGGGTTTCGAGAGACTGGAAACTGCTTCGCTGATCATCCCTCAGCAGGCGCTGCCGTTGGTTGGTGGCGCGGGCGGTGCACCCGCCGCAGGCCGTGCGGGTGGCGCGGCCACGCCTGCTTTTCCAGATTGCCACATCGAGCTGCCACAGGCACCTGATACGCAGCACTGGCCCGAGGAATTGAAGCAGGCCGTTCGAGTCATGCAAACCACGCAGGGTGTAACAGTCCTGCTTAACGGTGAGGTTAGCAGCGAGATGCTGGCGCAAGCCGAGGCGTTCATCAGCAACGCCATGCCCGTCAAGGCCCGCGACAAGGTCAAGGAGCAGTTCGACGCCCATCGGGCAGTACGACAAGCTACGCGTGCCCCGGCGCAGTTAGGATTGGACTTTGCCGCCATTCCCCAACTCTGTCTGAGCTTGGACGGCCACCTTGAAGTGGTGGAGCGGGAAACGCTGTCCAGCTTGGGAGATTGGAGTCTGCTCGACCAGCCGGTGCAGCTTGCCGGGTTCGGCATCACCGAGACCGTCAATTCCTTCGAGATTGACGTGAACGGGGAAAAAGTGAAGTGGCGCCACATTGACGCGCAGCAGCTTTTGCTGAATGAAACCATCAGCCACACCAGCCAGCAAGACCTGGTTCGGTGGCTCGATGTCGAGGTGCGTCAGAGCGACATCGGGCAGGCGCAGATGCAGGCATATTTGGTCAAGATAGTGACCCACCTTACCGCCGAGCGCGGTTTCACCCTGACTTCATTGGTTCGCGCTCGCTTCCAATTGGCGCAGGCCTTAGACAAGGAAATTGGCCGAGTGCGCGGCGTGGCCATGGCCCGAGGTTTTCAAGGCCGACTGATGGACATGGCAGTGCCGGGCGTCGCGGAGTTGGCGCATTTCAGCTTCCATTACCAGCCGGGCCAATACCCGGCGCGCCAGTTGTATCAGGGCAGCTATGAGTTTTCAAAGCACTTCTACCCGGTGATTCATGACTTGCGCGAAAAGACGCAGGCGGGGCAAGTCGCAGAAGAGTTCCGCTGTGCGCAGGCCATTGACGCTCACCCTAAGGTCAAGCAGTGGGTGCGCAATATCGAGCGGCAGGAAAAATTCTCGTTCTGGCTGCCAACCGCTACGGATTACTTTTATCCCGACTTTGTGGCCGAGCTGACCGACGGCCGTGTGCTGGCTGTGGAATACAAGGGCGAACCCTACAAGACCAACGACGATTCGCGCGAGAAGCAGCAGGTTGGGCATCAATGGGAGCAATCCAGTGATGGGCGTTGCCTGTTTCTGTTTGCTGTCGAGCGCGACGAAGTGGGCCGCGACGTGTTTCGGCAGCTCGATCACAAACTGGCGTAGTTTGCAGGCGGGCTATTGAAGTCATCAATACGACTGGGAGGTCGAAATGTCCAACAAGCGTATCGGACGGTTATTGCGCCCCTATTTGGATAAGGCGCGAGATTCTGCGCTCCTAGCGATTGAGGTCTACAACAAGCCAGCCGTCAAGTTTCGGAGTTCGGGCTACATCGCATTGATGGTCATTGCCTGGACCGCGCTGATGCATGCGGTCTTCATTCGGAAAGGGGTTAAGCCCTATCACAAAAACGCGCAAGGCAAGTATCAGGAAGTGGATGGCGACTTCCGGCACTGGGAACTTTCCACATGCGTTGCCGAGTATTGGAAGGCCCAGCCTAATCACCCTGTGCGCAGCAACGTAGAGTTCTTTATTCCGTTGCGAAACAAGATCGAGCATCGGCATCTTCCCGAGCTGGATACCGCGATTTTTGGGGAATGCCAAGCTCTGCTGCTCAATTTTGACGAACTGTTGGGAGAGCATTTCGGCCCGGCACAACAACTGCGCGAGAGCCTTTCGTTTTCTCTGCAATTGTTTCCAAGTGGTGAGTCGTTCGCCCAAGCAGTCAAAGCCAACAAGCAACTCGCTGATGTCAAAAAGTTTATTGATGACTATCGCGGGATGATATCCACGCAGGTAATGGGGAGCAGCCAATTCGCCTTCAAGGCATTTTTGATCCAGGTTGCCAATCACCAATCCAATGATGCCTTGCCGATTCAGTTCTTTCATCGCGACAAACTTACAGATGCTCAACGGCAGGAGTTTGATAAGTTTGCGGTGATGATCAAATCGAAGGACGGCACCATTGTGAATGGTGGGTTACTCAAACCCGCAGTCGTGGTGTCGATGGTTCAAGCTGAGCTTGGCAATCCCAAGGTGATGCGCCCAACCGGAGAAACAAACAAGTTCAACCTGAACACGCATTCACTGTTCTGGAAGCGCTACAAGGTAAGACCTGCCGGTGGCTCAAAAAAGCCAGCAGACACCGTGAAGGAGTATTGCGTCTATGACGAGCCGCACAAAGACTATCTATACACAGCCGCTTGGGTCAAATTCTTGATTGAGAAAATGCAAGTTGCTGGTGAGTATGAGGGACTGTTTCAGCCACAGGTTGCAGTCGTAGGCGTCAAGAACAAAAGCTGATGGCGCATTTTCTCAGTATGGGATGCGGCTGCCAAAGGGGCGTACCGTAAACGATCTTGGTTGCGGAGATGGGCGCACCGTGCAGGGTGTTGTTTTCATGACTTATTGACGAATAAAAATTAAGGGGGTCAAGCGTGCCAAAACGCGCACGACCTTGACCTTTATTTTAAAATTCAACCTGCCCGTGAGATTCAGTGTCTGAACAGAATCAGACCTCCTCAGCGTCCCGGCAACGAGGTGATGCAACACCGACAAGTTGGGGAATCGGGCCGATAGTTAAGACACTGGCGGAATTGCGCCGCCCGCGAAGCAAACGGCTATTCGTAGCCGAAGGGGCTTTCATCGAGTGGTGGAAGTGCACCTGTCCGGTTTGCCCGCGTTACCCGGGGGTATGCACACCCGCACGGAGCTTTCGGAGGCGATCCCATTGCCGGGTGGTAATGGAGGAGTGGCCGAAATGACGGATTCCTAGCGATGCTTGACAGCGTGAAGCGCTGTCGCATGCGGGAGTTTGTCGTGTCCTACATCGCCAAGTGCGCCAACGAGCGCAGCCGTTTTTCCCATAAAAAATCCCCCGTTGCCGCAGTAGCCGCAGCCGCCCCATCCCCCTTCAACGCCCGTGGCGTGGTGGAGTCGCCCCAATTCGTTTTGGTGCGTCCTGATGTCGCCACGGGCGAAATCAGCATCACGGTCCGCGCGCACTGCGTTAGCAAAGGTCGCTGGATTGCTGCCGCCGCGTGGGGTAGCCTGAGCCAGCACCTGCCCTTTGACGGCACGTTCCCGAACCGCTGGGCCACCGAGTTCAAGAGCCTCAGCGAAGCCGTGGAGCACGCGACCAATCTGGCACTGCGCCAGATCAACGAGCAACTAGGCAAACTGGTGAACACCAAGGCGTGGCGCGGCAAGGTCGATGCCGTTACCGCCTGGGCTGTGGATGCGATCCGCCACACCCGCCAGCATGACGAAACCCTGCCATTGCGTGGCCTGCGTGTCATTGACCTGTGTGCCGGTGGCGTGGGCGGCTTCGGCATGGGCCTGACCAGTCTGGGCGCTCAGGTGCTGTTGGCTTGCGAAATCGACCCAGACGCCCGCTCGATCTATCTGCAAAACGTCAAGCCCGCCAAGATGCACGCGGACCTGTGCACGTTGGACGGCACTAAGCTGACTTGCGACATCCTGACGCTGGGCCTGCTGTGCCAGGCATTCTCACAGGCGGGCAAACGCAAGGGCTTTGCCGACCCCGTGCTGGCCGAGGTCTACCGCCACACCAAACGCCTTTTGCGCGAAATCCAGGCCCGTGTGGTCATCATCGAATGCGCCCGCCAGTTCCTCACGCAAGACGGCGGCAAGGACGCCGCCGAAGTGCGCGAACTGCTGATGCAAAGTGGCTACCGCGTGCAGCACCGCACGCTAAATGCCGCAGGCTTCGGTGTGGCCCAAAGCCGCGAGCGCTCCTTCATTGTGGGCATCCGTCTGGACATCGCCACCGACGACATCCTGGGTTACGTGTTCCCTACCGAGCAAGAGCCAACTGCTGTGGTTGCGGACATCCTCGAACCCGGCATCACGCACACCATCGACCAAAGCCAGATCGTGTTGCACCGCACGGTGCCGACCAAACGTCGCACCACGCTGGCCGAGGTGGGCTTGCTCAAAACCGTCGACACCCAGCAGGTGCGCGACTGCCAGGGCTATCGCGTCTACGACCCCAAAGGCTTAGGTCCGAGCCTCACCGCTTCGGGGGGCGGTCGCGCGAGCCGGACAGGGGCGTTTCTGGTCAACGGCCATGCCCGTGGCCTGACACCCCGTGAGGCCTACCGCATGCAGGGTATGCCGGAATGGGCGGCACACCACAACACCACCGGCCACGCCCTCAAACACGCAGGCAATGCTGTCGCTGTGCCGGTGGCCCGCGAGCTGGCACGCCAGCTCGGTGTCATCTTGGGCCGTCGCCCCTGAAAACAGATCCCGGTGGGTGCATCCGCACCTGCCAACCGGATTGCGTTTTCAGGGCGGCGCAACCCGGACGTCTTCACGCCCGTATTACGGAGAAATCAATGGGTAAATCATCCAACAAGCGCAAGGCAGCGCGGCAGTCTGTCGTGCTGGTAAACGAGTGCAGCAAGGGCGGAATCACCGTTCGAGCAACGCGCGCCTTTCCACCGGAGCTTACGCTTCTGGTTCTTCATGCATTCCGCCATTTCATCAATGACCGAACCGGAGAGGGCATGCAACTGGTCGTAGAGCTGCAATCCCACGGCTACGACTTTTTTGACTTCACGATGGCCTCAACCACAAACCCCCAGTTGGGCGATTCAGACCCTCTGAGTTGGGCGTGGGCGGCCGCCAGCAGGTCGTCGCTTCTGTGGCTTACAGCAAATTGCCTCAACAGAGGTCGGATTGACCTACGTTTCTTTGTGATTCTTCCTCACCAGCTTGAATTGGTTGAGAAATATTCCGAGCGGTTCCGACTCGGCGCGGAAGTGTTCGCCCTGTTGGCAGGCTATTTGGTAAGCATTGGCGATGTGGATTGCTATGACGACATTTTTGAAGCCGCAATACCGCGTGCGTGTGCGATCTTCAAAGGCGTGAGGGCTGAAACAAAAGCTAATGAGGAGCGTGCGACGTTGACTGAAAACACGCCCGACGTGTCGCAGTCAACACCGTCGCAAACCGCCGCCGCTGGTCGCCTTTGAGCCCACATTCAAGGAGAAATTTATGGATAACCAAAAACCGAAACAGTCCCGCGCTGAAATCAACAAGCGCGTCTGGCGTGCTGTGGATGCGGCATTTGAAAACGACGTGGCCACCTTGGAGCAAGTTGTTTTGACCCGTGCTCAGGCCAACTGGGTAACGCCCAACCGGCAGGGCCAGTCCCTGCTCTGCTGTGCCGTCATCAAGAAATCGACCGAGGCAATACATTGGCTTTTAGAAAAAGGGGCTGATCCGAACACGCTATTCGAAGGTAAACGACGCATCAGTCCCGCAGACGCTACGGATTGGCCAGTTTATGAATCACCCTTCGCAGGGGCGATTCGCATGCGGGACGTGGGGGTTATTGCAGCGTTTCTTGACCATGGTGCCTTGTTGTCCCTCCCCCACAACTACTTTCTCTCGTTTCATGGGGGGGCCAATTGTGGCAATTTGCTCAATGCCACGGGTCTCGCACAGGAGGTCACTGCTTTTCGGGAAGCAAAACAACTGGCGCAATCCACCCCACCGGGCTTGCAGGTGTCGTCAGCGACCGCCCGCCGCCTTTAACCACCCATTAAGGAAAACGACATGAGACACAGTAAGAAGACCCTCGCGCTTTTGGCGCGTTATCCAACGCTTGAAGATTGGATCATCAACAACCTGTCGGCAGATCAGCTCCATGCCCTTATGAACGCACCGATGTGGGAGGTCGCCTTCGGGGATAGCCACCCGCTCACCAGCCAGCGGCTGGGCGTTGAGCTTTGGCGGGCATACTGGGATCAGGTGGTGTTTGAACTGGAATGCCTGCTGGGAGAAGACGAAGACCACGCCATTGCTCCTACTGGTTGCGACCGCAATGCCTACTTCCACGAGTCGGTCTGCTTTGCCATCGGCAATTACGCCCGTGAGCAAGACGAGCTGATGGACGGGGTGATCGAACGACAAAAGCAAGAAATCGCCCAAGCCATGGCGGCTGTGCCAATGGAGCAGGCCGCAAGTCGCCCCCGGCTATGACGATTAGCAACCTGAAATTCAATACACAAGGCCGGACACTCCCCGGCCTTTTTGCTGGGCGTTCCGCAACCGTTTTAGTTTAAGTACACGATGGCACGAAGTGTCAAGGCGCAACCCCGCATGCCGCGCGCGCCGCTTTTTACGCCCAAAAATCGACCTCGTAGAACGGCCTACAAGCGTTTTATTCAGAGGGAATAAGGGGTAGGCCTTGACTTCCGGGAGCAGCTTTGAGAGGCATAGAGGGGACGGTAAGCAGCCAGCTATGTTCTTCCCCGGTTTAGGACCGGCTCAGAACGCTGGGTCTGCGACCCAAGAAACCCCAATCGAGACCCATGCCATGCCCCGCCCGCTCAAATCCAGCCGCGATCTGCGCCAACGCTTCGACCTCTATCTGGATGTTGCCGAGGTAGAGCAAATCCGCGCCAACGCCCACGCCGCCCGCCTGCCCATGTCCACGTTCGTTCGGCGCGTGGCGTTGCGTCAGCAGATCGAGCTACCGCCATCAGCGGGCAATCTTGCCCGCTGGCAGGAGTTGGCACCCCTGGCGTCCAATCTGAACCAGATTGCGCGCGCCTGCAACGCGGGTTTTTTGCCGGAGGGGATTTACCCTGCCGTCAACGACCTTGCCGAGCAGGTGCGCCTTTTGCGCCTGGAGCTTCTGGACTGCAACGCGAGCGGCGCAAAGCGCAGGAGGGCTGTGTGAGAAAAATAACCCGACGATTCAGCCATTCATTCGTTCAGTTTTTTGCCTGGAAGAGCCATCGACTGATAGGGGGCACCACCGGACCGCACACGACCCAAAGGGATGCTCTTCAAGCCTTGCACCAAAGACGCATGCTTCAAACCCGAGAAATCCCAGACCCTCATGCCGACTTCGTGCTCTGTCGTGAAGTAGCCGAATCGGACCCGAACGATGACGAATGGCTGGAAATTGCTCTGAGTGTCATGGACCGCATCGGCGCGGCGGACGCGATGTGGTGGGCGTTTGTCAGTAGCTATGAGAACGAACGTTCCAAGCTTCACATTTATGCCTTGCTGATTGACTCCACAGGGAAGCCGGTTGCAACGCGGCGACACCACTGGGCGAGCTTGAACGCAGACGGCAGTAGACGGGAGCGAGTTCCGAAAGAATTATGGCTAGCGCTGAATGGCCGTGGTGATGCCAATTGATTGGCAAGATCGCACCGAATGGCAAGGGAGCAAGAGGCCTTGCGAGTTACCTGCTGCGCCGTGGGCGCGGCAGGATCATTGCAGGCACCATGGCCGGGTTCACCCCGCGCGAACTGTCGCGGGAGTTCGGCGCGCTGCGCCGCCTCAATCCCAATCTGACCAAGGCGGTTGCGCACCTGATGCTCAGCCCGGCACCGGGCGACCCACCCCTGACCGATGCCCAGTGGCAGGCCATTGCCGAGCGATACGCCGAGGCCATGGGCTACGCCAAAACCGCGTGGTGCGGCGTGGTGCACAACGACACCGACCACCAGCACCTGCACATCATTGCCTGTCGCATCGACATCCACGGCAAAACCATTTCGGATGCCAACAGCTATCGCAAGTCAGAGGCCATTGTCCGGAGGCTTGAACGCGACTTCGGGCTTGTGGCCGTTGCAAGTCCTACCGGCATCAAGCGCAAGTCGCAGCCATCCCCCAAAACATCAACAACCATCGAGGAGCCCAGCACCATGACCGACAGCCTTACACCGTCCCAACCGTCCACTCCCCCCAACCCCTTCGACCCATCCGATTCTCAGCACGCCACCTGGCCCGAACCTTTCGAGCCGGGGCGCGATGTGGCAGAGCTGGCCCTTGTGTCTTCCACGCCCACCATCGTGATGCCGGGTGCCAGCCCCGCCGAGATGCTGACGGACTCCAAACGGCGCGACATGCGCCGGGCGCTGGTCGAAGCGGACTACGCGCAGCGGATGCAGACCATTCTGGGCGATGACCTGACCCGTGTTTACAAACACGCGCAAGGCGCAATACTGTATTTCAGGCAGCCGGGCCGTATCTCCGATCAGGGCGACAGGCTCACCGTGCTGGGTGGCATGGAAGAAAAACTGGCCGCCCAACGCATCGTCGCTCTGGCATGCGAGAAACGATGGGAAACCATAAGTTTCACCGGCAGTGCCAGCTTTGTGGAACGCGCCATGCGCGAGGCATTGAAGCAGCACCTGACCGTGGTCGCCAGAAGCCAGGCGCAGGCGACGATTCTGGCGAAGGTAATGGCAGAACGACAAGGGGGTATGGGCACTGCGGCAGGGCCAGCGATTCTGCCACCGGGGGCCGTTGCAGGCGATGAGGACATCCTTGCACCGCTCGATGAGCTGGATGACCTCCCGCTACCAGCGCCCTGGTCGAAACCGACCAAGGCGCAGACACCCACTCAGCCCGTGGCGGTGCCACCGGCTGCCCCCGCTGTGCCCGCATCCCCCAACGAGCTGCCCAAGACGCCACCCGTCGGCGTATTGCCCCGGTTCCTGAATCTGCGCGAACGCTTGCAAGACCGGCGCGACCGGACGCCGCAGACGGCGCCGAAGCAGTCGCCCGCCCAGCCACCCAAGCGCTCGGCCCCATGAGCTTTCAGGATAGAAGCCCCCGATGCGCGCGACACAAGGGGGCGTACCGTAAACCACGATGGTTTATATCAACCCAACACAGGAGGATGACATGAGCAGCAAAATCACAAAAAACGCCACCGCAAAGCCAGCCAAAGAGGGCACGGCCTACATCAGCTTCAACCGGGACGAATGGGCAGCCCTGCAAAAACTGGGGTTCCGCGAACGTTGGGCCTACGCGCAACTGAAATGGCTGGCCAACTTCAAGACCGGCATGGTGGGCAACTTCCGCAAGCAGCGCCTGAGCTATCAGGACATTGCCAGTCTGGTTACCGCGCCCGGCATTCAGGGCCGGGGCATGGGCAACATCGACGACACCCAGGCCGCTGACTTCCTGCCGCGACTGGCAGCCGTGGGCCTGCTGGTGCAGCACCCTAACCGGCCCAATGGCGGTTTGCTGTTGGAGTTGCCACTGTCCCCGATCAACCGCAAGCCCATGGCGCTGGCCATCCCGGCACCCGTGCAAAGTATTTCCCCGAACCAGCCTGGTCGCCAGGAGTCTATTTCCCCGGACGACGAGGTGCCGCCATTCGATGAAATCGCAATGGCCACGCCGGTTTGCGACGATGCAGAGCCCTCTCTATCAGTATTGGCTTTAACAAAGTTAAAGAACAATACTGTGGAACAACCCCCGGCTTGCGCCGAGGTTGTTCCACTCAGCCGCGCCACTGGCGCGGCTGCCGCTCTGGAAAATCCCGCATCGCAGCCACAGGCTGCGGCGCCGCTGACCGCGCGCCAAATCCAGCACGCCGTATCCGGCGACTGGACATTCACCCAAACCGATTCGCCCGAGGCTTTGGCGCTGTATGCGTCCTGGGCAGAGGCGGGCATCAACCTGGACGACCTGCATGGCGCCATGACCAGCCTGGGTGAAGACCCGGATCGCCCCGAGCCGACACCAGCCAACCTCAAATCCCGGCTCTGGCCCAAGGTGGTGAATGCGTGGGAGCGCCAGTTGGCGGCTTGACCCCGGAGACCGACCAGCGGCCCAGACATTCGGGCCGCTTTTTGGGAAGGTATCCCGATTGCAGGCAATCAGCGCCACATCGCGCCATCGGGAGGGGCCATGGACATCCGGCAACAGATCACGGACGAGATCGTTGCGGCCATGGAGGCAGGTCCGCCGCCATGGCGCAAGAGCTGGGAATCGGGCGGCGGTCTGAACTTCAATGCCAGCAGCGGGCAGGCCTACAAGGGGATCAATCAGCTCATTTTGGCCATCTCCCCAGCCGCGGCCAGTGGGGATGTTCGCTGGCTCACCTACAAGCAAGCCGAGGGCATGGGCGTGCAGGTGCGCAAGGGCGAGAAGGGCACGCGGATCGTCAAAATGGTGGAGGTCAACCGGGGGCAGGCCACAAAGGAGGCAAATACAGGTGGCGAGGTGCTGGCCGAGGACGGCAGCAAGGCGCTGGTGATGAAGGCATATACCGTATTCAACGCCAGCCAGATCGACGGCATGGCACCCATGCCGGTGCGAGAGTGCAATGTCTCCTGCGCAGACGCCGTGGAGCAGATCATTTTTGGTTTGCAGAACACGGGCCTCAAAGTCAACTTCGGGCAGGGGTTCCAGCCCTGCTACATCCCGCGCACCGATGAGGTCAGGTGCCCACCGGCCAGTGAGTTTGACAGCTTGGAGGACTTCCACGCCACCCTCTTGCATGAGAGCGCCGGGCATGGCAGCCAGGCCATGAAGCGATTGGCCATGATGTCGTCGGATGTCCCACGATTTGGCTCTGCCGAATACGCGCGGCTTGAACTTGTGGCCGAGCTGGTGTCGGCACAGCTTGGTGCCCAGCTCGGGCTACCCATGGGGCCGTCGCTCATTGCCTCGCATGCCGGATACCTGGCGAGCTGGTTGCAAGTGCTCAAAGATGACAAGAACGAGATTTTCAAGGCGGCGGCGAACGCGCAAAAGATTTGCGATTACGTCAGCAAACTGGCGGTAGAGGCGCAGCCGCTGGTGGTCAAGGATGCCGTGGCCGACCCAGTGGCCGAGTCGATTGTTCTGGCGCGGACAGCCAGGCTGTGCATGTGACTTGCGGACGGCGGTTCAAATCCGTAAAACACACTTGAACTCAATTACTTCTAATTGCTTGCTCGGGTGTCCAGCATTGCCTGGCCATTCGGTGATACCTCGGGTATCATGCGAGGTATCGTTTTGGGGGATTTTTCGGTAATTGTCCCGAAAAATATTATTCAAAAACAACCACTTGAAGCAATATGGTGGAGAATCCCCCCAGCTTCACCGAAGGCGATCCCCGCTGAGACGTTCCCTGCGTTATCAGGCTCCGGGACTCAGTAGCACTGAAACAAAACACCCTGCTCCGCAGGCGCCTTGCCAAGCCAACGCGGCGTCTTGCTTCGCGCGTCGCAATAGTCCGAGGCTTGAACGTAGGTCATGGCACGCAGTACGCCTTCGCGAACTTGCGTCACCTCGTTGGGGGGGGTCGAGCAGCCGGTGAGGACCAGGGCAAGCGGAAGCAGTGTGCGCCAATTCATCGGGGCATTCTAAGTAAGACCACCGGGATCGTTCGAACTCCGCCCGCGGTCGGGATAGAGATACTTGAAGTACTTACCGGACTGGCCGAACAATTGCCGCGCCAGTAGCACCGGATCTTCGCCCTTGTGCTTTTCGTAGAGCACGGGCCCCCAGATGATGAAGCCGTCGATGCTGAGGCTCCTCGGGGAAGGCTCGATGGCCTTCCATGCATGCGCAAACTTCGAGATCCAGGCCAGCGCTTCCTTGAGCGCATGATTGGGCGGGGTGGTTGTTTCCTCGGGCAGAGACATGGCGGCATCCTTTGTTAAAAGACTGTACAAATATACAGTAGACTATGCCCATGAAGACATCGTTTTTTCCACCCATCCGAATTTCTCCTTGACGGGTAAACCGTCCCCCGCTGGTCAACCTGTGCGGGGGCCTTGATGCATGCCAAGCAGATAGGCTTTCAAGCCCAGCCTCACAGCTGGGCTTTTTTTATGCGCGGTTCGCGAGGCCCTGTGCAAGCCCGCTTTTTTTCGCCGGAACGCGGGGCTATAGTCGGCCAGCACTGTCACATTGCAGTCACTGCAGTTTCCAGCTGCCTGCCCAGATCCCGATAAGGACGCCCGTGCCGGATTCCCTGACTTCCGAGTTGACCAGCTATTACGACACGGTGCCCTATGACTCGCATCCGTTTCCACAGTCAGCGATGGAGCATCTGGAAGCCTTGGCATTTCTCTTCGGGCTCGATGCTCCGCCTCCCGCGAAGGCCCGTGTGCTGGAGCTCGGCTGCGCGGCCGGCGGCAACCTGATTCCCTTTGCGGCACGCCACCCCGAGGCGCGTGCAATCGGCATCGATCTGTCGCCAGTGCAGGTGGCGCAAGGTGCGGCGGCCATCGGGCGCGCCGGGCTGTCGAACATCGAACTCAAGGCTTTCAACCTTGCGGACATCGACGCTTCGTTCGGCCAGTTCGACTACATCGTCTGCCACGGCGTCTACAGCTGGGTGCCAGGCCCGGTGCAGGACGCGATCCTGCGCATCTGCTCCGAAAATCTCGCACCCACCGGCGTGGCCTACGTGAGCTACAACGTGTACCCGGGCTGGAAGGCGCGCGAGATCGTGCGCGACGCGATGATCCTGCGCGGCGGTCCGCGCGACACGCCGGAAGAAAAACTGTCTTACGCACGCGGCATGCTCGACTTTCTCGAGCAGTCGGCCCGTGCCGACAGCGTGCTCAAGAAGACGCTCGAAGAGGCGATGCCGATCGTGCGTAACGCCAACAGTTCGTACCTGCTGCACGAGTTTCTCGAGCCCTGCAACGCGCCGTGCTATTTCAAAGAGTTCGTGGCGCGAGCTGATGCCCACGGACTCGCCTATTTGTGTGATGCGGAGCCGTCCACGATGTTCGTGCAGAACTACGGCGACAAGGTGCGCGATCCGCTGCTGCGCGAATGCGGTGGTAGCCAGATCATGATGGAGCAGTACCTCGATTTCCTGGTCAATCGCACCTTCCGCCAGACCCTTCTGGTCAAGCAGACGCAAGCGGCGCACATCCGCTACAAGCTGGACCCCGCGCGCATCCGCTCGCTCGAATTCGCCGGCATCTTCAGGGCCGACGACGGTGGGGCGCTCACGCTCGATGCCCGCGAGCAGCCCTGCAGCGCAATGCGAGGCCTGAAGGTCACGCTGCGGTTGCCCGTGCACAAGGCGGTGGCGCAGTTGCTCGACACGCGTTATCCGGCATCGATCTCTGCGTCGGCCCTCATCGAGGCCGCCTCCGGGCTCACGGGTCAGCCGCAGGCCGCCATCGAATCTGCCGCGATGGCGATGCTCGAGGAGCTGCTGATCCTCGGCGCCCTGCGCATCCGACGCACGCCGGTGTTCGCGGCCGACGTGGTCTCCGGTTTGCCGCAAGCGCTGTCCGCGGTGCGAGGCGCTTCGGGTCTTGCGTCGGGCGTCGGCGCCACTGCCAACACCTGCAATCAGTGGCACGAGCCCGTGGTGTTGACGCTGCTCGAACAAAGCCTGCTGCCGCTGCTCGACGGCACGCACTCGCACGACGCGCTGGCCGAGCACCTCGAAGCGGAGGTTCGAAGCGATCGCCTGCGCTTCGTCAAGGACGACAAGCCGCTGACCGATCCGTCGGCAGTCAGGGAATTCGCCCGCCAGCAAGTCTCGCTGGCGCTCGACGGCCTGCGCCGCAAGGCGCTGCTCACGGGCTGACCCGTACGTACATCACCGTTTTTCTTCAACACACTCAAAGAGGAGATACCTGCATGCAACAAATTCACTGGACCCCGAAGCTGCGCGCTGCCGTGGTGGCGGTGCTCGCGCTGGCGGCCGCCGGCGCGTCGAATGCCGCATCGGTGGCGCCCGTCGCGGCCGAGCACGGCATGGTCGTGAGCGCGCAGCACCTGGCGAGCAAGGTCGGCGTCGACGTGCTCAAGCGCGGCGGCAATGCCGTCGACGCGGCCGTGGCCGTGGGCTACGCACTGGCGGTGGTGTACCCCGCGGCCGGCAACCTCGGCGGCGGCGGTTTCATGACCGTGCAGCTGGCCGACGGCCGCAAGACCTTCCTCGACTTCCGCGAGAAGGCCCCGCTGGCCGCCACGGCCAACATGTACCTCGACAAGGATGGCAACGTCATCAAGGGCCTGAGCACCAATGGCCACCTCGCCGTGGGCGTGCCCGGTTCCGTCTCGGGCATGGAA
The DNA here is from genome assembly GCF_900106655.1 of Variovorax sp. YR634. NCBI lineage: Bacteria > Pseudomonadati > Pseudomonadota > Betaproteobacteria > Burkholderiales > Comamonadaceae > Variovorax > Variovorax sp. YR634. The sequence continues at coordinate 870,621 of NZ_FNOL01000001.1, forward strand.
TACGCGCGCGAGAAGTACGGCACCATGAAGCGCGCCGACCTCATCGCCCCCTCGATCCAGCTGGCCGACAAGGGCTTCGCGCTGGAGCAGGGTGACATCGACATGCTGTGGACCTCCACCGCCGATTTCCAGAAAGACCCGGTCTCCGGTGCGATCTTCCTGAACAAGGGGCAGCCCTTCCAGGTCGGCCAGAAGCTGGTGCAGAAAGACCTGGCGAAGACGCTGAGGGAAATCAGCGCGAAGGGCCCCGACGGCTTCTACAAGGGCTGGGTCGGCAACGCCATCGTGGCGTCGAGCCAGGCCGGCAAGGGCATCATCACCCAGGCCGACCTCGATCAGTACAAGACGCGCGAACTCGCGCCCGTCGAGTGCGACTACCGCGGCTACCGCGTGGTGTCGGCGCCGCCTCCCAGCTCGGGCGGCGTGATCATCTGCGAGATGCTCAACATCCTCGAGGGCTATCCGCTCAAGGACCTGGGCTTCCGCTCGGCCCAGTCGGTGCACTACCAGATCGAAGCCATGCGCCACGCCTACGTGGACCGCAACAGCTACCTGGGCGACCCCGACTTCGTGAAGAACCCGCTCGACCGCCTGCTCGACAAGGGCTACGCCGAGAAGATCCGCGCCGTCATCGATCCGAAGAAGGCCGGCGTCTCCAAGGACATCAAGCCCGGTGTCGCGCCGCATGAAGGCAGCAACACCACCCACTATTCGATCACCGACCAGTGGGGCAATGCCGTCTCCGTGACCTACACGCTGAACGACTGGTTCGGCGCCAAGGTCACGGCCGCCAAGACGGGCGTGCTGCTGAACAACGAAATGGACGACTTCACCTCGAAGATCGGCGTGCCCAACATGTACGGCCTGGTGCAGGGCGAGGCCAACGCCATCGCCCCGGGCAAGCGTCCGCTGAGCTCGATGAGCCCGACCATCGTGTCGAAGGACGGCAAGCCGGTGTTCGTGGTCGGCACACCCGGCGGCAGCCGCATCATCACGGCGGTGCTGCACACGATCCTGAACGTGGTCGACTACGGCATGAACGTGCAGGAAGCGGTGGACGCTCCGCGCTTCCACCAGCAATGGCTGCCCGACGTCACCAACGTCGAGACCTTCGCGCTGAGCCCCGACACGCGCAAGATCCTGACCGACATGGGCCACAACCTGGGTGTGCCGCAGCCGGCCAATCACCTCGCGGCCATCATCGTCGGCGCGCCGTCGCTGGGCGGCAAGCCAGTCGGCAACAACCGCTTCTACGGTGCCAACGATCCGCGCCGCAACACGGGCCTGGCGGCAGGCTACTGATCCTGCGGCAAACTAGAAGGCGGTCGTGCCCTTGTCGGCGCGGCCGCTTTTTTCATTTTTCATGCACCTGCAAGACATCCTCTATACCCAGGGCTTCGGCACGCGGCGCGTGTGCGCGGGCCTCGTCCAGCAAGGCCACGTGACCATCGAAGGCCAGGCGGTGACCGACCCCTTCGCCGATCTCGACCCCGAAGGTCTTCACTACACAGTCCAGGGCACTGCGTGGGCGTACCACGAGAAGGCCTACCTGATGCTGCACAAGCCGGCCGGCACCGAGTGCTCGCAGAAGCCCTCGACCTATCCGAGCATCTACACGCTGCTGCCGTCGCCGCTGCGCCTGCGGCCCAACAAGGGCGCGGTGCAGGGCGTGCAGGCCATCGGCCGGCTCGACCAGGACACCACCGGCCTGCTGCTGCTGACCGACGACGGCCAGTTCATCCACAAGATGGGCTCCCCCAAGCACCACGTGCCCAAGGTCTACGAGGTAACGGCCAAGCATCCGGTGGACGAGGCGCAGATCGCCAAGCTGCTGGCAGGCGTGGTGCTCGACGACGACCCGAAGCCCGTGCGCGCCGCCGCCTGCGAATCCGACAGCCCGCTGCACCTGCGGCTCACGCTCACCGAGGGCAAGTACCACCAGGTCAAGCGCATGCTGGCCGCGGTCGGAAACCGGGTCGAGGGGCTGCACCGCTCGCGCATCGGCGACCTGGCGCTGCCCGACGACCTTGCGCCGGGGCAGTGGCGCTGGCTGACCGCCGACCAGGTTGCCGCCCTGCGCGCGCCGGCCAAACCGGCCAAACCGCCGAAATAAGCGGAACAAAGCGCCCCCTGACGGTCAGCCAGTCCTAAGGCTCGACCGTTAATCTCGCCAAGCTCTCTCCCGGAACCTTCCCTTGCGACTCCCTGCTCGACCGAACGGCCGCATCGCGGCTTTCCTGTTTTCCTGTCTGACGGCCCTGGCGGCATTCCCCGCCGCCGCCGCGCCGGCCGAACTTCCCCCGATCTTCGTGCTCAATTCGCTGGACGCCAGCGTGAGCGTGATCAATCCCGTCGACTGGACGGAAAAACAGCGCATTGCCACCGGCAAGGAGCCGCACCACATCTACATGACGCCGGACGAAAAGTCGGTCATCGTGGCCAATTCGGCGGGCGATTCGCTGACGTTCCTGAACCCCCGCACGGCGGAAGTGCAGCGCGTGGTCTACGGCATCATCGATCCGTACCAGCTGCAGTTCTCGCGCGACATGAAGTGGTTCGTCACGGCCGGCAACCGCCTGAACCACGTCGACATCTACCGCTGGGACGGCAAAGACCTGAAGCTGGCCAAGCGCATCGCCAGCGGCAAGACGCCCAGCCACATCTGGATCGACAACACCAGCACCATCGCCTACGTGACGATGCAGGACAGCGACGAGATGATCGCCGTCGACCTGCCCACGCAAACAGTCAAGTGGCGCGTTGCCACGGGCACCATGCCTGCCGACATCTTCGGCGTGCACAACGACAAGACCCTGCTGGTGGGCCTGACCGGCAGCGACGGCGTGCAGGTGTTCGACGTGGCCGGCGCCGAGCCCAAGCTGGTCGGCAAGATCCCCACCGGCAAGGGCGCCCACGCCTTCCGCTCGGCCGGCGACGGCAAGAGCGTGTTCGTGAGCAACCGCGTGGCCAACACCATCAGCCGCATCGACCTGGCGACGCTGAAGGTCATCGCGACCTATCCCGTGCCCGGCGGTCCCGACTGCATGGACCTGTCGGCCGACGGCAAGACCCTGTACGTGACCTCGCGCTGGATCAAGAAGCTCAGCGTGGTCGACCTGGCCAGCAACAAGGTCGTGCGGCAGGTGAATGTCGGCCGTTCGCCGCATGGCGTCTGGACGCTCGATCATGCCAAGCGCATCTAGCCGCATCGGCGCGGCCCTCGCGCTGTCGCTGGCCGGAGTCGTGGCTCCCGTCGCCTGGGGGGCGACACCGGGCGCCACCTGCGAAAAGCCTGTCTACCTGACCTTCGACACCGGCCACATGGGCATCGCCCCGCTGGTGGCCGACGTGCTCAAGCGGCAGGACGTGCGCGTCACCTTCTTCGCCGCCGCCGAGCGCACCCAGACCGACGGCGACAGCCTCGACGACCACTGGGCGCCCTGGTGGAAGGCGAGGGCGGCCGAAGGCAACGAGTTCGGATCGCACACCTACGACCACGCGTACTGGCGCGCCGACGTCAAGGGCACGCCGCCGAGCTTCCGCATCAAGCCCTCGGCCGGCCCGCAGGACGGCAAGGAATCGACCTGGAGCGCGGCCGAGTACTGCGCCAACATCCGCAAGTCGTCCGACCGGCTGGCCGCCATCACCGGCAAGAAGCCGCTGCCGCTGTACCGCGCGCCGGGCGGCAAGACCTCGCCCGCGCTGCTGGCCGCCGCCGAAGGCTGTGGCTACAAGTACGTCGGCTGGGCGCCCGCCGGCTTCCTCGGCGACGAGCTGCCGAGCGAGAAATTCAGCAACGCCAAGCTGCTGACTCAGGCGCTCGACACCATTCGCCCCGGCGACATCCTGCTCGCGCACCTGGGCATCTGGTCGCGCAAGGACCCATGGGCTCCGGCCAACCTCGAGCCGCTGATCGTCGGGCTCAAGGCCAAGGGCTTCTGCTTCCAGACGCTGCGCCAGCACCCGGACTTCCGCGCCTGGATTGCATCTCACCCCTGAACGAGTTTTCGCCGTGATCGATTGGCTGACAGACGCTTTTTCCGCCATGCAGGGCTGGTTCTTCGAGGCCGCCGTGCAGCCGCTGGTCTACGCCGTCGGCCTCGGCGGCTGGACCGAGGATGCCTTCGACGCGACCGGCTGGCTGCTGGTCGGCGTCATCCAGATCCTGGTGCTGCTGGCGATCATCGGGCCGCTGCAGCGCTGGCGATCGGTGGAGCCGGTGGTCGACCGCCACGCGATCCGCATCGACATGCTCTACACGCTGATTCACCGGCTCGGCCTGTTCCGGCTGGCGATCTTCTTCACGCTGCAGCCCTTCTTCGACGATGCGATGGGCAGCCTGCGCACGGCGGGGTGGGGCACTTTCCACCTCGACGAAGTGTGGCCCGGCGTGACCGACGTGCCGGTGGTCGCCTTCGCCATTTACCTGGTGGTGCTCGACTTCGTCGGCTACTGGATCCACCGCGGCCAGCACCAGTTCAACTGGTGGTGGGGCCTGCACTCGCTGCACCACTCGCAGCGCCAGATGACGATGTGGAGCGACGACCGCAATCACCTGCTCGACGACATCGTCCACGACACGCTGATCGTCATCGTGGCGCAGCTGATCGGCGTCGCGCCGGGGCAGTTCATTGCCTTTGTCGCCTTCACGCAGCTCAGCGAAAGCCTGCAGCACGCCAACCTGCGGCTGAGCTTCGGCGCCATCGGCGAGCGGCTGTGGATCAGCCCGCGTTTCCACCGGCTGCACCACAGCATCGGGCTGGGGCACGAATCGAACGGCAGGAGCACGCTCGGCGGCCACAACTTCGGCGTGCTGCTGCCTTGGTGGGACATGCTGTTTCGCACCGCCAACTTCGAGAACCGCTACGACCCGACCGGCATCCGCGACCAGGTCGAACCCAGCGCCGACGGCCGCGTGCGCGAATACGGGCGCGGTTTCTGGGCCCAGCAGTGGCTCGGCCTGAAGCGAATGGTCGGTCGCGGTTGAGGGGCTCCGGCCCCTGAACGGCTCGTCCGAGGCGTTATCCTCGGTGCTCAATGCGCCTGCTCCTCGACTCCTTCTGGCGCGCGGTCGCCTATTGCATGCTGCCGCGCGTGATCGTGCTGTCGCTGCTTCCTCTGGGGTTGATGGTGGTGCTGGCCGCGGGGCTCGGATATTTCTACTGGGACTCCGCCGTGACCTGGACACGCGGCGCACTCGATGCCTGGCCGCTGCTGTCGAGCTTCTGGGCGTGGATCGGCCGTCTTTTCTCGGGTGACGTCACTTTCGCGCTGGCGTCCCTGGTCGTGGTGTTCGCCGCCACGCCGCTGATCGTGGTGGTCTGCCTGCTGATCGTGGCCGGCTTCATGGCGCCTGCGCTGACCAAGCTCGTGGGCGAGCGGCGCTTTCCCTCGCTCGAGCAGAAAAAGGGCGCTTCGTTCTTCGGCAGCGTCGCGCGTTCGCTCGGCGTCACCATCCTGGCGCTGATCGCTCTTGTGGTGTCGATGCCGCTGTGGCTCATTCCGCCGCTGGTGCTGATCCTGCCGCCGCTGATCTGGGGCTGGCTCACCTACCGCGTGATGAGCTTCGATGCGCTGGCCGAGCACGCCAGCCCCGAGGAGCGCGCCGCGCTGCTGCGCGCGCACCGGCTGCCGCTGCTGTGCATCGGCGTGCTGTGCGGCTACCTGGGCGCGGCGCCCAGCATCGTCTGGGCATCGGGCCTGCTGTTCGCCGCCGCCTTCTTCGTGCTGGTGCCGATCGCCATCTGGATCTACACACTGGTCTTCGCCTTTTCGGCGCTCTGGTTCGCTCACTACTGCCTCGACGCGCTCGCGCGGCTGCGTGCCCAGCGCGCTGTGGCCGAGGCATCGGCCGCCAACGGCACAACACCGGCGCTCGAAGCCGAAGAGGCTAGCAAGGCCGCTCTTTCCCAATGGGGTTCACCATGACACGCGCATTCGGTCTCATCGTCGTCGGTGACGAGATCCTTTCTGGCAAGCGGGCCGACAAGCACATGGCCAAGGTCATCGAGTTGCTCGCCGCGCGCGGGCTGCAGCTGAGCTGGGCCGAATACGTGGGCGACGAACCGGCGCGCATCACGGCCGCGCTGGCGCGCGCCTTCGCCTCGGGCGACATCGTCTTCTCGACCGGTGGCATTGGCGCCACGCCCGACGACCACACCCGCCAGTGCGCCGCCAAGGCGCTGGGCGTGCCGCTGGCGCTGCACCCCGAGGCCGAACTGCTGATCCGCGAGCGCATGCAGGACACCGCGCGTGAGCAGGGCGTGCCCTACGAGCCCGACCGGTCCGACAACGTGCACCGGCTCAACATGGGCGTGTTTCCGCAGGGCGCCGCGCTCATCTACAACCCGTACAACAAGATCCCCGGCTTCAGCGTCGGCGACGTGCACTTCGTGCCGGGCTTCCCCGTCATGGCCTGGCCGATGATCGAGTCCGTGCTCGACGGCCGTTACGCCGAACTGTTTACCCGCAATGCCGTCGCCGAGAAGTCGGTGATCGTTTTCGGTGCCATGGAAGCCACGCTGACGCCGCTCATGCAGGCCATCGAGGCCACCCACGCCGGCATCAAGGTGTTCAGCCTGCCGAGCGTCGATCACCCCGAATACGGCCGCCACATCGAGCTGGGCGTCAAGGGTGACCCCGGCCGGCTCGATGCCGCCTATGTCCAGCTGATCGAAGGGTTGCACACCTTTGATGCCAAGCTTGGTCCAGAATTGGTGCGTTAATGCTGAGCGCACCATTTTGGTGAAATTCCGCGTTCATTTGGGGTTTGCGGCGGCCACTAAAGCCTCATCGAGTGAGGTGACAATGGCACAGAAACTGCATCCCTCGTCCCTGTATTCCTAACCACCATCCAACTCAGGAGAAACTGATGGCAAAGACCGTCGCCGATGTACTCAAGCTCGTCAAGGAAAACGAGGTCAAGTTCGTCGACTTCCGCTTCACCGACACCCGTGGCAAAGAGCAGCACGTGACCGTGCCGGTCTCGGCTTTCGATGAAGACAAATTCACCTCGGGCCACGCATTCGACGGCTCGTCCATCGCTGGCTGGAAGGGGATCGAAGCTTCGGACATGCAGCTCATGCCCGACCCGAACACCGCCAACATCGACCCCTTCTTCGAAGAAACGACGCTGATCCTGACCTGCGACGTGATCGACCCCGCCGACGGCAAGGCCTACGAGCGCGATCCGCGTTCGCTCGCCAAGCGCGCCGAGGCATACATGAAGGCTTCGGGCCTGGGCGACACCGCCTTCTTCGGTCCGGAACCCGAATTCTTCGTCTTCGACGGCGTTCGCTGGAAGAACGACATGTCGGGCTGCTTCGTGAAGATCGACTCCGAAGAAGCCTCGTGGAACACCGACAAGGAATACGAGCACGGCAACACCGGCCATCGTCCGGCAGTCAAGGGCGGCTATTTCCCGGTTCCCCCGGTCGACAGCTTCCAGGACATGCGCTCGGAAATGTGCCTGGTGCTCGAATCGCTCGGCATCCCGGTCGAAGTGCATCACCATGAAGTGGCCAACGCCGGCCAGATGGAACTTGGCACCAAGTTCAGCACGCTGGTCCAGCGCGCCGACTGGGTCCAGCTGCAGAAGTACGTGATCCACAACGTGGCCCACGCCTACGGCAAGACCGCCACCTTCATGCCCAAGCCCATCGTCGGCGACAACGGCTCCGGCATGCACGTGCACCAGTCGGTCTGGAAGGACGGCAAGAACCTGTTCGCTGGCGACGGCTATGCAGGCTTGTCGGACTTCGCCCTGCACTACATCGGCGGCATCATCAAGCACGCCCGTGCCCTGAACGCCATCACGAACCCCGGCACCAACAGCTACAAGCGCTTGGTGCCCGGCTTCGAAGCCCCGGTGAAGCTGGCCTACTCGGCCAAGAACCGCTCGGCCTCGATCCGCATCCCGTTCGTGGCCAACCCGAAGGGCCGCCGCGTCGAAGCGCGCTTCCCCGATCCGCTGATGAACCCGTACCTCGGCTTCGCTGCGCTGCTGATGGCCGGTCTCGACGGCGTGGAAAACAAGATCCATCCGGGCGAAGCCGCCAGCAAGGACCTGTACCACCTGCCGCCGGAAGAAGACGCGCTGATCCCGACCGTCTGCCACAGCCTCGACCAAGCCCTGGAATACCTGGACAAGGACCGTGCGTTCCTGACCAAGGGCGGCGTGTTCACCGATGCGTACATCGATGCGTACATCGATCTGAAGATGCAGGAAGTCACGCGCTTCCGCATGGCGACCCATCCGGTCGAGTTCGACATGTACTACTCGCTGTAATCGCGCGAAGTACAACCTCACCAATCCATTGGCGGGGATGTAATGAAAAAGGACGGCCACGGCCGTCCTTTTTCAATGGAGTGGAACATCTTGTCACTGGTGGCATCGAATTGCACGAAAATGCACCTTTGTCGCCGCCCTCCACCGATACACATGAAGACTGCTTCTCTTATTTTCCTGGCCGGTTCATTGATCGCGCTGCCGGCGCTCGCGCAGGAACGCGTCTGGCGTTGCGGCAACGAGTACACCAACAACGCCACCATCGCCCAGCAGAAGGGCTGCAAGGTCATGGAAGGCGGCAACGTCACGGTCGTGCAAGGCACCAAGTCTTCGGGCGGTGGCTCTGCGTCGTCCGGTGGCTCTTCCGCGGCGCGTGCGCCGGCGGGCAGCCCGCGTGTCGAAGGCGTCGACCAGCGTGCCCGTGACGGCGAGGCTCGTTCGGTGCTCGAGTCTGAGCTCAAGAAGGCCGAGGCGCGCCAGGCCGAGCTGCAGAAGGAATACAACAACGGCGAGCCCGAGAAGCAGGGCAGCGAAGGCCGCAACTACCAGAAGTACCTGGACCGCGTCGCCGAAATGAAGGCTGAACTGGCGCGCAACGAGAGTGACATCGCCGGCATCCGCCGCGAAATCGGCCGCCTGCCGAACAAGCAGCAGCCGCAGTAGTCATGGTGTTCGGGAAGAAGGCGACCGGCGCCAATCCGCGCTTCCAGTCCTTCGACCTGCTGTCCACGCTGATCGCGGTGGTCAACAGCAACGGCTCCGTGCTGTTCGCCAACGCAGGCCTCGAAGACGCACTGGGCACCTCGCGCCGCACGCTCGAAGGCTCGCAGTTCGGCGCGTGTTTTCATGAGCCGCAGGTGCTGCGTACGGCCATCGACGGTGCGAGCAGCAACGACTTTGCAACGCTGCGCTATGAGGCCTTCCTGCGCCGCGTCAACCACGAGCTGATGCCCGTGCAGGTCACGCTTGCGCAGGGCGACAAGAAGGGCGAGCTCATCATCGAGATGTCGCCGCTCGAGCAGCAGGTGCGACAAGACCGCGAAGAGCGCCTCATCGACCAGGCGCAGGCCAACAAGGAGCTCATCCGCAACCTCGCGCACGAGATCAAGAACCCGCTCGGCGGCATCCGAGGCGCGGCGCAGCTGCTGCAGATGGAGGTCGAATCGCGCGACCTCATCGAATACACCCAGGTCATCATCCACGAGGCCGACCGGCTGCAGACGCTGGTCGACCGGCTATTGGCACCGCACCGCCGTCCGCACGTGGTGGGCGACGTCAACATCCACGAGGTGTGCGAGCGCGTGCGCTCGGTCATCCTCGCGGAGTTTCCGCGCGACCTGCACATCGAGCGCGATTTCGACGTGTCCATTCCCGAGTTCCGCGGCGACCGCGAGCAGCTCATCCAGGCCACGCTCAACATCACGCACAACGCGGCGCAGGCGCTGACCGAGCGCCGCGCGGCAGGCGACGCGCAGATCACTTTCAAGACGCGCATAGCCCGTCAGGTGATCTTCAACAAGCAGTGGTATCGACTGGCACTGGAATTGCATGTAATCGACAATGGACCGGGTGTGCCGGACACGATCAAGGACCGCATCTTCTATCCGCTGGTATCGGGCAGGGAAGGCGGGACAGGGCTGGGATTGACGCTCGCGCAAACTTTTGTGCAACAGCATCACGGCGTGATCGAGTGCGACAGCGTCCCGGGCCGAACCGATTTCAAGATATTGATACCGCTGCCCTAGCGCAGCCACCGGCAACAGAGGAGATGCATGAAGCCGATCTGGATAGTTGATGACGACCAATCGATTCGCTTCGTGCTCGAGAAGGCTCTATTGCGCGAAGACCTGCCCACGCGCAGTTTCACGAACACGCGCGAGGTGCTGGCAGCACTCGAACAGGCCGCCGACGACGATCAGCAAGGTCCCCAGGTTCTGGTGAGCGACATCCGCATGCCCGGCGGTTCCGGGCTCGACCTGCTCGACAAGATCAAGGCCAAGCACCCCGGCCTGCCCGTCATCATCATGACGGCCTTCTCCGACCTCGACAGCGCCGTTTCGGCCTTCCAGGGCGGCGCTTTCGAATACCTGCCCAAGCCCTTCGACCTGCCGCGTGCGGTCGAACTCATCCGCCGTGCCGTCGATGAAAGCCAGCGCGAGGAAGTCGCCGAAGAGCGCATGGTCGCAGCGCCCGAAATGCTCGGCCAGGCCCCTGCGATGCAGGACGTGTTCCGCGCCATCGGCCGGCTTTCGCAAAGCAACGTCACGGTGCTCATCACCGGCGAATCGGGCTCGGGCAAGGAACTGGTGGCGCGTGCGCTGCACAAGCACTCGCCGCGCGCCAACGGCCCCTTCGTTGCCATCAACACCGCCGCCATCCCCAAGGACCTGCTGGAGAGCGAACTCTTCGGCCATGAGCGCGGCGCCTTCACCGGTGCGCAAACCATGCGCCGCGGCCGCTTCGAGCAGGCCGAGGGCGGCACGCTGTTTCTCGACGAAATCGGTGACATGCCCTTCGACCTGCAGACGCGCCTGCTGCGCGTGCTGAGTGACGGCCATTTCTACCGCGTGGGCGGCCACAACTCGGTCAAGGCCAACGTGCGCGTCATCGCGGCCACCCACCAGGACCTGGAGCAGCGCGTCAAGCTCGGCGGCTTCCGCGAAGACTTGTTCCACCGCCTCAACGTGATTCGCCTGCGCCTGCCGGCACTGCGCGAACGCGGTGAAGACGTGCCCGCGCTCACGCGCCACTTCCTGCAGGTGAGCGCGCGTCAGCTGGGCGTCGAGCCCAAGCGCATTTCCGATGCGGCGCTGGCCAAGCTCGCGGCCTTCGGCTTCCCGGGCAACGTGCGCCAGCTCGAGAACATCTGCCACTGGCTGACCGTGATGGCGCCGGCCCAACTGATCGAAGCGAAGGACCTGCCGCCCGAGGTGATGGCCGTCGGTGCAGGCGCTGAGACTCTCCACGTGCCCGAAGCCGCGACCGTCGCGCCGACCGCAGCGGCCCAGCCCGTGGCGTCGCTGCCAGTTGCAGGCAGCGAATCGGCGCCCGCGCACGCCGTCTCCGAGCCCGCTGAAGCCCATGCGGGCGTGAGCAGTTGGGAAAGCGGCCTGGAGCACGAAGCCCAGGCCTTGCTCGCGGCCGGCCGCACCGATGTGTGGGACGTGCTCTCGCGCCGCTTCGAGTCGAGGCTGATCCTCACAGCCCTGGCCAACACGCGCGGCCGCCGTATCGAGGCCGCGCAGAAACTGGGCATCGGGCGCAACACCATCACCCGGAAGATCCAGGAACTCGGCATCGAATGAAAAGGCCCCTTGGGGCCTTTTTTATTACCGGCCGGACTTATCCAGCCGGCCGTACCGGTGCAGAAGATCGCCCATCCCTCGTTCAAGTGATGCGCTGCTTCACCAATTGACTCACATTCCGGCCTGAGACCAAGGAGCATCCGGGCCCGCGCGCCGCGGGTACCGTCCACTCAAGCAAGGAGCGTAGCCATGTCTTTCAAGATTCTCTGCTGCGACGGCGGCGGTATCCGCGGCGTCATCACGGCGATGCTGATCCAGGACCTGGACAAGAGTTTCGGCATCGTCGCAGGCGCGAACGGTTTCGCCGGCACGTCCACCGGCGGCCTGATCTCGCTGGGCCTGGTGAACAACGTGAGCATCGACAAGATCGTCAGCGTCTACCAGAACGATGGCTCCACCATCTTCAAGCCCAACGGCTGGCTGCTGGACGCGCAAGCCAAGCAGCAGGACCGGGCACCGGCGCAGTCGACGGAAGACCTGCTGGGCAGCGGTCCGGGCATCTTCAAGTGCCAGTACGTCAACACCGGCTTGCAATCAGTCGCCCAGCAGCTGGTGGGTAGCGGCGGTGCGCTGTCCTCGGCGAGCCGCTTCGTGGCCGTCAACTCCGCGCGGCTGTGGGATGCGAACCAGAACAGCTGGGCGCCGTGCACCATCTCCAACGGCCAGAGCAACGCCTACCGCGGCATCAGCATGGTGGACGCCGCGCTGGCCACCTCGGCCGCGCCAACGTACTTCCCGCCGTACCAGATGGGCGACTTCGGCTACTTCGCCGACGGCGGCACCTTCGCCAACAACCCTTCGATGACGGCGATCGTGGAAGCAATCTACCAGGGCTGCGCCACCGCCCCGTCGGACATCGTGATGCTGTCGCTGGGCACCGGCGTCAATCCGGTGGGTGTGCCGCCCAGTTCCGTGTCCAACCCGCTGGACTGGGGCGTCACGCATTGGCTGTGGCCGTTCAGCGACGGCGTGGTGCCGGCTACTGCGCTGCTCAACCTCACCATGGATGCCACCGCGGAGCTGGCGGCGACCCAGGCCGGCCAGCTGCTCGGCAACAACTACATGCGCGGCAACGTACCGCTGGCCCAGCCGTTCGGCCTGGACGACTACAAGAACGTGGGCGAGCTGGTGAGTGCGACGCAGAAATACATCGAGAGCTCGCCCGAGTGGGCGGCGGTGCGCAGCTGGGTCCAGCAGAACTGGACTTGAGCGAGGCGAGCGACGCCGGCGGCGTGACTATCGGCTTCGCTGGCCCAGGGTCAGCGAATCGATCTGGAAATTTCCGCTCTTGTCCCAGAGCCAGGTATCCACGTACGTATGGGCGCCGAGCTTGCCGGGGTTCGGCAAGGGCGACGTGGCCTTGATCAGCTCGGCAATCATCGGCGGTACTTCGGGTGCATGGCTCGGCGTGCGGCTGAAATCGACCCTGATCACCTTGCCCGTGGCGTCGATGTCGGTTTCGACCACCACCACCGCATACACCAGCGGCGGAATCTTGCCCTTGTAGATGCGGCTCGCGTACTTGTTGTAGATGTGGCGCGCGCCGATCTTGCGGTAGGTCCGCACGGCCGGCGTCTGCGCGGTGATCAGCCGCACCGTCGGCACGTCGCGTCCGGACGCGGTCTCGTCCGCAGGCGAGGTTGCAGCGCTCTTGCCGCCTTCTTCCGCCTTGTCGCCGGGCTTCAGCAGCGAGCAGGCCGTGAGCGTCAGCGCGACGGCCGCGATTGCGAGGTTGCGTATGGTCATGGGCTCAGGCACCCTGCTCGAGATCGAGCACCACCGGCGCATGGTCGCTCGGCTTTTCCCACTTGCGCGGCACGCGGTCGATGATGCAGCCCTTCACGCGCGGCACCAGCGGCTGGCTCACCAGGATGTGGTCGATGCGCAGCCCGCGGTTCTTCTGGTAGCCCAGCATGCGGTAGTCCCACCACGAATAGCTCTTCTCGGGCTGCTCGAACATGCGAAAGCTGTCCGTCAGGCCCAGGTCGAGCAGCGCCTTGAAGTGGTTGCGCTCTTCCGTCGTGTGATGGATCGTTTCCTTCAGGCCCACCGGGTCGAAGCTGTCGCGGTCTTCCGGCGTGATGTTGAAGTCGCCCAGCAGCACCAGGTTCGGGTTGGCCGCCAGCTCCTGGCGCAGCGAGTCGCGCAGTGCGTCGAGCCACTTCATCTTGTATGCGAACTTCTCGCTGCCCGGCTCCTGGCCATTCACGAAGTAGCCGTTGACCACGCGCAGCGGACCCGAAGGCGTCTCGACCGTGGCCGCGATCACGCGCGACTGGTCATCGCTGAAGTCGGTGATGTTCTTCACCACGTCGCGCACCGGTGCAAGGCTGAGAATCGCCACGCCGTTGTAGGTCTTCTGGCCGAACACCGCGGCCTCGTAGCCGGCCGACTTCAGCACCTCGAGCGGGAACTTGTCGTCGGTCATCTTGAGCTCCTGCAGGCACAGCACGTCGACCGGGTTGGCAATGAGCCAGTCGAGCACGTGCTGCAGGCGCGCAGTGAGGGAATTGACGTTCCAGGTGGCGATTTTCATGGGTTTGCTGACTTGTTGATTGCCAATGATCTTTGCGTCGCGCGCGGCGCAGCGCTGCATTTGGCCGGTCAGCTTAGCAAAAGCACTCGACCTCTCCGAGTGCAAGGCAGGTAAGTGGGCGCAACAGTAGTTCGGGGCAGGCAGGCGGGCACGCCGGGGAATGCTCCGGTTTCTTCGGCCATAGGCGCCCGGACGGCGAATGCGATGCGGCTACTCCCGCGCAGCAGCGGATGCCTGGGATTCCTGCGCCTGCTGCAGGCTTTGTTGCTGCGGTGCGTCGACCGGAGCGGTCGGCCCGCATGCACTGCGGTTCCTGATCGCGACGCCCTTGACGAGGTGGCGGGGCACGTGATGTGTCCTTATCAACTGCGCCAGCGCCTCGCTGCGTGCTGGTTCGCATACCGGTAGAAACATGTGCAGTGAGCTCATGGTGTCGTCCAGTGAACGCCAGAAAAGAAAGCTCGGATCTGAAAGAGGAGGGGAAGGCGGCCTCTGGCGTGGCCGGCGGACATTATGAGCGCCTGAATTCCGCCGTGCGCAATCGCCCTTCCGGCGCAGATGCCATCGGTCGAATGAGGCCTACAGCGTCTCGTTTTCCTTGAGCACGCCCGCCTTGCGCAGGGCGGAGTCCAGCCACTTGGCCGCCGTGTCGCCTTTCCTGATGGCCTCGATGCGTGCGGCTTCGTCCTCGACCTTCTGCTTTGCGGCCTGAAGAAGCGTCTCGACTCTTTCCCGCTCGACCACCACCACGCCGTCGGCATCGGCCACGACCAGGTCGCCTGCACGCACGGCCACGCCGCCCACGGACACCGGATGCCCGATGCGCCCCGAGGCCAGCTTCGTCGGGCCGTTGGGATTGGTGCCGACCGAGAAGACGGGAAAATCCATCTCGTCGATCTCGACGCTGTCGCGCACCGCGCCGTCGATCACCACGCCGGCGATGCCGACCTGCCGGCAGGCGTTTATCATGATCGTGCCCATCAGGGCGGCGCTCTGGTCGCCCTTGCCGTCGATCACCAGCACGTCGCCGGGCTTTGCCAGCGCGATGGCGGCGTGGATCATCAGGTTGTCGCCCGGCCGCACTTCGACCGTGAGTGCACTGCCGACGAGCGTCATCCGGTGGCGCAAGGCCTGGATGCGGCCGTGCAGGGCGCCCCGGCGGCCTGCCACGTCGGCAAGGATGGCCGGCTGGAACGCCGAGGCCTGCCGGACCAGATCGGAGGGAACGCGCTCGAAGTCGCGAATGATGTCGGGTAGCTGGTTCATCGTCTGTCTCTCGTTCTCTTTCTTACTCGGCCTTGACGTCGGCGTCCTTCACCACGCGGCCCCACTTGCGCTTGTCGGCAGCCAGGAAGGCGCGGAATTGCTCGGGGGTGCTCCCTACGGGCTCCAGGCCGTCGGATGCGAGTCGCTTGGAGATCTCGGGCATCGCCAGCACCTTGGCAACCTCGCGCTGGATGCGCTCGACGACGGCCGGCGGCGTGTTCTTCGCCGCGCAGATGCCTGCCCAGGTCACGGGGTCGAAGTCGGGAACGCCGGCTTCCGTCACGGTCGGAATGTCCGGAAAGGCCGCCAGCCGGCGCGGGCTGGCCACAGCCAGCGCGCGGAGCTTGCCGGCGCGTGCGTACTGCATCGAGCTGACGGGCTGGTCGAAGATCATCGAGACCTGGCCTGCAATGAGGTCCGTCATGGCCTGGCCAGTGCCTTTGTAGGCCACGTGAACGATGTCGATGCCCGCTCGGCTCTTCAGCATCTCGCCCGCAAGGTGCCCGCCGGTACCCGTGCCCGAAGAAGCGAAGTTGATCTCGCCGGGCTTCTGCTTGGCGTATGCAACGAGCTCCTTGACGCTCTTCACCGGCAGGGTCGAATTGACCAGCAGCATGTAGGGCGCGTTGACGACTTGCGTGACCGGTGCGATGTCCTTCTCTGGATCGAAGGGCATGCTCTTCAGGATGTACGGCTGGATCGACAGGGTTCCCGTGGTGCACATCAGCAGCGTGTGCCCGTCCGCAGGCGCGCCGAGCATCGCCGATGCCGCGATGTTGCCACCGGCGCCGGGACGGTTTTCGACCAGCACCTGCTGCCCGAGCCCTTCCGCCAGCTTCGGCGCGATCAGGCGCGCCACGACGTCGTTGGAACCGCCGGGCGAAAAGCCGACGAGGATCTTCACCGGTTTCGACGGAAAGGCATCTGCAGCCCACGCATGGGTGGCGCCAAGCCAGACGGTGCCCGCGGCAAGGGCCGGCAGCAGCTTCAGAAGAGGTTGGAGTTTCATTGCAGTTCCTGGTTGATGGCTTGGCCCGAGAGTTCGTCGCGCGCCCGCGCAATGCGGCGGCACCCTTCCAGCAGTTGCTCTGTGCTGGCGGCGAACGAAATGCGGAAATGCGTCGGCACGCCGTAGGCACTGCCTTGCAGCGCCGCCAGGTCCTGCGAATCGAGCAGGTGCATCACCCAGTCGTCGCTGCTCTCGATTGCGGCGCCCGTGCGTGTGCGAAGCCCGAACAGCGCGCTGCATGACGCGAAGATGTAGAACGCGCCGTCGGGCGCTGTGCAACGGATGCCGTCGATGGCATTGAGCGAGGCAACCACCATGTCGCGCCGCTTCTCGTATTCGCGCCGGTTAGAGGCAATGGTGCCCTGCGGTCCCGTGAGCGCGGCGACGGCTGCAGCCTGTGCGATCGAGTTCGGCCCGGAGGTGCTCTGCGACTGGAGCTTGACCATCGCCTTGACCAGCGCCGAAGGCCCGGCGCCGTAGCCGATGCGCCAGCCCGTCATCGCGTAGGCCTTGGAAACGCCGTTCACCGTCAGCGTGCGGTCCTTGAGGTCGGGCGCCACCTGGGCCATGGTGGCGAACTCGATGTCGCCATAGATCAGGTGCTCGTAGATGTCGTCGGTCAGCACCCAGACGTGGGGGTGGCGCCGCAGCACCTCGGCCAGTGCCTGGAGCTCGGCACGCGTGTAGGTCGCCCCGCTCGGGTTGTTCGGCGAGTTCAGCATCAGCCAGCGCGTCTTGCCGGTGATGGCGCGTTCGAGGTCGGCAGGCTGCAGCTTGAAGCCCGATGCCGCCGGGCAGTCGACGAAGACGGGGACGCCGCCGGCCAGCAGGGCGATGTCCGGGTAAGACACCCAGTAGGGCGCCGGCACGATCACCTCGTCACCCGCTGCGACCGTGCACATGAGTGCGTTGAAGATCACCTGCTTGGCGCCGGTGCCCACGATGATCTCGCCCGGTGTGTAGGCCAGCCCGTTCTCGTTCAGGAACTTGCCGGCAATGGCCTCCTTCAGCACCGGCGTGCCGCCCACGTCCGTGTAGCGGGTCTGGCCGTCGGTCATGGCTCGGATTGCCGCTTCCTTGATGTGCCCGGGTGTCTCGAAGTCGGGCTCGCCCGCGGTCAGGCCGAGGATGTCCCGGCCCATCGCGCGCAGCTCGCGCGCCCTCTGGCCGGCCATGGAACTGGGGGATGGTTTGATTCGATTCAGGCGTGGTGCGATGTGAAGCATGCACGCAGTATCAAAGTCCGGCTGCCGCAGGACAAACGAGAAATCGGAGGAGCGCGGTATTCCTTTTTTTCCTGCAGAGCCATGGGCGTACATTCCGCTGGCATGAACTTCACTTTCAAGCAGCTGGAGGCCTTCCTCTTCAGCGCCAAGCTCCAGAGCTTCAGTGCCGCGGCGGTGAAGCTGCACACCACGCAGTCGGCCATCTCCAAGCGCCTGGCGGAACTGGAGGAGTCGCTCGGCGGCCCCCTGCTGCATCGCACCTCCCACGGCCTGGAGCTGGCCCAGGCCGGCCGGGAGCTGCTGCCGCTCGCGGAAGAAGCGCAACGGCTCTGGCAGCGCATCGAGCACGACATCAGCCTCGACAAGACGCTGCGCGGCACCTTCCGGGTGGGCGTGACGGAGCTGATTGCGATGACCTGGCTCACGCGCCTGATCCAGCTGCTGCAGAAGCTGCATCCCCAGGTAACGCTGGAGCCGGTGGTGGACGCGGGGCTCACGCTCTTCGAGCGCCTCGAAGCCAACAAGCTCGACCTGACCATCATGCCCGGCATCTTCTGGGGCCAGGCCTTCGAATCGATCAAGGTGGGGCAGGTCGACCAGGCCTGGATCGCGAGCCCGCGGCTCGACATTCCCGCGCGGGCATTGAAGCCGCACGAGTTTGCCGACTACCCCGTGATCGAGCAGCCCGCAGGCGCCTCGAAGAACAGGTTCTACGAAGCCTGGCGCGCGGAGCACGGCTTCCGCTTTGGCAAGGTCATGCTGACGAACAGCACGACCGTCTTGCGCGAACTGACGATCAGCGGCTTCGGCATCAGCCAGCAGGCGCTCGACTATGTGCGCCCGGACATCAAGAGCGGCCTGCTGCGTGTGGTGAAGAGCGACCCCATGCCCCCGCCGCTGGTCTACAGCGCGGTCTACCGGCGCGACAACTCCAGCCCCGCGCTGGCGCGCATCGTCGAGCTGGCCGTCAAGACTTGCGATTTCACCTTGCGGGCGAGCCAGCACGACGTGGCCCCGGCGCGCCCACCGCGGGGCTCGGGCGCGACGCTGAGGCAACGCTCGCTGCGCCAGGGCGTGAAGACGCCCGCCAGGAAGACCAGGAAATAGATGCGGGGAGATGCGGGGCTACTGGGCCGCGTGCCCGTAGCAGGCCTTCAGGCCCGTGTAGTCGTAGTAGTGCGCCGTGCCCGCAGCCTTGGCGCCATCGCAGGCCGCCTTGAAGTCGGTTTCCTTCTCGTTGTAGAGCATGCGCACGAGCAGTTTTCCGCCGCCGTCGGCGAACACGTCCCACTGCATGTTGGCCGCCATCGGCGAGACGTAGTCGCCGCGCCACGTGTTGCTGTCGTAGCTGAAGCTGGAGGCCTTGGGCACGCTCTGGTCCTCGCCCTTCAGTCCCATGCGCACGGCGAAGGGCATCATGATTTCCGCGTGCGTGAAGCGCAGCTTGGCCGCGTGCGAGCGGTCGCCCCTGGCGATTGCATCGACTTCGTTGAACATGTCGTCGACCAGGATCTGCGACATGCGCGAGGTGATGTCGCCTTTCTCCGTCATGCCGGGGCCCTTGTCGTAGAAATCGGAGCCGTCGTTGAGCGCGGCGAAGAACTTCGCCTGCGCTGCCGGCATGTAGGCCGTGAAATCGACGCCGGCCTCGTTGCGCATCGCGGGGGCGATCACGTACAGCTCGTACAGCAGCGCGCCTGCGTCGCCGGGCGACTTGATCGATGTCTTGCCGTCACCGCTCAGGCTGGGCGCGAACTTGCCGTCGTCGCTCGTGTAGCTGAAGCTGCCGCTGTTGGAAAAGCTGTACGTGCCGTTGGCGATCTTGTCGACGAAGCTCCTGGCGAACAGGCGCTCCAGCAGCAAGCGGCCGGCAGCCGCGGCCTCGGGCGTGACCGTGAGGCCGCTCTGCTTGGCGAGCAGGTCGGCATCGTTGCTCTTGTAGTTCTGGTAGGCCAGGCTGGCCTGGTAGGTCGTGTAGAGCGGATTGGTGGTGTTCGTTACCAGGTCGGTCGCCTTCACGAGCTTGTGGAAGTACAGCAGGAAGCGGTTGGTGCCCACCGGCTGGCTCACGGCCGTGCCGTTGTCGGGGTAGGGCGCCGGTGCCGGCGGATAGGTCAGCAGCGGCGCCAGCGCGGGCTGAGTCGCCTTGAGCGACTGCACGAAGAAGTTGCCGCTGTCGACTGCGCGGTCGACGCCGGAGGTCACCGTCACGATCTGGCGTGGGGCGGAGCCGGCGTTGTCGCCGATCTGCTTCCAGTAGGCCGGCAGGCGCTGGACCAGCCTTGCCGCAAGCTGCGTGTGCTCATTGATGCCAACCTGCGTCTCGTTGCCGTAGCCGGGCGTGCTGATGCCGGCCACGCCATAGCCGAGCAGGAAGTTGGCCTTCATGATCTTCAGCACGTCGGGCCCGAGCTTCTCGCCCAGCGGCGTGAGGGCGCCGTCGTCTTGTGCCTTCTTCCACATGTTGTAGACCGCTAGGTCGTACTTGAGGCCCGAGAGCCCGCGCGAGCCGTGGCGCGCAACCACCTCGGTGTAGACCGGCGAGAAGCCCGCGGGCGCCGCCTCGTAGGTGCTGACATCCTGCTGCGGGCGGTACGGCGCCTTGGTCTGGTAGTAGCGGTCGGTCAGGGCGGCGGCCGTTACCACCGCCTTGACGTCGTCAGTGTTCGCGGCCGATGCGAGCGCATCGCGGATGCGCTGCAGGCCTTCGTCGGAAGCGGCCTTGAGCGCGGCCTTGGCAACGGGGTCGCTCTCGGTGTTGATGTCGCCGAGCAGCTTCGACGCGACCACGCCGACAGAGATTGCCACCTTGCCCGCAGCGGTCTTGAAGTCGAGCCCGTTGGCTTCCATCTCCGCGACCACCGCGGTCGATTCGAAGTCGACAACGCCCGGTGCTTCCTTCGGCGCACGCAGCACGAGCGCTGAAGTCACCGGCTTGGATGAGGGGATGGACGGATCGAGCTCCGTGGCATCGGTGCCGATCTCGGCCACGATGCCCGCGCCCGAGCCGGCAAGCGTGAAGCCGCCCTGCTTGTCCGATCGGGTGGACGGTTCGCCCGCATCGCAGCGGCCGTTGGAGTTGAGGTCCAGGCAGACCTTGGCGTTGACGAAGTAGCTGCCGACCACGACCCCGCTGGTGCTGGTGGTCGTTGTGCTGCCCGGCGTTGTGGAAACCCCGGCGGCCGGAGGCAAGACGAAAGAAGAACCGCTGTCTCCCCCTCCGCATGCAACCAGCAGGAGTGCCGAGAGACTGAGACAAGAAACCGGCACGAGGGCCAGGGCGCGGCGAAGCGGAGAAGTAGGCTGCATGAGAGTCACGGACGAGC
This sequence comes from Variovorax sp. YR634, assembly GCF_900106655.1. Classification (NCBI taxonomy): domain Bacteria; kingdom Pseudomonadati; phylum Pseudomonadota; class Betaproteobacteria; order Burkholderiales; family Comamonadaceae; genus Variovorax; species Variovorax sp. YR634. The sequence goes on from NZ_FNOL01000001.1 coordinate 891,576, forward strand.
GAAAGGGGTGGAGCTTTCAGCGCGTGCGTGACATGGCGGTGACTGACAGAGCGCAGCAGAAGGTGGTCAGGTCCTGGTCAGCTGGCCAGGCTGGCACTGACTACGCGCGATCAGTGCCGTCCGCTGCGCTGGATGCGGTGGCGCAGTTGACTGGAAAGCGTGTCCGCAACAATCACCATCACGGTGATGACGATGATGCAGGTGGCTGTCTCCGGATAGCGAAAGAGCTTGAGGCTGCTCACCAGTTCGAAGCCGAGCCCGCCGGCGCCGACCATGCCCAGCACCGTCGCCGAGCGCAGGTTCACCTCGAAGCGATAGAGCACCACGGCGATCCACGCAGTGACGACTTGCGGCAGCACGCCGAACACGATGACCTGCAACGGCCGCGCGCCGGTCGCGCGCAAGGCTTCGAGCGGGCCCTGGTCGATTTCCTCGATGGCATCCGCGAAGAACTTGCCCAGCATGCCCGCGCCATGGAGCGCCAGCGCCAGCACACCGGGAAACGGCCCCAGGCCCACGGCCGAGACGAACACCAGTGCCAGGATGAGCTCGTTGATGCTGCGCACCACGTTCAATGCCTGCCGCGTGCTCTGGTAGATCCACCGGTTGCTCTGCAGGTTGCGCGCGGCCAGGAACGAAAGGGGAATGGCGGGCAGCACGGCCAGCAGCGTTCCCCACACCGCGATCTGCACGGTCTCGAGCGCGGGTGCGACGAGGCGGCTCAGGATGTTCAGGTCGGGCGGCAGGGTGCGGCCGAGAAAGTCCAGGATCTGCGGCAGGCCCGCTGCGAGTTCCGTCCAGCTGAGCTGGGCTCCGGCGGAGCTCCATTGCAGCGCCCAGGCCACGATGCAGAGTCCGATGAGCAGGTTGAACCAGCCGCGGCGCCCTTCGGGGAGCGGGCCGGTCCAGGCGTATCTGGTCGATGCGGTCTTCATGTTCGTCATGTTCATCCTTGCGTGCCGGCCATCGAGGGCATGGCCAGTGCAGTCGGGGTGCTGGCTGCGTCCTTCCGGTCGACGGCCGGTTGCGGCATGTTGTAGATGCGATCGATGTCGTCCTGCCCCATGGCCTGCGGCACGCCATCGAACACGACGCGGCCTTGCGCGAGCCCGACGATGCGGTCGGCAAACTCGCGCGCGTAGTCGACCTGATGCAGGTTGCACAGCACGGTGATCCCCAGGTCGCGCGAGGCATCGTGCAGGTACTGCAGCACCTTGCGCGAGGTCTGCGGGTCGAGACTGGCAACCGGTTCGTCCGCGAGGATCAGCCTCGGTCGCTGCGCAAGCGCACGGGCGATGCCCACGCGCTGCATCTGGCCGCCCGACAGCGAATCGGTGCGTTCATGCGCCTTGTGCGCAAGGCCCACGCGGCCCAGGCACTCGTGCGCCAGCGCGATGTCTTCGCGGCTGAAGAAGTGCATCACCGAAGCGAGCGTCGACACTGTACCCAGGCGGCCGGTCAGCACGTTCTTCAACGCGCTCAGCCGCGGCACCACGTTGTGGTGCTGGAAGATCATTGCGACACGCTGGCGCAGCGCGCGCGTATCGGCGCACTGCACGGCATCCATGCCGTCGACCTTCAGTTCGCCGCCGTCCGCCACGGCCAGGCGGTTCACGCATCGCAGCAGGGTCGATTTGCCGGCACCCGACTCGCCGAGCACCACCACGAACTCTCCCGCAGCCGCGTCCAGGTCAACGCCGCGCAGCACGGCGTTGTCGCCGTACTGCTTGGTGAGCCGCCGGATGCGGATCACTTCATGCTCCGCAGATCGAGCTTGAGCACCTTGGCGGTGTCGCGCACGACGTTGTAGGCCGCGTCGTTCGTGGGCTGGAAGCCGTTGAGCACGCCCTGGTCGCCCCACGGCAGGTCCTTGACGTTGGCCAGGGCCTTCGCGATCTTTGCCTTCAGCGCCGGATCGAGGTCCTTGCGCCAGACCATCGGCGATTCGGGAATCGGGTTAGACGACCAGACGATCTCGAGCTCGTCCGCTTTCACCTGGCCCTTGGCGATGGCGCTCGCGAGGATGCGGTCCGCCACGGCTGCGGCATCGACCTTCTTGTTGGCCACGGCGAGGATGCTGGCGTCGTGCGAGCCCGAGAAGATGACGCGGCTGAAGAAGGTCTCGGGGTCGTAGCCGGCCTGCAGCAGGCCCGCCTTGGGGAACAGGTGGCCGGACGCGGAGGTCGGGTCTACGAAGGCGAAGGTGCGGCCCTTCAGGTCGGCGGTCTTGGCGAGGCCGCTTTCCTTGCGCGCAATGATCACGCTCTTGTAGGAGCTCTGGCCAGTCTTCTTCGTGACGGCCACCGCGAAGGCTTCTACATCGGCGATCTGGTTGGCAAGCACGTACGAGAACGGGCCGAGGTAGGCCACGTCGAGCTTCTTGGAGCGCAGGGCTTCGATGACGCCGTTGTAGTCGGTGGCAACGAAGGGTTTGACCGGCATGCCCAGTTGCTGCTGCAGGCTGTCGAGCACCTGGCGGCTGCTCTCGATCATGGCCTGCGAGTCCTCGGCCGGAATCAGGCCGATGGTGAGCGGTGGCGAGGCCAGCGCCGGCATGGCGGCGACGGTGGACAGGGCGAGGGCGATCAGGCTTCGGCGCAGGCGAAAGAGGGGGCTCATGGGTGGTGCTCGGTGGGGTGAAGGTTGGGAATTAGCGCAAGACTAAGAACGCCATGTGACAACGAAATATCAAATCGATCACGTATTTGTCACATATCTATTGAGACAATCTATGGATGTCAGCAGCCAGACTCCGTGCTTTTCTCGCCGTGGCCCAGCACGGCAGCTTCAGCGGTGCCGCGCGTGCCGTGGGCCTGAGCCAGCCGACGCTCACCACCCAGGTCCAGGCCCTTGAGCGCCAGCACAACGTCGTGCTCTTCCATCGCCAGGGTCACCGCATCGAACTCACCAGCGTCGGCGAGCGCCTTCTACCCATCGCGCGGCAGATCGCTTCGCTGGAGCAGGACTCGTACAACCTCCTTCACGACAGCGGCGACCTCCAGTCCGGCGAACTCAAGCTCGGGGCGGTTGGCCCCTTCCACGTCATCGAGATGGTCGATGCCTACCGCAAGCGCTACCCGCGCCTCGACGTCTCTATCCGCATGGGCAATTCGTCCTCGGTGTTCAAGGACCTGGAGGAATACGCCGTCGACATCGGCGTGCTGGCGCGCTTCCATGAGGCGCCCGGCTTCAGTGCCACGCCGTATGCGCGGCACGCACTCATCCTGTTCGTGCATCGCGACCACCCCTTCGCGAGCCGCGGCCAGATCCGGCTGGACGAGTTGCACGGACAGCCGATGCTCCAGCGCGAAAGCGGCTCGAGCACGCGGCGCGCGCTCGACGAGGCTTTCCAGCGCGCGGGCGTCCGTCCGAAGCTCGCCATGGAAATCGGAAGCCGCGAGGCCATCCGTGAAGCGGCCGCGCGCGGCATCGGCATCGGTGCCGTCTCGGAGGCGGAGTTCATTCCGGACGAGCGCCTGCGCACCGTTCGCATAGAGGGCGACCCCGCCGTGACGCACACCTACCTCTATTGCCTCCAGATCAGGCGCGAGAGCCGCGTGCTCGCATCTTTCTTCGACGTGGCGCTGAAGCTGCGCAAAGGGCTGCAGCCTGCGGCTACCTGAGCGCTGAGGAGGCAAGCGGCGGCATCGATCCTCCGCGAGCCTGCAGGCGGGCGTCGATCGCATCGAAGAACGACGAGATCAGCCGACTCTCCCGACGCTCGCGCAGGCAGCACACGTGAATGTGCGTGGAGACGACATCGCCTTCGATGCGCACCGGCCTCAGGCGCGGATCGGGCACGTATTCGGACTGCGAGACGGTGCCGATGCCAAGCCCCCTGGCCACGGCTTCGCGCAGCGCCTCGCGGCTTCCGATTTCCATCGCGACCTGCACGGTCACGCCCTGCGCGATCAACGCGTCCTCCAGCGCCTTGCGGGTCGTGGAGGCGGGTTCGCGCATCAGCAGCGGTTGTCCCGACAACTCCTTCAGCGCGATCGACTTGCGCTTGGCGAACGGATGATCGACGTGCACGAACACGATCACCGGGTACTGCGCGTAGAGCTGCGTGTAGTAGCGCTCGTCGGGAAACCGGCTTGCCAGCACGCCCACGTCGCTCACGTATTTGTCGAGCGCGTCGAGGATCACTTCGGAATTGCCCAGCGTGATGGAGATCTTGATGCGAGGGTGGACCGCGTGGTACGCCTCGATCATCTCGGTGACATGAAAGGGCCCGACCGCGCCGACCTTCAGCGATCCGTGCCGCAGCTTGCCGCTGTCGTCCAGCAGCGAGCTCATGTCGCCTTCGAGCGCGATCATGCGTCGGGCCAGGGGCAGCATCTCCAGCCCCAGCGCCGATAGTTCCACGCGCCGGCCGCGGCGGTGGAACAGCTCGGCACCGTATTCGCGCTCCATCATCTGGATCTGCGAATTGAGTGTGCTGTGGCTCATGCCCAGCGTGCGCGCGGCGGCTGTGAAGCCGCCCTCTTGCGCGACGGCGATGAATGCGCGAATCTGGTTGAGCGTCACTGCAGGGTCTCCCGGGCCACTGGGTCGTCTGAAAGGGCGCCATGATGCCGGGCGATCATGATGGCCGCGTGTAAGCCGCTGGCTACGTGGCCGCGACCCCCATGGCCGGATCGCTCACGCCGTCCTTGCCGGTCTCCAGCCGCCCCGCGAAGCGCCGTTCGAAGCTGGTGCCCATGGTCAGCGTGAAGTCGTACCAGCTGTTGGTTCCTGCGAGCGACCATGACGGCTCCACCTGCATGCCGGGCGCCACGGTGTAGGTCCAGGGGCCGTCTGTGCGGTACGCGTTGGCGCCGACCGTCACGGTCGCTGGGGCGTTGCCCATGTTCATGATCGTCAGGTACACCGAGTTGCCGCTGCTGTCGTAGCACACGCGAACTTCCGGGTTCGGCCCGCTGGCCAGCGCGCCCATGTCGCCCTTGAAGCGCCGGTGATAGCCGTTGGGCCCGAGCACCCACAGGCTGTACTTGCCCGTGTTGTCGGCCACCGCCGCCCAGGCGTCGGAAATCATCTTGCCGGGCTCCACGGTGAAGCGCCTGGGGTAGCGCGACAGGTTCAGCTCGTCGTACACATGGAACACGGCGCCTTGCGTGCCCGTGTTGCTGAACGTGAGCCACACCTGGCCGTTGGGCAGGTCGACGTTGGCGCTGGTGTGCAGGTGATAGGGCAGCGCACGCGAAGGCCGCAGGGCAAGCGCCTGCGCAGGCAGCGGCACCGAGCCCGCCGCGGGCACAGGCACGCCGGGCGCGGCCACCTGCTGCGACAGCGTGGCATCGGCCTGCGCCTTGGTCGGTGCCGTCACCAGCGCGGGCTTGGCGCTGTTGGGGTTGCGGAAGTCGAAGCACGACATCATGTCGCCGAACACCGTGCGGCGCCACGGGCTGATGTTGGTTTCGCGCACGCCGAAGCGCTGCTCCAGGAAGCGCAGCGTCGAGGTGTGGTCGAACACCTGCGAGTTGACCCAGCCGCCGATGCTCCACGGAGAAATCACCAGCATCGGCAGCCGCACGCCGGCGCCGAAGGGCTTGCCGTCGGGCGTGCGCTTGCTCGAGTCGCCGGGCGGCGGCGGCATCGTGTAGTACTCGTTGGTGATGTCCGCCGTCGACTTGCCGGCATAGGTTCCGTCCGCGTTGCGCCACGGCGGGGCCGGCGGCGGCATGTGGTCGAAGAAGCAGTCGTTCTCGTCGAAGTTGATGATGAGCACGGTCTTGCTCCACACCTCTGGATTGGCGGTGAGCATGTCGAGCAGCGTCTGGATGTACCACGCGCCCTGCTGCGGGACCGACATGCTCGGATGCTCGCTGTAGGGGCCCGGCGCAACGATCCAGCTCACCTGCGGCAGCGTGCCCGCGGCGATGTCGTCTGCCACGGCCTGCAGGTAGCCGCCGTCGGGCATGGTGTTGCCGAAGCCCTTGTACAGCGGCGACTGCGCTTCGATCGCAGGCGAGTACGCCACATTCGGCGAGCCTTGCGACCGCAGCTGCTCGTCGACGGCGCGATAGGAAGCGAACGCCACCAGCTGGTTGTTGTTGCTGTTGTTGCCCGGCCTGTTGTAGACCTTCCAGCGCACGCCGGCAGCCTGCAGCCGCTCGGGGTAGGTGGTCCAGGTCAGGCCATCGGTGGAGGACCCCAGGCCGCCCCAGTTGGCGTTGGTCACGCAGGCCTGGCCGGCCACGTTCGCACCGTTCGTGCCGCTCCACAGGAACATGCGGTTGGTGAAAGTGCCCGTGTGGATCGACGTGTGATACGCGTCGCAGATGGTGAAGGCATTGGCCAGCGCCCAATGGAACGGCAGGTCGGACTGCTGCAGGTAGCCCATCGAGATCTTGGTGTTCTTGGCTTTCGGCCATGCCGCCATACGCCCGCCGTCCCATGCGGATTGCTGGTCGCCCCAGTCGTGCGCGCCGCCGACGCGCAGCGCGTTGCCCTTGGTCGCATCGAGATAGAACGGCTGCACTGAGTCGGCGGTGCCCTGCTGCAGCCACACGGGGTTGCCCGAAGCCATCGGGATGGTGAAGCGGTCGCTGAAGCCGCGCACGCCGGGCATGGTGCCGTAGTAGTGGTCGAAGGAGCGGTTCTCCTGCATCAGGATGATGACGTGCTCCACGTCGTTGATGGTGCCCGTCGCGTTGTTCGCCGGGATGGCAAGCGCGCGCTGGATGGCGGGTGGAAACGGGCCGAGCGCGGCGCCGGCCGCGGCGGCGCGCAGGAAGGAGCGGCGGTTGAATGGAGTCATGGTTGTTGCAATCGACGTGCCCTCAGGGCGCGCAGTTGAGCTTCGAGTTCGGGAGCGTTGGCGGCAGGTCGGTGCCGGCGGCCGCGCAGCTTGCGCATGGCGCCGCCACGATCGGAACCTCGGCAGGCGCCGCGCCGTCGCCGGTTGTTGTTGCGGCAGCGACGGGCAACTGCAGGCTGGCCCCGCCGCTATCGCCGCCGCCACCGCACCCGGCGATGAACAGGCACGCGATACCTGCTGCAAGGAAGAGGCAGAAGCTGGATTTCATGATGGGTGCCTCCTCAGTTGACCTGCAGCGTCGACAACGGCTTGTTCGACAGGAAGATCGATTGCAGCTCGGCATCGGTCAGCACGCGGTTCCACATCGCCAGGTCGCCGAAGTGGTGCTGGTACGTGGGCGCGGTTGCGCACTTGCCGGCGTAGTACGGCGGCGTGACGGTGCCGTTGCACTTGTTCATCAGGAATGTGCCGGTGCCGTCGTCGCCGATGCCCCACTGCGGAAACGGCGAGAGCTTGGAGAGATCGACCGACCCCGTCGACTTGCCCACGGCCACGCGGTTGGTGGTGCTCGTCACCGGATCGAACACGTACATGTTCATGGTCTTGGCCACGCCGTCGACCGAGAAGGCGATGTACACCCAGCGGTTGACGGTGATCTGCGTGTAGGGGCTGGTCGGACCGTCCGCACGCACGCCCCCGCCGGAGCCGATGTTGAATGCCACGCCGCACTGGTTGCCCGAGCTGGCGAACAGGCCGATGGCAACGCCGGCGTTGCCGCCGCTCACATAGCTCTTGTTGGAGACGATGGTCACGTTGTTGGTGGCAACGCACGATGGCGTCTTGAACCAGAGCCCGATGGTGAATTGGGGTGCCGTGCCCTTGGAGATGTCGAAGCCATCGGCCGGCGTGAGACGGTAGCCCTCGACGCCGTTGGTGTTGACGAAGTTCGTGTCCACCAGCAGGCCGTTGGTGCCCGCGAACGGACCCGGCACCACGAGGCCGGCTGCGGGCGGAAGGTCGCTCGCGGCGGGCCCCATCGTGCTGTGCGCCATCGCATCGACCGGCGGCAGCGTGGCGCTGAACGGGTAGTAGGAGACCAGTCCGTTCTTCAGCGTCGGCGCTAGCGGAACCGGCGGAACGTAGGACACGAGTGGTGAGAGCACGGCCCTCGACGCGGCGTCCGCGCCGTCGCCGGCCTGCACCGTGTAGCTGAGCTGGTACGTGCCCTTGGCGCTCAGCACTTGCGAGAGCTGGTTGTCGGTGTACGTGGCGGTGCCCGCAGGCAGGTTCGAAGCGATGACCTGTCCGTCGCGCACGACCGTGATCGCGCCCTTGGCCGGAGTCGTCCAGTTCAGCACCACGCTCGCGCTGGAGGAGTTGTTGTCGGCCACCGATGTGGTCAGCTGCGACACGGCCTGCGCGCCGGTCAACGGGCTGCCGTCCAGCGCGTAGGTCTTCGCGTCCGGTAGCGCGCCAAGGTAGCCGAGCACGGTCGGCGCAACGTCGGCGATGCCGGCGTTCGCATACAGGTCGGTCAGCTTCTGCGGCAGTGCAGCGCCGACGCCTTGCGTTCCCATGTTCGCAGGCTGGCTCAGGCCGATGAAGGTGCTCGACTCGGGCACCAGCGGAAGGCCGTCGTCCTGGCTGTTGGCGCTGAGTCCGTGGTTGCCGGTCACGACGACGAGCCACCGCGTGTTCGGGCGTTTCGACGTGGCATCGACGAGAGTGCCGACGGCCTTGTCGAGCTTGGCCAGCGTGCCCGCGTACTGCGTGGAGCCGAGTCCGAAGTCGAGCGCGGCATCCTTCATCGCGCGGTACTGCGCGAGCACCGTGGCGTAGTCGCCGCCGATCAGTTGCGTGGCTTGCGTGGTCACGCAGTCGGTGGCAGTCGCATTGCCGGAGCAATCGGTGAGCGAGTCGAGGTAGCCGCTGTCGTGGTCGGAAGACAGCAATTGGGCCAGTCCCGACGAAGCGACGGCCGCGCCGTTCGGCCCCGTGTTCTTGCCCTTGGTCAACTGGAACACGGTGGCGCCGCGCACCGCCTGCTTCGGTGCTTCCGACATCACCTGGTGGCGGCTGGCCCAGGTGCCGGTGAGCAGCGTCGCCCAGCCGGGCGTGTCCAGCGTGGGTTGCTGGCTGGGCGTGCCGGCCATGCCGCCGCTGTAGGCCAGCCTCACTTCGAGCTTGGCGAGGTTCGGCAGCGTGCCGCCGGCGATGCCGCTTTGCACTGCGGCGTAGGTGGCGCCGTCGAGGTCGATGACCAGCGTGCGGTTGGCGAGCGGCGTCGATGGTGCTTCGGGCGATGTGGGGGCGGGTGATGACGGGGCCGGCAATGCAAGCGCCGCGCCGCCTGAACCGCTGCCGCCGCCGCAGCCGCTCAGTGCGGCAACGAGCGCGGTCGTGAGCGCGAAGGCGCGCGTCCATCCGGCAGCGCGCTGGCACGTGCCTATCGGGTCTGATGCCTTGCGCGCCCGCATGGCGGCGCCTGGGGGAATGGCTTGGGGAATGAAGTGCTCGACTGACATTTTTTTCGGCTGCCTCTGGTGGGGGGAGTGGTCGAATTACAGAAGAGCGGGGTGACGTGCCAGCGACGAAAGCCCATGGGTATTTCGATAGTCCTGTCGGCTTTTTCGTCAGATCGGGGCGTATCCACGCGCGCGACTTCGGCGTCCCTGGCAAGGGACGCAAGACGATGGAGAACGCGATGCGATGGGCGGCCAGGGCCTGGCTCCCGGTGTATCCGGGAGCAGGCCTCGAGCTCACCAGGGCAACGAGTAGGTCTTGGTGTTGGTAAAGCTCTTCATGGCCTCGAGCACGCCTTCCTTGTACCCCAGGCCCGAGTCCTTGATGCCGCCGAAGGGCGTGAGCTCCAGGCGGTAGCCCGGCACCTCGCGCACGTTGACGCTGCCCACGTTCAGCTCGCGGAT